>DASTFN010000024.1:0-5252 GCA_035719905.1 Allosphingosinicella sp.
AGCCTTCGGTGACCGCTCCGAGCCGGGCGATCCGGCCGCCGGCGCCCCGCTTCGAGGCGAAACCCCGCACGGCCCGCGCCGCTTTGGCCGGCCCCGGCCGCTTCGCCGTCCAGCTCGGCGCTTATTCCTCCTCCGCGTCGGTCGAGCGGGCCTGGGCGCAGATGCTGAAGCGCTTCGGCTTCGCCGATTTGACCCCGCTCAGCACCACGGTCACCCTCCCCGGCCGGGGCACCCTCCACCGCCTGTCGGTGGCGGGCTTCGCCAGCCGCGAAGCCGCGGGCCGGACCTGCCGCTCGATCCAGGCCAAAGGCGGCGCCTGCTTCGTCCGCACCGTCGCCGGCGACGCGCCGGTCCGCTGGGCCAGCCGCTACGCCGGCGCCCGCCGCGGCTAGGAAAATCGGGACAGTTACGAATTTCGAGCGGCCCCGGCCGACAGCCGTAAATTCGTAACTGTCCCCAATTTCTTCTCAGCTTCGCCGCTCGCGGGTGAGGACGTCGAGCACGGCCATCCTGACCGCAACGCCCATCTCGACCTGCTCGCGGATCGCCGAGCGGGTCGGGTGGTCGGCGACCTCGCCGTCGATCTCGACCCCGCGGTTCATCGGCCCCGGATGCATGACGATCGCGTCGGGCGCGGCGCGCTCGAGCCGCTTCATCGTCAGCCCGTAGAGGGCGTGGAAATCGGCGAGGCTGCCCGAGACGCTCGCTTCCATCCGCTCGCGCTGGATCCTCAGCATCATCACCACGTCGGCGCCCGCAAGCCCCGAATCGAGGTCGGTGAAGGTCGGCAGCCCGAGAGATTCCTCGGGGAGCAGGGAAGGGGGGCCGACCAGCCGCACCTTCGCTCCCAGCCTGGGCAGAAGCTTCAAATTGGATCCCGCCACCCGGCTGTGGCGGATGTCGCCGCAGATCGCCACCTCCAGCCCCTCGATCCGCCCCTTGCGGCGGCGCATGGTGAGGGCATCGAGAAGCGCCTGGGTGGGATGCTCGCCGGTGCCGTCGCCGGCGTTGATCACCGGGCAATCGACCGCTTCGGCGACCTGGTGCGGGGCACCGGTCTCGCCGTGGCGGACGATCATCACGTCGGGCCGCATCGCCCCCAGGGTCGAGGCGGTGTCGATCAGGCTCTCGCCCTTGCGGACGCTCGATCCGCCGGGGTGGAAATTGGCCACCTGGGCGCCGAGCCTCTTGCCCGCCACCTCGAAGGAGAAGAGGGTCCGGGTCGAATTCTCGAAGAACAGGTTGAACTGGGTGAGGCCGGCCAGCCTCTGGTCCGACTTGCGCGCGCCGCGGTTGAACTCGACCCAGGGCTCGGCCTCGTCGAGCAGCTGGACGATGTCGGCGGCGGAGAGCGCGTCGATCCCGAGCAGGTGGCGGTGCGGGAAGGGGCGGGGCATGAGCGGAGGCGATAGGGCCCGAGCCGTTGACCGGCAAGAGACCGGAAAATCGGGACAGTTACGAATTTTCGAGGCCAGCCAGAAATTGGGGACAGTTACGAATTACGCGGCACGATCCCGGCCGCGACGGCTTGGCGAAATTCGTAACTGTCCCGATTTTTCTCGGGCAGCCGCAGACCGGGCGGACGAATGGCGCGGAGAAATTCGTTACTGTCCCGATTTTTTCGGTCGGCCGCGCGGGCGGGGGGCGAGCTGCCGCGAGGTGAGGGCGGCCAGGCGGGCCAGAAAGCCTGCAGCGCCGAGGGGGTGGCCGTCGAGCTCTCGCGCCCGGATCGTTTCCCGCAGGTCAGGGTCGAGCCCGCCGTCGAGAATCGTCCGCCAGTCGGGCCAGCGGTCGAGCAGGGCCGCGGCCTCGGTAAGGCCGTCTGCGCCAAGGCCGAGATGGGCTCGGGCGCTCGACCACATCCATTGCTCCGGCCGGGCCACCAGCCCCGCCCGCACCGGGTTGAGCTCGACGTAGCGGGCGCAGGCGAGAAGATAGGCCTCGTCCATGGGAAAGGAGGCGAAGCGCTCCTGCCAGAGATGGCCCTGCCAGCCTTCGCGCCGGTTGACGGTCCAGGTATAGCGCCGGTGAGTCGCGGCCATGGCGGCGCGCAGGCCGTCCGACCCGACGGGCACCAGGATCAGGTGGACATGGTTGGGCATCAGGCACCAGGCCCAGATGGTCGTGCCGGCCTCGGCGCAATATCGGCTCAGGAGGCTCATATAGAAGCGGTAGTCGTCGAGCGAGAAGAAGACGGTCTGGCGGCGGCTTCCGCGCTGGGTGACGTGATGCGGCAGGCCGGGAACGACCAGTCGGGCGAGGCGAGGCATGGGGGCGAATTATCACAAACGATGAACCTCGTCACCTCTCTAAGCGAAAACGGAAAATCGGGACAGTTACGAATTTTCAGGGATCGGCGCCGGGCGCGCCACCGGCGATAATTCGTAACTGTCCCGATTTTCTTATCGGCAAGGGGTTTTTGGATAAGGCTCGGCAAGGTCTAGGATGGCTAGGCGTTTTCCTCTTGTTCTCCCGGAACGGATCGCGTACATTCGCAACAATCGCGTTGAATGGGCGGCGCAGAGGCAATAGGGGATGCGGGCCATGGCGGCTTCACTCAAGGTGGTGGGAAACTCGGACAATATGGACAGGCAGAAGGCCCTCGAGGCCGCCCTCGCGCAGATCGACCGCGCCTTCGGAAAAGGGTCCGCGATGAAGCTGGGCTCGCGCGAGGCGGTCGAGATCGAGACCATCTCGACGGGCTCGCTCGGCCTCGACATCGCGCTCGGCATCGGCGGCCTTCCGCGCGGCCGGGTGGTCGAGGTCTACGGCCCCGAAAGCTCGGGCAAGACCACGCTCGCCCTCCACGTCATCGCCGAGGCCCAGAAGGCCGGCGGAACCGCCGCCTTCGTCGACGCCGAGCATGCCCTCGACCCGGTCTATGCCCGCAAGCTCGGGGTCGACGTCGACGAATTGATCGTCTCCCAGCCCGACACCGGCGAGCAGGCGCTCGAGATCACCGACACTTTGGTCCGCTCCAACGCCGTCGACGTCCTCGTCGTCGATTCGGTCGCCGCTTTGGTCCCCCGGGCCGAGATCGAGGGCGAGATGGGCGACAGCCATGTCGGCCTGCAGGCGCGCCTCATGTCGCAGTCATTGAGGAAGCTGACCGGCTCCATCTCCAAATCCAAATGCCTGGTCATCTTCATCAACCAGCTGAGGATGAAGATCGGCGTGATGTACGGCAATCCGGAGACGACCACCGGCGGCAACGCGCTCAAATTCTACGCCAGCGTGAGGCTCGACATCCGTCGCACCGGCCAGATCAAGGACCGCGACGACATCGTCGGCAACACGACCCGCGTGAAAGTCGTGAAGAACAAGGTGGCGCCGCCGTTCAAGCAGGTCGAGTTCGACATCATGTACGGCGAGGGCATCTCCAAGGTCGGCGAGATCCTCGACCTCGGGGTCAAGGCCGGCCTGGTCGAGAAGTCCGGCGCCTGGTTCAGCTACGATTCGATCCGGATCGGCCAGGGCCGCGAGAACAGCAAGACCTACCTTCGCGAGAATCCCGAAGTCGCCGCCCGCCTCGAGCGCGCCATCCGCGGCAAGACCGACAAGGTCGCCGAGGCGCTGATGACGGGGCCTGCCGCGGACGACGATATCTAGCGCGAGCCCGTCCACTTCGTCCGAATTCGGACAACGATCAAAGAATAAGGATTGGGTTCGCACAAAGATCACAAAGGCACAAAGAGTCCGCGTAGCGGCTTATTCCGCCGCCAGTCGGAAAGGCCGTAAGGCTGGGATGGGCAAGGCCCCTTTGTGCCTTCGTGATCTTTGTGCGAATCCGATAGGGCCTTCGGCCCAGGCACGGCGCAGGCCACCCAGCCTCCGCCCTTGCGTCACCCCCGCCCGAACAGACGGCCCCGCTCCGTTGCGAGCAATATGAGCAGGCCGAGCGCTCCGAAGGCGGCGAAGGCGCCGACCATCGGGACGAGGGTGCCGTCGAAGCTCTGGCCGACGAGGAGGCCGAGCAGGGCGCCGCCGATCGTCCCGATCGTGCCCTGGACCGACGAGGCGGTGCCGGCGACGTGGCCCAGGGGCTGCATCGCCAGAGCCCCGAAATTGGCCGAGGCGAGGCCGAAGCAGGCCATGGTCACCCCCTGCATGACGATGAACAGCCAGAGGCCCTCGCCGGCGGTGAGGACGATGGCGAGGTGGACGAGCGCCGAGACCGTGAACAAGACGAGTCCTGTATGGGCGACGCGGCGGGTGCCGACCCGCTCGACGATCCGCGAATTGAGCCAGGAGGTGAAGGCCATGGGCAAAGCCACTCCGGCGAAGGTCGCGGCGATCAGCTCCGGGCGAGCGAAGATGTCGAAGACGATCTGCTGGATCGAATTGATATAGCCCATCAGGCTCGCCATCATCAGGGTGAAGGCGAGGGTGTAGCCGAGCGACTGGCGGTTGCTCAAAGTCTGCCAGGCCCCGTCCCAGATCGTCGCCGGATCGAGCGGCCGCCGATATTCCGGGTGGAGGGTCTCGGGAAGCCGGACGAGCGTCCAGATCAGCATGATCGCGCCCCCCAGCGCCAGCCCGAAGAAGATGGCGTGCCACGAGGCGACGAGCAGGGTGAGCTGGCCGAAGACCGGGGCAAGCATCGGGATCAGGAGGAAGACGAGGAAGGCGAGCGACATGATCCGCGCCATTTGCGGGCCCTCGAAGCGGTCGCGGACGATCGAGACGACCAGCACCCTCGTCGACGCCGCCGCACCGCCCTGCGCCATTCGCGCAGCGAGCAGGAGGGTGAAGCTCGGCGCCGCCCAGCAGGTCAGGGCGAAGCCGACGTAGAGGATGAGGCTGACGATCAGCACCGGCTTGCGCCCGAACCGGTCCGACAGCGGCCCGTAGATGATCTGGGTGCAGCCGAAGCCGAGCACGTAGAGCGAGACGACGAGCTGGCGCTGATTCTCGTCGGCGACGTTCAGCGCCTCGCCGATCGCCGGAAGCGCCGGGACCATCGCGTCGATGGCGAGGGCGTTCAGCGACATCAGTCCGGCAATCAGGACGACGAACTCGCGAAAGCCCGGGCGGGCGTCGGCAAGATCGGGGCGGGGCGGCTGGAGCATATTCGTCCTTCGAAGATGGAACGCGCATAGACGATGCCGAGGCAATCCGGTTCCCTAAATCGCCGCTCTCGTCCCGGTCGTCATGCTGAACCCGTTTCAGCCTCCGCTCATCGCATCGAGCCACTTTCCTCTTGGGCCGGCAGGCCTGGATTTTTTGAGGGAAGGCGCAAAGGCGCGACGTAG
>DASTFN010000025.1:0-153996 GCA_035719905.1 Allosphingosinicella sp.
TCACCGTAAGTCACTCCGGCATCGTTGAATTTCAGGTCGAAGACATTGTCGACGCCCTGGATGTACATCGCCAGCCGCTCCAGGCCGTAGGTCAGCTCGCCGGACACCGGCTTGCAATCGAAGCCGCCGACCTGCTGGAAATAGGTGAACTGCGTGACCTCCATGCCGTCGCACCAGACTTCCCAGCCGAGGCCCCAGGCGCCCAAGGTCGGCGATTCCCAATCGTCCTCGACGAAGCGGATGTCGTGCTTGAGGAAATCGATGCCGATCGCGGCGAGACTGCCGAGATAGAGGGCCTGGAGGTCGGGCGGGCTCGGCTTCAAGATCACCTGGTATTGGTAATAATGCTGGAGCCGGTTCGGATTCTCGCCGTAGCGGCCGTCGGTGGGACGGCGGCAGGGCTGGACGTAGGCGGCCTTCCAGGGCCTGGGGCCGAGGCTGCGCAGGGCGGTGGCCGGGTGGAAGGTGCCGGCGCCCATCTCGACGTCGTAGGGCTGGAGGATCAGGCAGCCCTGACGGCTCCAATAATCGTGGAGGGTCAGGATCAGCGACTGGAAGCTGGGGGGCCGGTCCACTTGGCTTCGCACCTGCAACAAAGGGTCGCGACGCTCTGGCGCAGGCGGGGTTGAGGGTCAAGGCTTGGGAGGGTCGGGCGGGGCCGCTCGCGATTGACCGGCCGCGGCAAAACCGCAATACCCGGCAAGGGGCGGACAAAGGGTCGGGCGGGCGTGATATGAGGTTCAGATCGCTGAGTTTTTCGCCAAGGTTCCTGGGGGCCCTGTGGCTGTTGCCGCTGGCCGCTTTGGCGTCCGCGCCGGCGGCCGCCGCGCCCTACGGCAAGGACAGCGCCGGCAAGGACGCGCCCGCGGCCGCGCCCCAGCCCGAGCCCCGGCCGGCCCTGTGGCTGCTCGCCGACGCCGACACCAAGATCTACATGTTCGGAACCATCCACGTGCTTCCGCCGGGATTCCGCTGGCGCTCGGCGGCGCTCGACAAGGCGGTGGGCGAGGCCGGCGAGCTGGTGGTCGAGACCTATGAGGCGCCGGGGACCGAGACCAGCGTCGACAACACCGCCGGATTCTTCGCCGACCGGCCGGTCCCGATCCTCCAGCGCGTGCCCAAGAAGAAGCGCAAGCGCCTGAAGGCGGCGATCGAGGCGGCGGGCCTGCCCCTGCCGGTGCTCGACCGGATGCACAGCTGGGCGGCGGCGATGACCCTGGGCATCGCCCAGATGCTTCAGGAATATGGGGTCGACGACCCGTCCGGGGCTCCGGGAGTCGAGGACGTCCTCGAAGAGACGTTCCGGGGCGCCGGCAAGCCGATCCTCAGCGTCGAGGACGGCAATGCGGTGCTCGCCTCGATGAGCGCTCTTCCGGAGGCGATCCAGACCGGATTGCTGCTCGAGGCGATCGCCCCTCCGGCCGGCGGCGGCCCCGCCGAGCTCGGGGTCGGCGAGGCCGATTGGGTGGCGGGCCGGGCCGAGGCGCTCGACCTGGAGAGCGAGCCGGGCTTCCCTCCGGCCATGTTCGACGTGCTGGTGCGCCGGCGCAACGCCGCCTGGACCTTGTGGCTGGAGGAGAGGCTGAAGAAGCCGGGCACCTTGCTGTTCGCGGTCGGGGCCGGGCATCTGGCCGGGCGGGAATCGGTCCAGTCGATGCTCGCCAAACGCGGCCTCGCGGTGAAGCGGATCGATTGAGGACGCGGCAACGGCTCCTGTTAATTCCGTGTTCGACACCCATTTTCCAAATTCCTCCCCGAGATTTCTCGGAGAGGGGGACCGCGCGGAGCGCGGTGGACGGGTTCTTTCGGAGTCAGCAAGACCCCTCCACCAGGCTTCGCCTGGTCCCCCTCCCCCGGAAATCCGGGGGAGGATTTTTCGAGTGAAGGAAGGTTGAATATGGCGGCGATCGGGAAGAATTGGCTTCGGGCCGCGCTGGCGGGGCTGCTGCCTCTGTCCGCCTGCGCCGCCGAGGCCGCTCCGGCGCAGCCGGCGGCACGGCCGGCGATGTGGAAGGTCGCCGATTCCGACACCATCCTCTATCTGTTCGGGACCATCCACCTCCTGCCCGAGGGCCAGGGATGGCGGACCGCGGCGATGGACAAGGCTCTGGCCGGCTCGGACGAACTGGTGCTCGAGGTCGCCAATATCGACGACATGATGGCCTCGGCCCAGGCCATGGCCAAGCTCGGCCTGTCGCCCGGCCTGCCGCCGATCGCCGAGCGGATCCCGGAGGGGAAACGGGCGGCGATGCGCTCGATGATCGCCGAGAGCGGCTATCCCGAGGCGGTCCTCGACCGGCTGGAGACCTGGGCGGCGGCCCTCGCTCTGCTCGGAGTGACGTTCAAGCGGCTCGGGCTCGATCCCTCTCTCGGGATCGAGCGGCAGATCGGGACCCCGTTCCGCGCCTCGGGCAGGATTGTGACCGGGCTCGAGACGGTCGAGGAGCAATTGGGCTATCTCGACACTTTGTCCGAGGACGCCCAGCGCGCCCTGCTCCTCTCCGTGGTCGAGGACAGCGCCGAGACGAGGGCGCAGTTCCGGGAGATGCTCGCCGCCTGGGCGAGCGGCGACCTCAAGGGCATCGCCCGCACTTTCGACGACGAGACCCAGATGTCGCCGGAATTGAAGTCGGCGCTGATGAGCCGGCGCAACGCGGCCTGGGCGGAATGGCTGGCGAAACGGATGGAGAGACCGGGCACCGCCTTCGTCGCCGTCGGCGCGGGGCATCTGGTCGGCGAGGAGTCGGTCCAGGCGATGCTGGCGAAGAAGGGCCTGAAGGCGAAAAGGGTGCAATAGAAAATCGGGACAGTTACGAATTTTCGGGGAATGGCCGGAGCGCCTTCACCCGACCTTGCGCGAAATTCGTAACTGTCCCGATTTTCTCCTTCCCTTGCCATCTGCGCCCCCCTCGGCTAGAGGCGCCGCTTCCCCGTTCATGGTCATCCCTGGAGGCGTGAGCGCGGGCGTTTGACGTTAAACATTCAACTGGAGACATGCACATGAGCGAACAGCTTACGCTGTCGGCCGAGACGCGCGAGCGGGCGGGCAAGGGAGCCTCCCGCGCAATGCGTCGCGAAGGCCGAGTCCCTGCCGTCGTCTACGGCAACAAGGAAGAGCCCCTCGCCGTCCACGTCGAGGAAAAGGCGCTGATGAAGATGCTGAACACCGGCCACTTCATGAACTCGGTCGTGATGATCGAGGTCGCCGGAGGCGCCACCGCCCGGACCCTTCCCAAGGACGTCCAGTTCCACCCGGTCTCCGACCGGCCGCTGCATGTCGATTTCCTTCGCATCTCCGAGCACAGCAAGGTGCATGTGAACGTTCCCATCAAGTTCACCGACGAGGACAAGGCGCGCGGCATCAAGCGCGGCGGAGTTCTCAACTCGGTTCGCCACGAGCTGGAGCTGGTTTGCGACGCCGCCGAGATTCCGGACGAGATCGAGATCAGTCTCGCCGGACTCGACATCGGCGATTCGCTCCACATCTCGGCGGTGACCCTGCCCAAGGGCGTCGAGAGCGCGATCACCGACCGCGATTTCACCATCGCCACCATCGTGCCCTCCTCAGGCGCCAAGATGGAGGCCGAGGATAGCGCGATCGAGGCAGAAGCCCCGGCTCCCGAGGAAGTGCCGCTGGTCGGCGAGGAAGACGCCGCCGAAGGCGAGGCCGAAGAAGGCTGATGGCCATCCTGAGCTGGCTCGGCGCGCTCTTCGGTCCGAGGACCGTCGAGGTGCCGGGCCAGCCCCAGGACGCTCCGGCCGCTTCGGATTGGGGGGATTTCGAGCCCGTGCAGATCTGGGTCGGCCTCGGCAATCCCGGCGCGGGCTACGCCCTGCACCGGCACAATGTCGGCTTCATGGCGGTGGATTCGATCGCCGCGACCCATGGCTTCGAGCCTCCGAAGAAGAGCTTCCACGGCTGGGCCCAGCAGGGCCGGATCGGCGGGCAGCGGATCCTTCTGCTCAAGCCCGCCACCTTCATGAACGACAGCGGCCGGGCGGTGCGCTCGGCGATGGACTTCTTCAAGAAGGAGGTCGGCGACGTCACCGTCTTCCACGACGAGCTCGACCTGGCGCCGTTCAAGGTCAAGGTGAAGGTCGGCGGCGGGACCGCGGGCCATAACGGCCTGAGGTCGACCGAGGCCCATATCGGCAATCCATTCCGCCGGGTGCGGATCGGGATCGGCCATCCCGGCCACAAGGACAAGGTGACCGGCCACGTCCTCGGCAATTACGCCAAGGCCGAGCAGGACCGGCTCGCCGACATGCTCGGCGCCATCGCCGCCGAAGCCGAATGGCTGGCCAAAGGCGACGACGCCCGCTTCATGAACGAGGTCGCGCTCAGGCTTCAGGACTGAGGGCAGCCATGCGCCGCTTGCTCTATCTCGGCCTCGGCTTCGCGTCGGTCGCCCTCGGGGCGCTGGGAGTGGTTCTGCCGCTGCTCCCGACGGTTCCGTTCATGCTGCTCGCGGCTTTCTTCTTCGCTCGAAGCTCGCCCCGGCTCGAGGCGTGGCTCGTCGAGCATCCCCGGTTCGGGCCGCATATCCGGGCCTGGCGCGAGCGCGGCGCGATCAGCCCGGCCGGCAAGCGCGCCGCCCTCGCCGCTTTCGCCTTCAGCGCCGTGCTGGGGTTGGTTCTCCTCCCCTTCCCCTGGCTGCTCGTTCCGGCCGCCGCCGCCCTCATCGGCGGAAGCTGGATCGCGACCCGGCCTGAGGCCTGACGGGCCCGCGCCGCGAAGCGGCAATCACTTTCTTTCTACGTTGTACCTTCGTGTCTTCTCTCAAAAAATGCTTGGTACGTCGCTTGAAGGAGAGGCGCCGGATGCGTCGGTGCGGGCCCGCGCCTTGCACTCGGTCCGGATCTGTCGCCTGTCAGTCGGTCGTCCAGGCACCCGGTTTGAGGGAAGACACGAAGGCGCGAAGGTACAAGGTAGAAACGAGGATAGCCGCTTCGCGGCATAGGAGAAAAATCGGTGTCAGACACCGATTGAATGTGTGATTAGGCTTGTCGGAACAATGGGTTGCGGCGCGGGGCGGAGGAGGATAGCTTCGCAATCCAGGGGGATGGAATATTGAGACTCGCAGGAACGGCCCTAGCGGCCTTGGCTTTGCTGGCGCCGGTCGCAGCGGCGGCGGAGCCGGTTTATTTCCACAAGCCGAACGTCGAGCGCGAGGCGTTCGAGGCCGACCTTTCCGAATGCATCGAGCTGGCCGGCGGAGTCCGCGAACCGCGCCATTACGCCCCTTATTCGCCCAACGTCTATGCGGCGGCGGCGGGCGCCTTCCTCGCCGGCTTCATGGCCGCAAAGGAGCAGCGCCACATGATGAAGAACGTTCTTCGCACCTGCATGACCGAGAAAGGCTATCGCCGGGTCGAGGCGACCGACGCGGTGTCGGACGAGCTCAGGAAGCTCGACAAGGCCGGGCGGGCGGAGCGGCTGTTCACGCTCGCGGCCTCGCCCGAGCCCGCCGGCCGGGTGCTTCCGCAATGAGCCGGCTCGCACTCCTCGCCGCGCTCGCGCTCGCCGCCGCCGCGCCCGGCGCGGCGAAGACCCTGCCGAAGGTGCCGCCGGCGCTCAATCCGGCCAAGGCTTACATCCTCGTCGAATATAAATTGCTCAAGAACCCGTTCGGCAACTTCCCCGGCTCGCGCAAGACGATGCCGCTCAAGACCGGCCTCGCCTTCGGCCGCTACGATCCGGCGCTCGGCGACATCAGGGGCATGGGCAAGGCCAGGGCCAATCCGGTCCCGGCCGGGCAAGCGCCGATCGAGGGCTTCCGCTACAAGCCGGTCGCCAAGGGTCCGGCCACGAGGCTGATGCTGATCGAGGTCGATCCCGGAACCTGGGTCGTCCAGGGCTTCGGAACGACCAGCTTCTCGCTCGGCTCCTACGCGTTCGAGCTGGCGCCGGGCACGGTCACCGACCTCGGGATCGTCGAAGCCGAGCCGGATTGGGCGGAGGGCCAGGATCCGCCCGAAATGAGCGACGTCTTCAAGGCCGGGCTCGCCGGCCCGTTCGGCAAGTCGGCCGACATCGCGCCGATGCGGGCCGTCTTCCGTCCCCGCGCCGGCGGCGACATCCCGCTGCCCGCCGGGATCCCCGCCGACAAGGTGCGGCCGGTGGCCTTCATCCCGGGGGCGAAGTTCGGCAATTATCTCGGCGGCCTGGTCAACAAGATCGAGGGCGTCAATGCGGGCCTGCGCAAGCCCCACTGGACGAGCTCGACTAACCGGTAATTGCGGACATTCGGGACCCGTCTTGCGCGCGGTGGGGCGGGCGCGCATAATCCGCTGATGAGGTACCTTGCGCTGCTGGCCCTCTGGGCCCTTCCCGCCGCCGCGGCCGCTTACGGCTCCGGCATCCCGCTGCAGGCGCTCACCGAAGCCGATGTCGGCGCCGACGCGCTCAACTCGTCGGCCTGCTACGCGCATGACGGCCCGGCGGTCCTCGTCGTCGCGACGAAGAGGAATGCCGTGGTCAATGCCGACGGCGACCTGCTGCTGCTCGACCGGCTCGACGACGACGGCTTCCCGAGCGGAGGCGCGCGCTACGGGTCCAACACGTTCAAGGTCGTCATCTCGCCCGCCCCCGGCGGGGTCGACGACGTCGCCTCGAACGGGCGGACCGACCAGTCGGCGCAGATCAGCGTGCGCCGGAGCGGAAGCACTTCGAGCATCACGGCGCGGTGGAGCTGCAACCCTCCCAAGGGTGCCTAGGCCTTTCGACGTTCCGCCGAGGTCGCCACTTTTAATTCCTCCCCCGGATTCCCGGGGGAGGGGGACCGCGCGAAGCGCGGTGGAGGGGTTCTTCGGAGTCAGCAAGTCCCCCTCCACCATGCTGCGCATGGTCCCCCTCCCCTACAAATGCAGGGGAGGATTTGAAACGCCCGGATTCGCCGACCTGACGAAGATCGGCTAACCGGCGACGATGTCGATCAAGACCCTTTTCGCCAGCCGGTTCTACGAGGGGGCGATCGGGGATCCCGGCCTCGTCGCCGAGCTCGAGGAATCGTGCCGCTCGCTCGCCCGGGAGGACCAGGCCGGACGGCGCTGGTCGCGCAGCCACGGCTATCGCGGCTATACCTCCTACGCTTCGCTGAACGACCTGCCGCGCCGCGACCCCTCCATCGGCGATCTGGTCCGGCACCTGAACCGCCACGTCGCCGCCTTCGCCGCGGAATGCGCCTTCGACCTGGGCGGGCGCCGGCTCAGGCTCGACAGCCTGTGGGTCAACGTCCTCGACCCCGGCGGCACCCATTCGGGGCACATCCATCCGCACAGCGTCGTTTCCGGCACAGTCTACGTCGCGGTTCCGCCCGGCTCGGGCGCGCTCAAGCTGGAGGATCCGCGGCTGCCGATGATGATGGCGGCGCCGGCCCGCCGCGACGATGCGCCCGAGGACCTCAGGACCTTCGTCTATGCCGAGCCTTCGCCGGGCGCGATCTTCCTGTGGGAGAGCTGGCTCCGGCACGAGGTGGTTCCGGGGACGGGCAAGGGGGAGCGGATCAGCATCAGCTTCAACTACCGGCTGTGACCGGAGGCCTCCCCGGTCCGTGCGACGGCGCCATCGCCGACCGCCAGAAGCCGCGGCCCTGCCCGAGCCGGACCTGGACCCTGGTCGCCTCGATCCTCGCCTCGAGCCTCGCTTTCGTCGACGGCTCCGTGGTGAACGTCGCCTTGCCCGCGATCGGCGCCGACCTCCAGGCCCGGGCCTCCGGGCTGCAGTGGATCGTCAACGCCTATCTCCTCCCGTTGAGCGCCCTTCTGCTGCTCGGCGGAGCGGCCGGCGACAAGTTCGGGCGGAGGCGATTGTTCCTGCTCGGAATCGCCTTGTTCGCGCTCGCCTCGGCGCTGTGCGCCCTCGCCCCTTCGCTGGAGCTTCTGCTCGCCGGACGCGCGCTGCAGGGCATCGCCTCGGCGATGCTGATGCCCAACAGCCTCGCCTTGCTCGGCGCCGCCTTCGCCGGCGAGGCCCGGGGCCGGGCGATCGGAACCTGGGCGGCGGCCGGAGCGATCGCCGGAGCGCTCGGTCCGGTGCTCGGCGGCTGGCTGGTCGCAAGCGTCGGCTGGCGCGCCATCTTCCTGATCAACCTGCCGCTCGCCGCGGGGGCCTTGTGGCTGGGCTGGCGCCACGTCGTGGAGAGCCGCGAGGAGAGCCGGGCGCCGCTCGATTGGCTCGGAGTCGCCGCCGCCACCCTGGCGCTGGGAGCGATCACCTGGGGGCTCACCCTGCTGTCGAGCGGCGAGGGCCGCGCCGTCGAGGCCTGGATTTCGACCGGCCTCGGCGCCGCCGCCCTGATCGCCTTCGTCGCGCTCGAGCGCAAGCGCGGCGAGCGGGCGATCATGCCGCTGGCGATGTTCGGGACGGCCAGCTTCGCCGGGCTGACCGTCCTGACCTTCTTCCTCTATGCCGCTTTGGGCGGGCTGTTCGTGCTCCTGCCCTACGTCCTGATCGAGCTTCGCGGCTATTCGCCGATGGCGGCCGGAGCGGCCCTGCTGCCGCTTCCGGCCGTGCTCGCTCTGGCCTCGCGGCTGATGGGGGCGGTCGCGGCCCGGACCGGGCCGCGGCTGCCGCTTACGATCGGGCCGCTGATCGTCGCCGCCGGCTTCGCTCTGGCGGCGCGGATCGGCGACGGCGGGCCCTATTGGACGAGCGTCCTTCCGGCAATGCTGGTCATCGCCGTCGGAATGGCCGGAGCGGTGGCGCCGCTGACGACGGCGGTGATGGCCAGCGTCGACAAGGACCATGTCGGCACCGCCAACGGCTTCAACAGCGCGGTGGCTCGAACCGGCGGACTGATCGCGACGGCGCTGCTCGGCGCGGTCCTGGCGGCGCGGGGCGAGGCGCTGGCGGACGCTTTCGCGATCGCGGCGTTCGTGGCGGCGGGCGCGGCGGCGGTGGCGGGGCTTGCAGCGCTGTTCCTGCTCAAGCCGCACGAGATCCGGACGCCGAAAGGGCGCTGACCCGCGACCATGCCCGGATGGCTATCGGCCGTCCGCCGGCAGCCACGCATATTCCCAGCGCCACGGCAGGCCCGTCTCGCCGAGCACAAAGTCGACCAGCTGCGGGAAGGCCGCTTCGGCCCTGACGTCGTTGGCGAGGAGGACGACGCAGCGGCGGCCCCTTTCCAGGCAGACCCAGAAATTGCCGGTGCTGTCGTTATGGCCGCCCTTGAAGAAGCCCCTCCCCTGCGGCCCCTCGAAGGTGACGATTCCGAGGCCCGCGGCGAGCCCCTTCCAGCGTTTGTCCGGAGACACTTCCGGGGTGAGGCTGGGGAATTGGCTCGCCGTGCGTATCGGCAATCGCCCGCGCCGCATTTCCGCGCGGGAGGCGGCTTTCAGGCCCTCGCCGCGCATGAAGGCGGCGGCGAAGCGGGCGAAGTCGGCGATGGTCGTGTCCATCGAGCCGGCGGCCCGGACCCGGCCGCGTTCGTCGTGCGGCTCGGCGCTGCCGTCGGCCTTCCAGCCGTCGGCGAGGTTGCGGGCGAAATCCGGGCGCCAGACCATGGCCGTGTTCTTCATTGCGAAGCGGTCGAACACCCGTCTCTGCATCTCCGCGCCGAGATCGAGGCCCAGGCCCTTCTCGAGGACGAACTGGAGGAGGATGATCCCTTCGCCCGAATAAGCGAAGCGGCGGCCGGGCTCGAAATGGAAGCGCAGCTTGCCGTCGGGCTCGAACCAGGAGAAATTGGCCCAGCCGACGCTGTGGGTGAGCACGTGCCGGGCCGTGACCCGGCGCCAGCGTTCATCGCCGGCGAGGTCGGCCCAATTGCCGTAATCCTCGAGATTGCCATATTCGGGCAAAGGCCGCGGCAGATATCCGGCCAGAGGCCGGTCGAGATCGAGCCTCCCCTCCTCGACCAGCTGCATGGCGGTGTAGGCGAAGACCGCCTTGGTCAGCGAGGCGCCGTACATGATGGTGTCGGTTTGAAGCGGCTCGCCGGCGGCGTTGCGCTCGCCCCAGGCTCGGACCAGGACGGGCTTGCCGTCCTCGATGACGGCCATGGCCAGGCCTCGGGCGCCGGTGCGGCGCAGGGCGTCGCGGACCTGCGGGTCGATTCTTTCGGCCGTCACCCGGGCCTGCGCAGGCTGGGCCAAAGCGGCGGCCGCGAATCCCAGCCCAAGCGCCCACGCTCTCAGTCCGATCATGCTACAAGCGTAACGGGCCGGGCCCGGCCTGTCACCCCGAACTTGTTTCAGGGCCCGGTTTCGAGCATCGGGTCCTTCGATACGGGCCCTCGACAAGCCCGGTCCCTACTCAGGATGAGCGGTCGGGTGCCTTTCCGCTCATCCTGAGTAGCCGCTGAGCCTGGCGAAGCATGAACAGGCCGGATTGCCTCCCAGGCAATCCTGGACCATGCCGGGGGCATGGTCCACCTGTTCATTATCGAAGGATCATAGGGCCGGGTAACGGCGTACGGAGTATGTGAAGAACCATGGGTTTTCGTTGCGGTATCGTCGGGCTGCCCAATGTCGGCAAATCGACCCTGTTCAACGCGCTGACCGAGACGGCGGCGGCGCAGGCGGCCAATTATCCCTTCTGCACGATCGAGCCCAATGTCGGCCGGGTCGCGGTGCCGGACCCGCGGCTCGACGAGATCGCGCGGGTCGCCAAATCGGCGCAGGAGATCGAGACCCAGCTCGAGTTCGTCGACATTGCCGGGCTGGTCCGCGGCGCCTCGAAGGGCGAGGGCCTGGGCAACCAGTTCCTCGGCAACATCCGCGAGGTCGACGCCATCGTCCACGTCCTGCGCTGCTTCGAGGGCGGCGACGTCACCCATGTCGAGGGCCGGGTCGATCCGGTCGCCGACGCGGACACGGTCGAGACCGAGCTGATGCTCGCCGACCTCGAAAGCCTCGAGAAGAGGGTCCCGGCCCTCGCCAAGAAGGCGCAGCAGGGCGACAAGGAGGCGAAGGTGCAGGCCTCGGTGCTCGGCCAGGCCCTGGAGCTCCTCCGCGATTCGAAGCCGGCGCGGCTGACCGAGCCCAGGGATGCCGAGGAGAAGATGGCGCTGGAGCGGGCGCAATTGCTCACCGCCAAGCCGGTCCTCTACGTCTGCAACGTCGACGAGGGCGACGCCGCCTCGGGCAATGCGCACAGCGCCCGGGTGTTCGACAAGGCCAAAAAGGAAGGGGCCGGAGCGGTCGTCATCTCGGCGGCGATCGAGGCCGAGATCGCGACCATGGACCCCGCCGACCGGCCCGAATTCCTCAAGGATTTGGGGCTCGAGGAGACCGGCCTCGCCCGGGTGATCCGGGCCGGCTACGACCTCCTCCACCTCATCACCTTCTTCACCGCCGGCCCCAAGGAAGCGCGCGCCTGGACGGTCGAGAAAGGCGCCAGGGCGCCGCAGGCGGCGGGAGTCATCCACACCGATTTCGAGCGCGGCTTCATCCGCGCCGAGACCATCGCCTATGAGGATTTCGTGAAGTTCGGCGGCGAGGCGGGGGCGAAGGAAGCGGGGAAGATGCGCTCCGAAGGCAAGGATTATCTCGTCCAGGACGGCGACGTGATGCTGTTCCGGTTCAACGTGTGACGGGATTCCGGACCGTCTCCCTTATAAGGCGCGCCGCTTATAAGGCAGGCGGTATTCGGATATCGCCAGCCGTGGGCGGGCCGATAGGCGGAGTTGCCGGTGAGCGACTCCTCTAGGCCCCTTGCGTCCGCCGGCGCAAACGAACGGCGCCTGCTGCAGCTGACCGTCGCTTTGGCCTGCATCGTCCCGCTCGCAGCCGGGGCCGCCGGGATCCTGCGCGGGCCGGAGATGCTGCGCGGCGTCGGAAGCGACGTGCCGGCCGACCTCGACAGCCATTTCCGCTATCTCTCGGGCCTGCTCTTTGCCATCGGCCTCGGCTTCGCGACCTGCATCCTGGGCATAGAGCGCAAGACGGCGCGCTTCCGGCTGCTCGCCTTTTTGGTCTTCGTCGGCGGGCTCGGCCGGCTTTGCTCCCTGATCTCGATTGGAATGCCCGGCGGCGGGCATGTATTCGGGCTGGCGATGGAGCTTGTCGCCGTGCCGCTGCTCGTCCTCTGGCAGGCGCGGGTCGCGGGCAGGCCGGAATGAACCTCTTCAGCCTGCTGCGCCCCCGCTTCCCGGCCGATTCGGATTCGCCCTTCCTGATCGAGCCGGACGGAAGCGAGCTTTCCTACGCGGCGCTCGATCAACGGACCGGATCCCTGGCGGCCCGGCTCGCCGAGCTCGGAATCGCCCCGGGCGACCGGGTGGCGGTCCAGGCGGAGAAGAGCGTCCCGGGCCTGCTCCTCTACCTCGCCACCCTGCGGGCCGGCGCCGTCCATTTGCCGCTCAATCCGGCCTATACGGCGGCGGAGGTCCGTTACTTCGTCGAGGATAGCGAGCCGGCGCTGTTCGTCGGCGATCCGGCGCGTGCGGCCGGGGCGCGGCGGTCCGAAACCCTGGCTGCCCTGGTCGAGGGCGCTTCGCCGGCCCATAGCTTCGAGGACGTCGAACGCTCGCCGGACGACCTCGCCGCCATCCTCTACACTTCGGGCACGACCGGCCGCTCGAAGGGTGCGATGCTCACCCACGCCAACCTCGCCTCGAACGCCGAGACCCTGCGCGAGGCCTGGCGGTTCACAGGAGAGGACCGGCTTCTCCACGCTCTGCCGATCTTCCACACCCACGGACTGTTCGTCGCCACCAACACGATATTGCTGGCGGGCGGGTCGATGCTGTTCCTGCCCGCCTTCGACCTCGGCGAGATCGTCCGGCTGCTTCCGAAGGCGACGGCGATGATGGGCGTTCCGACTTTCTACACCCGCCTCCTCGCCCATCCCGCCTTCACCCGGGAGCTGACGGCGCATATGCGCCTGTTCGTGTCCGGCTCGGCGCCGCTCTCGGCCGAGACCCATCGCGAGTTCGAGGCGCGCACCGGCCATCTCATCCTCGAGCGCTACGGAATGACCGAGACCAACATGAACACGTCCAACCCTTATGAGGGGCCGCGCGTGCCGGGCAGCGTCGGCCCGCCGCTGCCGGGCGTCGAGATCCGGATCGCCGACCTGGCGACGGGCGCGGAGCTTCCGCAAGGCGAGGTCGGCGGGATCGAGATACGCGGGCCCAACGTCTGCAAGGGCTATTGGCGGATGCCCGAGAAGACGGCGGAGGCCTTCCGCGACGACGGCTATTTCATCTCCGGCGACCTCGGGTTCATCGACGAAGCCGGTTATGTCCGGATCGTCGGACGCGAGAAGGACCTCGTCATCACCGGCGGCCTCAACGTCTATCCGGCCGAGGTTGAAGCCGCGATAGAGGCGATCCCAGGAGTCGCCGAATGCGCCGTGATCGGCGTCCCGCATCCCGATTTCGGCGAGGGGGTCGTGGCGGTCGTCCTGCCGCGCGCGGGGGCCGTCCTCGACGAGGCGGCAATCGGCAACGCGCTTGCCGAAACGCTTGCCGCCTATAAGCGGCCGAAGCGGATATTCCTCGTCGAGTCGCTGCCCCGCAACGCGATGGGCAAGGTCCAGAAGAACCGGCTTCGCGCAGCGTATGTTGGAAGCTTCAGCGCCTGCTGATTGTATAGGCCCTCTTAAAACAGAGCATCGATTTGCTCGTTCAAAATCCTGTTCCGGAAGGCCATCCAAATGGTGTTACCCCCTCCGAAGCCCGCATTCGAAGTCGAAACCGCAAATCTCGGAAAATTGACCTTCTACGCTCTGAATTTTGGCAATCTTGTCGATTTGGAGGAGCGGGATGACGAGGTCACGAAGACGTCCGGCGACCTCGCCAACGAGGTGATGAAGCTGACTGGACGAGGACCAAGCGGGCAGGCGCTCGACGATGCCGCTCTGTCCCGGCTCGCTCCCGAGGAACGCCGGGAGATTCTCGAGGCGCTAGTTCGCGCGCACCATAGCTTTTTCGAGAAGACCACATTTCGCTGCGTTCCGAACGACTCCGGCGGGAGTACATTGGAAGCCTCCGATACCAGTTTGATTGTGCCGCGGCTTGAGGGGGAGTTAGCCGAAGATTATTTTTTCCGAGGCTATAGGCATTTTCGGGAGAACTTTGCAGAGACTTTTCGTCCTCTCTCGGCACAACTAGCAGCCTTCAGCAAGTCGTTGCGTTCCTCGCTGGCTGCGCCGTGGAGCGACAATCTAAAGGCGTCAGAGCAGCTGTCGAAGAATATCAGAGGACTATTTCCCTCGAAGAACGCATTTCCGTCGGTGAAGGGCATCGCCCGCAGTACACCGGTGGATCTCGAAAAGTTCGTTAATCTGCCCAATCCCGCACATACGACCAACGATCTGCTCGGAGAGGTCGCCGCTGAGCTGACGGCGATGCGCGAGATCACCGCGTCCGCCGCCGAAATGCAGCAGTCGCTGAACGAGATCGCCAAGACCATCCTGACCGAATTCAGTACCGGCGCCGCCCAATCCGCCCAGGCGGCAGCCGACGGTTTGGAAATTTCCAAAAACAGCCTCGCGACCTCGAGAAACAGTTTTTGGGTGGCTGTTGGCAGCGCTGTCCTCGCTCTTGTGGCGATCGCCATTCAAGCTTTGTCGAATTCCGACGGACGAACCGAACGGAAGGCCGAGCTCGCAGTCGAGGCACGCAGCCGTTCGGAGCTCACTAAGGCCCAGCAGACACTGAAGGCTGCCATAGACCGTCAAACCACCATGCTCGAGCAACAGGAGCGGCGGGCAGCCGAAGCGGCCGCAAAGAAGCCCTCGGCAAATCGATCGAAATGAAGCAGATCGGGCTTGCCCCCGGGTGCCTCGCGGATGCGGCAAAGATCGGCACGACGCTTGCGCCTGAGGCCTGAAGCAGCGCGGAGGGAGCGCTAGGAGAGCGCCTTTTTCAGCAAATCGTTGACCACGCCCGGATTGGCCTTGCCCTGCATCGCCTTCATCACCTGGCCGACGAAGAAGCCGAAGAGCTTGTCCTTGCCGCCGCGATATTCGGCGACCTTGTCCGGGTTGGCGGCGAGGATTTCGGCGATGGCGGAATCGATCGCGCCGGTGTCGCTGGTCTGCTTGAGGCCGCGGGCTTCGACGATGGCGGCGGGGTCCTCGCCGGTCTCGAGCATGATCTCGAAGACCTGCTTGGCGAGGGTGCCCGAGAGAATGCCTTCGGCGGTGAGGCGGAGCAATTCGGCGGCCTGGGCGGGCGTGACGGGGCTCTCCTCGATGCCCTTGCCGAGGCGGTTCAAGGCACCGAACAGGTCCGAGGTCACCCAATTGCTGGCGCGCTGGGCATGCTCGTCGCCCAGCTTCTCCAGCAAGGCCTCGAACCAGCGCGCCGTCGTGACGTCGGCGGTGAGGACGCTGGCATTGTAGGGCGAGAGGCCGAGCGCGCCTTCGTAGCGGCGGCGCTTGGCGTCGGGGAGCTCGGGGAGCGAGCCCCGGCATTCTTCGAGGAACGAGTCGCTCAGCTCGACCGGCAAGAGGTCCGGATCGGGGAAATAGCGGTAGTCGTGCGCTTCCTCCTTGGAGCGCAGGCTCCGGGTCTCGGCCTTGTCTGGGTCCCACAAGCGGGTCTCCTGGACGATCGCCCCGCCACCCTCGAGCACATCGACCTGGCGGTTCGCTTCATAGTCGATCGCGGCCATGATGAAGCGGACCGAATTGACGTTCTTGGTCTCGGTCCGGGTGCCGAGCGGGCCGCCGGGCTTGCGCACGCTGACGTTGACGTCGGCGCGCATGCTGCCCTGCTCCATATTGCCGTCGCAGCTTCCGACGTAGCGCAGGATCGCTCTCAGCTTGCGGATGTAAGCCCCTGCCTCGTCAGGACTTCTCATGTCGGGCTTCGAGACGATCTCCATCAGAGCGACGCCCGAGCGATTGAGATCGACATAGGACATGGACGGATGCTGGTCGTGCATCAGCTTGCCGGCATCCTGCTCGAGATGGATGCGCTCGACTCCGATCCTTTTGGCCGAGCCCTCGTCCTTCTCGTCGAGCAAGATCTCGATTTCGCCCTCGCCGACGATCGGATGGTAGAGCTGGCTGATCTGATAGCCCTGCGGCAGATCGGCGTAGAAATAATTCTTGCGGTCGAAGCGCGACCAGGGGTTGATCTGCGCCTCCAGCGCCATTCCGGTGCGGACCGCCTGGCGGATGCATTCGCCGTTCGGCACGGGCAGCATTCCGGGCATGGCGGCGTCGACCAGGCTGACCTGGCTGTTGGGCTCGGCCCCGAACTCGGTCGAGGCGCCGGAGAAGAGCTTGGCGGCGGAGGTGACCTGGGCGTGGACCTCGAGGCCGATCACCACTTCCCATTCGCCGGTCGCGCCGTGGATTCGATAGTCAGACATCATCGGTCACTTTCGAACGCCGCGTGGCCGCAGCCTTCTTGGAATAATGGCCCCAGCCCAGCCCCAGCAGCACGCCCACGATATCCGCGGCGACAAGCGCCAGTACGGAACCGGCGGCCATTGCGGTCAGGACGCAAAGCTCTTCCATTCACCACCATGCCTCCGGCCGTGCCGTGAAGCCAGCACGCTCCTCCAGCGCCAAAGCCGCATTCAGCACGCCCTGCTCGTCGAGCGCCCTTCCGACGAGCTGGAGACCGAGCGGGAGGCCCTGGTCGTCGAGGCCGGCGGGCACGCTGATCGCCGGCAGGCCGGCGAGGCTCGCGGGGACGGCGAAGACGTCGTTCAGATACATGGCGATCGGGTCGGCGCTCTTCTCGCCGAGGGCGAAAGCGGCGGAAGGCGCGGTCGGGGTGAGGATGAGGTCGCACTGCTCCCAGACCCGCTCGAAGTCGCGGGCGATCAGCGCCCTCACCTTCTGGGCGCGGTTGAAATAGGCGTCGTAGAAGCCGGCGGAGAGGACGTAGGTGCCGATCATGATCCGGCGCTTGACCTCGGGCCCGAAGCCTTCGGATCGGGTCGCCTCGTACATGTCGGTGAGGTTGCCGTTCTCCGGCAGGGCGCGGCGGCCGTAGCGCACGCCGTCGTAGCGGGCGAGGTTGGACGAAGCTTCGGCCGGGGCGATGATGTAATAGGTCGGCAAAGCGTATTTGGTATGCGGCAGCGAGACCTCGACGATCTCGGCGCCGGCGTCGCGCATCAATTCGATGCCCTTCTCCCAGACCCGGTCGATCTCGGCGGGAACCCCGTCGATCCGATATTCCTTTGGGATCCCGATCCTTTTGCCGCGGACGTCGCCGTTCAAAGCGGCTTCCCAGTTCGGCACCGGCAGGTCGAGCGAGGTCGAATCCTTCGGGTCGAAGCCCGCCATCGCCTCGAGCAGGATCGCGCAGTCCCTGACGTCGCGCGCCATCGGCCCGGCCTGGTCGAGGCTCGAGGCGAAGGCGACGATTCCCCAGCGCGAGCAGCGGCCGTAGGTCGGCTTGATGCCGGTGATGCCGACGAAGGCGGCGGGCTGGCGGATCGAGCCGCCGGTGTCGGTGCCGGTCACTCCCGGAGCGAGCCGGGCGGCGACCGCGGCCGCGGAGCCGCCCGAGCTCCCGCCCGGAGTGAGCGCGGCATTGCCGCCGTCGCTCCGGCGCCAGGGCGAGAGGACCGGGCCCCAGGCGCTGGTCTCGTTGGAGGAGCCCATCGCGAACTCGTCCATGTTGAGCTTGCCGAGCATTCCGGCGCCGGCGGCGAAGAGGTTGGCCGAGACGGTGGATTCGTAGCGCGGCTTGAAGCCTTCGAGGATCCGGCTCCCGGCGGTGGTGGCGATCCCTTCCGTGGCGAACAAATCCTTGATCCCGAGCGGGACGCCCGAGAGCGGCTTCAGATCGCCCGAGGCTCGGGCGGAGTCGGCGGCGTCGGCGGCGGCGAGGGCGTGGTCCGGGGTCTCGACGGTGAAGGCGTTGAGCCCCCTGCCCTTCTCGACCGCGGCGCTGAACGCTCCCGCGACCTCGCGGGCCGAGAAGGCGCCGTCGCGGACTCCGTCGCGGATCGCGGCGATGCCGAGGTCGGTGAGGTCGGTCATTCGATCACCTTGGGCACGGCGAAGAAGCCGTGCTCGGCCGCCGGGGCGTTGGCGAGGACGTCGCCCTGCTTGCCGCCGTCGGTGACGACGTCGTCGCGCAGGCGCAGTGTGTTGGGGATGACGGCGGTCATCGGCTCGACGCCCTCGACATCCACCTCCTGGAGCTGCTCGACCCAGCCGAGGATGTTGTTCAGCTCGGGCGCGAGCGCCTCCACCTCGGCGTCGGAGACGGCGATCCGGGCGAGCTTCGCGATGTGGCGCACGGTGGTGGCGTCGACGGACATGGCCCGCGCGCTAGCATCCACGCTGCAACGCGGCAAGAAGCGCTATTCGAACTCGGGCCCCTTGGGTTCGCCGCCGATGAACACCTGACGGCGCTTCACTTCCCGTATCTCGACCTCCCCCCTTTGCAGCGCCTCGCGCTCCCGCTTCAGCATCGCCAGCTCCTGCGCCCGGGCGTCGGCGGTCGCGGTGGAGGCTGCGCCGATCGAGTCGAGCATTCGGCCGGGGTTGCCACCGCCTATATACCGCCATCCGTTTTCGGTCCGCTCCAAAGCCAGCGGCTCTATCAGGCAGCGGTGCTCCGGCTGGACCTGAGCTTCGCGACCGACTGCCGGCACCGCACAGCGATCCATCAGCGCCACCGCTGTCGTCGCGCCCGGCTTCCAGTAGAGCAGGCACTCGCCCCTGCCGGTGCACGCGCCCGGCTTGCCGGGACGCCCGAGCAGGAATTGACGCAGGTCAGCCGAGACCGGCGCTCCGGCCGGAAAGACCAGAAGGTCTCGCGGCGCCTCGACATAATCCTCGATGTCCCGGCGGACGTCATACCTGCTCTTCGCCGCCAGGACGGTGCGGGCATTCTCGCGGATCGTCGCGTTCGGGCTCCGGACGAGCCGTTCGAGGGCGCGGCGGCCGGAAGGGCCGAAATCGAAACGAAGCGCGGCCCAGTCGAACTTGTCGGCGGCGATCCGGCCGGATTGCAGGCGGGCGAGCTGGTCGCGGGTCGAGATCGCTCCGAAGCTGACGATCGGCATGGCGAGGAACAGGGCGACGAGGCAGATGCCGACGGCGATCCGGACGTTGAGGGTGCGAAGCCGGGCCGGCCAGCCGGCCCGGCCGCGGATCACCGCGAACAGATAGGCGGCCGCTCCGGCGACGGTGATGGCGACGAACACCGCCGCCCACAGCCGGTCCGGGGTGAAGCCGTGCTGGGCGATGCGCTTGCCGGTCGAGACGGCGGCGACGATGGCGAGCGGCAGCACCACTGCCGCCAGCGCGGCCGCGGCCCAGCGGACGATCCGTGGACGGGCCTCGTCCTCGTCCGCCCCGCTTCCCACCACGGCGTTGATCAGGACGACCGCGCCGACGACGCAGACGAGCAGGATCGGCGTCGTCGCCCGGGTCTGGTCCCACAAAGGCTGGAGGCCGGTGAACGGCAAGGCCAGGACGAAGAGGACGAGGCCGGCGGCGAGGATCGGGGCGAGGACGGAGAGAATGGCCGTCGCCACGCGCTGCAGGGTGCCGACGATGTGATCGCGGTCGCGAAGAAGCCCAATCGCGGCGCCGAGCGCTCCGCCGAACAGAGGCCAGGGAAACCATTCCGTGTCGATCAGGTCGCGAAGCAGGTCGAGGCCGATCAACCGGAACAACTCGGACAGCAGCAGGACGAGGAGGAAGGTGAGGAGGGCGAAGCCCCAGGCGAGGATCCAGAGGACGATGTTGGTCAGGATATGGGCGTGAACGACCCGGTAATCGAGGTTCCAGCGGCCGGCGTCGCGCGACGACTGAAAGAGCGGGACGGCGATAACCAGGGCCAACAGGGCGGAAGCGAGCTGCCAACCTTCGCCCGCGCCCCAGCTGTCCGGCTGGCCGTTCCAGTAGGTGACGAAGCCGACGACCAAGCCCGAGGCGACCCCGAACAGGACAGACCAGAGCCAACGCGGCCGTTCGAGCGAGAAGGCGAAGACGATTCCGCCCGCCGACAGAGCGGCCGCGGCGCCGAGCCTCATCGGGTTCTCGGTCCATTGCCAGGCCGCGGGGCCGCGGGTGAGGAGGTGGACGGTCAGCGCCAGTGCAGCGCCGAGCCCAAGCAGGAGCAAAGCCCGAAGCGGCCAGGGCTCGTGATCGACCGGTTCAGCCTCGCTCATTTCATTCCTCCGCCACGAGGGCCGTTCTAGCCCTTGCATTCGAATCTACCATCCGCTTGTGCAGCGGCGATGCAGGCGGGGAGGATTTGATGCTGGCGCGGCGGTTCCTGTGGGTGGTGGCGGGGCTGACCATGCTCGTCATGGCCGCGGCGCTTCTCTACCGATTGTTCGGGGCCGAGCTGCTTCGCTTCACGATGGTGCCGACGGCCGCCTTCGAGGGCGGGCCGCCCCCGCCGCCCAGGGCCTATGCCGACAGGAGCCTGTGGATCGCCCGGCCCGACATGGCGAACAGCCCGGCGCTGTGGATGCCGACGGGGACGAAGCGCGAAGGCGGCAGCCCTTTGGCGTCGGCCTTCTTCATCCACCCCACCTCCTATCTGCAGACGTCGCACTGGAACGCGCCCCTCGCCGACGAGGAATCGCAGTGGCGCGCAAAGCTGTTCGTCCAGAGCCAGGCGAGCGTGTTCAACGGAATCGCCGACATCTGGGCTCCGAAATATCGCCAGGCGACCTTCGGCGCCTTCCTCACCACCAAGGCCGAGGCCCGCAAAGCGCTCGACTTCGCCTATCGCGACGTCGCCGCGGCCTTCGACCAGTTCCTCGCCGAAGCGCCGAAGGACCGGCCGATCATCCTTGCCGGCCATAGCCAGGGCAGCCTCCACCTGATGCGCCTGCTGACCGAGCGGATCGCGGGCAGGCCCGAGGCGAAGAGGATCGCCGCCGCTTATGTGATCGGCTGGCCGGTCTCGATCCCGGCCGACCTGCCCTCGCTCGGCCTTCCCGCCTGCCAGCGGCGCGAGCAGGCGCGCTGCGTGGTGAGCTGGCAGAGCTTCGCCGAGCCGGCCGACCCCAAGCAGGTCACCGACGTCTACGACAAATCCGCCGGAGCGACCGGCCTGTCGAGGGCCGGGTCGCCGATGCTGTGCACCAACCCGCTGACCGGCGCTCCCGGCGGCGAGGCGGCGGCGGGATCCAATTTCGGCACGCTCGTCCCCAACGAGGCCCTGACCGAAGGCGAGCTCAAGGCGCCGGGCGTTCCGGCGCGCTGCGACGTCCGCGGCTTCCTCCTGATCGGCGAGGACGCACCCGACCTCGGCCCCTATGTCCTTCCGGGCAACAATTACCACGTCTACGATTACGCCCTCTTCTGGTCCAACCTGCGCGCCGACGCGGCGGCGCGGGTGGCGGCGTTCGGCGGTGAAAAGTGATCACGACGTCCGCCTCGGAGTATCGCGACACCCTGCCCGAGGGCGGTCGCCTGCTCGGCCTCGACGTCGGCACCAAGACGATCGGCCTCGCGCTCTGCGACGCCGACTGGACGATCGCCACCCCGTCCGAGCTCCTCCACCGCGGCAAGTTCGGCAAGGATATGGAGCGGCTTCGCGCTCTGGCCGAGGCGCAGCGGGTCACCGGCCTGGTCGTCGGCCTTCCGCTCAACCTCGACGGCAGCGATTCCCCGCGCACCCAGTCGGTCCGCGCCTTCGCCCGCAACCTCGAGCCGCTCGGCCTCCCGATCCTGCTCTGGGACGAGCGCTGGTCGACCCAGGCGGTGACCCGGACCCTGCTCGACGCCGACGCCAGCCGAGCCCGCCGGGCCGAGCTGGTCGACAAAATGGCCGCCGCCTACATCCTCCAGGGCGCGATCGACGCTTTGACGATGGGCTAGGGACCGTACTCACTTCCGGACATGGTCGGCCATCCTCGCGAAGCCTACGGCACGGCGCCCTTCAATTTTCAACGCGAAGACGCAAAGACGCTAAGAGGCCGTGACCGTCACGACGGTCGAGGAACTTCTCCCCCGCCGAAGGCGGCGGCATTCGTTGCGGCATGCAAAAATCGCACGGCCTCCGGGACCGGCACGACATCTTTGCGTCTTTGCGTCTTTGCGTTGAAAAATGATTGGCCTGCGGCCGGCGAAGAGAGGCGCGGGATGCTCCTGCCTTCCGCTAGCCGCCGACTTGGCGGAGCGCCTCGCGCATCGCCGCCCGGAATTCGGGGCGGTCGTAAATATCGTTGTGGCCGGCGCCGGCGATGGTCCTGTCGTAGACGAGACGCCCGACGGCCCCTCGCAGGCCGTCCGTGCGCGGGGTCCGGATCAGAGTGTCCTCGGCCGCGGCGATGATCGCGGTCGGCACCGGCGAGCCGCGAAGCCATTGCGCAGGCGTCATCTCGTGGCGGAACAGCAAGCGCACCGGCAGCCATTTGAACTGACTGGCCGCCACCTTCCCCAGCGAATCGAACGGAGTGACCAGGATCAGGCCGTCGAGCGGCCGCCGCGGGGCGAGGCTGGCGGCGACTCCGCTGCCGACGCTGAGGCCCACTGCGACGGTCCGGGCGGGACGGACGCGGCCGACGGCGAGGTCGTGGATCAGGGGCGCGTCCTCGAGCAGGGCCGGAGCGCCCGGCGTTCCGGTGGAGGGGCGATAGCCGCGATAGTGGAAGGCGACGACGTCGGCTTCCGGAAAGAGGACGTGAAGATAAGCGGCGGCGGCCTCGCCGTTCCAGCCATTGCCGCCGAAGCCGATGATGAGGGTCCCGGAGCGCGCCTTCGCCGGCGGGATGTGCACTCCCTGCAGGCGGTTGCCGTCGGGCGTGTCGAGGACGAGGCGCTCCGCGCCGGGCGGAAGCGGTCCTGCCCCGCCGACGGCGCCGGCCGGGAAGAGGAGGCGGGCCTGGAAGGCGAAGGCGAGCACGACGAGCGCCGCGTAGAGGAGGACAGGGATGAGGAGGAGCTTCCACATTCATCCTCCCTACCGCAAAAGCGGTGGGGAGGGGGACCATGCGAAGCATGGTGGAGGGGTGATTGCCCGGGAATCCGAGGTTCTAACGAGGATCGCCGGCCCTCGGCGACTTCTACCCCTCCACCACACTGCCTGTGGTCTCCCACCCCATCTCCGATGGGGAGGATTTAGCGCGAGCAGGCCTCGGCCAGCGCCGGCTCGATCGCGTCGAGGGTGAAGGGCTTGGAGAGAACCGGAACGCTCGCGTGCTGGGCCGGCGGCGGCTCGATATGGCCGCCGGTGGCGAGGATGTAGGGGACGCCCTGGGCGGCGAGGCGGTCGGCGACCGGCCAGACCTGCTCGCCGTTCAGATTGACGTCGATGATCGCGATGTCGAAGCCGCCCTGGCCGACCCGGGCGAGCGCCTCGGCGACGGTCTCGCAGGTGGCGGCGACGGTGTGGCCGAGCGAATCGAGAAAATCCTCAAGCATCATCGCGATCAGCGGCTCGTCTTCGACGATGAGGATTGAGCGGGCGGTCACGGGCGTGGGCTTAAGGCGTAACTATCGTTTGCGAAACAAGTTTTTTGGGCTCGTCGTCCCAGCGCAGGCTGGGACCCCAGGGGGTGATAAACGCGGCGCCTTTCACCCGACGGGGCCCCAGCCTTCGCTGGGGCGACGGCTCTTCCCCCTCACTTCATCGCCAGCGCGTCGCGGGTCGCCTCGGCCAGCTTCTGGACCGAGAAAGGCTTGGCGAGGAAGGCGACCCGGTCGAGGTCGATCGACTGGCGGAGCTGCTCCTCGGCATAGCCGGAGATGAACAGGATCGGCAGGTCGGGCTGGCGGAGCCGGGCCTCGCGGGCGGTGGTCGGGCCGTCCATCGTCGGCATGACGACGTCGGAGATCATCAAATCGACCCTCTTCTCGCGGTCGAGTATCTCGATCGCGGCCTCGCCATTCTCGGCGAGGAGGACGGTATAGCCGTGCCGGGCCAGCGCCCGCTCGGCGACGGCCCGGACGGTCGCCTCGTCCTCGACGAGGAGGATGGTTCCGGTCCCCCAGAGCTCGCCGGCCGGCTCGCGGCCCTTGCGCGCCGGCTTGACCGCCTCGGCGCGATGGACGGGCAGGTAGATGACGAAGCTCGTCCCCTTCCCCGGCTGGCTCTCCGCGAAGATGAAGCCGCCCGATTGCTTGACGATTCCATAGACGGTCGAGAGGCCGAGGCCGGTCCCCTTGCCCACTTCCTTGGTTGTGAAGAAAGGCTCGAAGATCTTGGGCAGGAGGTGGGGCGGGATTCCGGTGCCGGTGTCGGAGACCCGAAGCGCGGTATAATCGGCGATCGGCAATATCTCGCTGCCCATCCGGCGGACGTCGTCGGCGGTGACGGCGTAGGTGTGCAAGGTGAGCAGCCCGACGCTCTGGTCGTCCTTGACCGTCATCGCGTCGCGGGCGTTGACGGCGAGGTTGACGATGACCTGCTCCAACTGCCCCGGATCGGCGCGGACGGCGCCGAGGCCGCGGCCGTGCTTGACCTGGAGCTTGACCCGCTCGCCGAGCAGCCTTTTCAGAAGCGTCGAGACTTCGGCGATGACGTCGGGAAGCTGGAGAACCTGGGGCCGAAGGGTCTGCTGGCGCGAGAAAGCGAGCAATTGGCGGGTCAGGCTGGCGGCGCGGTTCGAATTGGAGCGGATCTGCTGGATGTCGTCATAGTCGCTGTCGCCGGGCGCATGACGCATCAGCATCAGGTCGCAATGGCCGATGATCGCGGTCAGGATATTGTTGAAATCGTGGGCGACCCCGCCGGCGAGCTGGCCGACCGCCTGCATCTTGGTCGCCTGGGCGACCTGGCGCTTGAGGCGGTCCTCCTCGCTATTGTCCTTGAGCGAGAGCAGGACCGCCGCCTCGCCGAGCCCGCGGGCGCCGGCGACGGTCAGGGCGACCGGCTCCTCGCTATTGGCCTTGAGACGGACCGCGACGTCGCCGGAAAGCGACGCGCCGCGGGCGAAGCGGCGGATCGAATCGGCGACCGCGGCCTTGTCCTCGTCGACGACGAGGTCGCTCGGCCAGGTCGGAGCGGCGGTTCGGGAGAGGCCGGCGGCCCGGCGGAAAGCGCTGTTCAGATAGACGAAACGTCCGTCGCGGTCGGCCAGCGCAAGGCCCAGCGGCAGGATCTCGAGCAAAGCGTTGATGTTGTGCGCCGCATCGGCGCCGACTCCGCCGATCTCGTCGAGCAGCAGGAACAGGCTCGCCCCGCCCTCCTCGTCCGCCAGCGGCACCTGCAGGATCCGAAGCGCTCCGCCGGCCTTGCCTTCGCGGGCGAAGTGGAACTGGTGCTGCTCGCTCATCACCAGAAGGTCGACAAGCGGGATGCCGGGCGCGACTTCCGCTTCGCCGCCGGCACGGGCGTGGAAGGCGGAATTCGCCTCGAGGATCCGGCCGTCGGCCGCGGTCAGGGCGGCCATCAGGCCGCTTCGGGCGAGGCGACGGCCGATCTCGCCGCCGAGCAAGGTCCGGGCCTCGGCGGCGGCGTCCTCCTCGTCGGCGCCGGCGAAGCGCCAGAGCAGGGCGCCTTCGTGGCCGGCGGAACGGATTTGCACGGAGAGGCGAAGGTCTCCCGCCTCGAGGCCCTCGGTTTCGGCCTGGCCGTCCCGGGCGGCGGCGCCGAGGGCGGCGTGCAGGGCCTCGCCGAACGGGAGCTCGAGCGGCGGGCGGATCCCGAACCAGCTCTCGTAACGGGCATTGGCGGCGAGCAGGACGCCGCCCGGATCGGTGACCGCGACGGCGTCGGGCGAGGCCTCGAGGCCGGCCCGGACGAGCGCCAGGTCCGCGCCTCGCTCGACGGCCTCGGGGGCAAGCGCGGCGGCGCCCCGGCCGACGAACAGCAAAGGCAGGCCGACGGCGAGCACTCCGGCGAAGAAGGCGGCCGCGAAGACGGGGTTGTCCAGCGCCCAGAGGAGAAGGGCCGCCGAGGCCGCGGCGGCGGCGAGAACGGCCAGTATGGCGAGTCCGAGGCGCGGCCGGGCCGCCGTGGCTGTGGCCGCGCTCATTATCGCTACCAGATGCGGACGCGCTGCGCCGGCGCGACGTAGAGCTTCTGGCCCGGCTTCACCGAAAATGCCGGATACCAGGGATCGAGATTGCGGACGACGGCCGTGCGCTGCTCGGACGGGCTGTGTGGATCGGTCAGAAGGCGCTGGCGAAGGTTGGCCTCGCGATAGTTCCGGCGCCACACCTGCGCCCAGCCGAGATAGAAACGCTGATCGCCGCTGAAGCCGTCGATCACGCGCGGCTCCGCGCCGCCCAGGGACGAACGCCAGGCATCGTAGGCGACGGTGAGGCCGGCGAGGTCGGCGACGTTCTCGCCCATGGTGAGCTTGCCCTGGACGTGCATGCCCGGCAGCGGCTCATAGGCGTCATATTGAGCGCCGAGTGCGTCCAGCCGGCCCTGGAAATTGGTGACGTCCTGCGGAGTCCACCAATCGACCAGCCGGCCCTCGCGATTATATTTGGCGCCCTGATCGTCGAAATGGTGGCTGAGCTCGTGACCGATGACGGCGCCGATTCCACCGTAATTGACCGCATCGTCGGCCTTGGGATCGAAGAAGGGCGGCTGCAGGATGGCCGCCGGGAAGACGATCTCCACCATCCCGAAATTGGCGTAGGCGTTGATCTCCATCGGAGTCATTCCCCACTCCCAGCGGTAGATGGGCTTGCCGAGCTTGGTGACGTTGTACTGATGCTCGAAATTGGCCGAGCGAAGGGCGTTGCCGAGCGGATCGTCGCGGCGGATTTCGAGGCCCGAGAAATCGCGCCAGCGGTCGGGATAGCCGATCTTGGGGGTGAAGGCGGCGAGCTTGGCGTGCGCCGCGGCTCTGGTCGCCGGAGCCATCCAGTCGAGCTGGTCGATCCGCCGGTCCATGGCGGCGATGACGTTGCGGACCAGCTTGTCGGCCGCCGCCTTGGTCTCCGGCGGGAAATAGCGCTGGACATAGATCTGGCTGACCTCGTCGCTGAGCGCGTTGGTCACGAAGGTCACTCCGCGCTTCCACCTCGGCTCCTGCTCCGGGGTGCCGGAGAGCATTGTGCCGTAGAAAGCGAAGGCTTCCTTGTCGAACTTCGCCGGCAGATATTCCGAATAGGTGTCGAGCGAGCGGACGAGGAGCTGGTCCTTGAGCACCTGCAGCGGCGCTCGGGCGACGACGGCGGCGATGCCCTTCAGCGCGCTCGGCTGGGCGACGATGAGGTCGCCGGCGCCGGCACCGACTCCGCGGGCATAAGCGGCGAAGTCGAAGCCGGGGGCGCTCTTAGCCAGCGCCGCGAGCGTCATCTTGTTGTAGGTCTTGGTAGCGTCGCGACTGTCGACCCGGGTCCAGTGCGCTTTGGCGACGTCGGTCTCGAAGGCCATGATCGCCCGGGCCCTGGCCGCCGCATCGGCCTCGCCGGCAAGGGTGAGAACGTTGGCGAGGTGGGTCAGATAAGCGGCCCGGGTCTCGGCCAGCTTGGCGTCCTGCTTCAGGTAATAATCGCGATCCGGCATGCCGAGGCCGGCCTGGAACAGGGTGTAGGCGTAGCTTTCCGGATTCTTGTCGTCCTGACCGACGAAGCCGCCGACCGGGCCGGGTATGCCGTTGCGATCGGCCGCGGCGGCCAGCGCGGCATAGCCGCTCTTCGCCTTGAGGCCGCGTATCTGCGCCAGCCAGGGCTCGATCGGCGCGAGGCCCCTGGCCTCGATCGCGGCTTCGTCGAGATAGGCGGAATAGGCGTTGCCGATCTTGCTGGCGGAATCGTCCTTCACCGCGTCGAGGATTTCGCGGGTGCGTTGGCGCGACAAATCGTCGAGCAGAGTGAACATGCCGTAATTCGAGCGATCCGACGGGATGGGCGTGTTCTTCGCCCAAATGCCGTTGGCATGCTGGTAGAAATTGTCTCCCGGAGCGACGCTTCGGTCCATGCCCGCCTCGTCGAAGCCGAAGCTGCCGATCTGCGGCCGGTTCGTCTCGGGCGGCGCCACCGGGCCGACGGCGGCGGTCGAAACGGTCTGCTCGCTCACCTCGACGGGGGAGGCGCCGTTGGAGGCGCAGGCGGCGAGGGCGGTCGAGGCGGCGAGCAGGGATAGAAGTTTGCGCATGGTGTCGGGTTCCGTCCGCGGATGGTGGAGAGCGCGGCCGCAATAGCAGCGGCGGCGAGTCATTCAAACGTCCAGCGGCTCTCGAAGGGTGCGCCGCCGCCATTTGCGGGCGGTCCACCAGCGCCAGACGAGGATCGAGGCGAAATAGCCGATGAGGGCGCTCAGGGAAGCGATGATGAAGAGGCCGCTGACCGTCGCAAGCGCCGCGTCGGAGAAGAGCCAGGCGAACCATTCCGGTATCGTCGCCTCGCGCCCCGGCACTCCGTGCTGCCCGCCGAAGCCCAGCGAATCGCCGACGAAATAGGAGGCCGTGAGGATGAAGGGCGTGGTGAGCGGGTTGGACAGGAAGGTCATCAGGGCGGCGACCGGGATGTTGCCCCGGAACGGGATGCACAAGAGCGCCGAACCGATGATCTGAAGCCCGGGGATCATGATGAAGATCCCGACCAGAAGGCCGATCGCGACTCCGCGCGGCACCGAGCGGCGGGTGAAGCGCCAGAATTCGGAGTGGAGGACCCGCTGGCCGAAGGGCCTGATCCAGCGGTTCTCGGCCAGGCCCTCGCGGGTCGGCATGTTCCTCCGCGCCCAGCGGGCAAGGCGGCCCCCGTCGTCAGCCACGGTCGCGCAACAGACGGCCCTGCTCCCGCTTCCAGTCCTTCTCCTTCTGATATTCGCGCTTGTCGGGCGCCTTGCGGCCGCGCGCCAACGCAAGCTCGACCTTGGCCCGGCCGCGGCTGTTGAAATAGATGGAGAGCGGGACGAGGGTCATGCCCTGGCGGGCGACGGCGCCGTGGAGCTTGGCGATCTCGCGCTCGTGGAGGAGCAATTTGCGCGGCCGCTTGGGCTCGTGATTGTGGCGGTTGCCGTGGCTGAACTCGGGGATGTTGGCGTTGATCAGCCAGGCCTGGTCGTCCTTCACCTCGGCATAGCTCTCGGCGATCGAGCCCTCGCCGAAGCGAAGCGACTTCACCTCGGTGCCGGTGAGCGCGATTCCGGCCTCGTAGGTCGATTCGACCGCATAATCGAAGCGCGCGCGCCTGTTCTCGGCGACGACCTTCTGCTTGTCGAACGTGGCGGGACGGGGACGGACCATCAGAGCAGTCCGGCATGATTCAGGGCTGCGTCCACGGCCTTGCGGCTGGCCTCGGACGGCGGCGTCATCGGCAGCCGCAGCTCGGCCGAGAAACCGCCATGGATCCGCGACAAAGCATATTTGACCGGCCCCGGCGAGGCGTCGGTGAAGAGCGCGGCGTGGAGCGGGTAGAGCTTGTCCTGAAGTTTCAAGGCTCCCTGCCAATCCCCTGACATGCAAGCCTTCTGAAACTCGGAGCAAAGCTTCGGCGCAACGTTGGCGGTGACCGAGATGCAGCCCGTCCCGCCCATCGCCGAGAAGCCGAGCGCCATGTCGTCATTGCCGGAAAGCTGGACGAAATCCTCGCCGCAGGCGAGCCGCTGGGCGGAGACCCGGGCGAGGTTGCCGGTGGCGTCCTTGACCCCGATCACGTTGGCGATCTTCGCCAGCCGGGCCATCGTCTCGACCGAGATGTCGGTGATCGTCCGCGCCGGCACGTTGTAGAGGATGATCGGGATATCGACCGCCTCGGCGATCGCCGCGAGATGGGCGTAGATGCCCTCCTGGTTGGGGCGGTTGTAATAAGGCGGGACGTGGAGGGCGGCGTCGGCGCCCGCCTCCTTCGCCGAGCGGGTCAGGGCGATGGCATGAGCGGTGTCGTTGGAGCCGCAGCCCGCGATCACCTTCACCCGCCCGTCGGCGCCTTCGATCGCGAGATCGATCACCCGCCGGTGCTCGGCCGAACTGAGGGTCGCCGATTCGCCGGTCGTGCCGCAGGGGACGAGCGCATGGCTCCCCTCGCTCACCTGCCAGCGCACGAAGTCGAGAAAAGCGCGCTCGTCCAACGCTTCGTCCCGGAAAATCGTCACCAGAGCCGGGATCGACCCGCGGAACATCACAAGACTCCTTTCCGTGAAGCTGCAGGCCGTCAATAAGAGGACAAATAAGGGGGCGGCCGTTCACGGCCTGATAAGGAGGGGGTTGGCATTCTGTCCAGCATGCAGAAAAAAGCGTTGGTCCTGAGCCTGTTGGGCGTCTCCGCAATGTCCGTCGCCGCCGTCGCGGCGGGGGTGAGGCCGGCGCATGTCGCCAAAATCCTGCCGGCCGCGGTGCAAAGTGCGGTTCAGCTGCCGCCGCCGCCGAGGTACGAGCCCCGGCCGGCCCCGGCCTATTCGCCCGTCCTGCCGGCGATCGCGGCCGACATCGCCCGCTGGAACAGCCTGAGGCAGACCGACAGCCTGCCCTTCTCCGCTTACGCCTCCTTCCTGATGAGCCATCGCGGCTGGCCGGGAGAGACGGCGATGCGGCGGACCGCCGAGAAGGCCAATTCCGATAGCGGTGCCGCTTATGAGGTGGTCGGCTTCTTCAGCGCCTTCCCGCCGCTCACCCCGGCCGGCCATGCCCGTCACGCCTTCGCCCTGCAGGCGTCCGGCCGAGTCTCTGAGGCGCTCGAGGCGGCGCGCAGGGCCTGGACCGGCGGCGTCCTCCCGCCGACCGACGAGGCCCGGATCCTCGGCCAGTTCGGCGGCCGGCTGACCGGCGCCGACCATGATGCGCGCCTTGAAGCCTTGCTCGGCAATGGCGACACGCAGAGCGCGGCCCGGCAGCTGCCCTTGGCCTCGGCGCAGCGCCAGGCGCTCTATTCGACCCGCCTCGCGCTCCAGACCCGGGCCTCCGACGCCGCCGGCCGGCTTGCCGCGCTCGGGCCGGTGGAGGGCGATCCCGGGCTGCTGATGGACCGCGCCAACTGGCTTCGGAGCACCGGCCAGAGCCTCGCCGCCCGTCAGCTGATGGCGCAGCCGCACCGCCTCTCGAGGCCGCCGGCCAATGCCGAGAAATGGTTCGAGACGATGATCACCCTGGCCAAAGGCGCGGCGAACGACGTCCAGTGGTCGACCGCCTACGGGATCGCCTCGCAGCTCGACGACGCCTATCCGGCCGGAACCGACGTCAGCGCCCGTTCCTATGGCGAGCGCGACGAATATACCAACCTCGCCTGGCTGGCCGGCAATGCCGCGAGCAAGCTCGGCCGCCATGCCGACGCGGCCCGGATGTTCGACCTCTACGGACGCGCGGCCCGCTCCTCGCAGACCCGCACCAAGGGCTTCTACTGGGCGGCGCGCTCGGCGTTCAGCGCGGGCCAGCAGGCCCGGTCCAACGCTTATCTGGAGCAGGCGGCGGCGAGCCCGGACCAGTTTTACGGGCAGCTCGCGCTCGAGCGGCTCGGACGGCGGGTGACCCCGCCCTCCCCGTCCATGGCGACGCCGTCTTCGGCGCAGCGCTCGGCCTTCGCGGCCCGGCCCCTCGTGCAGGCGGCCAAGGCGCTCGGCGACATGGGCCGGTGGAGCGACCAGTCCCTGTTCGTCCGGGCCATTGCCGAGCAGGCCGAAACCGAGAGCGACCGGATCCTCGCCGCCCAGTTCGGCCGCACCATCGGCCGCCAGGACCTCGGGGTCTGGGTGGCGCGCGAGGCCCGCAACAAGGGCCAGAGCTTCTACGACCCGGCCGGCTTCCCGGAAGTGACCCTGCCCCAGGCCTATCAGCATCATTGGGCGCTCGCGCACGGCATCACCCGCCAGGAAAGCTCGTTCGACCGCGCCGCGATCAGCCCCGTCGGCGCCCGCGGCCTCATGCAGCTGATGCCCGGGACGGCGCGCGAGCAGGCCGGCAAGATCGGCCTGCCCTACGATTTCGGCCGGCTGACCAGCGATCCCGCCTACAACATCATGCTCGGCTCGAGCTATTTCGGCCGGTTGCTCGACGAATGGGGCGGCCAGGCGGCGATGGCGGTGGCGAGCTACAATGCCGGCGCCGGCAACGTCCGCAAATGGGTCCGGGCGAACGGCGACCCGCGCGGCGGGACGGACATCGTCACCTGGATCGAGGCGATCCCTTATTCGGAGACCCGCAACTACGTTCAGCGCGTGCTGGAGAATGCGGTGGTCTACGAGGCGATGCGGGCGGAGCGCACCGGCGGCCGGGCGAATCGCCTGTCTTACTATCTCGGCAAAAGCGGGCCGGGCTGAGTGATCCTCCCCATCGGAGATGGGGAGGGGGACCATGCGAAGCATGGTGGAGGGGTACCCGCGCAGGCCTCGCCATTCACCCCTCCACCCCCCTTCGGGCGGTCCCCCTCCCCACGCTGCGCGTGGGGAGGATGAACAACCCCAATTACATCACCCCCGAGGGCTATCGCCGCCTGCGCGAGGAATATGAGGCTCTGTTCGCGGTCGAGCGGCCGAAGCTGGTCGAGACGATCAGCTGGGCGGCGGGCAATGGCGACCGCTCGGAAAATGGCGACTATATCTACGGCCGCAAGCGGCTGCGCGAGATCGACCGGCGGCTCGGCTGGCTGTCGCGCCGGATGAAGGACGCCAAGGTGGTCGACGCTTCCGCCCAGCCGGAGCGCGGCAAAATCTGGTTCGGAGCGACGGTCGTCCTTGCCGACGAGGAGGACAAAAGGCGGACGGTGACGCTGGTGGGCGAGGATGAGACCGACGCCGGGAACGGCCGGATCGCCTGGACCTCGCCGATCGGCCGCGCCATCCGCGGCGCCGCGGTCGGCGACCTGCGCCGGGTCACCCTGCCCGGCGGCGAGCGGGAGCTGGAGATCGTGTCGATCGACTATCCGTAATAGCCCGTCATTGCGAGGAGCGAAGCGACGAAGCCATCCAGTGTGGCGTCCGAGGTCCTGCTGGATTGCTTCGCTTCGCTCGCAATGACGGACTAAGTCCCGAACGCCTTGCGCGCGAGCTTCTGGACCTCCGGATCCGCCTCCGGCGGATCGGCCGGGCAGGCCGCTTCAAGAGCGTCCGCCACCGCCGTCAGCGCCGCGATCCGGGCGGCCTTCTTGTTGTTTCCGTCGATCACCGTCCAGGGGCCCCAGCGGGTGTTCGTCCATTCGAGCATGTCCCGGGTCGCGGCCAGGTATTCGTCGCGGCGGGCGCGGTTGCGGAAATCGTCGGCGGTCACCTTCCAGCGCTTCCAGGGATGGTCGAGCCGCGCTTTCAGCCGCTCGTCCTGGGTCTCCTGGGTGACGTGGAAGAACAGTTTGACGATCGTCGTTCCGTCATAGGCCTGCTGGGCCTCGAACTCGTTGATCTCGTCATAGCCGCGGCGCCATTCCGCTTCGGTGGCGAAGCTCTCGACCCGCTCGACGAGGACCCGGCCGTACCAGCTTCGGTCGAACACCGCGATCTCGCCGGCGCGGGGCAGCTTGGTCCAGAAACGCCAGAGGAAGTGGCGGGCCTTCTCCTCCTCGGTCGGCGCCTTGATCGGCCAGACCTGGAAAGCGCGCGGGTCCCAGCCCGACGTCAGGCGCTGGATCGCCCCGCCCTTCCCCGCCGCGTCCCAGCCCTCGATGACGACCAGGCTCCGGCGCTTGTGGACGATATGGGCGACGAGGATCCGCCCGAGCCGCTCCTGAAGCGCGGCGAGGTCGTCGGAATAATCGCCGCGGTATTTGGCGCCGGATTCGTAGTCGGAAAGGGAAATGGTCATCAGCCATCCTTATGCCTCCCCATCGCAGATGGGGAGGGGGACCAGGCTTTGCCTGGTGGAGGGGTGACTTGGCGAGGGGCTCATCAGATCACCCCTCCACCACCTTCGGTGGTCCCCCTCCCCATGCGTTCCGCATGGGGAGGCAAGATCATTCCGGAGCCACTGCCTTCGCTGGATCCTTCTTCGCCCCGGCGCCCGCCGGCTCGACCAGGCGGATGTTGAGCTCCCTCAGCTGCTTGGCGCTCACCACGCCCGGGGCGCCCATCATCAGATCCTCGGCGCGCTGGTTCATCGGGAAGAGCACCACTTCGCGGATGTTGGGCTCGCCGGCGAGCAGCATGACGATCCGGTCGATCCCGGGCGCCGAGCCGCCGTGGGGCGGGGCGCCGTATTTGAAGGCGTTGATCATTCCGGAGAAATTGGAGTCGACGTCGGCCTTCGAATAGCCGGCGATTTCGAACGCCTTGTACATGATGTCGGGACGGTGGTTGCGGATCGCGCCCGACGACAGCTCGACGCCGTTGCAGACGATGTCGTACTGGAAGGCGAGGATGTCGAGCGGGTCTTTCGTCTCGAGCGCCTCCAGCTCGCCCTGCGGCATCGAGAAGGGATTGTGGCTGAAGTCGACCTTCTTGGCTTCCTCGTCATATTCGAACATCGGGAAATCGACGATCCAGCAGAAGCGGAACTCCTTCTCGTCGATCAGATCGAGCTGCTCGGCGACCCGGGTGCGCGCCAGGCCCGCCAGCTTCGCCGCCTGGCCTTCCTTGCCGGCGGCGAAGAAGATGCCGTCGTCGGGACCGAGGCCGAGCTCGGCGATCAGCTTGCGCATGCCTTCGTCGCCGTGATTCTTGGCGATCGGGCCGCCCAGCTCGCCGCCTTTCTGGGTGACGTAGCCGAGGCCGGCATGGCCCTCGGAGCGGGCCCATTCGTTGATGTCGTCGAAGAATTTGCGGCTCTTGTCGGCCGTGCCCGGCGCCGGGATGGCGCGGACGGTGCCGCCGCCTTCCACGATCCGGGCGAACAGGCCGAAGCCGGAGCCCTGGAAGTGGCTCGACACGTCGGAGATGAGGATCGGGTTCCTCAGGTCCGGCTTGTCGGAGCCGTATTTCAGCATCGCCTCCTTGTAGGGGATGCGCGGGAACTCGCCGGCCGCCGTCACCTTCTTGCCGTCGGCGAATTCCTCGAAGACCCCGGCGAGGATCGGCTCCAGCGCCTGGAAGACGTCCTCCTGGGTCACGTAGCTCATCTCGAAGTCGAGCTGGTAGAATTCGCCCGGGCTCCGGTCGGCGCGGCCGTCCTCGTCGCGGAAGCAGGGGGCGATCTGGAAATAGCGGTCGAAGCCGGCGACCATGATCAGCTGCTTGAACATCTGCGGCGCCTGCGGGAGCGCGTAGAATTTGCCGGGATGGACCCGGCTCGGGACGAGATAGTCGCGCGCGCCCTCGGGGCTCGACGCGGTCAGGATCGGGGTCTGGAACTCGGTGAAGCCGGCCTCGACCATCCGCCGCCGGATCGAGGAGATGACCTGGCTTCGAAGGACGATGTTGCGGTGGAGCCGCTCGCGGCGAAGGTCGAGGAAACGGTAGCGGAGCCTGATCTCCTCCGGATAATCCGCCTCGCCGGCAACCGGGAGCGGAAGCTCCTCGGCCGAGGATTGGACGACGACCTCTTCGGCGGAAACCTCGATCGCTCCGGTCGGGAGGTTCGGGTTGGACGCTTCGGGCCCGCGCGACACCACTTCGCCGACGATGGTCACGACCGATTCGGCGCGCAGGTGCTCGAGCGCCCGAAGCGGCTCGCTATTCGCCTTGGCGACGATCTGGGTGAGGCCGTAATGGTCCCTCAAATCGACGAACAGCACCCCGCCATGATCGCGCTTGCGGTGGATCCAGCCCGAAAGCTTCACCTGCTCCCCGACATGGGAGGCGCGGAGCTCGCCGCAATGGTGGGTGCGATAGGCGTGCATCGGGGCTGCTTTCATCTCGTCGTGCTGCGGGGTGGATGGCGGCGCTTCGCGGCGCGGCTCCGCTTTGTCAAGCATTGCCGCCCCGCGCCTGCTCCGGTCCGCTTCTAATCCTGCTGCCGACAGGCTATAAGGGCGACAGGCACGCTCGAGGGGGACGGCAAGATGGCCGACGAGGCGGAGACTGGCAGCGAGAGACGCGGCAAGGACTCGTCCAAGGACGACAAGTGGATCGTTAAGGGCCCAATCATCATGCTCGCCAAGGCGGCAGCCGTCGTCGGAATGGCCGGAGCGGCGGGCGTCGCGGCCGTGGTAGCGGCGAAGCGCGTGGCTCGCTCACTCGGCCGTCGCACGCCCAGCTGACGTCCTGTGTCCAACCTGCCCCAGCCCTTCCTCGTGAAGCTGGACTCGTCGACATCGGATGAGCCCAAAGGCGGGTCTACGGCCGGGGAAGCGACCAAATATCTTCGCGAGACCGCCAAATGGATCGTCGGCGGAGTCGTTGCGACCGCCGGCGCGGTGCTCGCGGGCAGCTCGCTCACCAACCTCGGCTCGCTCGATCCGCGCGAGGATTGCGGCCGGCTGGGCCTCGCTGTCGCAGGCGCAGCACTGGGGTTCCTGTCAATCGGCTGGCTGATGGCCAAGGCGCTCGACGTCTTCAAGATCTCCTCGGTCAGCCTGGAGCGCCTGGAAAAGGCCGGCCAAGGATCAGAATGGGAATGGCTCCGCAAGGAGGTCGAGTCGGAATTCGGCCTGTCGGCGAAAGGTGAGGAGTCGCTTACCGAGCTGCTCAAGTCGCCACGTGACCCGCCAGTGCCGAGCATCCGCGCGGCCGTTCCCTATTTCTACGTGCGCTCCAAGTTCGAAACGCTGGTTTGGTGGCTGCCTTGGACGGTGACGGGCGCGGCCGCGGGTTTCGGGCTCTTCGCCTGGGCCGCCAATCCTCCGGAGCCGGCCAAGCCCGTCGTGAAGCCGCCGGCGATAGTGGTCAACTGGCCCTGAGCATTCGAATGTGATTTGCCGTCACGGCAGCGGCCCACTATCTCCCGCGCGATGCAGATCCACCCGCTGATTACCGATTCCGATTCGCTGAAGTCCCTGTGCGAGCGTCTGGCCAAGTCGCCGTTCGTCGCGGTCGACACGGAGTTCATGCGTGAAAACACCTATTGGCCGGACTTGTGCCTGATCCAGATCGGCGACGTCGACGAAGCCGCGGCCATCGACCCGAAGGCGGAGGGGCTCGACATGACGCCCCTGCTCGACCTGCTCGTGGACAATGAGGACGTGCTCAAGGTCTTCCACGCCGGAAGCCAGGACATCGAGATCATCTACAACATCACCGGCCGGACTCCGCACCCCCTGTTCGACACCCAGATCGCGGCGATGGCGCTCGGGCTCGGCGAGCAGGTCGGCTATTCCAATCTGGTCGAGAGCCTGGTCGGCAAGAGCCTCGACAAGGGCGCGCGCTTCACCGACTGGGCCCGGCGTCCGCTCGACCGGCGCCAGATCGACTATGCGATCGGCGACGTCACCCACCTCGCTTCCCTCTTCCCCAAGATGCTCGAGCGGCTTCGGCGCACCGGGCGCGGCGAATGGCTCGACGAGGAGATGGAGAAGCTCGCCGACCCGGCCAATTACGAGAACGACCCGGCTCTGTCGTGGAAGCGAATCCGGATCTCCAGCCGCAAGCCCGAGGTTCTCGGCCGGCTGAAGGCGCTGGCGGCGTGGCGCGAGCAGGAAGCCCGAGGCAAGAATTTGCCGCGCGGCCGGATCATGAAGGACGAGACGATCGCCGACGTCGCCGCCCACCCGCCGGCGAGCCAGGACGCTCTGGCCCGGGTCCGCGGCCTCTCCCCGGCCTGGGCCGGCAACGAGATCGGCGCCCGGCTGATGGTGGCGCTGGCCAATGCGGTGCCGATGCCGGCCGAGGAGCTGCCGGCGCGCGAGGACCGGGGGCCCGGCCTCGGCAAGGAGGGGGCCCTGGTCGCCGACCTCTTGAAGCTGCTGCTCAAGATCCGCTCGCGCGAGAGCAATGTCGCCGCCCGCCTGATCGCCCGAACCGAGGAATTGGAGCTGCTCGCCGCCGGTCGGCGCGAGGGGCTGGCGATCCTCGAAGGCTGGCGCTTCGACCAGTTCGGCCGCGACGCCCTCGATCTGGTCGAGGGGCGGCTGGCCTTCGCGGTGCGCGGCGGCAAGCTGGTGATGACCCTGACGGCGGACGGCGGATGATTATCCTCCCCATCGCAAAGCGATGGGGAGGGGGACCCGGCGGAGCCTGGTGGAGGGGTAGTTGGCGCCGACTCAAGCGGTTCGCGCGCGATCCTCTTCGACCGCCGCAGCTACCCCTCCACCACCCTTCGGGTGGTCCCCCTCCCCATGCGCAGCATGGGGAGGACAATCATTCCGCCGTCATCTCCGCTCTGCAGCCGAGCGCCGAGGCGAGCTTCCTGAGGCGGCGGTCGACGGTCTCGCCGTAGAGCGCCTCCTCCCCTTTGGGCAGAACGAGCCGGATGACGTCCCCATCCCGCTCCAGCCGGCTCCGCTCCAGGCTCGACGCGAGCCCCCCGCTGAGGCGCTGGCCGAGCCGCATGGCGAGGCCCCAGCGCGCGGCGCAGGCCAGCTCGGAAGCGCTGCACAATTCGGCGATTCGCCGGTCCGGGAATTCGCGGCCGCCGCCGAAATTGGAGAAGAGGGCCTGAGCCACCATCACCCGGCCGCAGACGTCGATCCCGACCCAATTGCCGTGAAGCGCCATCTCGACCCCCCGTTCGGCCCGGAAATCGGGATGGGCCTGCCAGGCGACGTCGGCGAGCAGGCAGGCGGCGAGGCGAAGGCGGGCGTTGGCGGGGGAATCGTCGAAGATGGGCGAGATCCAGCGGTCGAGCAGGTCGCCATGCTCGCCGAAGCGGCTGAGGCCGCGCCCGGCGTCGCGCGCCGCCTCGATTAGAGGATCCTTGATCCGTTCCCGAGCGGGAAGCTCGTGGAAGAGCAGGCCCTCGCGGATTCCGAAGCTCGAGACGATCAGCTCGCTCGGCTCGAGCGCGTCGACGAGCGCGGCAAGGATGAGCTTGGCATTGGCCAGGGTGGGGATGCGCGAGGCGGTCAGCATCGGCATGCTCTTGGGATCGGCCCGGTTGAGCGAGGCGATCAGCTTCCTCAATTCGGCCGGCCGTTCGGGCGGCATCCGGTAATGGTGGGTGATCGGAAGCGGATAATCGCGCGAGATGATGTCGAGCCTCGCCAGAGCGCGCCACGAGCCCCCGACCATGTAGAAGGGCCGGCCCCGGCCGCGCTCGCCGAGGCCCGATTCCTTCAGGGCCGAGGCGAGGTCCCGGCGCAGCTTCTCCTCGGCGGCCGGGCCGGGATTGCCCATCCGAAGCACTCCGAAGGGCAGGGAAATGCTGGAATGGACCGCGCCGCCGCCGACCTCCGCAAGCTCGAGGCTGCCGCCGCCGAGATCGCCGACCAGACCTTGCGCGTCGGGAAAGCCGGAGAGGACGCCCTCGCCGGCGAGAAGCCCTTCCGTCTCGCCGGAGATGATCTGGGGCTCGAAACCGAGCGCCCGGACCTCGTCGAGGAAGGAATCGCCATTGTCGGCGTCGCGGACCGCGGCGGTGGCGAGAGCCCGGACGTCTCCCACCTCCATCTGGCCGACGAGCAGCCGGAAGCGGCGCAGGGCGGCGAGCGCCCGGGTCTTCGGCCCCTCGCCCAGCATGCCGGTCTCACCCAGCCCCTGGCCGAGGCCGGCGAGCACCTTTTCGTTGAAGATGATCGACGGCGCCCGGGGCGCCCCGGAATAGACGACCAGTCGCACCGAGTTGGAGCCGATGTCGACGATCGCCATCGGCTCGGCGTGAAGCAGCGCCCCTCCCCTCACGAGCCGCGACGCAACCGCAGCTTGGGCACCGACCCGCTCTCCTTCAGAGCGGCGCCGCGGCCGGAGAGCGAGGGATTGGTCATGAAATAATGATGGAGGTTGAAAGGCCGGTCGTCCTCCGGCTGGAGGCGCTCGTAGCGGCCGTCGGAATGGAGGCGCCAGCTCTGCTCGTTGTCGATCAGATTGGCGACCATGACCTGGTCGAGCACCTGGGCGTGGACGGTGACGTTCTCGAGCGGAAGCATATATTCGACCCGCCGGTCGAAATTGCGCGGCATCCAGTCGGCCGAGCTGATGTAGACCCGGGCGCGGCGATTGGGCAGCTCGTCGCCATTGCCGAAGCACCAGATCCGGCTGTGCTCGAGGAACCGGCCGACGATCGACTTGATCCTTATGTTTTCCGAAAGGCCGGGGACTCCCGGCCGCAGGCAGCAGATGCCTCGGACGACGAGGTCGATCTGAACGCCCGCCTGGCTCGCCTCGTAGAGTTTGTCGATGACCGGCGGGTCGACGAGGGCGTTCAGCTTCGCCCAGATCTCGCCGGGCTTTCCGGCCCGGACCTGGGCGATCTCGGCCTCGATCAGGTCGAGAAGCGCGTCGCGCATCTGGTGCGGCGAGGTCGAGAGCAGTTCGAGGCCGCGCGGCTCGACATAGCCGGTGATGTAGTTGAACAATTGGGCGACGTCGCGGCCGACCCGGGGGTCGGCGGTGAAGAAGCTGAGATCGGTGTAGATGCGCGCGGTGACCGGGTGGTAATTGCCGGTTCCGAGGTGGCAGTAGGTCCGGTAGCCGCGCTCCTCGCGGCGAACGACCATCGAGACCTTGGCGTGGGTCTTCCAGTCGATGAAGCCGTAGACCACCTGGACCCCGGCCCGCTCGAGCGCCGAGGCCCAGAGCAGATTCTGCTCCTCGTCGAAGCGGGCCTTGAGCTCGACCACGGCGGTCACCGACTTGCCCGCCTCGGCGGCATCGATCAGGGCACGGATGACGGCCGACTGCTTGCCGGCGCGGTAGAGGGTCTGCTTGATCGCGATGACGTCGGGATCGGCGGCCGCCTGCTTCAGGAACTCGACCACCACCTCGAAGCTCTCATAGGGATGGTGGACGACGATGTCCTTGGTCTGGATCGCGGCGAAACAATCGCCGCCATGCTCGCGGATACGCTCGGGGAAACGCGGCGCGAACGGCGCGAATTTGAGGTCCGGCCGGTCCTCCTCGTAGAGCGCGTCGAGATCGGCGATGCCGAGGAAGCCGGTCGATTCGGTAACGATCGCCTCGGCGGCGCCAACTCCCTCGCGCACCATGCTGACCAGCTCGTCGGGCATCTCGGCGGACAGCTTCAGCCGGATGACCCGGCCGCGGCGGCGGCGCTTGATGGCGCTTCGGAAGTAACGGACGAGGTCCTCGGCTTCCTCCTCGACCTCGATGTCGCTGTCGCGCAGGATCCGGAAGGCGCCGCCGCCGACCAGCTCGTGGTCGGGGAAGATGCCGGCGATGTTGCGCCGGATGAGGGTCTCGACCGCGATGTAGCGCGCTTCGGCCCCCGGCAGCCGGATGAAGCGGGGCAAGGTCGCCGGGACCATCAGCAATTCGCGGATCGGCTCGCCCGTCCCGGTCCGGCGAAGGTCGAAGATCAGCGAGAAGCCGCGATTGGGGATGAACGGGAAGGGATGGGCCGGATCGATCGCCTGCGGGGTCAGTACCGGGAAGATCTGCTCGCGGAAATGGCGCTCGAGCCATTCCGCCGATTCCGAGTCGAGAGCGCCGCTTCCGATCACCGCCAGGCCGGAGTCGGTGAGCGCCCGGCGAAGCTCCGACCAGACCTGCTGCTGGCTCTGGGTCAGCTCGTCGGCCTCGGCGGCAACGGCGGCGAGCTGCTGGGCGGGGGTCAGCCCGTCGGTCGAAGCCTCCTCCACCCCGAGCAGCCGATGGGCCTTGAGGCCGGCGACCCGGACCATGAAGAATTCGTCGAGATTGCTCCCCGAGATGGACAGGAAGCGGAGCCGCTCGAGCAGGGGATGGGCGGGGTTACGGGCTTCCTCGAGGACTCGCCGGTTGAAGGCGAGCCAGCTCAGCTCGCGGTTGAAGTAGCGCTCCCGGGGCGCCAGCGGCGCCTCGGTCGGGGGCAATGGGGCGGTCTCGTTCATTCAGGCTGGTGTCTCGCCCTCTTGATCATGCCGCTTTCCGACAAGGCTCGCCTCGCCATTGCCACCGTCATGCGACGATGGTGTGACAAGGCCGCCCGGTCCAGTTCGGCGACGACCTGCTGAACCGCGACATAGGAACGTTCGATCCGCGGCACAATGAAAGCGGGGACCTCGGGCGGGACGGCGATGCCCCGGTCGCCGAGCAGCTTGACGATGAGATCGCCGATCAGCCTGTCGTCGGGAGGACCGATCCCGATATGCGGAGTCGCCGCGAGTCGGGAGCGCAGGTCCGGCAGGGCCACCTGCCACACGGGCGGCGGAGAGTCGGCGACGACAAGGAGCGGCCGGCGCGACAGCTGGGCCTCGTTCCAGGCGTGGAAGATCGCCTCCTCGTCATGATCCTCGGCATTGTCGAACAACCGGCCGCCGGTCTTCCGGACGAAGAGCCGGCCGAGCAGGCTTCGGCCGGACTTGCGGGGCCCGGTGATCAAGGTCGCCATGACCGGCCAGAGCGACCAGCTCTTGAGGTGATCGAAGGCGGCGCGGTTGGAGTCGGAGATGAGGAAATCCTCATCGCGGTCGGCTACCGGCCAGTCGAGCGGCAGCGCGATCTGCGGCATTTCAGTCGCCGCCCCGCGACAGACGCAAATTGTTGCCCGAGCCCGAGACCCGCCAGCCCTGCGACTGGAGCGCCGCTGCGAGGGCGGCCGGCTCGCCCATATAGCTCACCCGCATCGCCGAAGTGCCGCCGACCGACGGGTTGGTGGTGAAGGCGGAAGTCACTCCGGGGACCCGGCTCACCGCAAGCTCCGCCCGGCCGATCGCCGCCTGGTCCGGCGTGTCGACCTCGATTCGAATCACGGTCACGGCGCCGACCGGGGCCGTGCCGGGCGGAGGCAGCGGCCGTTGCGCCTCGTCGACCAGGGCCTCCTCCTCCTCGAGCTCCTCGACGAGAGGCGGCTCGGGGACGATCAGCGACGGATCGGGCCTGAGCTGGCCGGCGGCGAGGGCCCGGCTGTAGAGCAGGTCCAGGCCGCGGACGCCCTCGTCGAGCAGCCGGGGGATGAGAGCGCTGCTGGCGACCCGGAGGGTGAACTGGCCGAGGACCCTATTGTCCGGGCCGTGGCGGGCGGTGAACACCCCGATGGCCGGCCCGCCCGGGTAGAGCCGCTTCAGATGGACTTCCGGAGTGATGACGTCGGCGGCGCCATATTGGTCGACCAGCATCCGCCACCAGGCCCGGCCGGGACGGCGGCTCTGGGTGACGTTGAGCAGCAACGGATCGATTCCGGAGCCGGTCGGGCGGACGTAATCGACCGGGCTGTTGCCGGTGCGGTAGCGGGCCCAGGCGCGCTGCCACTCGTTGCGCGATTCGAAGCTCTGGAAGGACGAGCCGGTCAGCATCACCGGGATGACCAGCACCGGCGCCGATCGCCGGACCGAGCCGCTGACTCCGAGCAGCTGGCCGGTGCGGGCGCGGTCGAACAGAATTCCGAGAGTGGCGATATAGCGTTTCGGGCCGATCTGCTCAGCCTCGACGACGATTCCCGCGACCATTCCGTTGAGGGCGGAATCGGTGAGACCCGGCGCCTGGTCGAGCGGGCGGCCGTTGGTCTTGGCCCAGAGCGCCTTCCAGCCTTTCTGCTGGGCCTGCCGCCAGCCCTCCTCGCGCGCCTTGTCGGCACTGTCGGCGCTGACGTCGACCTCGATCCCGGTGACCTCGAAGGTGCTCGCGCTGTCGACCGGCGGAACGCCGCGGTCGGCGCCCTCCAATTGCGCCCACACCGCTCGCCCGGCGAGGACCGAGGCGAGCAAGGCGACAAGCAGGAGGGGCAGAAGGCGGGTCGGCTTCACGCCCGCCTTTTGGCGAGTTGAACGTGGAAATCCAAGCGCGATGTGGCTAGCGGTCCTTCGATACACGGCTTCGCCAGGCTCAGCCGTTACTCAGGATGAGCGGTTAGGGTCAGCCGATCCCGCTCATCCTGAGTAGGGACCGAGCTTGGCGAGGGCCCGTATCGAAGGACAGGCCGAGCTCTTGAAAGACGAAAAACCCTATACTTATGCCAAAGCGGGGGTCTCGATCGCGGCCGGTAATGCGCTGGTCAAGGCGATCGCTCCGCTCGCCCGGGCGACGGCCCGGCCGGGGGCGGACGCCTCGCTGGGCGGCTTCGGCGGCTTCTTCGACCTCAAGGCGGCGGGCTATCGCGATCCCCTTCTGGTCGCCGCCAATGACGGCGTCGGAACCAAGCTCAAGCTCGCCATCGATTCGGGCCGGCACGAGGGCGTCGGCATCGACCTCGTCGCGATGTGCGTGAACGATCTGATCGTTCAGGGGGCGGAGCCGCTCTTCTTCCTCGATTATTTCGCTTGCGCGAAGCTCGACGGGGGAATCGCCGAGCGGGTCATCGCCTCGATCGCCGAGGGCTGCCGCCAGGCCGGCTGCGCCCTGATCGGCGGCGAGACGGCGGAGATGCCGGGCATGTATGCGGAGGGCGATTACGATCTGGCCGGCTTCTGCGTCGGAGCGGTGGAGCGGGACGAGGCCCTGACCGGAAGCAAGGTGGCGGCCGGGGACGCGATCCTCGGCCTCGCTTCCTCGGGAGTCCATTCCAACGGCTTTTCGCTGGTGCGCCGGCTCGCGGCGGACCGGGGCTGGAAGCTGGAGCGGCCGGCCCTGTTCGACCCGGAGGTGATCCTGATCGAGGCGCTGCTGGCGCCGACCCGTATCTATGTGAAGCCGCTCCTGCCGCTGGTCCGCGCCGGCAAGGTGAATGCTTTGGCCCACATTACCGGCGGCGGGCTGCTCGAGAACGTCCCGCGGATCCTCCCCGAGGGGCTCCACGCCCGGATCGACGCCGGCGCCTGGCCGCAGCCGCGGCTGATGGCCTTCCTCCAGGGACAGGGCAATATCGAGCCCGAGGAGATGGCCCGGACCTTCAATTGCGGCATCGGCATGGTCGTGGTCGTGCCTCAGGAGAATGTCAGCGACGTCTCGCAAGCCCTTGAAGAAGCAGGCGAGAGTGTCTTTCGCATAGGCCGGGTCGACGAAGGCCGGAAGGGTTGCACCGTGGCCGGCCCGGCCGGCAGCTGGAGCGCCCGGGGAAGCTGGGCCGCGACCCACCATGGCTGACCGGGTCAGGGTCGGCGTGCTCGTCTCCGGGCGCGGAACCAACATGGTGGCGCTGAGCGAGTATAAGAGACGGGAGGCGCGCAACTACGACCTCGCCCTCGTCGCCTCCAACGTCCCCGAGGCCCGCGGCCTGGTCGTCGCCCGGCGGCTCGGGATCCCGATCTGGTCGCTCAGCCACAAGGGGATGGAGCGGGAGGAATTCGACCATCGGCTCGATCTGGCGCTGCGCGAGGCGGACGTCGAAATGGTCGCGCTCGCCGGCTATATGCGGCTGCTGTCGAACGAATTCATCGGCCGGTGGCGAGGCCGGATCCTCAACATCCACCCGAGCCTCCTGCCCGCCTATAGGGGCCTCGACACCCACCGGCGGGCGCTGGAGGCCGGCGAGGTCTGGGTCGGCTGCTCCGTCCATCTCGTCACCGAGGAGCTCGACGAAGGCCCGGTCCTGGCCCAGGCCAGGGTCCGGGTGCGCGAGCGGGAGAGCACCGAGATGCTGGCGGCGCGGGTGCTCAAGGAGGAGCACCGGCTGTATCCGGAGACCCTGGACAAGTTCTGCGCCCGGCTGAGGCCGGGGCATGTGGGTTTGTTGCCCTGACGTCCCTCGTCATTGCGAGGAGCGAAGCGACGAAGCAATCCAGCCGGCGGCGACGCAACGCTGGATTGCTTCACTTTGCTCGCAATGACGAAGCGCCTGCGACTACCCCACGATCTCTTCGGGCTTGAAGAAGAAGTCGATCTCGATTCTCGCATTCTCGGCGCTGTCGGAGCCGTGGACGCTGTTCGCCTCGATCGACTCGGCAAACTCCTTGCGGATCGTGCCTTCTTCGGCATTGGCGGGGTTGGTGGCGCCCATCACCTCGCGGTTGCGGGCGACGGCGTTGTCGCCCTCGAGGACCTGAACGACGACCGGACCTGACGTCATGAAGGCAACGAGGTCGTTGAAGAAGGGCCGCTCGCGATGGACTCCGTAAAAGCCCTCGGCCTGCTCGCGGGTCATCTTGATCCGGCGCGAGGCGACGACCCGAAGGCCGGCTTCCTCGAGCTTGGCGGTGATCGCGCCGGTGAGGTTGCGCCGGGTGGCGTCGGGCTTGATGATCGAGAAAGTGCGTTCGGTCGCCATGGCCGGCTCTGTGCTCCGTCTGTGTGAGGGGATTTGCGCGGCTCTCTAGGGGTGGGACTTCAGGAGCGCAAGGCTCAGGGCCCCTGGGTAGTGTCTCAGTTTGAATTTGCCTCGCCGCGCTTCCTGTAAGGCCCGCGCGGCTTTGGTGCGGGCGCGTCGGCGTCGATCCGCGCGATAATGTCCTCCATCGACCAGAGCCGATCAGTGATCCCTGCCGCCATCGCCGGGGTCATGCGCAGCGTCTTGTGGATGCGGCAGAGGTTGTAGAAGGCGAAGTAGAGCGCCAGCGCATGAATGTGGTTGTCGAGCTTCTTGCTGAACGCATTGGTGAGGCGGGTGAAGCGGCGCATGGACATGCGCATCGTGAGGTTCTGGCGCTCGACGTAGGAGGTTGAGACATGCGCTGCATCGGGGTTGCCTTCGATCCGCTTCTTCTGCGTGCCGATGCACTCGGCGGGGCTGTAGCGTCCCGGAGCGGCGATAGTCTGGCCATAGATTTTGTGGAGCATGGCGTAATCGACGTCACCGCCGAACGCGCCTTCAACGGCCTCCAGATAGGCGCGATGGCCGTCCGTGGTGAGCTGAACCCGGTTCTCAATGCGGGCGCGGAGATCGTCCATGAGGGCGATGGCAGACTGCCCGGAGCGATCCCCGACGAAGTAGGAGACAATGAGTTTGCTGTCGGCGTCCAGAGCGGTCCAAGTCCAAACGTCGCCAGCCCCATCGGGGGCGGCTTTCGCGACCTTCGCGTTCTTCTCTTTGGCGTAGCAGAACGACCAGATTTCATCGCACTGGATGCGGCTCGCTTTGACGCCCTTCACCGTCTCGTCATGGATGGCGAGGCAGGCTTCCCCAGCCTCGCAGAGCAGCTTCGAAACCGTGTTAATCGACACGTCGGCGACGCGGCTGATCGAGCGCATGGAGGAACCCTCGACCAGCATGGAGAGGATTTGGATGCGCTTGGCTAGAGGAAGCTTGTTCATACCCATTTGATATGAACTTTTATGCTTAGGGTCAACAGCTTTCTCAGCTTCCTTGCTAATATCAGGATATTTGCTTATATCAGCCCATAACCTGAATGGAGCTGATATGGAACTCCCCCTCGCAAATCCGCCCTACATCGAGAATCCCTTCAAGCCGGGGGCTGGCCACATGCCACCGCATTTGGCGGGCCGTACCGTCGAGCAGGAAGGGTTTCGAGTGCTCCTTCGGCAGACCGTCATTACCGACAACCTGATCATTACCGGGCTACGCGGCGTTGGTAAGTCAGTGCTATTGGAGTCGATGAAACCATTCGCACGGGCGGCAGGCTGGCTTTGGGTTGGAGATGACTTCACCGAGGCGAAGAGTCTGTCGGAAGAGCGAATCGCCGACAGCATCGTCAACGACCTCTCGCTGGCGCTCGCCCCAATTTTCGTTGAGACGCAGCTGACTATGCCGATGGGTTTTGGGAGCGCGCCGTCTAAGACGCAAAAGCCGCTAGACTATCACGGCCTTAAGAATGTGTATGACAGCACGCCGGGGCTGCCAACAGATAAACTTAAGGCAGTCCTGCGGTTCGTAGGCTCCCTACTACAAAAGACAGACTTCAAAGGCATCGTCTTTGCCTACGACGAGGCACAGAATATGGGCGACAGGGCTCAGGACAACGAGTTTCCTTTGTCACTTCTCCTAGATGTTTTTCAGTCGGTCCAAAGGCACCCAGGAGGACTGCCCTTCATGCTCGTTCTAACGGGCCTACCCACCCTATTTCCGAAGCTGAACGCTACGCGCACCTATACCGAGCGCATGTTCGACGTGATGACGCTCGACAAACTCGATGAAGATGCTTCGCGTGATGCGATCAGAAAACCAGTGGAAGATGCCGCATGCCCAATAACCTTTTCTCCAGAAACGGTGGAGCAGATTGTCGAAATGTCGGGCGGATATCCATTTTTCATTCAATTCATCTGCAAAGAAGTGTTCGACGCATGGCTGTCACGCGCCGCCGCTGGACTTCAGATGAGCGTCCCGGAAGAGGAGATCATGCGGAAGCTAGATCAGAGGTTCTTTTCGGGCCGCTGGGATAACGCTTCTGATAGACAGCGCGACTTCATGTTAGTCGCTGCATCTTTGCCACACTCGAACGGCGAGTTTAAGGTGCAAGATATCGTTGATCTATCGACACAAGTTGGCGAAAAACCGTTCCGACTGTCGAGCGCCAACATGATGCTAAAAACACTCATCGACAATGATTTCGTATTCCGGAATCGGCGGGGCAAGTACTCATTTGCAGTTCCGCTGCTAGACCAATTCATCCTGCGGCAGCCTCACTGATCCTCCCTTTTAGACCACCGAGCGCTTGCGGCGGCTTTGGCGATCTCTGCGCGCCGCTCGGGTGTCATGTTTTCCGCGCGCTTCTTACCGCCGAGGCGGCCAAGCTGTGCGGCGGCGCTGGATGCGGCCTCGCGCTCGTCCTCGATCTCGCCCGTCGCTATGCGTCCGATCATGACGGCGCGCGCTACGGCATCGGCGGGGCGCTTCTCTCCGCGAGGACCCTTAGGCATTACAGGCCGAATCCGATGCGTTTAACGACCCTGCCGTCGTCCAAGATCTTCATAAAGTTGGCGTCGCCCGGCGGCCCCATCGACCGCGCTTCGCCTTCAGCCTCTTCCAGGTTGTCTGCGTTAACCCCGTAGCTCTCGCCGATGTCCGTTTCGTTGAGGCCGTCGGCCTTGTAGAATTGCACTTGGAACCTTGTCACCGTCGCCTCCTTGCTTTGCGCTAAGCATATAGGAGCCGAGGCCGGGAGGCGATAGGCGTTAGGGGCGAAATTCAAACTGAGACACTACCGGCCCCTGGACCCACTTGCCGCGCTCGTCCTGCTTCCAGTAGCGCGCCTCGATCTCCGGCCGGCCGTTCAGCGCCCGCCACGCCTCGCGCGCCGAATCGCGGCCGTCATTGTCGAAAAAGTAGAAGGCGCGCTCGAAGCCGAGCGCCTCGTCGCGCCAGCGGCCGTCGGCGAGGGCGATGTGGGTCGCTCCGTTCGCCGGCGCCGGTTCGGGCGAGAGGAAGACGGGCTGGCCCTCCGCCCGCTCGCGGCCGTGGGGGAGGAAGCTGTCCTTCGCATAGCTCCACAAACTCTCGTCGAGGCGGGCGAGCAATTGGGGCTCGGCCACGACCAGCAGCCGCTCGCCGCTCGCGACCACCTTCTCGGCGATGCTCGGAAGCACCCGCTCGAGCGGGGAGGCGGTGAGGTGGTAGAAGTCGACGATCACCCCTCGAAATTGGCCGCGACGAAGCGGTCGAGCAAAGCGACTCCGAAGCCGGTGGCGCCCTTGTCGTAAAGGTGGCTCGCCTTGTCGGCCCAGGCCATTCCGGCAATGTCGAGATGGGCCCATTTGACCCCCGTCTCGACGAAGCGCTGGAGGAAGACGGCGGCGGTGATCGAGCCGCCCTCCCTGGGCCCGACATTCTTCATGTCGGCGATCGGCGAATCGATCAATTTGTCGTAGGGATCGCCGAGCGGCATCCGCCACAATTTGTCGCCGCTCGCCGCGCCCGCCTCGGTCAGCTGGCCGGCGAGGCCGTCGTCGTTCGAGAACAGGCCGCCATATTCGTGGCCGAGCGAGATGATCATCGCTCCAGTGAGGGTGGCGAGGTCGACGACCACCTCGGGATTGTACTGGCGCTGGGCCCAGGTCATCGCGTCGCACAGGACGAGCCGCCCTTCCGCGTCGGTGTTGATCACCTCGATCGTCTGGCCGGACATGGAGGTGACGACGTCGCCCGGGCGCTGGGCGTTGCCGTCGGGCATGTTCTCGGCGAGCGCGCAAATGCCGACGACGTTCGCCTTCGCCTTGCGGCCGGCGAGCGCGGCCATCGCTCCGGCGACGGCGCCGGCGCCGCCCATGTCCCACTTCATCGCCTCCATTCCGAGCGCCGGCTTGATCGAGATTCCGCCGGTGTCGAAGGTGATGCCCTTGCCGATCAGGACGACCGGCCTGGAGCGGGCGTTGCCGGCGCCGTTCCAGCGCATCGCCAGCAGCCGCGGCGGCCGAATCGAGCCCTGCGCCACTCCGAGCAGGGCGCCCATGCCGAGCTCGCGCATCTGCGCCTCGTCGAGCACCTCGAACTCCACTCCGAGCGGCTCCAGCCGCTGGCGGCAGCGCTCGACGAAGGTCTCGGGGTAGAGGATGTTGGCCGGCTCGGTGACCAGCTCGCGGGTGAAGGAGAGGCCGTCGAGCAGGGCCGAGCGCCCGGCCCAGGCCGACGCGGCCTCGCCGCCGCCGACGATGAGCACTTCCTCAAGGGTCGGCTTCTGCTTCTTGGGGAGCTTGGTTCGATACTGGTCGAAGCGCCAGCTCCGCGCTGCCGCGCCGAGGCCGATCCGGGCGGCGGCATCGCCGTCGAGGCCGAGGCCGGAAAGGTCGACGACCAGGCGGGTCTCGCCCGAGGTCAGCAGCCGCGCCGCCAGCGCTCCGCCGACCTTCTCGTACAAAGCGTCGTCCTGGCGGCGGTCGCCGAGCCCGACGAGGAGCAGCCGGCGGGCGCCCTCCCCTTCGGCGACGAACGTCTCGACGATGGAGGCCGCCTCGCGCTCGAAGCGCTGGGACTCGGCGGCTCGGGCGGCGACGGCGCGGGCGGCCGGATCGAGGCCGCCGAGGCGGTCGGCGACCATATCCTCGCTCCACACCGGAAGGGCGAGCGCGTAGGCGCCGGCGGGGCGCTCACTGGCGAAGCTGATTTTCATGGGCGTTGCTTTGCTCCTGGCTTTGGCAAGCCTCTAGGCGCTCGACCCGCCGCTGCAAAGGGGGGCGCGACCCGTCATCCCGGACTTGACCCGGGATCCATGAACTCGGTCCGTATCGCCAAAGGCCTCGGTTCATGGATTCCGGCTTCCGCCGGAATGACGAGCCGCATTGCAGGCCCGCCCTTCCAATGCGATAGGCGCGGGAGGTCGCGCGTGCTCTGGCGGCGGGGAATGTGAAGAAGCTCAATCTCATCTGCCTGACCGCGCTGCCGTTGCTGCTCGCCGCCCCCGGCGCGGCGCTCGCGCAGGACGACGGCCCACCGCCCGGCGACGATCCCGCCGCCGCCTCGCCGGAAGGCGCTCGGGAGGTGGCGTTCAGCTCGGACGAGCTCAGCTACGACAGCGAGGCGCAAATCGTCACCGCGAGCGGCGACGTGCGCATGAACTCGGAGGGCAACAAGCTTCGCGCCGAGCGGGTCACCTGGAACCGGACCACCGACGAGGTCCGGGCCGAGGGCGATGTCCGGGTCGTCAACCCGGGCGGCGACGTCGTCTATGCCGACAGCGTCGTCCTCACCGACGCCCTCAAGAACGGAATCGTCGAGAACATGCTCCTGGTCCTCGCCGACGGCGGCCGCCTCGCCGCCGACCGGGCCGAGCGCAAGGACGGCTACACGACCCTCTACCGGGCCGCTTACTCGCCCTGCGCGGTGGTCAGCGCGAAAGGCTGCCCGAAGAACCCGACCTGGCAGATCAACGCGGTCAAGGTCGTCCACGACCCGGTCAGGAACCGGATCCGCTACGAAAAGGCCTCCCTGAACCTGCTCGGCGCCCGCATCGTCGCCCTCCCCTTCCTCTCGCACCCGGACGGAAGCGAGGGCGGCGGAAGCGGGCTGCTCGTGCCCGACATCAGGGTCAGCTCGAGCAACGGCTTCGAGCTCTCCGCCCCTTATTATCTGAAGCTTGCGCCCAATCGCGACGCCACCATCACTCCCCACGTCTATACCGAGGTCGCTCCGATGCTGGAGGGCCGCTACCGCCAGCTGACCGGGCTCGGCGCCTTCCAGCTCGGCGCCTATCTGACCTACGGATCGCGGATCCCGATCACCGCCCCGACGACGCTGAGGGACGAGGGCGTTCGCGCCTATCTGGAGGGCAACGGCCGCTTCCAGCTGAGCCCGATCTGGAGCGTCACCGCCTCGGGCCGCTACGTCACCGACCGCACCTTCCTGCGCCGCTACGACATCTCCCGCGACACCAGGCTGCGCTCGGTGATCGAGGCCGAGCGGATCACCGCCGATTCCTATATCTCGATCGCCGGCTGGGCCTTCCAGGGCCTCAGGGTCACCGACGTCGCCGGGCAGCAGCCGGTCGCCCTGCCCGCGATCGACGCGCGCTGGCGGCTGCCGGGCAAGGTCTGGGGCGGGCAGGTCGAGGTTCAGGCGAACAGCCTCGCCATCCTGAGGACGAGCGGCCAGGACACCCAGCGCGCCTTCGCCGGAGCACGCTGGGACCGGCGCCGGCTGACCCCCTGGGGCCAGGAGATGCTGCTCACCGCTTATGCGCGAGGCGACCTCTACCACAGCAGCGACAACCTGCTCACCGACACGATCATCTATCGCGGCGACGAGGGGTGGCACGCCCGGGCGATCGGAGCGCTCGCCGCCGAGTTTCGCTGGCCCCTGGTCGGGCCGTTCATGGGCGGAACCCAGCGGCTGACTCCCCGGCTCCAGCTGGTCGCCTCCGGAGCGACCGACAATCTCGATGTTCCGAACGAGGATGCCCGCTCGGTCGATCTCGAGGATTCCAACCTCTTCGCCCTCAACCGCTTCCCCGGCTACGACCGCTGGGAGAACGGGCCGCGGGTGACCTACGGTCTCGACTGGGGCCTCGATCTGCCCGGGATCGCGGTCCGGACCACGGTCGGCCAGAGCTACCGGCTCGACGACAAGCCGAGCATCCTTCCCCCCGGCACCGGCCTTTCCGGCCGCTTCTCCGATTATGTCGGCCGGACCAACGTCAAGTTCGGCCGCAAATTGAACCTCGTCCACCGCTTCCGGATCGACAAGGAGAGCATGGCGCTGAGGCGCAACGAAGTGGACGCCGTCGTCGGCGGCCGCCAGACCTATGCGACGATCGGCTATCTCCGCCTCGACCGCAACATCGACCCGGCGATCGAGGATCTGCGCGACCGCGAGGAGATACGGCTCGGCGGCCGGGTGCGCTTCGCCCGTTACTGGTCGGTCTTCGGATCGACCGTCATCGACCTCACCGACGCCAAGGAAAGCCCGCTGTCCCAGGCGGACGGCTACGAGCCGGTTCGCCATCGGATCGGAATCAGCTATGACGACGATTGCCTCGAGATCGGGGTGACCTGGCGCCGCGATTACGACCGGGTCGGCGACATCGATCGCGGCAACACCTTCCAGTTCCGGGTGGCGCTGAAGAATCTCGGGCGCTGAGGGTCCGCATTCGATACTGGCAACGGCCATGACGGGGCGGAGAGGCGGTCAGGGCTAGGAGCGAGGAGGGAGCGATGCTGATCGCATCGTGACCGACGAGCGACGACGCCATGGCCGCCTCTCCGACCCGCCGCTTCGCGGTCGCCCTGAGAAGGGCACCGGCTACGTCGGAGCGCTTGTGCGGGCAACCAGCCCGCCCTTCGCACGCCTCCTTGCCGGTGCCCTTCTCCGGGCGATCCTGACCGTTGCCAGTATCGAATGCGGACCCTAAAGGATGCACCCGTAAGCTGGGGTTCAGCCTATCTCAGGCATCGCTAGCGGCCTGCATTAATTGGAGGAATGATGAAGCTCGGCATTTATCACGGGGCGGCGCTCATGCTGGCCGGCTCACTGGCCGCCGCGGCGGCCGTTGCGCAGACCGTCAGCGACCCCGCGACGGCTGTGCCGTCGGCGAGACTCAACATCCCGGCCAACCCGCAATTCCTCACCGAGGAAGATCCCAATCTCCGCAAGGCGACGGCGATCGTCAACGGCACCGTCATCACCCGGACCGAGGTCGATCACCGGCTCGCGATCATCAGGCTGGCGGCCGGAGGCCAGATCCCGCCCGAGGAGCTTCCGCGCCTTCGCCAGCAGGTGCTTCGCAACCTCGTCGACGAGGTCCTCCAGATCCAGGCCGCCGAGCAGGCCGACATCAAGATCAGCAAAGCCGAGGTCGACCAATATTTCGCCCGCTACGCCCAGGGCCAGTTCAAGATGACGCCCGATCAGATGGGCAACTACCTTCGGTCGAACGGCGCTTCGCCGGAGACCCTGAAGCGGCAGATCCACGGCGAAATGGCCTGGGCGCGACTGCAGAGCCGGAAGATCGAGCCGTTCGTCAACATCAGCGAGGACGAGGTTCAGGCGGTCATCGAGCGGCTCAACGCCGCCAAGGGCACGCAGGAGTTCCGGGTCTCCGAAATCTTCCTTTCGGCGACTCCCGAGACGGCCGCGGAAATGCGCTCGAATGCCGATCGGATCGTCCAGCAGCTTCGCGGCGGAGCCTCCTTCCTCGCTTATGCCCGCCAATATTCCGAAGCCTCGACCGCCGCGGTCGGCGGCGATCTCGGCTGGGTCCGTTCGGCCCAGCTGCCCGACGCGCTGGCCGGCGCCGTCCAGTCGATCCCGATCGGCAGCGTCAGCGACCCGATCGCGATTCCCGGCGGCTTCTCGATCATCCAGGTCGCGGACACGAGGCAGGTGCTCACCGCCGACCCGCGCGACGCCGTCCTCAGCCTCAAGCAGATGACGGTCCGCTTCGCCCCGGGCAGCCCGAAGAACGTCGTCGAGGAGAAGGTCCAGGCCCTGCTTCGGGCAACCCAGTCGATGGGCGGCTGCGGCGGAGCCGAAGCGGCGGCGGCGCCGATCGGCGCCGAAGTCGTCACCAACGACCAGGTCAAGGTCCGCGAGCTTCCGCCGGCGCTTCAGCAGACCCTGCTCGCCCTCGGCCTCGGCCAGGCCACTCCGGCCTTCGGCTCCGCCGACGACCGGGTCAGCGTCCTGGTGCTGTGCGGCCGCGACGATCCCGATCCGGCGGGCAATGTCAGCTTCGAGCAGATCTACAACCAGATCGCCGAGAATCGCGTCAACCTGCGCGCCCGCCGATTCCTGCGCGATCTCCGGCGCGATGCGGTGGTCGACTATCGCTAGGGTCCTGCGGTCTTGATCGCTCCCCTGGCCGTCGCGCTCGGGGATCCCGCGGGGATCGGACCCGAGATCACGGCCAAGGCCTGGGAGCGCCGGGCCGCGGATTCGTTGCCCCCCTTCTTCGCGGTCGGATCGCCGGAGGCCCTTCGCGCCGTCTGGGGCGGCCCGCTCGAGGTCGTCGCCGGCCCCGACGAAGCCTCGGCCTGCTTCCGGGGCGCCCTTCCGGTGATCCGGATCGACGCGGCCGGCGAGACCCGCCCGGGCCACCCGACGCTCGAAGGCGCGCGCAACTCGCTCGACGCGCTCGAGCTCGCGGTCGGCCTGACCCGCTCGGGCGCGAGCTCGGCGCTCGTCACCGGCCCCGTTTCCAAGGCGCAGCTCTACGCCATCGGGTTCACCCATCCCGGCCAGACCGAATTCGTCGCCGAGCGCTGCGGGATCGCGGCAGACATGGTGGCGATGATGCTTGCCGGGCCGACTCTGAGGACGGTCCCGGTCACCACCCACGTCGCCTTGCGCGACGTTCCGGGGCTTTTGACCACCGAGCTAATCGTCCAGCGCGGCCGGACGACGATCCGGGCGCTTCGCCGGCTGTTCGGGATCGAACGGCCGCGCCTCGCCGTGGCCGGCCTCAACCCCCATGCCGGCGAAGGCGGGGCGCTGGGACGGGAGGAGATCGACATGATCATCCCCGCCATCGACCGGCTTCGCGAGGAGGAGGCGGAGGTCACCGGGCCGCATGCGCCCGACACGATGTTCCATGGCCGGATGCGTGTCACCTACGACGCCGCGCTCTGCCTCTACCACGACCAGGCGCTGGTGCCCTTGAAGACCCTCCATTTCGACGAGGGCGTCAACATCACCCTCGGCCTTCCGATCGTCCGTACCTCCCCCGACCACGGCACCGCCTTCGACATTGCCGGCCGGGGCAGAGCCGAGCCGACCGCGATGCTCGCCGCCCTGAAGATGGCCGCCGCCTGCGCGGCTCGGCTGGCGGCGGCGTGACTCCACTTCCTCCGCTGCGCGAAGTGATCGCGCGGCACGGGCTGAGGGCGGCCAAGTCGCTCGGCCAGAATTTCCTGCTCGACGAGCAATTGCTCGACCGGATCGCCCGGGTGCCCGGCGGGCTCGAAGGGCAGATTGTCTACGAGGTCGGCCCCGGTCCGGGCGGGCTGACCCGGGCGCTGCTCCGCGCGGGCGCAGCGGTGGTGGCGGTCGAGCGCGACCGGCGCTGCCTACCGGCCCTGAGCGAGGTCGGCGAGGCGGCCGAAGGCCGGCTGCGGGTCATCGAAGGCGATGCGCTGGCGATCGACGAGCGCCGGGAAGCCGGCGAAGGCGCGCATGTCGCCGCCAACCTCCCCTACAATATCGGCACCGCCTTGCTGGTCCGCTGGCTGGGCGGGGACGAATGGCCGCCCTGGTGGCGCTCGCTGACCCTGATGTTCCAGCTCGAGGTGGCGGAACGGATCGTCGCCCGCCCCGGCACCGGCGCCTACGGCCGGCTGGCGGTGCTCGCCCAGTGGCGAAGCGAGGCCCGGATCGCCCTGAAGGTCCACCGCTCCGCCTTCGTCCCCCCGCCCAAGGTGATGTCGGCGGTGGTCCACATCGTCCCCAAGGCGGCGCCGGAGGGGGTGCGTTCGGCGACCCTGGAGCGGCTCACCGGAGCGGCGTTCGGCCAGCGGCGCAAGATGCTGAGGCAGAGCCTGAAGGGTCTGGACGGGGCGCTGGAGGCGCTTGCGGAGGTGGGCATCGACCCGGAGCGGCGGGCGGAGACGCTGACGGTGGAGGAGTTTGCGGCGGTGGCGAGGGTGCTGGACCTGCGCTAGCGCTGAGCTCCCCCTCCCTGGAAGGGAGGGGTTAGGGGTGGGTCCGCCGAAGGCGGCCGAAACTCCGAGATTTTGGGCTCGCTGCGCTCGCACCCACCCCCGGCCCCTCCCTTGCAGGGAGGGGAGCAAGTCAGGGCTTCGGCGCGACCGTGTCGGGGCGCTGGGCGGTCAGCACTTCGGGCGGCGGGCCCTTGGCGATGACGGCGGCGAGCTGGGTCGCCTGCGGGCAGGGATTGGCGCACAGCGTCTTGATCCGGGCGAGATTCTGCTTGGCCCGCTCGACCGCTCCGCGCTGGACCAGGGCCTCGCCCTGGCCGGCGAGCGCGGCGACGTCGTTGGGCTCGAGCTTCAGCGCCTCGAAATAGAATTTGATCGCCTTGCCGGGGAGCTTGAGCCCCTGCGCCGCCCGGGCGAGTCCGATATAGGCCTGGCGGTTGCGGGGATCGAGGGCGAGGGCCGATTCGAGCATATCGGTCGCTTCCTGGTAGCGCGCCTGGGCCGCAAGCGCCTGGCCCTGCTCGGTCAGAGCGACGGAACGGGCGTCGATCTGGTCGTCGGGCTTCTGGCCCTGGCCGGCGCTCGCCATGGTCGCCAGCGCGATGGCGACGGTGAGGGCGATAGGGGTAAGGCGCATCAGTAACTCCATGATCTACGTCGCGAAGCGGTTTAGGGCCTGTACTGTTAGCATGGGGCCCGCCACCGCGCGACGAAAAAGCCGTCCGTGCCGTCCTGCGCCGGGGTGAGGATCCGCCCCGGGCCGGCGGCCCTTCCTGCTGTTATACCCAGCTCTTCCGGGACCATGGCTGAACGGTTCCCGAACGCCATCGCCTGGCCCCGCCCCTCGTCGGCCAGAAGCGAGCAGACGGCATAGACGATACGCCCGCCCGGCCGGATCAGTTCCGCGGCCAGATCAAGCAGATAGGACTGGAGCTTCACATATCCTGCGAGGCGCTTGGGATCGAGCCGCCAGCGCAGCTCGGGGTTCCGGCGCCAGGTGCCGGTGCCCGAGCAGGGCGCATCGACGAGGATCAGGTCGGGAGCGTCGATGAGGTCCGCCAGCGCCTCGCGCTCCTTCCCCGGGTTGAGCAATCTCGGTTCGACGATCGTCACGCCCGAGCGCTTCAGCCGCAAGTCCATGCGCGAGAGCCGTCCGCGGTCGGTGTCGGAGGCGATCAGGCGGCCCGAATTGCGCATTTCGGCGGCCAGAGCGAGGGTCTTGCCGCCGGCGCCGGCGCACAGGTCGAGGATCGTCTCGCCCGGCTCGGCGGCGCAGGCCAGGGCGAGGAGCTGGCTGCCTTCGTCCTGGACCTCGACGAGGCCGGCGCTCCACGCCTCGCTCTCCTCGACGGCGATCGCCTCGGGGAGGCGCAGACCGATCGGCGACAAGGGGGTCGCGGTCGCGCCCGGGAAGCTCGGCAGGACCTCGTCGCGTTCGGCGCGCAGGCGGTTCACCCGAAGGTCGAGGGGAGCCCGGTCGAGCAGCGAGCCGAGGTCCGCGGGGCTGACGACCGGGTCGAATCGTTGCGAAAGCCATTTGGGCACGGGCGACGAACCGGGCCTGAGCCCCTTCTCTCCCGAGGAAGGCTCGGGCGGCCCGTGCGGCGATCCGTCGAAAGCGGCGAGCAGGCCTGGATCGCTGGCGGTCAGTCCGAGCATCGCCGCCCGGCCCGAGGCCGGCGGCTCCGGCCAGGCCCGGATGGCGCGATAGACGAGCTCGCGCACCGCCCGGCGGTCGCCCGACCCGGCATAGCGGCGGGTCTTGAAATAGCGGGCGACGAGCGTGTCGGCGGCCGCGCCCCCGCCCCTCGCCGCCGCGACGATCTCGTCGAGCAGCTCGATCGCCGCCTGCATCCGTCCGGCCGGGGTCATGGCTTAGCCCGAGGTCGGATAATTGGGCGCCTCGCGGGTGATAGCGACGTCGTGGACATGGCTTTCGCGAAGGCCGGCGTTGGTGATCCGGACGAATTTCGCCCTCGAGCGCAATTCCTCGAGATTGGCGGCGCCGGTATAGCCCATCGCCGCCTTGATGCCGCCGACGAGCTGGTGGATCACGTCTTTGGCATGGCCCTTGTAGGGGACCTGCCCCTCGATGCCTTCGGGGACGAGCTTCAACTGGTCCTTGATGTCGTGCTGGAAATAGCGGTCGGCCGAGCCCCGCGCCATCGCTCCCACCGAGCCCATGCCGCGATAGGATTTGTAGGAGCGGCCCTGGTAGAGGAAGGTCTCGCCCGGCGCCTCTTCGGTCCCGGCGAGGAGCGAGCCCGCCATCACCGTCGAGGCGCCGGCGGCGAGCGCCTTGGCGAGGTCGCCGCTGGTGCGAAGGCCGCCGTCGGCGATGACCGGAGTTCCGGAGGAGGCGGCGGCCTCGGCGGCGTCCATGATCGCGGTCAGCTGCGGAACGCCGACTCCGGCGACGACCCGGGTGGTGCAGATCGAGCCGGGGCCGATGCCGACCTTGACCGCGTTCGCCCCGGCCCCGATCAGGGCCCGGGTCGCCTCGCCGGTGGCGACGTTGCCGGCGACGATCTGGACCGAATTGGAGAGCTTCCGCAACCGCTCGACCGCGGCCGCGACCTCGCGATTATGGCCGTGGGCGGTGTCGATGACGATGAGGTCGCATTCGGCGTCGATCAGCGCCTCGGAGCGCTCGAAGCCCTTGTCGCCGACCGTCGTCGCCGCCGCGACCCGGAGCCGCCCAGCCATATCCTTGGTCGCGTTGGGATAGGTGACCGCCTTCTCGATGTCCTTGACGGTGATCAGGCCGGTGCAGCGGCCCTGATCGTCGACGACGATCAATTTCTCGATCCGGCGCTGGTGGAGCAGCCGCCGGGCCTCTTCCTGGGTCACTCCGGGGCCGACGGTGGCGAGATTGTCGCGGGTCATCAGCTCGGCGACCGGCTGGCGCGGATTCTCGGCGAAGCGGACGTCGCGATTGGTGAGGATTCCGACCAGCCGGCCGCCTTTCTCGGTGACCGGAATGCCGGAGATCTTGTGCCGCGCCATCAGCTCGAGCGCATCCGCCAAAGTTTGCTCGGGGGTCATGGTGATCGGATTGACCACCATCCCGCTCTCGAAGCGCTTCACCGCCCGGACCGCCGCCGCCTGCTCTTCGACATTGAGGTTGCGGTGGAGGACCCCCATCCCGCCCAATTGCGCCATCACGATCGCCATGTCGGCCTCGGTCACCGTGTCCATCGCCGAGGACAGGATCGGGATGTTGAGCCTGATCTCGCGGGTGACCTGGGTCGAGGTGTCGGCCTGGCTCGGGAGCACCGACGATTCGCCGGGCTGGAGAAGCACGTCGTCGAAGGTGAGCCCTAAGCGGATTTCGGGAGCGCGGGTCGGATCGGCCATGTGCGCCTATGCCAAGGAAAGCATGATTCGCCAAGGCGTCTCGGACGGCCTGGACCGGAACGGCCCCTGCCCCGTCCCGCCCGGCGAGCGACCGTCCCTTTTTCTACGTTGTGCCTTCGTGCCTTCTCTCAAGAAACCGTCGGGCACTTCGCCTGAAGAAGAAACGCCGGATGCGCGGAGTCGCCGGCCTAAGCTTTGCACTCGGTCTGACGTTCTCGCCTGGGCCTCGGTCGTCTCGACACCCAGTTTGAGAGAAGGCACGAAGGCACAACGTAGTAAGGAAGATATTCCGCTTCGCGGGAGCCGCCCTTCAGCGGCGAGTCGCCATCACCGCAAAGGGCTGCGCCGGCATGCCGCTATGCACCTCGATCGCCATCTTGCCGTCGGTTTCGCTCAGGGCGGTGAAGCGGGCGCCGAGGATATTCATCTCTTTGGGCATGTCGGCGGACTTGAAGGAGACCGGGTCGGTGATCCGTTTCTTCTCCTCGCCGGTGCCGAAGACGATCATGAAAGTCTCGCGGCTGTAGATGTTGAAATAATTGCGCCGCTCGATCGCGACGAAGGCGGGAATCCGCGAGGTCGCCGGGCTGACCACCCGATATTCGAGCGGCTCGGCGAGCGGTTTGGGCGCCTTGGGCATCTTGCCCAGGAACATCGCCAGCGCGGGGGTCGAGCTCGCCGCCTTGAACCGGCTTTCGAAGCGGCCGTCGCGGTCGGAATCGAGGAAGCAGAGCAGGCCGCCCGATTCGCCCTCGCGAATGTCGCCTTCGCAATAGACCGCGCCCGAATCGCTCGACGCCTCGACCAGCTGCATTCCGGCCGGAAGCTCGCCGACCTCGGGGTCGCTCCACACCCGAGCCAGCTCGGCGAGGCCGCTCGGCAGCAGCCTCTGCCTCAGCACCTCTTCCTTGCCCCCCAGATGGCGGATTCCGACCGGGTGGGGCGCCGGCTCGACGACCCAGAAGGAGACGAGCCTTCGCGATTGCGCCGCCGCCGGCCCGGCCGGAAGCAGGCTCGAGGCGCCCAGAGCCACGGCCGCCAAAGCTTGCGATATCCTCATTCCTGCTGCTCCCCACATGTCGATGGGAGGCCTAGCAGCCGGAAGAACGGTTGAAAATCAGTCTCGCTACGCTCGCCTACCCACCCCCGGCCCCTCCCTTCCAGGGAGGGGAGATCATTCGAAACGCGGTCGCCTCTTTCTCCCCTCCCTGGAAGGGAGGGGTTGGGGGTGGGTGTCGCCGAGGCACTCGGCGACACGCTGCAGGATCGCCTCGGCAACGCCGTCGGGATTGCCTGTGACGTCGCTGTTCCAGAAACGGATGACGGTCCACCCCTCTGCTTCGAGGAAGGCGGTGCGAGCCTCGTCCCGTCGGCAACCGATATGCTGGCTGCCGTCGATCTCGACGACCAGCTTCGCCTGCCGGCAGGCGAAATCGGCTATGTACGGTTCGATCGCGAGCTGGCGGGTGAATTTGGGTCTGTAGCGGGAAAGCAGGCGCCAAAGGGTTCGTTCCTGCTTGGTCGCGTGGGTGCGCAGGTCACGGGCTTGGGCGGTGAGGCGGCGGGGTACACGGCGGCCTTTCATCAGGGTGTCGTATCCGGGCGGCGGGACCCAAAATTCGGATGCCGCACAGGGACGCGCTTCGCGCCTACCCACCCCAGGACCCTCCCTTTCAGGGAGGGGCGGTAATCGTCCCATGGCATCGGGCGGGGGAATCAGGCATCAGCAGGGCGAGGATGAGGGGCGGCGAGCCGGGACATGGTGCATGTGGGCGACCCTGACGCCGAGCTGGTCCGGGCCGCGGCGGCGGGAGATCGCCCCGCGTTCGCCGAGCTGCTGGAGCGGCATTACAACCGGGTCCATGGGCTGGCCTGGCAGCTGACGGGATCGCGGGCCGATGCGGACGATGTCGCCCAGGACGTCTGCTGCACTCTGGTCGAGAAGATCGGAAGCTTCCGGGGCGAGGCGAAGTTCGGCACCTGGCTGTGCGGGATCACCTACAATGCCTGCCGCGACCTGAGGCGGCGGCGGCGGTCGTTCGCCGGGCTGACCGAGCGGCTGGCGGTGCTTGCCGGGCTGGCCAGGGCGCCGGACGGGCGCGACCTGTACGACGGGATCTGGCTGAGGAACGCAATCGCCCGCCTCAAGCCGGCTTATCGCGACGCGGCGGTGCTCGTCGCCGGGCAGCAGCTCAACCATGCCGAAGCGGCCGAGATATTGGGGGTGGCCGAGGCGACCGTCTCCTGGCGGATGCACGAGGTCAGGCGGCTGCTCGCGGCCGAGGGCGGTGGGGAGGACGATGGGTGACCTCCCTCGTCGTCATCCTGAACTTGTTTCAGGATCGAGGGCAGAGCCGTTCCGCGTCAGAGGTCATCGCATCGTGCACGTCTCCTCGAAGGCCGGCAGGCCCTGGATTTTTTGAGGGAAGGCACAAAGGCACGACGTAGTAAAAAGAGCCCGCTAATTTGTGCCTTCGTGCCTTCTCTTTTAAATTTGGCGCCGCAGGCGCCGGGGGTCGCGGTCGGACGTTCGACCCACATCCAACCCCCGAACCGGCGCCAGTTGGACCCTGAACAAGTTGAAGGTGACGATCGAGGCTGACTCCCGCTCCAAATAAACTTCTCCCGGCTCCCAAGGATTTCCCGGCGGGGAGCGTCGAAGGGACATGCGGACGAATTTGCGCCGCTGCCATCAGGGAGAGAAAAACATGCCCCGCCTGCCCAGCGCGATCGCGATCGGCCTTGCCGCCGCCTTGCTCGCCTCCTGCTCGAGACCCGGACTCCAGAGCGCCTCGCCGCCGCCCGAACTGGCCGCGGCCGAGCCCGTCGCGGCCGATCCCGCCGCGCCGGAGATCTCCGAGCCGCTGTCCGCCCTTGCCGAGAGCATTGCGGCCGACAATGAGGTCGTCGTCACCGGGACGAGGGTCCGACATCCCAATCTCGAATCCGCGGTGCCGGTCGTGTCGATCGGCAGCGAGGAGGTCAGCGTCACCGCGACCCGCCGTGCCGCCTCGCCGGACCATGCCACCAGCCCCATCTACGTCAAATATCCGGCGCCCGACGTGGGCCGCGACCGCTTCGCCTCGGTCGTGCAGAACGGGTTCAAAATCGCGTCCGAGGAGCCGGTCTCGACCTTCTCGATCGACGTCGACACCGCTTCCTATGCGTTCGTCCGGGCCTCGCTCGCCCGCAACGTCCTGCCCCAGCAGGCGGCGGTCAGGACCGAGGAGATGATCAATTATTTCCCCTACGATTACGAGCCGCCGCAGAGCGCCGCGCAGCCGTTCAGCAGCCACGTCGCAATCTTCCCGAGCCCGTGGTCGCCGGGGCGCAAGCTGGTCCGGATCGGGATCAAGGGCTATGCCGTCGAGCCCGAGACCCGGCCGCGGGCCAATCTCGTCTTCCTGATCGACACTTCGGGATCGATGGACCAGGCCAACAAGCTGCCTCTCGTCCGGCAATCGCTGTCGATGCTGCTCGACCAGCTGGGCCCGGACGACACGGTCGCGATCGTCACTTATGCGGGCAGTGCCGGAACCGCGCTCGAGCCGACTTCCGTCCGCGACAAGGCGAGGATCCGGGCGGTGATCGACCGGCTCGGCGCGGGGGGAAGCACCGCCGGCGCCGAGGGCATCCGCCAGGCCTATGCGCTGGCGACACGCAATTTCGACCCCAAGGGCGTCAACCGGGTCATCCTGGCGACCGACGGCGATTTCAACGTCGGCATCACCGATCCCGGCGAGCTCAAGGGCTTCGTCGAGCGCGAGCGCGGCAAGGGCGTGTTCCTGTCGGTGCTCGGCTTCGGAATGGGCAATTACAACGACGCGCTGATGCAGGTCCTGGCCCAGAACGGCAACGGCGCCGCGGCCTATATCGACACCGTCTCCGAGGCCCGCAAGACCTTGGTCGAGGAAGCGACCTCGACCCTGTTCCCGATCGCCAAGGACGTGAAGATCCAGGTCGAGTTCAACCCGGCGACGGTCGCCGAATATAGGCTGGTCGGTTACGAGACCCGGATGCTCGCCCGCGAGGATTTCGACAACGACCGGGTCGATGCCGGCGACGTCGGATCGGGGCAGAGCGTGACCGCGCTCTACGAGATCGTGCCCGTCGGCGGGCCGCGGGCGATCGGCGACCGCCGCTATTCGCCCGCGACCGGCCGCCGCACCGCCGGACCGGATTCCGAATATGGCTTCGTCAAGATCCGCTACAAGCTGCCGAAAGCCACGGCCAGCCGGCTCATCTCGACCCCGATCGACCGGTCGTCGGAGGTTCGCCGATTCGCCGACGCGCCGCGCGACGCGCGCTTCGCGGCCGGGGTCGCGGCCTTCGCCGAGCTTCTTCGCGGCGGACGTTATGCCGGGTCGATGACCTATGCGGACGTCCTCGCCCTCGTCTCGGCCGCCCAGGGCGAGGATCCGTTCGGCTATCGCTCGGAGCTGGTCGGGCTGGTCCGGGCGGCGAGCTCGGCGCCGTCCCTGGAAGGCCAGGCCAACGGCACAAGGTGAGACCGGCTCCCCCTCTCCCGTGAAGTCGGGAGAGGGGGACGAGCGGGCGCGAGATTCGCGCGTTCGACCGGCCCGCGCTTTCGATATAAGGTCCCGCCGATGCGCCTTGCCACGCCTTGCCGCCGCCCCGGACGCGGCCGCCTCGCCGGCGGAGCCGACAGGTGACCGGCGGCGACGACGACATCGCCGCCGCTCTGCCGCGGCCGCCGTTTCCGGCCCCGGCCCGGCGCGAGGCGGCCATCGCCGAAGCGCTGCGCCGTTTCGACGGCGGCGAGGCCCGGCCGGCCCCGGCCCGCGACGGCCGGCGGCCGGCGCTTTGGGCGCGGCCCTATGCGGGGGCTCTCGCCGGGGCCTTGCTGGTCGCCCTGATCGGCCTGCCCTTGGCCTGGACCGCGTTCGACGATTATTCCGACCGAAGCCGGGAGCGCCGGCCCGCCGTGGAGTCCGCCGGGCCGGCCAGGGCCGATGCCGATCCCAGCGCCGCTTCCACGCCGGCCATGAAGGCTCCGCCCGCCGCGGCGGAAAAGCCTCGCCTTCCGGCCGAGCCCGAGCGGGCCGAGCCCCCTTCCCCGCCGGCGGGAGCGGCGGACCGGCCCTCCGCCGGCGAGGCGCCGGCCGAGGATTCCGGCGCCCAGCAGGACGAGGCGGTCGTCGTCACCGGAACGAGGATCCGTCATCCCAATCTCGAATCCTCGGTGCCGGTCACCTCGGTCGGTTCGGAGGAGATCGGGCTCAGCGAGCGCCAGGCGTCGAGGGCGGCCCGGCGCGGCGACTGGAACGCCTGCACGGTCGAGGATCCCGGCCGAAGCCCCGAACGCTGCCGAAGCTCGGTCGACACGGTGGCGCGCGGCGCCCGCGGACGGGCTTCGGAGCCTCTCGCCGACGGGCTGGCGAAGGCCTGGACGGGCGATCTCGACGGGGCGATGGCCGCGTTCGACCGGGCGATCGAGCTTTCGCCGCGCTCGTCGAGCGCCTGGCTCAACCGTGCCCTCGCCTGGCGCCGGCAAGGCGACCTCGACCGGGCCCTCGCCGATCTCGACCGGGCGGTGCTCTACGCCCCGAACGACGCTCGCGCTTATTACCATCGCAGCCTCGTCCTGCGCCAGCGCGGCGACCGGCGCCGGGCCCGCGCCGACGAGCAGCGCGCGGTCGAGCTCGACCCACGCTACGCCCCGCTGGTGAGGAGCCGGTAAGGACATGGCCCGGCCCCGGCGCTTCTGGCGAAGCCTCTACTTCCAGGTGCTCGTCGCGATCGCGCTCGGGGTGCTCGTCGGCTGGCTCTTCCCCGCTTTCGGGGCGTCGCTGAAGCCGCTCGGCGACGCGTTCATCAAGCTCGTGAAGATGATCATCACTCCGGTCATCTTCCTCACCGTCACCACCGGCATCGCCGGAATGTCGGACCTGAAGGCGTTCGGCCGGGTGGGCGCCAAGGCGATGGCCTATTTCCTCACCTTCTCGACGCTGGCGCTGGCCGTAGGGCTCGTCGTCGCCAACGTCGTCAGGCCGGGCGACGGGCTCAACGTCGATCCGGCCGCGCTCGACCAGGGCGCGGTCTCCACCTACGTCAGCCAGGCCCACGAGCAGACGATCACCGGTTTCCTGCTCCACATCATCCCCGACACCTTCTTCAGCGCCTTCACCTCCGGGCAGATATTGCAGGTGCTGTTCGTCTCGATCCTGTTCGGAATCGCCCTCGCCCTGCTCGGGGAGCGCGGCGAGCGGGTGCTCGGCGCGATGCGGGTGCTTGCCGCGATCATGTTCCGGATCGTCCACATCCTGATGTACGCCGCGCCGATCGGGGCGTTCGGGGCGATGGCCTATACGATCGGAGCGCACGGCATCGGCACGCTCGTCAACCTCGCGACCCTGATCGCGACCTTCTACGCGACCTCGCTGATCTTCGTGCTGGTCGTGCTCGGGCTGGTGGCGCGGGCGGCGGGCTTCTCGATCTTCGCCCTCATCCGCTACCTCAAGGACGAATTGCTGCTCGTCCTCGGAACGTCGAGCTCCGAGAGCGCCATGCCTTTGCTGATGGAGAAGCTTGAGCGCGCCGGCTGCCCCAAGCCGGTCGTCGGCCTGGTCGTCCCAACGGGCTACAGCTTCAACCTCGACGGCACCAACATCTATATGTCGCTCGCCGCCTTGTTCATCGCCCAGGCGACCAACACGCCTTTGTCCTTCGGCGACCAGCTGCTGCTGATGGCGGTCGCGATCCTCAGCTCGAAGGGGGCGGCGGGGGTGACCGGATCGGGCTTCATCGTCCTCGCCGCGACCCTGTCGGTGCTTCCGACCGTGCCGGTGGCGGGCATGGCCCTGATCCTCGGGGTCGACCGCTTCATGAGCGAATGCCGCTCGCTGACCAACTTCATCGGCAATGCGGTCGCCACCATCGTCGTCGCCCGCTGGGAGCGGGCGGTGGACCTCGGCCAATTGCGGGCGGCGCTGGCGGGCCGCGGCGGCGAGTTCGAGGATTCGGAAAGCGACGCGCTCCAGATCGAGGGGCGAAGCGACGTGGCGTGACGCGGTGCGCGCCTTTTAAGCCCCGCGTCCGGCGCAGCCCTCATCGGCCGTAGGCCAATCATTTTTCAACGCGACGACGCAACGACGCAACGAGTTCGTGCCGCTCCCGGATGCCATACGAATTTTGCATCCTCCCGGCCGTTCTTCATGATGGCAGAGCGTCGTCGCGCCGTTGCGTCGTCGCGTCGTCGCGTTGAAATTTGAAGGTCGCTGCGCCTGCGGCTTCGCGACGGGAGGCGACCTAATGGAATGCGGGGACACAATACTGATTTCGCCCGCGGATTAGGTATTGTGTCCCCGCATTTCGGCGGCGGGACGTTTCACGAGGGCCTGAAGCGGATCGCGAACAATCATGAGGCGCCAATGCGCGACGCCCGGCAGAGGGGGGGGTCGTGAAGGGACGCGGCGACGTTCCTCCCTCCCTGGAAGGGAGTGGCTAGGGGTGGGTCCGCCGAAGGCGGCCGAAACTCCGACTCCGCAAAAGTCTCGCTGCGCTCGTTTACCCACCCCCGGCCCCTCCCTTGCAGGGAGGGGGGTCATCAACGCCGGGTCCGTTCCACCGGGAATTTGATCGTGCCCGCCGCGGGCTCCGCCAGGAGCTGGGCGACGCTTCGGGCGAGGTCGGCCTGGCGGAAGGGCTTCGAGAGTCGGGGAAGCTCGGAGCCCGAGCCCTCGGCGATGGTCGAATAGCCGCTGATCAGCATAGCGGGCAGCTCCGGCGCGAGCTCGCGCAGGTGGCCGATCAGATCGACCCCGTTCATTCCGGGCATCAGATAGTCGCTGACCACGGCGTCGCAGGCGGCGCCGTCGCGCACCAGCCGGAGCGCCTCAGCGCCGGAGGCGGCCTCGACGACGCTATAGCCGATGTCGGCCAGCATGTCGGCGGTGGCGCGGCGGACGATGTCCTCGTCGTCGACCAGGAGGATCGTCGCGGCGCGCCGGGCGGTCACCAGGGCCGCCTGCTCCGTCTCCTCCCGGCCCGCCGGCTCGGCCGCCGCGGGAAGCCACATCTCCGCCGTCGTCCCCTCCCCCGGCTTGCTCCTCAGGTAGAGCGTTCCGCCGAGCTGGGCGCACAGGCCGTGGACCATCGACAGGCCGAGGCCGGTGCCCCGTCCGACGCCCTTGGTCGAGAAGAAGGGCTCGACCGCATGGCCGAGGGTGGCGGCGTCCATTCCGACCCCGGTGTCGCTGATCGCGACCCGAAGATAGGGGCCGGGCGCGAGCAGCTGGCCGGCGCCGACCTGCTCGGCGCCGGCCGAGATGCTCAGCCTGCCGCCGCCGGCCATCGCGTCGCGGGCGTTGAGCGCGAGGTTGAGGATGGCGAGCTCGAGCTGGTTGGGGTCGATCCGCGCCGGCGGCAGCTCGGCCGGGCAGTCGACGACGACCTCGACCATCGGGCCCACCGACTTGCTGATCAGATCCTGCATTCCGGCCAGCAAGGCGACGATGTCGACCGAGCGCGGCTGGAGGTCCTGGCGGCGGGCGAAGGCGAGCAGGCGCTGGACCAGGGTCGCGGCCCGGCTCGCCGCCTGAAGCGCCATGTCGATATGCCGGTGCGACTTGTCGGCGGGCGACGCCCGGCGGCGAAGAAGATCGAGGCTGCCGATGATCGGGGTGAGCAGATTGTTGAAATCGTGGGCGACCCCGCCGGTCAGCTGGCCGAGGGTCTCCAGCTTCTGGGCCTCGTGGAGCTGGGCGAGCGCGGCTTCGTGCTCGAGGGTGCGCTCGTCGACCCGGGCCTCGAGAGTCTCGTTGGCCTGAGTGAGGGCGCGCTGGCTCGAGGCGAGCGATTCGAGGCGGGCGCGCGCCTCATATTGGCGGCGGCGGCCGCGAAGCGCCGAGCGGGCGACGCTGACCAGGGTGGTCGGGTGGAAGGGCCGCTCGAGGAAGGTGACGTTGCCGAGCACCTCGAGGAAGCGCTCGGCGGCCGGATTGCGCTCGAGCCCGCCGCCGCGGCCGGTGAGCAGGACGAAGGGCAGGTCCGACCATTCGGGCTGGGCGTCGATCCACGACCGCACGGCGCGCAGGTCCGAGCGCATCAGCGCTTCCTCGGTGACGAGGACGAAGCCGGCGCCGAGGGCCAGCTCGGTCACGAGGCCGCTCAGGTCGGCGCAGACGGTGGCGCCGATGCCGGCTTCGCCCAGCATGCCGCGCGCCACGGCCGAGTCCCGGCCGATCGGCGCCAGGATCAGCGCCCGTTCGGAAAGCTCGTCCCTCAACCGCTGTCGCCGCTGGGCGGAGGGCTGCGGACGAACTCGGGTACGCCGCGAAGCACGCCCTGGAAATTGTGGAGCGGACCGCCGAGCGTGATCCCCTTCGAGCCGATCGTATATTCGCGGATCGTGTCCTCATGGGCGCTGGTGCGCTTCTTGATCACCGAGATGGCGCGCCGTACCCGCCCCGCCGCCTCGAAATACCGCAGCAGGATGACGGTGTCGGCAAGGTAGGTGACGTCGACCGGCGCCTTCATGTCGCCGACCAGGCCGTGCTGGGCGACGGTGAGGAAGGTGCTCGTCCCCTGCCGGTTCAGGAACTGGAGGAGCTCGTGCATGTGGAGGATGAGCTGCTGCTCCTCGGGCATCGCCGCCTGGTAGCCGTTGAGGCTGTCGATGACGACGGTTCGGGCGCCGTCCTTCTCGACCGACGAGCGGACGCGGTGCGAGAACTCGCCCGGGCCGAGTTCGGCGGCGTCGACCTGGGAGACGAGGAGATTGCCGCCGTCGACCAGCGACTGCAGATCGAGGCCGAGGCCCTTGGCCCGTTCGAAGAGCAGGCCGAGCTCCTCGTCGAAGATGAACAGCGCCGCTTTCTCGCCGCGCTCGACCGCCGCGACCGCGAAGCTCAAGGTGAGCAGCGACTTGCCGGTGCCGGCAGGGCCGATGACGAGCGTGCTCGAGCCGCGCTCGATGCCGCCGCCGAGCAGCGCGTCAAGCTCGGGCGAGGCGCTCTTCACCGTGTCGCGCGTGAACTTGGTCTTGTGCTCGGCGGACACCAGCCGCGGGAAGACCCGCACCCCGCCGGTGTCGATGACAAAATCGTGATAGCCGCCGCGGAAGCGCTGGCCGCGATATTTGACCACCCTCAGGCGGCGGCGCTCGGCGCCATATTCGGGCGCAAGCTCCTCAAGCCGGATGACTCCGTGGGCGACGCTGTGAACGGTCTTGTCATGGGTATCGGTGGTGAGGTCGTCGAGCATCAGCACGGTGGCATCGTGGTGCGAGAAATAATGCTTCAGGGCGAGGATCTGGCGCCGGTAGCGCAGCGAGCTCTGCGCTAGCAGCCGGATTTCGGACAGGCTGTCGAGGACGACTCTTTTAGGCTGCGCCCGCTCGACCACCTCGAAGATTCGCTTGGTGGTCTCGCCGAGCTCGAGGTCCGAGGAATAAAGCAGGCTCTGCTGCTGCTCGTCGTCGAGCAGGCTCTCGGGCGGCACCAGCTCGAACACCTCGTTCGGCGCAACCAGGTCCCAGCCGTGCGACAAGGCGCTCTCGCGCAGCTCCTTCTCCGTCTCCGACAAGGTGATGTAGAGCCCGGGCTCGCCCCGCTCGGCGCCTTCGAGCAGGAACTGGGTGGCGATCGTCGTCTTGCCGGTGCCGGGACTGCCTTCGAGCAGATAGACCCGGCCGCGCCTGAGGCCGCCGACGAGGATGTCGTCCAGTCCGGCGACGCCCGTCGCTGCTTTGGTCTCTGTCTCGTCCACACGATGTCCCTCGCTTCCGCGTTCGGGATGAGCGCGAAAGGCTTGATTTGCAAAGGCCGTTTCGGAGGTCAAACCTTCACGGATTGCCGTCAAAAACCGTGAAATGGCGATTCAGGTTCCATCCGCCTGTCCGGCGAGGTCCATGAAGTTGCGTGCCGCCTCGCGATCGCGCTCGTCCTTGAAGGCGACATCGAGGTCCGGGGCGGAGCCGAGCATGTGCAGCAGGGCCCAGAGGGCGAAGCGGTTGCCCCGGTCCGTCTCAAGCCCGAGATCGACCTTCATCCGCTCGATTCCGGCCTCGAGCGCAACCGGCGGGATGGCGGCGAAATCGGCGGTGCCGAAATAGCGGCGGAGCTGGTCGTCGAGGTCCATCGCCCTCTTCTACCCTTGTCCCGCCCCGCCGTCGATTTTCCCTCTCCCGCGGAAAGCGGGAGAGGGGTTTGCAGGCCCCAAGCGCTTTTGGGATACCTCTGCCCCTACGTTAAATCCCGCGGCAATGCCGCCCGTAAAGCGTCAGATCAGCCCCCATGCCACGTCCTTGCGCCGCTTTGCCACCGACGCTGAACGGCTCCTCTGGTCACGGTTGAGGGGGCGACGCCTCGGCTGGAAGTTCCGCTTCCAGCATACCATTGGCCCCTACATCGCCGACTTCGTCTGCCTCGCGCGCGGGTTGATCGTCGAAGCCGACGGCGGCCAGCACAATCCGCAGGCCGACGGCACACGCACCGCCTACCTCCGCAAGCGCGGGTTCCGAATTGTCCGCTTCTGGAACCACGACATCTTACAAAACATAGATGGAGTGCTGGAAACGATCCTCATCATCCTGGACGGTGGCGAGGACCCGCGCACATGAAACCCCTCTCCCGCTTTCCGCGGGAGAGGAGCTGGTGCGGCTCCGCTGCCTTGCGCACCAAAGATTCTCAGGAAGCGGCGGGGACGGCCGTCTCGGCGGGGACGCCTGGGCGGCGCCTGCGCCTGCGCTGGGCGATCGCCCTGGCGAAGCGCAGCTTGAGCAGCCAGAAGAGCATCGCGGCGAGCACCGCCAGCGGCGGGACCGAGAGCCAAAGCGACCCCTGCATGAACTCGGGCATCACCCGCTGCTGACCGAGGAAGAACGAGCCCACCGCGACGAACAAAGCCAGGCACATGCGCCACAAATGCCGCGCGATCCGCGGCGACCCGCCGATTCCGCCATTGAGGATGACCTTGAGGTCGAGCGCCGCCGCCAGCGCGATGATCGCGCCTATTCCGTAATAGCCCGTGGGCTCGTCCCTTCCCGTCCCGATCAGGACGATCGCGACCGCCAGAGCGACGGCGTAGAGGAAGGCGGCCACTTCGGAGCGGCCGAGGGTTCCCGCTTTCCGCCGCACCGTCAGCCAGCTGGTGAAGACGAGATAGCAGGTGAAGAAGCCGGCGGCGGAATCGAACAGCTTGGGATTGCCCTGTGCGGTCAGAAGGAAGGGGGCGACCAGCGCCCCGATCGACGCCATCACCAGCATCGAGACGAAGAAGACGTTGCCCGCCACGACATGGGCCCGGCCGCCCTTGCGGAACGCCAGCGCCATCGAGCCCGAGACGATCGCGACGCTGCCCGCGGCGATGTGAAGGAAGAGGATCGCCGCGGCGCCGGCATGGACCACCCAGGAGCTTTCCGCGGCGACCTGAAGCGTGTTCATCGTCTTTCTCCCCCTCTCACGATCAGCGCGCCGCGGCCCGGGCCGTCCCTTTTCCCTGTCCGGGCCGGCGAAGCGTCCAGGGATCGCCCGGCCTCACCACGTAATTCGCCCACAGATAGCGCCACGGGATCACGAGGAGCAGGACGAGCCCGAAGCTCGTCTCGAAGACCGAGGTCCGCATCGCCTCGTCGAGCGTGCCGTCGAGCCAGCGCGGAACGGCGAAGGCGGTGAGCCAGATCGCTTTCCAGACCAGCTCGACCAGCAGCAGCGGGATCATCTGCAGCGGATAGCGAAGCCCCAGCAGCGCCAGCAGACCGATGGTCCCGATCAGGGCCCAGGCGACTCCGGTCATGCGCGGAACCGTGGAGGCGTGGCTGACGATCAGCGGCCAGACCATGTTGCCGATGCCGACCGCCATGAGCAGATACATGGCCCTCATCACCCACAAGCGGAGCGGCGAAACCTCGGTCATTGCGACTTCTCCCTGTTCAGGTCTGCGGCGAAGGGGGACACGTACTTTTTCGCGAAAAAGTACGTGTCCCCAAACCGGCAGTCGTCCTGCCGAAGCGCAGGCGAACGAGCCAGAAAGCCATGATCGCGAACGGGGCGAAGGCCAGCACGAAGAGCAAAGGCGAGCCTCGCACCGCCCGCGGCAGCACGTCCTGCTGGCCGAGGAAGAAGGAGCCGGTGGCGATGAAGAAGGCGAAGCACATCCGCCAGAGGTGGCGGGAGATGCGCTGGGCCGGCGAGAGCGTGCGAAGGATGGCCTTGAGGTCGCCCAGCCCGGCGAGCAGGCACACGCCGGCGAGGGCGAACACCGGGCCGGGACCCGCGGGCGTCGTCGCTCCCGTGAAGCCGACCCACGCCATCAGCGCGGCCGTGGCGAGCGCGGCGGCACAGGCGGCCTTTTCGATCCAGCCGGCCCGGCCTTCGCGGCGGCGCGCGGTCATCCACGCGGTGAGGACGAAATAGCAGACCATGATCCCGCCGACCGGGGAACCGGGCACCGGCTGCCGGAACGGCTCCAGGATCGCGGCGGTGATCCCGAGGACCAGCATCGCCGCGCAGAAAAAAATGCCGGCCGAGGCGTGAAGGGCGCCGCCCTTGCGGACCGCGACGGCCGCCGTGCCCGATGCCAGCGCGACCAGCCCGCCGGCGATGTGTATCCCCATGATTGCGGTGTGGATCCAGGTGCCGCTCACGCCGCCAGGCCCTCCCCTGTCATCGGGCGATCCCGTTCGTCCCCCTGCCCGCCGCGCTGGAACTCGAGGAGGTCCCCCGGCTGGCAGTCGAGCGCCTCGCAAATCGCCTCGAGCGTGGCGAAGCGCATGCCTTTCGCCTTGCCGGTCTTGAGGATCGACAGATTGGCCAGGGTGATCCCGACCCTCGCCGACAGCTCGGTCAGGGTCATCCGGCGGGCGTAGAGGACGTCGTCCAGCTTCACGAGGATCGCCATCAGACCATCGCCTCCAGGTCGGCGCGGATCCGGGCGCCCTCCTCGAACACGCGCGCCAGCACGAACAGCAAAAGCACGGCGATCCAGCCGCTAAGCGAGGGGTCCCATTCGCCTATGTCCGCCCCCGCCCGGGTCAGGACGCCGATGAAGATCCCGCAGGCGAGCTCGAACAGCTGGACCACCAGCAGGCACCAGGCCACCGTCTTCACCCGAGCCGCATTCTCCGGAACGAACGGGTCGCCGGCGCGAACCGTCCCGATCATCGCCAGCAGCCGCGACAGCATGACGTGGACCGCCGCGAACATCGGCAGGCCGACCACCACCCACAGACGCATGACCGGGATGATCACGTCCGGATCGAGCGGCGGCCGGCGCAGATAATATTCCCGGAAGGTGGGCTCGAAAACGAAGCTCGCAACGAGCATGGCGAGGAAGGCGACGCCCAAAGCGAGGTTGAACACCCGCGCTATCGTCAGCAGGAACCGCGAGACTCCGAGCACCTTGGCAACATTGTCCGACACCCGCCCCTCCTGCTTTATTATCGTTTTACGATATGATCCATATTGTTAGACGTCAATACCCTTATTGCGTGACGACGTGAGAGGGGGCCACGTGCGATACTCCCCTCCCTGGAAGGGAGGGGCTGGGGGTGGGTAGGCGAGCGCAGCGAGACTTCCCTCTGACTCGGAGTTTCGGCCGCCTTCGTCGGACCCACCCCCGGCCCCTCCCCTCCAGGGAGGGGAGATCAGGCGCTCATTGCCGAGCCTCGCCGACTGTGGGACCAAGGGGCCATGCGCAACCCCGGCCGAAAGGCGCTCTACTGCCTGCTGGCGCTGATCGCCGGGACGGCCCTGATCTGGTTCGGCGCGCTTCGCCACGAGCGCCTCGGCGAGGACTGGACGTCCTTCGTGCCGCTGTTCGTCGGCTTCGCCCTCGCGCCGTTCGGGTTCGTCTTCCTGATCCAGGCCCTGTTCTCGATGCGCGGAGCGGCGCGGCTGATGGCAGGGCACAGGGTGATCGCGCGCTGGCACGTCTACCCCGCCGAATGGGAGCAGTTCCGCAAGCTCGACGCTCGCCGCGCCGCCGGCCATAGCTCGCTCGCCAACGATCTGTGGATCCGCAAGGCGAGGCCGTCCGACCCGATCGAGGTGATCGTCGGCGAGACCGGCCTGCTCGTCGACCGATCCTATCATGGGCTTCGCCGGGGCGGCCTTCCGGAGCTGCGCGAGGTCGGCTGGCTCGAGGGGCCGCCCACCTGTCTCGAATTCGCCCTCCTGTACCCGCGCGGCCGCTACGGCGGGACCCTGCCGATGACCCTGCGGGTGCCGGTGCCGCCGAGCGCTCGCGCCGACGCCCGCCGGGTCGTCGCCTATTTCGAGCCGCGCCTCCGGCGCAAGCCCGGCCTCGCGCTCCGCAATCCGCGCCGGACCTACTGGATCTGCGGGATCATGGTCGCGGCCGCCGCGGTGGCGGGGCCGGTCGGCTACGCCCTCGCCCGCGCCCCTCCGGAAGGGATGGACCCGCTGGTGGCGCTCACGCTCCTCATCGGCGCCGTGATAGGCGCCGTCTTCGCCATCCTTCTCGCTCTCGCCACCTTCCTTCTGACCTGGCGGTCGTGACGAGCGCGATGCAACCACGGCCCTTCGCAGGAGTTGGGCGCCGCATGAGAACAACCGCCTTTGCCGCCTTTGCCGTCCTCCCCCTCCTCCTCGCCGCCTGGACCGCGCCCGCCGCCGCGGAAGAGGGAAAGAAGGAGCCCCGAAGGACGAGGGTCGGGGTCGGAGCCCAGTTCGTCCCGAGCTATCCGGGTTCTGACGACCACAGCCTTCGACCGCTGGTCGACGTGGCGCGCAGCCGCGGCTCCAAACCGTTCGACTTCGAAGCTCCGGACGAGAGCTTCGGCCCCTCGCTCCTCAAGGAGGGCGACTTCGAGTTCGGGCCGGCCCTCAACTTCGAGGGCAGCCGGAAGGCGAGCGACGTCGGCGCCGATCTCGACAAGGTCCCCTTCACGGTCGAGGCGGGGGCGTTCGTCCAATATGCGTTAAGCCCCAAATTCCGGCTCCGCACCGAGCTTCGCAAGGGCCTCGGCGGGCATGACGGCTGGATCGGCCAGGCCGGCGCCGATTTCGTCGCCCGCAACGGCGACGACTGGCTCTTCTCGGTCGGGCCCCGGGTGACGATCTCGGACGGCCGCTACCACCGCGCCTATTTCGGAGTGACGGGCGCCGAATCCGTCCGCACCGGCCTCGCCGTCTACCGCCCCGGCGGCGGCGTTCAGGCGGTCGGCGCCACCGCCGGCTTCATCAAGCAGCTCACCCGGCGCTTCGGCCTCTACAGCTATGCCAAATACGACCGGCTGGTCGGCGACGCGGCGGATTCGCCGATCGTCCGGGTCCACGGCTCGCGCGACCAGTTCTCCGGAGGCCTGGCGCTGACCTACACCTGGGGCGGCACGAAGTAGGCGGAATCCCCTCTCCCGCTTTTGGCGGGAGAGGAGGGGCCCAAGCCGAAGGCTTGGGAGGTGAGGGTCTGTATACCGAAGTCGGCAAGACCCTCACCTCCCACCGCTTCGCGGCGGGCCCCTCCTCTCCCGTGAAGGACGGGAGAGGTAAAGACCCTCACAGGCGCCGGATCCGAGGCTCTGCGCGCACTTTCTGGAGCATCAGCTCGGTCAGCGCCCAGACCATGGCGTCGGCGCGGTCGGGGCTTGTCCCCGGCCCTTCATAGCCGCCGCCGGCGATCATCCCGCAAAGCTCCGCCTCCAGCGCGTCCCAGCGGCCATGCAGTGTCACTCGCCCCGCCTCGAACAGGGTGGCGACCGGATCGGCCCGAGCCGATTTGCCATCGGCCGCGTAAACCAGCTTCACCCGAAGCGCCTCCGACGCCGCCCTGAGCACGCTCTCCACCATCCTGCCGCCCTGATTGGCCTCGGCAACGGCTAGAGTGGCGCCGTGCGCCTGGGCGGCGGCGACCACTGCCCGCGCCCATCCTTCCGGAGACCGGTCGGTGACGCTGTGGTCGCCGAGCACATGACCGCGGCCGACCTGGTCCAGCCCGCACGCCACGATCCCGCACGTCCCGTCCGCGATCGGCGGATCGACCCCGATGAGGACCTGCCTGAAAGAGCTTCCTTCGGACCCGGTCCGGCCAGGTCCGATCCGGCACCGCTCCAGCAGGTCCACCGTCCACAAGGCCCCGGCCACGTCCGGAAGCAGTTCCCCCTCCAGCTCCTGCCGTGCCAGCCTTGTGCCGGCATAGCGCTCCCGCATCTCCTCGATTCGCCCGCTCGGCACATGCGGGTTCGCCCAGCTCGGGCCGCCGGTGGTCACGCAGCCCGGCGCGGCCATGATCCCCTTCAGCACCGGCCCCGGCCGCGGGGTCGTCGTCACCAGCGCCCGCGGCCGCTTGCCCCGGCGCAGTCCGAGCTGGAGCATGTCCCAGCTCGCCTGGGCATGGCGCCATTTGGCAAGTTCGTCGCACCAGGCGAACTCGTGCTCCGGCCCACGAAGCGCTTCCGGCGAGGCGCCCGAGAACAAGGTCGCTTCCGCCCCGCTTCGGAATCGAAGCCGTCTCAGGCTCGGCGACCAGTCGGCAATCTGGTCATGCGCCACCTCGAGCAATCCGCACGGCCCCTCGACCATCACCCGCCGGACCTCGTCGAGCGTGGCGCCGACAAGCGCTATTCGGATTGGGACGCTCGCTGGCGACTGTCCGAAGTGACTGTCCCCATTATTCCTGACCAGCCCTGCGATCCATTCCGCACCCGCCTTGGTCTTTCCGAAGCCGCGCCCGCCCTTGATCACCCAGGTCGACCAGCGGCCTTCGGGCTCGAATTGGCCTTCATGCGCCCACCCCGGCCAGTCGAGGTCCGCCGCCCTTGCCTCATCGAGCGTGAGCGAGCAGACGAACCGTTCCTGCTCCGCCGGGCTGAGGGTGTCGGCCAGCTCGCGAAAGGTGGCGGGCAGTCTATCGACTTTGCCCATCGCCGCCGCCTGGCTCCCCGTCATGTCCCGTCGACGGCTCCCCACTTCCCGCCTCTCCCCGCAAGCCACGGATCGCTTCCAGCTTCCTCATGATGCTCGCCCGGTAATGCTCGAAGCCGCGCGGAGTGGCGAAACGCCCCGGCCGGCCGCCGCGCTCGCCGCACGCTTCCGCTCCGTGCAGCTTCAGCACGTTGATCGCTTGCTCCGCGGTCATCGGCGGGATCGGGCGATCGGGATCGAACGCCTCGCCCGAAAGCGTGTCGAGCGCTGACCGCAGCAGCTCCAGCTTGAGCCGCGCGACGGCATGCTCCAGAACCGCCTGCCACTTGGCGGCGAAATCCGGCCGCAGCCGGCGCTGCCGGTAGACGGTGAACGTCGTGAAACCCACCGCCTCGGCCGACGCCCGAACGTTGCAGGTGGCCGCGAGGTGATCGAAGAATTCGGCCTCGGCCTCGTCCGACCATTGGTAGCCCCCGGTCTTGACCCGCTTCGGCTTGCCGTCATTGCCGTATCGCAGGCGGCTTCCGGCTGGCCCCCCTCCCCGGCCGTTGCCCGACCCTTTCGCCATCGACATTCTCCGAAGTTCGTGCTTTGTTCTGAATGCTGCCTGCACCCGCCCTACCGCTCCCGCAAGATCTCGATCAGGTCTGCCGCGGACAGAGGCTTGCCCATTGAACGGGCGCGGATCGGCTCGAAGGCCAGATATTGCCGCCGATATCGATCTAGGACGGGATAATGCGAATTGATCTCGCGTCCCTGGAAGCTGGAGAACCTCCCAAGATCCTCGATCATGAAACGCGCCACGCTCATATGCTCCGACTCATAATTGCCGTCGAAGCCGTCGAACCGGAACATCGTCCGATCGTCGCCGACCGACTTTTCGACCCTGACCTGGGCGTCGGCGGGCAGCCGTCCAAAGCTCGATTCCACGTAACTCCACATGTCGAGGATGTTGACGACCTCCGAGACCACGGCCGGATTGTCGACATGCCCGTGGAACAGCCCCGAAAGCCGCCATTCCAGGCCCCAATAGTGACCGCCGTAGAGCGCCGACTGGACGAAGCCAGGATCGAACTCGCCGTCCGGCACCGTCCTGGCATAGATGTCGGACACCATCGCCAGCAGCAGCTTCTCGCCGTCGCCCAGCACCAGCTCGCGCCGCGTGCTGGCCAGCCCCGCCTCGACCAGCCTCCGCACCGCCTCCGCCCGCGAAGGCGGATCCTCCTGCGCCTCGCGCCACCGGTCGAGCCGCTCGATCATCCGGGCCTCCAGCCGCATCTCGAACCGCTCGCTCTTGGAGCCACGCTCGGCCTTCGTCTCCATAGGCTCGACTCACTTTCCGGATGAATTACGGGCTCTATATACGGCATAACATACGTACAATCAAGCCGTATCGATACTCGGCTTCTGATTTTGCCCTCGCTTCGCAGGGCCTTCGCGTGAGCCATCTGCTGACTCCGCCTGCTCTCGCTGGAAGATGGGTTCACCCAAAGCACCAAAGGACCAAAGAGTCCGCGCGAGCCAACAATCCAGGCTTCCACCGCCGGCGCACTTTGCAGGAAAACGATGGGCAAAGCCCATCCAGCCGAAGCGACGACGCGTAGCCGCGGCCTCATCGAGCCGGCCGGCCCCTTTGGTGCTTCGGTCCTTTGGGTGAAACGAATCCGATCTCGGCACGTGCCCGGCACCTGGGCGGCTACTTCGCTGCCGCCGCCTTCCCCCGTGCCTCCGCCCCGCGCAGCCGGGTCAGCTTGCCGAGCTCGGCGCCCAGCGCTCGCCGGGCTTCATACAAATCCACTTGGGCCTGCAGCTTCAGCCATATTTCGGGTGACGTATCCAGCACATGGCCGAGCCGGAGCGCCATTTCCGGAGTTACCGCCCGGCGCCCCCAAGCACCTGGTTGACGGTGAACCTCGACACGCCGAGGGCCTCGGCCAGCACCGCCTGGCTGATGCCGAGCCGCCCGACCACGCGCGCCTTGAGCACCGACCCCGGCGAAGGCGGCGGCAAATCGCGCTCCTGTCCGATCGTCGTCATCCAACAAGCCTTATCAGGCGCACCGGCCTACCTAAAATCCCGATCGACACGACCGTCATGCCGGATCCGATCCGGTATCCACCTCCCCTTGGTGCCAGGCACGTACCAGGCACCGGTCCACTCCAGGACGGCTGATCCAGCATTCCCTATCTTCGCGGCTTGGCGGCTTTGCGTGAGACAGCTCGCTGCGGCATTGCGTGCGCTGGCGGAGGAGGACTGATTTCACGCAAAGCCGCAAAGCCGCGAAGGTGCCGAGCGGATTCCTGAAGCTTTCGCCGGAACCGTCACTGCGCCTCCTCCTGCACGCCGCCGTACCGTCGCTCCGGCTTGGCGGTTTTTACCAACTTTTGGCGAAGGTCCGCGGACAAAATCCGTCGCGGAGCCTCTCCCATAGGCGTAACTCACTGTAAAAGCTTAACTTAGGCAAACTGGCACGGCTCGTGCTGAAGGAGCTGCATCTTCGTTCAAGGAGCCCGTGATGCAGACCTCCCAGCCCAGCGTTTTCGCCCGCGACCACACCATCCTCGGCATTTGCGAGGCGCTCGGCGAGGATCTGGGGTTCAACCCGATCTTCCTGCGCGTGCCGCTGGCGGTCTGCCTGCTGCTCAACCCCTGGGCGGTGGTCGCCACCTACGCCGGCCTCGGCCTGCTGGTCGCCTTCACCCGCCTCGTCGCCCCCAATCCCCGCCAGACCGCGGCGACCGAAACCGAAACCCGCCCGGCCGAAGCCGAGCGCGCCGAGGCCCAGCCCGAACCCGACATGGCCCTCGCCGCCTAGCCTGCAAGCGGAGTGACAGCCAGTCAGTGGCTGTCGCTCCCGGCACGCTGCCGGCGCGTCGCCCGCTCGATGGTCAGGCTGTGGGACGAGCGCTTGTGCCAGCCGCCCGGCGCCTCGGCGCCAATTTCAAAGGGAAGGCACGAAGGTACAAGATAGGGAGACGCGCAGCCGCGCCGTGCCTTTTTCTTGTACCTTCGTGCCTTCTCTCGAAAAAATAATTGGCCTGCGGCCCGAAGTAGAGGTGCGAGATGCAGCTATTTCTCGGAGTTTCCGGACGATCTGGATTGCCGCTTTCGCGGTAAGGAGGGGTTGGGAACGCGGGCGACTGTCCCTTTTCGGGAGGAACAGCCTTTCCGCCACCCTAACGGGGCGTAAACCGGGTTTTTACGGCATTGATATAGGGGAGCCTTTTAGAGCGGTTCGGGCACCGCTTCGGGAGGGCCAAATGGCTTCAGCATCGGTCGAGACTGCCGGCAGCCCAATGACGGGCGCGCTGCTGCTCGCGCGCCTTGCCGAGCATGGCAGCGCCGCCCATGATTATGCGGCGAGCCCGCGGCTCCTGCGCACGCCGAGCGCCGGGCGCGACCTCGCCGACCTGATCCACTATCTGTGCGTCCTCCACGGCCGCTATCCGGGCCTGATCGACCATGCCGCGGCTCGGGTCGTCGAGCCCGAGGCGCGCCTCTGGCTGACCAACGCCACCTACGCCTTCGCCGGCGAGCGCGCCTATCTCGCCCGGCTCGCCGTCGCCGCCGGACCGGTGCCGTCGACTCCGGGCGCCTCGGGGACCGACGCCGCCGTGCTCGGCCAGCGCCACGCCATGGAGACCCTCGCGTCGTCGGAGCGCCACGGCTGCGCGCTCGGAGCGGCGATGGCCCTGGTGCTCGACTGGGCGACGATCCGCAATTGCCTCGACGCCGCCGCCGCCCGCTTCGGGATCGACACGCCCGCTTATCCCGCCGCCGAAGGGCAAGCGATCGTCCGCCTCGCCGACGATTACGGCGCCGCCGCCCCGGTCCAGCGCGCGCTACTTTTCGGAGCGCAGCAGATCCTCGTCCAGCATCACGGCCTCTGGGACCTGCTCGAGGCCCGGCAGCAGGCGCGGGGGGCCGCTTAACCTCGTCATTGCGAGGAGCGAAGCGACGCGGCAACCTACGCGTCTCCGCCACCGCTGACTGGATTGCTTCGTCGCTTCGCTCCTCGCAATGACGGAGGGGGTGCTTGCCCCGTCGCGCCCCCTCCCCTATCCCGCCGCGATGCGCTTCGAAGGTACCCAAAGCTATGTCGCGACCGACGACCTCAAGGTCGCGGTCAACGCCGCCGTCACGCTTCGGCGCCCGCTGCTGGTCAAGGGCGAGCCCGGCACCGGCAAGACGATCCTCGCCCACGAGATCGCCGCCGCTTTGGGTGCGCCTTTGATCGAATGGCACGTCAAATCGACGACCAAGGCCCATCAGGGCCTCTACGAATATGATGCGGTGGCCCGGCTTCGCGACGGCCAATTGGGCGACCCCAGGGTCCACGAAATCTCCAACTACATCCGCCGCGGCAAATTGTGGGAGGCCTTCACCAGCCCGAAGCTTCCGGTCCTGCTCATCGACGAGATCGACAAGGCCGACATCGAATTCCCCAACGACCTCCTCCAGGAGCTCGATCGGATGGAGTTCCACGTCTACGAGACCAAGGAGACGGTGAAGGCGGCCGAGCGGCCGATCGTCGTCATCACCTCGAACAACGAGAAGGAGCTGCCCGACGCCTTCCTGCGCCGCTGCTTCTTCCACTACATAAAATTCCCCGACCGCGAGACGATGCAGGCGATCATCGACGTCCACTTCCCCGGAATCCAGAAAATGCTGGTCTCGAAGGCGATGGACATCTTCTACCAGGTCCGCGAGGTGCCCGGGCTCAAGAAGAAGCCGTCGACCAGCGAGCTGATCGACTGGCTGAAACTGCTCCTTCACGAGGACATGCCGCTCGAGGTCCTGCAGTCGCGCGACCCGTCGAAGGCGATCCCGCCGCTGCACGGCGCCCTGCTCAAGAACGAGCAGGACGTGATGCTGTTCGAGCGGCTGGCGTTCATGAGCCGGCGGCCGGGGAGCTAGCAGGCGGGCGGTTGCCGCCCTGTCAAAAAGATGGCACCCATTTCCCGCGAGGGAGGAGATAAACTATGCGTGGCAAGGTCTTACTGGCGGCAATTCTGATCGGCACCGCCCTGCCGGCTTTCGCGCAGGATCCTGCGCCGGCACCGGCGGCTCCTGCGCCGGCTGACGAATATTGGAAAGTCTCCGGCGAGCGGCTGAGCTTCGCACCGGCCAAGCTGTCGGTGCCGCGCCGGGTCGCCGGGGCCGAATATTTCGAGACGAGGGAGTTCAGCCACGAGGGCGAGGGCGTCGACACCGCGGTCAAGTATCGCAGCGCGGACCAGAAAGTGGTCGCCACGCTCTACGTTTATTATCCGAGCCTCGCGCATAGCGGCGTCCAGGCGATCGCGACCGACCAGGCGATTCGGGCCAGCTCGAAGCCTCAGACGGTGCGCGCGCTCGGCACCGCCGTCGCGTCGGCGGCCGGCAAGCCCGGAGTGGCGGTGACCGCCGATTACGACCATTATCTGGGCGGCCTGGCCAGCAAGGCCGCCTTCATCAAGGCCGGCCGCTGGATGCTCAAGCTTCGGGTCTCGGGTCCGGAAGCCCGCTCCGCCGAGGTCGCCTCGGTCATGACCGCCTTGCTCGACGGCCTGCGCTTCGAGGGCGAGGTGCAGCCTCACTCGGCGCAGCCCATCTCCGCCGGCGAGTGCGCGACGACCGACCGGCCCGATGCCAAGGCCGTGACGGACGGCGACGGCGCCGAAGCGGACGCCACGCTCGCCACGCTCGACGCGGCCGGACAGCCGGCCGCCGGCGCTTCGAGCGGCAAGCGGAAGCCGCTCCCGGCCCGGATCGGCCGGGACTGGTGCCGGACCTCGCTGCAAGTGGGCGATAATCGGGTCACGGTGCTTCAGTCGACCGGCAAGGGCGGGCCGCGCGGCGGTCTCGTCGGCGATTCGGCGCTCCTCGTCCTGATCGGCGACGCCGGCGGAGTGATCGAGGTGGTCCGGCTGGCCAAAGAGAAGAAATATCTCCTCGTCCACCACGCCATTGCCGAGGCCGAGGTGCTGGGCCGCTACGACGGGTTTCCGAGCCTCGCCCAGATCGGCCGGTTTTTCGTCGAACCCGTGCAGGTCCGCGCGCGGGTCAGGCTCACGGCCGGCGGCGGCGTCGAAGTCGGGGTCCCGGTATCGCCCGGGACGGAGCCCTGACCGCTCACGGGAGCGGCCGGTGAGCTAGGAAGCGGGGCGCCAGGCGCTCCAGATCACGAGGACGAGGGGGGCGAGGGCCAGGGCATCGATTGCGGCGATAGTCCTCAGCGGTCCCTCGGGCAGGCCGGCACGGGCATAAAGCAGGAGATAGCCGAGGACGGCGATAGCGACGACGAATGTGCAGAGGCGCCTGACCGACGGGTCGAAAGCCGCCCAGAGCGCCGCGACGACGATCGCCAGGAAAGTCGCCCCCCGATGGGTCAGCAGCAGGCCCGTCGCCGGGTCCGGCGAAATGCCGTAGAGCGTCTGCACGAGGCTCGGCCGAAACAGAACGGCCGCGGGCGACACATGCACCAAAGCGAGCAGGAACCACGCGATCTTGGTTGCGATTTCCATCGACCCACCCCTCCGGCTGCTGGAGCAGAGTACCGCATCACCAAGAAGACCTGAAGACCGTGGGGGCCGTCGAACTCGGCGCCCGAGAGCCGGGACACGGGTTGACCGTCTGGCGTTCCGTTGCGGGCAGACGTAAGCTCGGCGAACTTTGTCGAGCCATGAAATCCCCTTGCTAGGCCGCCTAGAAGCGATTCCTCTCAAAGAGGTCTGGACCTCCGAGCCTTATGCCTTCGATCCTTGGTTGACGCAGCCCGAGAACCTCCAATTCCTGGCTGAGAGCATCGGCCTGCCTGGGTTGGAGCTCATACGGGCTCAACATCCAATTGGCCCCTTCTATGCCGATATCGTCTGCAAGATCATCGATACGGAACAGGTCGTGCTGATCGAGAACCAGCTCGATCAAGCGGATCATCGCCATTTGGGACAAGTCTTAACCTACGCACCGCACGTCGACGCCAAAATCTGCGTCTGGGTCGCAGAGCGTATCCGTGATGAACATCGCGCCGCTGTTGACTGGCTGAACAGGATCACAGGCGAAGGTTATGCCTTTTTCGGAGTCGAAGTCAGAGCAGTGCGAATTGGCACCAGCTTGCCCGCACCCTTGTTTGACGTAGTTGCAAAGCCGAACGATTGGTCGAAGATTGCAGCGACCTCGAACCCGGCCGAAGCGCCAAGCGGCCATAAGGCGTCCAACTCAGCCTACTGGCGCGGCCTCCACCGATTTCTGTCCGAAGGAGGCGGACCGACACGCAAAGTCACGTCGGACCTCACGGACGTCACTTACTGGGCACCCATCGCCGACAGCGGACGGGCTTACATCTGGGCTTTCCGGTCGCATGCCCGGAGCCCTTACGTGAATGTCGGCCTCAGTCTCTATAATGCGGGAGCCTCGGAGGTGTGGCACGCCCTGAAGACCGATGAATCGACTCTCACCAGCGCCTTCGGCGAAAGCTTACGATGGTTTTCGAACAAGAACGCGACTGCGTTCCACATTCAAACTGAGAGCGCCCCGGCCGCGCTCGAGGGGGAAGATTGGTCCCGCCAGCACCAATGGCTGGCTGAGCGGATGATCAGGTTTGATCGTCTGTTTTCTGCCAAGATCAAACAATTGATCACGGAACATGACGCCGGCAAGCTGGGCCGGCCGCAATCGCTTTAATCAGAGACGCATCGCCTCGTCGCGATAGGCGAGCTCGAAATTGCCCCAGCGGCGGCCGTTTATGTAGAGCGGCACGAAGACGTTCTTGACCGGCAGGTAACGGCCCTGGCCCAGATCCATCGAGTAAGTGGCGAGCATCGCCTCCTTGTCGCTCTCGATCGCCCGGCGGGTGACGTCGTCGAGGAAGTTGCGGCGGTTGCGGCAATGCTCGGCATTCCAGGCGGGATCGTCGCTCTGCGGCTGCGAGCGCTCGGAAATATGGGTCGGAAGGTAGCCGTTGACGTCGGTGATGGCGGAGGCGATCAGCCTCGGCTCGCGGGCCATCAATTTGTCGAGGATCGGCCGGACGCGCCGGTCGGCGAGGCCGCAGAAGCCAGTCTCGTACTGCACGGGATTGGTTCCCGGCATGGCCACGTAGCGGGTGTCGAAGACGTCGTCCTCTCCGACCTCGCCGGCGACGATCGCGGCCTCGATGACGTCCCTGATCTCGCGCATTCCGGCCTGGGCGAATTCGATGAAGGGCGTGTCGTCGATCCGGACCCCCGAGCTGGCGAGCCGGTCGAGCATCTCGTTGGACAGGGTCTCGAGCTTGGTGAGCCGGCCGTGGACCTGGAGCAATTGCCCGCCATTGTCGCGGGCGTCGGCGGCGAAGCTCGACAGGCCCGATTTGACCGAATCGACGCTCTGCTGGATGTGGCTGGTCGATTGGGCGATGCCGTCGGTCTGGCGGTCGACCAGGGCGACGATGTCGGCGACCTGGCGGACCGTGTCGGTGATGGTGGCGAAGCCGCCGCGGGCGACCCGGCTCCGGTCGACCCCGTTCGCGATCTCGGACGTCACCGCTTCGGCCTCGCGGGTCAGCGAGGCGATGGTCCCGGTGATCTCGCTGGTCGCGGTCCTCGTCTCCTGGGCGAGCTTCTTCACTTCCGCGGCGACGACGGCGAACGAGCGCCCCGCCTCGCCCGCGCGCGCCGCCTCGATGGTGGCATTGAGGGCCAGCATGTTGGTCCGGTAGGCGATCCGCTCGATGCTCGAGGAGACGTTCTGGACCCGGCTCATCGCTTCGGCGAAGCCGGTCATCCGCTCGCCCAATTGGACGACGAGGTCGGTGAGGCCGGAGAAGATCCCGATCGTGTCCTCGATCGCGGCCCGGCCTTCCGACAGGCGCTCGCGCGCCTGCTCGGCGAGGATCCGCGCCTCGTCGGTCGATTCGGCGACCCGCGCCTGGTCGAGCAGGAGCCGGCTGGTCACCTCCTCGAGCGAATCGAGGGTCCGCAAATTGGACGAGATCCGCTCCGAGACTCCGGAGACATAGCCCGAGACGTCGCTGCACTCGATCGCCAGAGCCCCGCAATTGCGGGCGACGATGTTGATCGCATTGCCGTCCGCTTCCTCGATCGCCCTGCTCGCCACGCGCTGCCCCTGTTTCCTCGTTGCGCCATCGGACTAAGCGAAAAGAGTTGAAAGCGCGTTAACCACGCATCGCCGGGACGACGGCCCTAGCGGTTGCCGAACATATAGAGCGCGCCGCCGAGGATGCCGGCGGCGATCGCGATCCGGACCGCGTCGGTCGAGTTGCGCGCTCTCAGCCTCGTGAGGACCTGCGCCCGGTACGATTCGACGGTCCGCACGCTCAGGCCGAGCTTCCAGGCGATGATCTTGTTCGGCTCGCCGCGGGCAATGCCCTGGAGCACCTGCTGCTGGCGTCTGGTGAGGCGCTCGACGAGCTCGGCCGCTTCCCGCCGGGTCTGCCAGGACGAATCGAGCTGCCCGGCCAGTATCTGCGCGCGAGCGACGGCTCCGAGGAGGGATTCGGGCTGGTACGGCTTTTCGATCAGGTCGATGGCGCGAAGCTTCATCGCCTCGACGACCAGGCCGATGTCGGCCTGGCCGGTGAGGACGATGACGGGCGGCGCCGTGCCGCGTTCGGCCAGCCGGCGAAGCACCTCGATGCCTTGCCGGCCCGGCGTGGAGACGTCGAGCACGACGCAGGTCACCTGATCCAGCGGGCCGGCGTTCAGGAACTCGTCCCCGCTGGCGAACGGCAGGACCCGATAGCCGCCGCGTTCGCAAAGGCGCGCCGCGGCGGCCAGGGCCTGCTCGTCCGGGTCGACGACGGCGATCGTCGCACTCTCTTCGGATTGCAAAGGCCTATTCGAGGATTGAAAAGGAAAAGCGGCCCGGCTTTGGGCTGCGTTAAATATGCTCATTCAAATTCCATCCGGATTTGGATCTATCTAGCCGCCAGACCGACTGAGGGTTGTCTTAAGGCCTTCATGCAGGGACTATCTGCTGACCTAGACTCGGCGGGTGTGATGTTGTGTGTCTAGTATATCCACGGTGATCCTGCTTTTCGGATCGCGACAAAGTATTTCCAGTTGGCGCCACTCGGGAGTATTAAGGAATCCGGCCGGGCAATCACCGGGGGACGGGGGAAAGGAGGCGGCTCTGTTGCCTCATGTGCGGGCAACCTCGCTGACCAATTATTTCGAGGTCGCCCGCTTCGTCGGGCTCGACCCCGCCGGGATGCTGCGGCGTTCGGGCATCGATCCGGCCGAGCTCGCCGATCCGGAGCGGCTGTTCGACGCGGGCCGGGTCGCGACCCTGCTCGAAGCCAGCGCGCGCGAGTCCCGCTGCCCGGTTTTCGGGCTGCTGATGGCGGAGTCGCGCTCGGTGGCGAGCATCGGCGCAGTCGCGTTGCTGCTGAAGCACCAGCGCACGGCCCGCGACGTGATTCAGGCGGTGGTCGAATATCAGAGCCTGCTCGCCGAAACTCTCGAGATAGGCGTCGAAGATCTGGATGGCGCGGCGATCATCCGCACGGAGCTGTCCGCCGGGATCGGAGGACGTCAGTCGATCGAATTCGTGATGGGGCTGATGTGCCGGATCGTCAGCGAGGTGACGGCCGGACGCTGGCATCCCGAAAGCGCCCATTTTCTCCACGATCCGCCCGGCGATCTTAAAGTCCACCGCCGCATCTTCCACTGCGACCTGGCCTTCCGGAGCGACTTCAACGGATTCGTCTGCTCGACGGCCTCGCTCGACGCGCCCAATCCGGCGGCCGATTCGATTATGGCCCGGCATGCCAGGCGCTATCTCGACATGCTGGTTCCCGAGCCGGCCGACGGGTCGATCACGGAGCGGGCGCGGCGATGCATCCATCTCTTGCTGCACGCGGGACGAGCGACGCTCGAGCAGGTCGGCGACGCCATGGGCATGAGCGCCCGAACGCTCCAGCGTTCGCTGGAGAAGGAAGGCCGCACGTTCGCGACCCTCCTCAACGAAGTCCGGCGCGAGCTGGCGCTGCGCTACCTGGCGCGCTCGACCCACAGCGTGACCGCGATCGCGCAGATGACCGGCTACGCGACTCCAAGCTCCTTCACCCGCTGGTTCGCCGCGGAGTTCGGAATGGCTCCGGCGGCATGGCGCGCCGAGGAGCGGAGGGAAATGCATTAGGCCGTCGCCCCAGCGAAGGCTGGGGCCCCGTGCGGTGAAGAACGCTGGCGCCTTTCACCCGCTGGGCCCCCAGCCTTCGCTGGGGTGACGGCAGGCGTGTAAGGGATTAACGCCGGCTCATGTTCTTCTCCTTCGTCGACGAGCTTCGCGCCGCGGGCATCCCAGCCTCGATGAAGGAGCATCTCGTCCTGCTGGAGGCGCTCGACGCGGACATCATCCGCTCCAGCCCGGAGGAATTCTACTATCTCGCCCGGGCCGTCTTCGTGAAGGACGAGGGCCTGCTCGACCGCTTCGACCAGGTGTTCGGCAAGGTCTTCAAGGGGCTCGAGGCCGATTACGGGACCGACGCCGTGCCGATCCCCGAGGATTGGCTGAAGAAGGTGGCCGAGCTCTACCTCTCCCCCGAGGAGATGGCGAAGATCCAGGCCCTGGGCTCCTGGGAAGAGATCATGGAGGCTTTGAAGCAAAGGCTGGAGGAGCAGAAGGAGCGTCACCAGGGCGGCAGCAAGTGGATCGGCACCGCCGGCACCTCGCCGTTCGGCGCCTATGGCTACAATCCCGAAGGGATCAGGATCGGCCAGGAAGGCGGCCGCAACCGGAGCGCGATCAAGGTCTGGGACAAGCGCGAGTTCAGGAATCTCGACAGCCAGGTCGAGCTCGGCACCCGCAACATCAAGGTGGCGCTTCGCCGCCTCCGCCGCTTCGCCCGCGAAGGCGCCGCCGACGAGCTGGACCTCGACGAGACGATCGACGGCACCGCCCGCAAGGGCTGGCTCGACATCAGGATGCGCCCCGAGCGGCACAATGCGGTGAAATTGCTGCTCCTGCTCGACGTCGGCGGCTCGATGGACCCGCACGTCAAGGTCTGCGAGGAATTGTTCTCGGCCGCACATACCGAGTTCAAGAATCTCGAATTCTTCTACTTCCACAATTGCCCCTACGAGAGCCTGTGGAAGGACAATCGCCGCCGCTTCGCCGAACGCACCCCGACCTGGGACGTGCTCCACAAATTCGGCCACGACTGGAAGATCGTCTTCGTCGGCGATGCCTCGATGAGCCCCTACGAGGTCACTCATCCCGGCGGCTCGGTCGAGCATTTCAACGAGGAGGCCGGAGCCGTCTGGATGCAGCGCCTGGTCAACACCTATCCGAGCGCGGTCTGGCTCAACCCGACCGCGGAGAAATATTGGGGCTACAGCCAGTCCACCCAGATCCTCCGCCAGCTCATGCACGAGCGCATGTACCCGCTCACGCTCGAAGGCCTCGACGACGCGATGAAGGCGCTGAGCCGGAAGGTGTAGCCCCAGGGGGGATTTGGGGACACGGGGATTGGGGGACACGTACTTTTTCGCGAAAAAGTACGTGTCCCCCAATCACGCGAACTCCGCCGCGCGCTCCCCCAGCAAGAACCGCGGCCCCGGCCCCGCCCGGCCGGCCCGGTCGCCGGGATTGTAGAGGGCGCAGGTGTCCAGCGACAGGCAGCCGCAGCCGATGCAGCCGTCCAGCCGGTCGCGGGTCCGCTCGAGCAGGGCGATCCGCTCGTCGAGGGTCGTTCGGAGGCGGGTGCTGATCGACTGCCAGTCGGCTTTGTTGGGCGCGCGGCCGTTGGGCAGTGTCGCCATCTCCGCTTCGATCTCGGCGAGGGAGAGCCCGCAGCGCTGGGCGATCAGGGCGAAGGACAGGCGGCGGATGTCGGAGCGCAGGAAGCGCCTCTGGTTGCCGCCGGTCCGGATCGCGCCGACCAGGCCGCGGGTCTCGTAGAAGCGGATCGCCGAGACCGAAAGGCCGGTCCGCCGGGCCAGCTCGCCGATGGTGAGGAGGGTCGTTGAGGCCATGGCGAAGCACCGGAAAATGAAGCTTGACCTCAACTTAGCTTGAGGTCGTACGACTCGCAACCGAAGGGGCTTGAGAGCGAGGAGAAAGAGCATGGCTTTGCCCAGGATCGAGCATGTCAATGTGACGGTGAGCGACCCCGAACGGGCGGCGACACTGATGGAATCCCTGTTCGGCTGGCGGGTCCGCTGGCAGGGACCGTCGATGGCGGGCGGGCACACCATCCATGTCGGCACCGACGATCATTATGTCGCGCTCTACACCGCTCGGGACAAAGCTTATTCCGAGGAGGATTTCCGCAAGGGCCGGCCGCTCAACCATATCGGGGTCGAGGTCGACGCTCTGGACGAGACCGAAGCCCGCGTGATCGCCGCCGGCCTCACCCCCTTCTCCCACGGCGACTACGAGCCCGGCCGCCGCTTCTACTTCCTCGACCCCGACGGCATCGAATATGAGGTGGTCAGCTATAGGTGAACCTCATCGCCCCAGCGAAGGCTGGGGCCCCAGCGGGTGAAGGACGCGGGAGCCTTTCACCCGTTGGGGTCCCAGCCTCCGCTGGGACGACGGGACTAGGACACCGGCCTCCGAGCCCTCAGGGCCTGCGCCAGCGTGCCTTCATCGAGATAGTCGAGCTCGCCTCCGACCGGCAGCCCGTGGGCAAGCTGGGTCAGGCGCACCGGAAAGCCTTCGAGGCGCTCGGCGAGATAATGGGCGGTGGTCTGGCCCTCGAGGGTCGCGTTCATCGCCAGCACGATTTCGTCGATCCCGCCTTTGGCGACCCGGCCGAGCAATTTGTCGATGCTGAGATCCTCGGGCCTGACCCCTTCCAGGGCGGAGAGGCGGCCGCCGAGGACGTGGAAGCGGCCGGGGAAGAGTCGGGAGCGGTCGAGCGCCCAGAGGTCGGACACTTCCTCCACCACGCAGAGCAAGCGGTCGTCGCGGCGGGGATCGGCGCAGACGCTGCAGGGATCGGTCGTGTCGACATTCCCGCAGGCCGAACAGACCGAGAGATTGTCGTTCACCCGCTCCAGCGCCCGAAGCAGCGGAGTGAGGGCCGCATCGCGCTTCTTCATCAGGTGAAGCACCGCCCGCCGCGCCGAACGCGGCCCGAGCCCCGGCAGGCGGGCGAGCGCCTGGGTCAAGGCGTCGATCTCGGGAGAAGCCATAAGGGGTAGGTAGGGGCTGATTTGGGCGCGCGCAAACCCGTCATTGCGAGCTTCGAGAAGCAATCCAGCGCGGCGTTGGAGGCAGAACTGGATTGCTTCGTCGCTTCGCTCCTCGCAATGACGAAGCCATGCGCATCGCCTTCATGGGTACCCCCGAATTCGCCGTTCCGACGCTCGACGCCCTGGTCGCCGCCGGCCACGAGGTCGCGGCCGTCTATTCGCAGCCGCCGCGTCCGGCCGGCCGCGGCAAGGCGCTTCGCCTTTCCCCCGTCCAGCAGCGGGCCGAAGCTTTGGGGATCGAGGTCCGGACTCCGCTCTCGCTCAAGGATCCCGACGCCCAGGCCGACTTCGCCGCGCTCCGCCTCGATGCCGCAATCGTCGCCGCCTACGGGCTGATCCTGCCCCGGCCGATCCTCGAGGCGCCGCGCCGCGGCTGCCTCAACGTCCACGCTTCGCTGCTCCCGCGCTGGCGCGGCGCGGCGCCGATCCAGCGCGCCATCCTCGCCGGCGACCGGATGACCGGAATCACCATCATGCAGATGGAGGAAAGGCTCGATACCGGGCCGATGATGGCGGTGATGGCGACCAAGGTCGACCGCAAGACGGCGGGCGAGCTGACCGGGGAGCTGGCCCGGCTCGGCGCCGAGTGGATGGTCGAAGTTCTCGGCCAGCTCCACCGGATCGGGCCCAGGCCGCAGCTCGAGGACCAGGCGACCTACGCCCCCAAGATCCGCAAGGACGAGGCGCGCCTCGATTTCAGCCGGCACGCCCTCGAGCTCGAGCGCCAGGTGAGGGCGTTCAATCCGGCCCCCGGCGCCTGGTTCGAAATCGGCGGGGAGCGGCTGAAGCTGCTCGCCGCCGACGCGGTCCAGGTCGAAGGGGAGCCGGGGACGGTGCTGGACGAGTGGCTGACCATCGCCTGCGGCGTCGGCGGCCTCGTTCCGACCCTCGTCCAGCGCCCGGGCCGGGCGCCGATGAGCGGGGCCGAATTGCTTCGCGGCTTCCCGATCCCTTTCGGCACGAAGCTCGGGTGACCCGGTTCCGGCTTACCGTCGAATATGATGGCGGCCCGTTCATGGGCTGGCAGCGCCAGGCGCACGGGCCGTCGGTCCAGCAGGCGATCGAGGAAGCGGTCGAGGCGATCACCGGCGAGCCGGCGACCCTCCACGCCGCCGGCCGGACCGATGCCGGGGTCCATGCCCTCGCCATGGCCGCCCATGTCGACATCGGGCGGCCGATCGCGCCCTTCCGCCTTGCCGAGGGGCTCAACGCCCGGCTCCGGCCGCTTCCGGTGGCGATCCTGGCGGCGCGGCCCGTGGCCGACGATTGGCATGCCCGCTTCAGCTGCGTCGGTCGGCGTTATTCCTACCGGATCGTCAACCGGCGGGCGCCGCTGGCGCTCGAAGCCGGACATGCCTGGCAGGTCGCGGTGCCGCTCGACTCGGCGGCGATGCACGAGGCGGCGCAGCGCCTCGTCGGACACCATGATTTCACCACCTTCCGCTCCGCCCATTGCCAGTCCGAAAGCCCGGTCAAGACCCTCGACCGCCTCGACGTCCGGCGCGAGGGTGACGTCATCCTGGTCCAGGCTGCGGCTCGCTCCTTCCTCCACCACCAGGTGCGCTCGATGGTCGGCTGCCTGCAGCTGGTCGGGCGGGGCAAGTGGAGCGCGGACGATTTGAGAGCCGCGCTGGAGGCGCGGGACCGGGCGGCGCTGGGGCTCAATGCGCCGCCCCAGGGCTTATATTTCATCGAAGCGGTCTATCCCTGACCGTCAGCCCGCCTTCCTCACCCCAACCCCGAAGCCGAACAGCCGCTGGAGCGATTTGTCGAGCATCAGCAATTGCCAGAGCAGCCGGCCATGCTCCTCGCGGCCGGAGCGGTGGGCGGCGGCGAGTCGGGCGATTGCGGCGGGCTCGAACCAGCCGAGCTCGGCCAGGGCCGGGCTGTGCGCGATGGCCGCCGCCTCTCCGGCCAGCGGCCCGCGGAACCAGGCGCTGACCGGGGTCACGAAGCCCATCTTGGTCCGGTTCAGAACCTCGTCCGGCAAATAGCGGCGAAGCGCCCGCTTCATCAGCCATTTGCCCGAGCCGCCGCGAAGCCGCATCCCGGCGGGCACCCGCGCCGCGAACTCGACGAGGCGATGATCGAGCAAGGGCTCGCGCGCCTCGAGGCTGACCGCCATGCTGGTCCGGTCGACCTTGGTGAGGATGTCGCCGGGCAGCCAGATCTTGAGGTCGGCATATTGGGCGCGCGAAAGCGCGTCTCCCGCAGGCGCCCCGGCCATCGTCCTGACGTAGCGGTTTTCGGCACGATAGGGGCCGAGAAATCGTTTGAAGAGACCCGTATAGAGGCTTGATCTTATTGCCGGAGGAGTCACCGCCACGCCCGCGGCATAAGCCTCGCCGCCGTCGCGTCCGATGGCCTGCAGGGTCGTCCTGGCGCGCAGGAAGCGGGGCGCCCAGTCGAGCTTGGGATAGAGGTTTCCGAGCGCGCCGACGAGGCCCCGGGCGGGGCCGGGCAGGAGCCCCCTCACCCGCTCCTCGGCGGCGAACATCCGGTAGCGGCGGTAGCCGGCGAAGGCCTCGTCGGCGCCGTCGCCGGACAAAGCGACCTTGACCGTCTCGCGGGCCAGCTCGGAGACCCGGTAGGTGGCGAGGGCGGAGGCGTCGGCGAAGGGCTCGTCGAAGGCGTCGGCGAGGGTGTCGATCAGAGCGAAATCGCCGGCCTCGACGATCCGGCTGCGGTGGTGGGTGGCGAAGCGTTTCGCCACCAGGGCGGCCCATTTCGTCTCGTCATGATCGGCCTCGCCAAAGCCGATCGAGCAGGTCTCGACCGCTGAGCGGCTCGCCTCGGCCATCAGCGCCACCACCGCCGAGCTGTCCGCTCCGCCCGAAAGGAAGGCGCCGAGCGGCACGTCGGCGACCATCCGTGAGCACACCGCCTCGCGCAACCGCTCGACCAGCTCCTCCTCCAGCGCCCCGGCGGAAGCGTTGGAAGGGTTGGAGAAATCGACGTCCCAATATTGGACCGGCCTGGGCACGAGCCGTCCGCGCCGGACCAGCAGATAATGGCCGGCGGCAAGCTTCCTCACCCCCTCGACCATGCAATTGTCGTCGGGGATGTAGCCGAGCCCCAGATAATCATCGATCGCGCTCCGGCTCGGCGAGCGCCGCATCAGGGGATGGGCGAGCAGGCCCTTCAATTCGGAGGCGAAGGCCAAGGCGTCGTCGGACAGGGTCGTCCAGTAGAGCGGCTTCACCCCGAGCCGGTCGCGGGCGAGGAACAGGCAGTCCTGGTCCTTGTCGTAGAGGGCGAAGGCGAACATGCCGTTGAACCGGGAGAGGCAATCGGGGCCCCATTGCCGCCACGCCGCCAGGATCACCTCGGTATCGCTCGTCGTCCGGAAGCGGTGGCCGAAGGCTTCGAGCTCCGCTTTCACCTCGCGGAAATTGTAGATCTCGCCATTGTAGCTGAGCGCCAGCTTGCCGTCGGCCGAGAGCATCGGCTGGTCGCCGGTGGAAAGGTCGATGATCGAGAGGCGCCTGTGGCCGAGGCCCACCCCCGGGGCGGTCCAGATCCCGCTACCGTCGGGCCCGCGATGGGCGAGCACGTCCGCCATCGCCCTCACCCTCTTCGGGTCCACGGGCTTGGGGTTGCTCACATAGAAGAGGCCGGCGATTCCGCACATCGCTCAATCCCCTGCCAGCCCGGCGGCCCGGTCGGCAAGGGGGGCGATCGGCCCGAGGCCGGACAGGAAGGAGTCGATCGCCGGCCTCGGGCTGAGGCCGTCGGCCGGAGCCTCGGCCGCGACCAGGATCGCGACCGCCCGCTGCGGCCCGCCGAGCAGCCGCACTTTGACCGTCTCGAGCCTCACCCGGGCCGGGCTTCCGGTGAGGATATGGCCGACCCTGTAATAGCTCACCACTTCGCGCACCTTGCCGTGCGAGCCGATCCGCTCCGCTCTGCCGTCCGCCGGCGCCGGCGCCTCCCCGGTCCACGACCAGGCGCCGTCCTCGTCGGCCGCGCCCTGGCCGTAGCCGACCAGCTCGCGCCCCTCGCTCTGCCGGGCGAAGACGATGAGGGCGAGATCGACCTGCTGCCCGGCCTCGTTGCGGTAGCGCGCCTGCCGGATCCGGTCGGCGCCGACGAAATGCGGCTGCCATTCGGGACCGGCGGGCAAGCGGGTCCAGCCGCTCACCTCGGGAAGCGGCGAATCGGGCAAGGCGCGGGTCCCGGCGGCGGCGGCGACGCCCGACCACAAGGGCCCGGCGGCCGCGAGGGCGACCGCGATCGCCGCCACCTGGAGCGCTCGCGCCGGCGACCCCGGCTCGGCCCCGGCGGCCTGAAGCTCGGTCGGATCGAACCAGCGCGCGTTCGGCGCCCGGTCCATGAAGCGCCAGCCCGCCGCCATGATCAGCGCGATGACGATGGCGAAGAACACCCAGCCATAGACGATATGGTCGATCCCGACGGCGACCTCGTTGTTGGTCCGCCAGGCGATGTAGATGGTGCCGAATGCCCTCACCCCGTTGGCCAGGACCGAGACGGCCAGAGCGAAGGCGACGAACAGCAGCCGGCGCGGCCAGGCCCGGAAGCAGAGGTTGGCGGCGAGCGCCCCCAGAGCCGCCATCGCCACCAGGAACCTCACCCCCGAACAGGCCTCGGCGACCCGGAACAGCCCGCTCGGGGTCGAGATGAAGATGCCCTCGATATGCGCCGGGACCCCGGTCAAAGCGAGCAGGGCCATGCTCATCTTCGCGGTCAGGGTCTGGAGCGGCCCGACCAGCTCCTCGCCGAACGGAACCAGGAACAAGGCGTAGAAGATCGGGAAGGCGATCCCTCGCGACACCGCCTTGCCGAGGCAGGCGATCGCCGCCCCCTGCAGCATCGCCACCAGGCCGAAATGGCGGAAGAGCGCGACATTCCCGGCCTCGCCGAGCAGCCAGCCCAGCCCGCCGGCGGCGACCAGGGCGAGGCCCGGCGCCCAGGCCCGCGGCGCCAGCGCCTTGAGCTCCGGCAGGCGCTGCCAGACCAGCCAGGCGATGATCGGAACGACCAGGAAGCAATGGTTGAAGGTGGTGCTCGTCCACCACAGCCTCGCCATGTCGACGGCGTCGCGCGCGAACAGCAGCAGGATCGCCGCCGCGGACGCGCCGAGGGCGAGGAGATGGCTCCTCCAGGCCGAAGCCAGCGGGCCGGCCCGGACGACGGGCAAGACCGCCGTCATGCCGCCGCCCGTCGAGGGGCCGGGCCGATTATCTCGCCGAGCGGCGCCAGCCGCGCCTCCCAGCGATAGGCCTGCTCCATCCGGAGGCGCGCCGCCCGGCCGAGCGCCTGCGCCCGCTCCGGATCGTCGAGCAGGCCGGAAATCGCCTCCGCCTGCGCCTCGGCCGTCCCGGCGACCAGCAGGTGGCGGCCCGGCTCGGCCTCGATCCCCTCGAAGGCGGCCGGCGAGGCGACCACCGGCCGGGCCATCGCCATCGCCTCGAGCACCTTGTTCTGGATTCCGCGGGCGATCCTGAGCGGCGCCGCGACGACGTCGGCCGCGGCCAGCCAGGAGCGGACGTCCGGCACCGCTCCGGTGACGAGGATCCGGGGCCCGGCGAGCCGCCTGACCGTCTCGGGCGGCTTGCGGCCGACGATGGCGAAGCGCGCCTCGGGAAGCCTCGGCATCACCTCGCCCGCGAACCAGCGCACCGCGTCGATATTGGGCGCGTAATCCATCTGCCCGGTGAAGACGATGAGAGGCGCTTCACTTCCTTCCCCCTCTCCCGCATTCTGCGGGAGAGGAGGGGCCCGCCCGCGCAGCGGGTGGGAGGTGAGGGTCTGTACCGCTGAGTCTGTAAGACCCTCACCTCCCAAGCCTTCGGCTTGGGCCCCTCCTCTCCCGTAAGGACGGGAGAGGCGAATGAAATCGGCTTCCGGATCGTAATAATCCAGATCCACCCCGTTCTGCAGCGCCCGGATGTCGGCCGCCTCGAGCCCGCTTCGGCGCCTGAACAGGGCCGCCTCCGCCTCGCTGACGAACAGGCTGACGTCGGCCCGCGCGGCGACCGAGCGCTCGAACTCGGCGAGCAGCCTGCCCTCGCGGCGGTGGATCGGCGCCATCGCTCCGCCCCCGGCGCCATAGGCTTCGAACTTGGCCGAATCGACGTCGCCGAAATCCATCACGAAGCGGGCCCGGAGGCGTTCGGGAACGAATTGCGCCATCTGCCCGGAGAAAGCGAAGATCGTGCCGATCCGGCCGCCGGCCAGCATCCGCTCGACGAAGCCGCGAAGCCCGGCGCTGTCGAACAAGGTGAGCGACACCGGCCTGCCCTCGATCAGCGCCCGGGCGCCGGCGGCGACCCGCGACGCTCGCCGGACCTCGACATAAGCCTCGCCCAGCGCCGGCCCGATCGCCTCGCGCAGGCCGGCGAGATGGGCGGCGTCGGCTTCGTCGTCGGCGAGGCAGGCGAGATGGACCGGGCCGAGGCCCGCCAGATGCTTCAATTCGTGGAAGGTCCGGATCTTGTCCCCCCGGTCGGGCGGGAACGGGATCCGGTGGGCGAGGAACAGGATGGAGGTCGCACCGGTCGGTGCGTCATGCCCCCGGCATGACGCAGATCGCTCCGGGGGAGCGATCGGCCGATCGATGCGCCCTCCATCGGCCATCAGCCGAGCCCCCTCGCCAGCACCGGACCGAGCCGGTTCGACACCCACAAAGGCAATTTCTTCCAGGCCTCGACCTTGAGCCGGTTCTTGGGGCTGAGCGGATTGATGTCGCGCGGCTTGCCGCCGGGCGCGGTCCTTATGCCGTAGCGCAGCGGCTCCGGCTCCATCCCCCAGTTCATCTTGAAGCTGTGATTGCCGCTTCCGAGCTTCGAGCGGCCGAAATCGAAGCGGCTGCATCCGCGCCGCGAGGCGTGGCACATCGTCTCGAAATACATGAGCTCGCTTGCGAAGCAGTCGCGCGCCGCCCAGGTGCCGCCGCCCCAATAGGGATGGACGCTGCCCTTGAAGTAGAAATTGAGGACGCTGGCGACCGGCTCCGCGCCGTTGAAGATGGTGAGGATGTCCGCCTCCTCGCCGAAAAGGTCGAGCACCGAGTCGAACAGGCGAGGCGGAAAAATCGGCGAGCCGAGGTTACGCATCGATTCGCCATAGACTCGGAAGAAGTCGGACCGGTCCCTGGGGCCGGTGCCGATCCGGACTCCGAGCTCGAGTGCCCGGGCGCGCCGGACTCCCCGGTGGCGGCGCTTGATCGACTTGAGGATCGCTTCCTCGCCCGTCGGCAGATCCATGGCGAAGCCGACATAGACGTCGTCGCGAACGGTGTAATCGTCGGGGAACGGGCCGCCGCGCAGTTCCAGAGCAGGGCAACCGAGCCGGTCGGCAAGCTCGGCGGCGGCGCGCAGAAGCGCGGCCTCGGCCGCTTGATCGTCGGCAAGGACCCCGCCGCCGGTGCCGAAGCCGGTCGAGACCAGGGCCCGGCCGAACAAGGCCGAGCGGACGTCGGTGAGCGGCAGGCAGCCGGCGAGCGCTCCGCCCGGCCGCTCGGCCAGCAGATAATGGCCGCGCTGGCCGCAGCCCCGCTCGACCGCGAGGCTCCATTCGGGGCGGTGGAAGAAGACCGAGTCCGGATGCTCGGCGACATAGGCGCCGATACGCGCGCGCTCCGCCGGATCGCGAAGACCGGCGGCCCGCACCGCCACGGCCGCGATCGGCATATGATGGGTCACGACAGCCTCTCCCGCTCCCGCTCGACCACATGATCGGTTCGGCCCCATGGATGGGCCTTGAGCAGCTTCAACAGCTTGGGCCGCATCGCCGACAGGCGGCTGTAATGGCGGAGCCGGGATTTGAGCGGCGCTCCGGCGACCCGCGGCTGGCCCGGATCGATCTCCCAGGGGTGGAAATAGAAGACGGCGGGGCGCCGGTCCTGCCGGTTCACCCGGTCGATCGCCCAGGTCGAGAAAAGATAGGGCAGAAGCCGGAAGAAGCCCCCGCCCCCCGCCGCCATCCGCCGGCCGGCCAGCTCGACGGTGGTCACCGGAAGCTCGATCAGCTCGGAGCCCGGCAACGGCCGATGGGCGAAGCGCGGCGCTTCGCGCCAGCCATAATGGTCGTGGGCAATGGGAGCGACGCTCGAGGAATAGGCATAGCCTTCCTCGGCGAGGATAGCATGCGCCCAGGGCGTTCGGGCGTCGATCGAGAAGCTCGGCGCGCGATAGCCCTTGGGCTCGACTCCGGCCGCCTCCGAAATGGCGGCATGGGCGCGGCGCAGGTCGGCCCGGAAGCCTTGCTCGCCGAGGTTGAAGACCCGCTGATGGTCCCAGCCGTGGCTGGCGATCTCGTGGCCCTCTGCGGCGGCCCGGCGGATCAGCGCCGGATGGCGCTCGGCGACCCAGCCCAAAGTGAAGAAGGTGGCCTTGACCCCGGCCTCGGCGAACAGGTCGAGCACCGCTTCCGCGTTGCGCCCGACGCGCTGCTCGAGCCCCTCCCACTGGTCGCGGCGGATCACGCCCTCGAAGGCGCCGACCTGGAACCAGTCCTCGACGTCCACGGAAAGGGCGTTCAGCATTTGAGTGCCTTTATCCTCCCCATGCGGAGCATGGGGAGGGGGACCAGGCGAAGCCTGGTGGAGGGGTAAATGGCGCAGGCCTGTGCAAGCTACCCCTCCACCACCCTTCGGGTGGTCCCCCTCCCCGAGCAAGCTCGGGGAGGATTTCAGATTATCACGCCGCATTGCTTCGGCGCGGCCGGCTTTCGTTCTCGACCCAGTCGAGCAACACGGTCAAGACCCGGCGCACGGCCGCTTCCTGCTCGTCGAGCCGGGCCTCGATCGCCGCGATCCGGCCCTCGAGCGAGGTGTCGCCCGCGGGCTCGGCCGCGGCCCGGCGCAGCGGAAGGACCCGCGTCGAGGCGCTCGCCGGCCGGTCGGCCGCCATGTCCGCCGCCACCGCTTCGACGTCGCCGCCGCCGATCGTCTCCAGCCGCTCGACCCCGGCATAGAGGAGGAGCCGGTTGGCGAGCTGGTTGAGCCTGCGCGGAACTCCGCCGCTGTGGCGGTAGAGCGCCGGGAAGCAGTCCGGCTCGAAGCCCGGCCGGCCTTGCCAGCCCGCCACCGCCAGGCGGTGGACGACATAGGGCTCGACCTCATTGGCCTCCATCGCTTCGAGATGGTGGGTGGCGATGACCCGCTGGCGAAGCTGCTCGAGATTGTCCTCGGCCGCGACCCGGTCTCGGAACTCGGGCTGGCCGAGCAGGAAAATCTGAATGAGCGCACGGCCTTGGCTGGTGAAGTTCGAAAGCATCCGAAGCTCTTCCAGGGCCGAGACCGGAAGATTCTGGGCCTCGTCGACGACCAGCAGGGTACGTTTGCCCCGGCCCGCTTCCTCGCGAAGCCTCTGCTCGATCCGGTCGAGCAATTGCGCCTTGGCGACCCCGCCGGTCTCGAGCCCGAGGCCCAAAGCGGCGAGCCGGAGCATGTCGTCGCCTTCGACCTGGGTCGAGACGAGGCTGATCGCGTTGAGTCGCTCGCGGTCGATCGTCGCCATCAGATGGGCGACGAGGGTCGACTTGCCGGCGCCGATCTCGCCGGTGATGACGATGAAGCCCTCGCCCTGGGCGAGGCCGTAGCCGAGATAGGCCATCGCCTTCTTGTGGGTGCGGCTCTCGAACCAGTAGCGAGCGTCCGGAGTCAGCTGGAAGGGGCGCTCGGCGAGGCCGTAATGGTCGGTATACATATGCCGTCCCTCAGAAAGTGTAGCGCAGGCCGACCAGGATCGAGCCGTAGCTGGCGTCGAATTCCCCTGCCTGGGTGGTGTAGAGCCCCGCCGTGATCTGGGCCTGGAGCCGATCGCGGAAGACGTTGCGATAATAGCGGCCGGTCAGCCCGGCGCCGAAGCTGGCGTCGGCGTCGGCGAGGCCGCTGTCGAACCAGGCGGCATAAGCGTTGAAATCGTAGCCGGAGCTCCGGGTCAGCCGCCGGCCGAGATTGCCCTGCAGGCTGAAGCTCTGGTCGGTGACCCCGTTGAGGGCGAAGAGGCTGCTGTCGGGCGCCAGATATTTGCGGTTGGCGTAGCCGGCGCCAAGCCCCATCGTCCACGGCCCGCGCGCCGCCGAGTAGCGCAGGCTCGCGCCACGGTTGCGGAAGTTGAAGTTGCTGATCGACTGGAAGGCGTCGCCGAAGCAGGCGCCGGTGCCGGGATCGTTTCCGAAGACGCAGCCGGCGCCGGTCAGGCTGCCGTTCGACGGAGGCTGAAACTTCGTCGGCAAGCCATTGAGATCGGCTACTAAAAGCCTGCCGAAGCTGCTCACGCTGTCATAGACGGAGGCGTTCAGCGCGGACTTGCTGTTGATCTGGTGGGAGAGCGAGGCGGTGAAGCTCTCGCCGCCGTAGCGCCACCCGCCCCGCGCCTGGAGCTCGGTGCGGCGATTCGGCCGCCAGAGGATCCCGGCGTCCCACATGATCCCGTCCTGGTCGACGGTCTTGAGCCTCGGCCGGGAGGGATCGGGGATCAGATTGCCGCCCGGAGTGAGCAATGGCAGGCCGCCCGGGCCGCGCAGGAAGTCCTGCTGCGAGCCCTGCATCGTCTCGTAGCCGACTCCGCCGGTAACGGCGAGGGTCGGCGAGACCGGGACGACGACGTCGCCTCGGACATATTGGGCCTCGAACTTGGAATCGAGCCGGTTCATGTCCTCGCGGACGTAGCCGGCGCCGACGGTCCAGCCGAAGGGCAGCCGGCCGGGGGCCATTCCGAAGCTGACCGTCGCGTTGTGGACGATGCTGCTCGAATAGCGGTCGACCCGCGGCGCGCCCGGCGGAAGCCCGGCGCCGGCGAGGCTGTGGTCGTCGACCTTGACGTAGCCGAGGCGATAGGAGGCGCCGACCGAGACCGGCCCGGCGTGGGTGGTGAGGGTCGGGCCCGCATAGGCGCTGTAGATTTCGGCGACATTGGCGCTGTCGATCGTCCGCGCGGCCGGTACGGGGACCCGGATATCGGCATGGCTCCGCGCCGCCATGGCGCCGGCGTCGAGGCTGAGGACGCCCGGAACGGCCTCGAAATGGGCAGCGGCGAGGCCGCTGACCACGTCATGGTCGTTCAGCCGGTCGTTCCAGCCGACCCGGTGCTGGTAGTCGACGCTGATCGTCGCCTGGACCCGCCGGGTCGCGACGGCGGCGTTGAGGCCCCCGCCGACCCCGGTGTAGGTGAGCACCTCGCCTCGGTCGAAGTCCATGGTCGCGACCTGCTCGACCTGCAGATAGGGGTGGACGCTGGTCCTCGGCTCGCCCTGGACGGCGGCCGCTCCAGCGAGCAGGCTGACGCCCGTCGCCGCTGCGACCGCTAGCCAGCTACGGCCTGCAAATCTCTGGAGAAAAGCCTTTTTCATTGGCCATATCCATAATAAGAGCCGAACCGGCGGCCGGTGGCGGCGAAGCCCGTGCCGTTGAGCAGCAGGCTGATCTGCGGGCAGCCGGAAAGCAGCCCGGCGGCCTCCTTGAGATCGGCCTCGTTGGTCTCGTCGGCGCGGACGACCAGCACGAGCTGGCCGACATGGGCGGCGAGCGCGGCGGCCGCGGAGGCCATCAAAGCGGGCGGGGAATCGAACAGCACGACCCTTTTGGGCCGGCCTTCGGTCAGTCGCTCGAGCACGCGCGCGGTGCGCTCCGAGCCGAGCAATTCGGGGACGTCATTCTCATAGCGCCCGGCCGGAAGGACCGACAGGCCGCCGATGTCGGTGCGGATGACCAGCCGCTCCGGATCGAGCGACGGATCGGCCAGGGCGTCGACGAAGCCGGCGCCCTGGGCCTCGAGGCCGAGGATCGAGAGCACTTCCGGCTTCGGGAAATCGGCGTCGACGAGAAGCACGTCGAGGTCGCGCTCGCCGGCCAGCGACAGGGCGAGGTTGACGGCGCAGAAGGTCTTGCCCTCGTCGGGCTGGGCCGAGCAGACCAGCACCGTCCGGCGCTTGTCCGCACTCACCGAGCTGCCCGCGCCCATTCCGAGCAGGAGCTGGCGCTTGACGATCCGGAACTCCTCGGCGAGCGGTCCGGCCGGGCTGTCCGGGACGATGAAGCCTCGTGTCCCGAGCGATGTCCGGTCCACCACGGCTTTCGCACCGGTAACCGCCGGCAAGAAGCTCCGGGGAATCGGCTTCGTCTCCGGAGCCGGCTCCGGTCCGGCCGCGGCCGCCGGGGCCTCTCGACCGGGTAGAATGGCGGGAGCCGGACCGAAGCCGTAAAGCTCCGCCGCCCGCTCGATCAGCGAGCCCGAATGGCTGAGGGGGCTGTGCTTGTTCATCTGGGGCTCCCTCAAGCGACCGTGCTTCGCTGCCAGAATTCGACCGCGAGCAGCACGGCCCAGGCCGCTCCGAGCGCTCCCGCGCCGCCGCCGAGCCACAGCAGGCGCTGGCGGTGCCGCGCCTTCGCCGTCTCGGTGAACACCTGGCCGATCGAGCCGAGCACCGGCAGCCCGGTCGCCTCGGCGAGCCGGGTCTGGGTCGGGAAGGTGGTCTGGATCTGCCCCAGCACATAGGCCGCGCCGGCGCCGGCGCCGAGGCCGACGAACAGGATCAGGGTCAGAAGCAAAGGCCGGTTCGGGGTCAGCGGAACGCTGGGCTGGTTCGGCGGAACGATGACCTTGAACTTGACCGCATCCGTCTGGCTGCGGACGTCGGTCCTCAGCCGCACCTGGTCGCGGTCCTCGAGCAATTTGTCATATTGCTTCTTCAGCACGTCATAGGCCCGGTTGAGCCGCTCCTGCTCCGCCGCCACGCCGGGCTCCGAAGCCTGGCGGTTGCCGAGCTGGGCGAGATCGCCCTGGAGCTGCGCCTTGCGGGTCGCGGCGGCGTTCACTTGGCCCTCTTTCTCGGCGACCATCGCCCGCAGCGACACGTAGGAGGGGTTGGGCATGGTGCCTGCGCCGGCCGGCTCGCGCGCCGCGAGCGGCCTCAGCCGGGCGATCTGGGTGCGGAGCCTGACGACGTCGGGATGGGAATCGGTCCAGCCCTGCGCCGCCGCCTGGCCGAGCTGGGCCTCCAGGGCCGCCAACTGACCGCGGGCGCCGCCGCCGTCGCCGCCGAGCGAAGGCATCGAGGTCGGAGTCGCCGCGAGCTGGCTGCGCAAGGCGGAGAGCGAGCTCTGCGCCTGCATCAGCTGCTGCTCGATTCCCGCCAGCTCGGTGCGTGCGGCGCCCATCCGGGCGCCGATCGAGCCCTCGCCGGGCAGAAGGCCGAGATAGCGCTGCTCGAACTCCACCCGGCGCTGCTCGGCTTCCTGCAGCTGCCCTTCGCGCAGCTTCAGCTGCTGGTCGAGGAAGGCGAGGCTCTGATTGGCCTCGTCGCGGTCGCCGCCCAGATTCTGCTCGACGAAGATGTCGAGCAGCCCCTGGACCACCGCGGCCGAGAGCTTCGCGTTCTGGCGGTTGGAGAAAGCGGAGACCCTGGCGGTGGCGCTGATCTCCAGCGTGTTGTCGGGCTGGGCGGTGACCTTGATCGATTCGCGCAGGGCGGCGACCTGGACGGCGAGGTCGCGCTCGCTGGCGACGAGGCTGTTGAGATCGCTGGCTCGGACGACCTTGGCGAGATTCTCGCTGGAGGTGAGCGTCTGCTTGACCCGGTTCAGATCCCCTTCCCGCTCCTGGACGGTGATCCCGACCTGGTTGGGCAGGATCGACTGCATCTGGACGAACACCCGAGCCTTGGATTCGTAGGTGTTGGGGATGAGCGCGACCGCCAGCCAGCCGACCAGGCAAAGGCCCCAGGCGACGGCCAAAGCGAGCCAGCGGCGGCGCCAGACCTGGTGGATCGCGATCCGTATCTGTTCGTAGAGTCCGTCCATCGAGCCTGGAATTCCTTGCGTGCGGATGCGGTAGCGGCGGCCGTCGCGCCCCTAGAACATGCTCTCCGGGATGATGATGACGTCGCCCGGCTCGAGCCGGACGTTGGCGCTGGTGTCGCCCTTCTTGAGCAGACGGGCGATCTTCAGGTCATATTCCTTCTGGGTGCCGGTCGCGCGGTCGTGGCGGATCAGCCGCGCGCGGTTGCCGGCGGCATATTCGGAGAGGCCGCCGACCGCGATCATCGCGTCCAGAAGGGTCATGTTGGCGCGGTAGGGAAGCGAGGCCGGCTTCTCGGTCGCCCCGACCACCCTGATCTGCTGGCTGAAGCTGCCCTGGAAGGTCTCGACCATCACCGTCACGCGCGGGTCGTCGACATATTGGGTGAGCGCCTTGCGGATGTCGTCGCCGAGCTGGGCCGGGGTCTTGCCCGCGGCCTGGAGGTCCGGGATGAGCGGGGTGGTGATCATCCCGTCGGGGCGGACCTGGACCTTGCCGCCGAGATCGTTGTTGCGCCAGACGAAGACGTTCAATTGGTCGAGCGCTCCGATCACATATTTCTCGGTCGGGGCGGTGTCGTCCGAGCCGACGAAGCTCGCCGGAGGAAGACGGTCCCGGCCCTTGGCATCGGCCGCCGCGGCCGCGCCGAGGCAGAGGGCGAGAGCGAGGGTTGAAGATACCAGTGAACGCATCGGACTATCCTCTTCATGTCGCCGCGGATCCGCGCCCTGACGTCAGGGACGCGAGATTTGGGTCCGCTATGGCTTGAAGAGGTAAAATTAACGTTAGGAACAATGGCCTTCTGAGGCGCGTCCCGTAATGGGACCAGGCGGACGCAAGGGTTAATCCGCTCCGGCACCGTCATTGCGAGCGAAGCGAAGCAATCCAGCGCAACGTCCGGCGCCCGCTGGATTGCTTCGTCGCTACGCTCCTCGCAATGACGAGGTCAGCCGACCGCCATCTCCAGCGCCGGCGGGTGTCCCAGGAAGGCGGCGGGGCTGGCCGAGAGGCCGTAGGCGCCGGCGAGGAAGACGGCGACCAGGTCGCCGACCTCGGCGCGCGGGATCATGACGTCGTCGGCGAGGCGGTCGAGCGGGGTGCACAGGCAGCCGACGATGCTCGCTTCCTCCTCGGCCGGGGCTCCGAAGCGGCCGGCGACCGCGACGGGATAATTGCGCCGGACCACCTGGCCGAAATTGCCCGAGGCGGCGAGCTGGTGGTGCATTCCGCCGTCGGTGACCAGGAAGGTCTTGCCGTGGCTCTGCTTCCTGTCGACGATCCGGGTCAGATAGACCCCCGCCTCCCCGACCAGCCAGCGGCCGAGCTCGATCGCGAACGCGCTCCCGGCGAGGATCGCCGGCCGCTCGGCCAGGGCCTCCGCCAGCGCCGCTCCGACCGCCTCGACGTCGAGCGCCGCCTCGGTCGCGAAATAGGGGATCCCGAAGCCGCCGCCGAGATTGACCAGAGGTGGGCTCGAACCGACCGCCTCGGCCAGCTCGGCGGCCAGAGCGATCGTCGCCCGCTGCGCCTCGATCAGGGACTCTGCGCTCAACGCCTGGGAACCGGCGAAAATATGCAGTCCCCTCCACATTCCACCACTTTCGATCACATGGCGGATCAACGCCGCCGCCCGCGCCGCATCGACCCCGAACGGCTTGGCGCCGCCGCCCATGCGCATGCCCGAGCCCTTGATCTCGAAATCGGGATTGACCCGGACCGCCAGCCGCGCCGTCCGGCCCTGGGTCCGGCCGATCGCCAACGCCCGCTCAGCCTCCCCTTCGGATTCGAGGTTCAAGGTCACCCCCGCCGCAATGGCGGCCGCGAGCTCGTCGTCGCGCTTGCCGGGACCGGCGAAGGAGATGTCGCCCGAATGGGTGCCGGCCCCCAGCGCCGCCGCCATCTCGCCGGCGGAGGCGACATCGAGGCCGTCGACAAGCTTGGCAACATGTTTCAGCAGCGGAGCATAGGTATTTGCTTTTATGGCATAATGTAGGTTGACGCCAGGGCAGGCGGCCCGGAAGCGGCGGACCTGCGCCGTCACTCGCCCGAGATCGTAGACGAACAAAGGCGTGTCCCCTGCCTCCCGGACGAGCGCGTCGGCGCGCCGGCCGCCGATCAGCAGCATTCCATCCTCGGCTTCGAAGCCGGCGGGAATCGCGCCCATGGGCTTGCTCATGCACTCAGCTCGCTCTTGATGACTTCGCGGTCGAGCTTGCCGTTGGGACTTCGCGGCAGCTCGTCGCGCCAGACGATATGCGCCGGCTGCATAAAATTCGGTAACTCGCGGCGAAGATAGTTGCGCAGCGCCTCGTCGGGCCCGTTCCCCCGGACCACCAAAGCGATGGCCTCGCCGAGCCGGTCGTCGGGAATGCCGAGCGCGACCGCCTCGGCCACGACCCCGCTCGCCACGGCGGCTTCCTCGACCTCGGTCGGGCTGACCCGGTTGCCGCTGGTCTTGATCATCGCATCCTCGCGGCCGACGAAATAGAGCAGCCCCTCCTCGTCCTGCCGCACCCGGTCCCCCGACCAGACCGCGGTGCCGCCGTAAATGGAGCCCGCGGGGGCCGGCTTGAAGCGCTGCGCCGTCCGCTCCGGATCGTTCCAATAGCCTTTCGCCACCAGCGGCCCGGCATGGACGAGCTCGCCATCCTCCCCCGGTGCGCAGAGGGTGCCGTCGGGCTTTGACGTCATGACTTCAGCGAAGGGGATGGCGCTTCCGATCGACTCCGGATGCCCGTCGAGCAGGGCCGGTTCGAGATAGGTGGAGCGAAAGGCCTCGGTGAGTCCGTACATCAGATAGAGCTCGGCGGCCGGGAACAGCTCGCGCAGCCGGCGAACGATCGACACCGGCAGCCGGCCGCCGCTGTTGGTGAGCCGGCGCAGCGACAAGGCGGCCGCGGGCGGCCATTGCGCCTCGACCAGCTGGACCCATAGAGGCGGCACTCCGGCGAGCGTGGTGATGCCGTGGGTCTCGACGGCGCGGATGACGTCGCGCGCCGCGAGATATTCGATCGGGACCACGCAGGCGCCCGCCGCCCAGGTCGAGAGCAATTGATTCTGGCCATAGTCGAAGCTGAGCGGGAGGACCCCGAGCACCCGGTCCTCCGGCGCCAGGCGCAGATAATGAGCGACGCTGACCGCGCCCAGCCACATGTTCGAATGGCTGAGCATCACGCCCTTGGGCCGGCCGGTCGACCCCGAGGTGTAGAGCAAGGCGGCAAGGGCATCGGGATCGGCCTGGCTCGGCGTCAGCCGGTCCGGACCGGCCAGCATCGCCGCCCCCTCTTCCTCCTCGGCAGAGTCGCAATGGCCGGGCAGGTCGCCCTCGCCGAGCGTGCCCAGCCGGGCCTTGCCGGTGATCAACAGCCTGGCGCCGCTGTCGGCGAGGATGTGGCCGACCTGGGCGCGCTTCAGCAAGGGGTTGACCGGCACGTGCACGAGGCCGGCGCGGGCGCAGGCGAGCGGCAGCAGGCTCGTCATCCGGGTCTTGGGAAGCCAGCTGGCGACTCGGTCTCCCGGCGCGAAGCCGCGCGCCTTGAGCGCCCCGGCCAAGGTCGCGACCGCCGCCTCCAGGCCGGCATAATCGAGCAGCCCCTCCTTGGTGAGGAGGGCCGGGGCGGCGGGATCGCCCATCGAAGCGAGGTGGTCGAGCGGACGGGGTGTCGGATCCGGGGCTTGCACCTTGCCTCCTCACTGCGCCACAGCAGGCAGGCTGGGCTTGGAGCCGGGGGATAGCGCGTTGGGCTTCGAGGTGGAACTGTTCGATAGCCTCGAGGCGGTGGCGGCCGACGCCGGCGGCGCCCTCGACCGCTCTCCGTCGCTGTTCGACCGGATCGACTGGTTCCAGCGCATCGCGGCCCATTGCCCGCCCCCGGGCCGACTGCTGGTGGCCCGGGCCCGGGACGGCGAGCGCGCCGCCTGGCTGTTCCTCGCCGAACGGGGCGGACGGGCCGAGGCCTGGCGCTGCTGGTACAGCCTCCGCTTCGGCCTCGTCGGCGACTCGGAAGGCGCCGAGCCGATTGCAAGGGCTCTGCGCAAACGCCTGCACCGGCTCGAAATCTCCCCGCTCGAAGCTCCGGAGCCACTGGCCGGAGCCTTCCGACGCGCCGGCTGGGCGACGTTCGTCGGCCCCGCCACCGCGTCCTGGCGGATCGACACGGCCGGCCAGGACTTCGAGGCTTATTGGGCGACCCGCCCGGGCAAGCTTCGCAACACCGCCCAGCGCAAGGCCAAGGCGGCCGGGCTCGACATCGAGATCCACCGCGCTTTCGACCCCGCCGCCTGGGCCGCCTATGAGGAGGTCTATGCCGCAAGCTGGAAGCCCGAGGAGGGCTCGCCCGCTTTCCTGCGCGCCCTGGCCGAGCAGGAGGGGGAAGAGGGGCGACTCCGGCTCGGAATCGCCCGCAAGGACGGGCGCGCCCTGGCGGCGCAGCTTTGGACGATCGAGGACGGCATCGCCTGGATCCACAAGCTCGCCTATCGCGAGGATGCCAAGGCGCTGTCGCCGGGGACGGTGCTAAGCATGGCCATGTTCAGGGCCGCGCTCGACGACGACCGGGTATCCCGAATAGACTATGGCACCGGCGACGACGGCTACAAGCGCGACTGGATGGACGAGCGGGCGACCTTGTGGCGGCTCGAGGCGTTCAACCTCGCCTCCCCCGGCGGCCTGCTTGGCGCGGCCCGGGCCGGACTCTCCGCGCTTGTCCGCCGGGCGCGAAGCCGTTAGGCGCGGCGCGCCACGAGGGGAGCCTGAGATGACCGCCGCCTTGAACGACGAACAGGAAGTCGACGCCACCCTTCGGGCGGTGCTTCGCGACGTGCTCGGCCTTCCCGAGGCCCAGGTCGCCGCGCTCGACGAATCGAGCCCGCTCTTCGGGGCCCTTCCGGAATTCGATTCGATGGCGGTGGCGGGGCTTCTGACCGAGCTCGAGGAGAGGCTCGGGATCCTCATCGAGGATCATGAGGTCGACGCCGACATGCTTGAAAGCTTTGGCTCCCTGCTCACCTTCGCCCGCTCCAAAACGCTCCAGTGACCGCCCGGGGTCTCCATTATTCCCGTTACCGGGTGGGGGACCGGGACGAATGGATGATACGGATCGGCAGCGGCCCTGCCCTCCTCTTCCTGCCGCCTTTGTTCGAGGAGATGAACCGGACGAGAGCGCTGCTGGCGACGGCGATGCGGGCGCTGGCCGCCCAGGGCTATGCCTGCTGGCTTCCCGACCTCCCCGGCACCGGCGAGAGCGAGCGGCCGCTGGAGGAGGTCTCCTGGCAGGATTGGGGCGACGCCGCGGCGGCCGCGTTCGAGGCGGCCGGAGCGGTGGCTTCGGTCAGCCTGCGCGGCGGCGCCCTGCTCGACGGGGCGGCGCCGGCGCGCTGGCGCTTCGCGCCCGCGACCGGAGCCTCGCTGGCGCGCGACCTCGCCCGGGCCGGGCTGATGACCGAAGGCGGCGGCGGCTATTCGCCCTCCGAGGCCTTGCTCGCCGGGCTCGCGGAGGCTGAGCCGGCGGCGGGCGGAAAGGTAAGAACGCTTCGCCTCTCGACCGACCGCGGCGAAGCCGATCTCAAGCTCGAAGGGCCGCCGCTCTGGCGCCGCGCCGAACCTCAGAATTCGTCTGAGCTTGCCGAGGCAATGGCTTCGGATATTTCGCAATGGGTGCGCGCATGCGGCGCTTGCTGAGCTTCGACTGCGCAGGCGCCGCGCTCGGCGCGAGCCTCGATCCGGCCGCGGGCGAGACCGGGCTTCTGCTCGTCACCGGCGGCACCCAGACCCGCATCGGCTCGCACCGTATGTACGAGCGGCTGGCGGCCGCGCTGGCGCAGGCGGGCTGGCCTTGCTTCCGTTACGACCGCCGCGGGGTCGGCGACAGCGAGGGCGAGGATCCGGACTTCCGGGACAGCCGCCCCGACCTCGCCGCCGCCGCTGCCGCCTTCCGCCGCGAGCAGCCGCAATTGCAGCGGCTGCTCGGCTTCGGCCTGTGCGACGGCGCCTCGACGCTCGCTCTCCATGGCCAAGCGGCGGGCCTCGACGGCTATGTCCTCGTCAACCCCTGGTTCGTCGAGGCCGAGGCCGGCGAGCCGCCGCCGGCGGCGATCAAGTCGCGCTACAAGGAGCAGCTGCTCAGCGTCGAGGGCTGGAAGCGCCTCCTTTCAGGATCAATCTCTTACAGGAAGGTACTGAAAGGACTCCTGAAGATTGCCGGGAGCCGGCCCTCCAGCCTGTCCGGCGAGATCGCCGCGGCGCTCGGCAAGTCGAGGACTCCCGCCCAGCTCATCCTGGCGAGCGGCGACTCGACCGCGATCGCCGCCCAGGCGGAATGGTCCTCCCCCCTCTTCAAGAGCCTTCGCCAAGCCAATCCGGCCCCGCTCAGGATCGACAGCGATGCGCACACTTTCTCCCGGCCGGGCGATGAAGCGGCCTTGCTGGCGGCGGTGAGGGAAGCGCTGGAGCGGCTTTAGCGCGGTCAGGCCACCTCGTGTACGGGCGCCGACGCCTCGAACTCGGACTCCGCCAGGAATTTCTCCGCGTCCAGGGCGGCCATGCAGCCCGTGCCCGCGGCCGTGACCGCCTGGCGGTAGATCTTGTCCATGACGTCGCCGCAGGCGAAGACCCCTCCGACGCTGGTCCGGGTGCTTCCCGGCTCCACCTCTATGTAGCCGTCCTTGTCGAGAATCAGCTTGCCCTGGAACAGCTCGGTGGCGGGCGAATGGCCGATGGCGACGAAGCCGCCCTCGACGTCGATATGCGAGATCTCGCCGCTCTTCGTGTCCCTGAGGTCGAGGCCGACCAGCCCCTCCGGCTCGCCGCCGGCGACGAAACTGTCGACGGCCTTGTTCCACAGCACCTTGATCTTGGGATTGGCGAACAATCGGTCCTGGAGGATCTTCTCGGCGCGCAGCGAATCGCGGCGGTGGATCAGAGTGACGTCGTGGCTGTGGTTGGTCATGTAGAGCGCTTCCTCGACCGCGGTGTTGCCGCCGCCGATCACCGCCACCTTGCGGCCGCGGTAGAAGAAGCCGTCGCAGGTCGCGCAGGCGGAGACTCCCCTCCCCTTCAGATGCTCTTCGCTCGGCAGGTTCAGCCACTTGGCCTGGGCGCCGGTGGCGATGACGAGGACGTCGCCGGTATAGATCGTGCCGCCGTCGCCGACGAGCCGGAAGGGCCGGCGGGTGAGGTCGACCTCGACGATATGGTCCCACATCATCCGCGCGCCGACATGCTCGGCCTGGGCCTGCATCTCCTCCATCAGCCAGGGACCCTGGATGACCTCGCGGAAGCCGGGATAGTTTTCGACGTCGGTGGTGGTGGTGAGCTGGCCGCCGGGCTGGATGCCCTGGACGACGATCGGCGCGAGGCCGGCGCGGGCGCCGTAGATGGCGGCGGAGAGCCCGGCCGGGCCGGAGCCGAGGATGAGCATGCGGGTGGAGTGGGTCGCGGACATCGTGGCGAGATATGGCTGGGACGGCATCGGCGCAAGGCGCATTTGCCGCTTGGCAGGGGGCTTGGTAGAGAGCCGCCAGCGTCAGGAGTTTAAAGATGCCCCACGACAATCCGCTCGGCCTCGACGGCTTCGAATTCGTCGAGTTCACCAGCCCCGATCCGGAGGCCCTCGGCGACCTCTTCCGGCGCCTCGGTTTCGCCCATCGCAGCGACCACAAGACCAAGCGGGTGCGCCATTATGCGCAGGGGGATATCAACTTCCTGCTCAACATGGAATCGTCGGGCCATGCCGAGGATTTCCGTGGCGCCCACGGCCCGTCGGCCAGCGCTATGGCGTTCCGGGTCGCGGATTCGGAGCGGGCCCTGGCGCTGGCGATCGAGCGCGGCGCGACCCGGGTCGAAGGGGATTACGGCCTTCCGGCGATCGAGGGGATCGGCGGTTCCTACCTCTACCTCGTCGACCGCTACGGCGCCCGGACCATCTACGACCGCGATTTCGCTCCGGTCGAGGGGACGGAAGCGACGGCGCCGTCGGGGCTGCACACGCTCGATCACCTCACCCACAATGTCCACCGCGGGCGGATGGATCATTGGGCGCAATTCTACGAGCGGATCTTCAACTTCAGGCAGATCCGCTATTTCGATATCGAAGGCCAGCAGACCGCCTTGCTCTCGCGGGCGATGACGGCGCCGGACGACAAGATCCGTATTCCCCTCAACGAGAGCCAGGACGAGTTCAGCCAGATCGAGGAGTTCCTCAAGGAATATAAAGGCGAGGGCATCCAGCATCTGGCGCTCGCCACCGACGACATTTTTGCCACCGTCGACGCCCTGCGCGCCAACGGCGTCACCTTCCAGGACAGCCCCGACACCTATTACGACATGATCGACAAGCGCGTGCCCGGACACGGCCACTCGATCGCCGAGATGCGCAAGCGCAGGATCCTGATCGACGGCTCGCCCGAGACCGGCGAAGGCCTGCTCCTCCAGATCTTCACCGAGAACATGATCGGCCCGATCTTCTTCGAGATCATCCAGCGCAAGGGCAATGAAGGGTTCGGCGAGGGCAATTTCAAAGCCCTGTTCGAATCGATCGAGCTCGACCAGATCCGCCGCGGAGTCATCCCCGCCGCGAGCGAGCACGCGTAGCGAATCAGTCGGGACGGTTTCGCCGATAGCGATCTAGGCTGCTTCCGCCGCGGGGGAAGGCGTCGGCGGCACCGATTCGAAAATCCGATTCGCGCATTCCGTCGCGAACGCCCGGCGCCTAGCCGGGCTCCTCCGCCCGATATTCCTCCCGGCCGGAATGGAGGGCCCGGCCGCCCGCGGCGAAATGCCGGTTGAGATCGCCGACGAGTCGCAGAACCGCTTCCTGCAGGTCGTCCGGCAAGGCGAGATAGGCGGAGAGAAGCTGGCTCGCTTCCTCCCCGAGCCAGGCGCCCTCGCTCCTCTTGGCGGTGAGCACGTAGACGACGTCCACCTTCGCCGCGGCCAGGCGGGACAGATAGTCGGCGCGCAGCTCCCGCCGGTCGTTCTCATAGAGGCTCTGCTTGGGAACGTCCGTCCCAACCAGCGACGCGAACTCTGCCTGCTTCAGGCCGAGCCGCTTCCTCTCTTCCGCAAGCCTAGCCCCGAAACCCATTGAAATTGACGACCCCCATCGACTGACCCTCGCGAAACGATGGTCTACCACGAATTTAATCCGAATCGGTTCATTGCACAGCCGATTTCAATCTGTCTCCTGCATTTTTTGGCCATGTACGCGGCGCCGGACCCGTCAGCCCGGGCTCGACCGGGGATCCGCCGAGGAGGGTCCGGCAAGGATGCTAGAGCAGGAAGTCGCCCGTCCCGAGCGGCGTCGGGCCCTGCAGGGTCAGGGCGATGACGAGGTCGGCGACTCCGTCTCCGTTGGTGTCGCCCTCGACAAACCAGGAGCCGTTATTCTCATAGGCCCGAAGCTCGCCCGCCGAGCCGCTGAACGCGCTCGACCCGATCCAGCTGAACGCCTGGTCGCCCGCCGCGCCGCTGCTGGCGTCGACCCGGCTGAGGTCGATGCTGTCGGAGCCCGGCGTGAAGTCGGAGATTTCATCCATTGTGGCGCTATTGGACTCCTCAACCGACTGATAGCGGAACGAATCCGCCCCGCCGTTGCCGGTCAGCTGGTCGGCGCCGAGGTTGCCGTGGATGAGGTCGGCATTGGCGCCGCCCTTCAGAGTGTCGTCGGCCCGGCCGCCGAACAGTCGGAGCAGTCCGTCGGCCTCCTGGCTCGCATCGAGGATCATCGTCTCCGTCGCCATCAGCAGAGCCCCCGACACGGTCAGCGTCTCGCCCGGCTTCACGATGGCGTTCGACAAAGTGAGGTTGTAATCGAACTCGGTGCCGCCGCCGCGGGCGTAGCGCTCGTCGGTGGCGGAGGTCAGGGTCAGGTTCTCGATGTTGGTGAACAGGCCGGTGTAACCGGGCGCGTTGAAGTCGATCGTATAGTTCCCACGCAGGAACATTCCGTCATAGCCCGGGCCGCCGTTCACCGTGTCGCCCGAGGCGAAACGCTCCTCCGGATAGTAGAAGATGTCGTTGCCGAGGCCGCCGGTGAGCGTGTCGACGCCCTTGCCGCCGTAGACGACGAAATTGGCGTTGGTCTCGGCCGAACCGTTGAAGGTGAAATCCTCGCCCGCGAGCAGGGCCGCGCCGTTGATCCGGGCCTGAACCCCCGCCGCGAAATTGGCGTCGTTCGTGGTCAGCACATAATCGTAGCGATTGGTGCCCGGCTCGCCGAAGTTGGTGTTGGAGCCGGCGAGAAGGGAGATATTCTCGATCTGGGTGATGTTTCCGGTGAGCGTGAGGGCGCCGTAAGGACCCTGCAGGACGAGCGTGTCGGTGCCGTCGCTGCCGTTGACGAGGTCGGCCCCCGTCAGGGCCCCGATGAAGAAGATGGCGTCGTCGCCGATGCCGCCGAAGACCGTGTCGTCGCCGCCGTCTTGGAGGCGGAAAATATCGTTCCCGCGCCCGCCGGTCAGGCTGTTGTTGCCGCTGTTGCCGCGGAAATCGTGAGCGATGTCGTTGAGCGCGAACAAATTCTCGACGTTGGGAAGCGCGACGAGGCTGTGGGTGGCCAGCCGCGTGAAGATCAAGTCCGTCCCCTCGCCCGCATTCTCCTCCACGACGTCGCCGGCATCGTCGACATAATAATTGTCGTCGCCGGCGCCGCCCCGAAGGATGTCGGCGCCCAGGCCGCCGTCGAGCGTATCGTTGCCGGCCTGGCCCGTCAGAGTGTCGTTGCCCGCTTCGCCCGTCAGGCGGTTGGCGAGGTCGTTGCCGGTGAGACTGTCGTCAAAGGCCGACCCTCCGGCGCCCTCGACGTCGACCAGCGAATCGCCACCCCCGCCGCTGCCCAGCTGGCCGGGCGCCGCCAGGACGACCGTCACGCCCGCCGCCGCGGTGGTGTAATAGACCATGTCGAAGCCGGCGCCGCCGTCATAATGATCCCCGGCGATGCCGGTGAAGAAATGGTCGTTGCCGGCGCCCGCATACAAGGCGATCGAGCTGGCGTTCGAGACGATCACGTCCCCTCCGTCGCCGGCCTCGACGGTGAGCAGGCTGGCCTGGGTGGCGATGGTCAGGTGATCGTCGAAATCGGTGCCCCGCAGATAGGCCAGGGTCTCGATATTCTGGATCGTGCCGCCGCCAAGGACGAAGGGCTGGCCGGTGACGATGCCGGCGGTGTCGAAGGTCGCGCCTTGGGCGAGACCGCCCAGAGACAGCCACAAAGTGTCGTTGCCGACGCCGCCGTCGGCATCGTCGCCATAACCGATCGCGAGCGTGTCGTTGCCCTCGGCGCCGGTCAGCCGGTCTTGCTCGAGCCCCATGTCCGCCGCGGGAGTGTAGGTCGCGGCCTGGTAAGGGCTGTCCGGCTTGAAATCCCCGGAGACCAGCTTGTCGTCGCCAGTGTTGCCGCGAAGCACGTCGGCCCCGCTGCCGCCGGAAATGACGTAGCTGTAGTAAGCGGCGGCGCTGATGTCGTCGTCGCCCGCTTCGCCGTAGACGGGGCCGATATAATAGGATTGCTGCAGGACGATGGTGTCGTTGCCGGCACCGCCATAGGTGACGCCGTGCGAGTAGATCGTGTCGTTGCCGTCGCCGCCATGCGCCGAGGAGAAGGAGTTGGTCGGCGTATAGATTATGTCGTCCCCGGAGCCGCCGTCGACGTCGTGAGTATATCCGCTCATCCTGGCGTCGAGCGTGTCGTTGCCGTCGTCGCCATACAGATAGAAGTTATAATAATCGGCGAGGATATAGTCGTTGCCGCCATTGCCGTGGACCGTCGAGAACCCGTAATAGCTTCCGACCGGATAGAGGGTGTCGTCGTAATTGCTGCCCTGGATGTCCATCGTCTGGGTGACGCCGCTGATGGTGCCGCCGCCGACGACGATAGACCCGCCGCTCCACTGGGCTCGGAAATCGGCATAGACACCGGAGGTCGCCCCGAGGAAGTTTATGAATGCTTTGTTGTAGCCGGCGCCGCCGCTGACGTCGTCGCCATAGCCCGCCACCAGCAGATCGTCGCCGTCGCCGCCGATCAGGATGTCGTGCTCGGTGCCGACGTCGAGCGAGACCGTGGAGAAATAAGCGTAGACCAGGTTCGCGACGTCGTACGAGACCAGGATATCGTCATTGGCGCCGCCGTCGAGCGTGTCGGCCCCGGCATTGCCGTATAAAATGTCGTTGCCGCCGTTGCCGCTCAGCTGGTCGTCGCCGCCATTGCCGTAACCGGTGTCGGCGTCGGCGCCGCCGGTGAAGATGTTGGGCGCGCCGTCGCCGTTGAAAGTAGCCATGAAATTCGAACCCCCCGGTCCCGTCGGAACCAAGCGTCCGATGCCAAGTGGCTAGCGGGGCTTTGAAAATTGCACAAGGGCCGGAAGGCGATCGGATTTTTGCGGGGTGGTAGCGGAGGAGGGACTTGAACCCCCGACACGCGGATTATGATTCCGCTGCTCTAACCAGCTGAGCTACTCCGCCCCATCGGGCTCCGGCGTCGGCCGGGCGTGCGCGCTATAGGAAGGGGCGCGCAGCCGGTCAACTGGAGGGGCCCTTCGCGCTTTTCAAGCCCCGCTCCCGCGGATTCGGCTCTGGAACCCGCTTGCCCCTCCTGTCGTTTGCGGGCCGACTGGAGAGAAGGATATGGAACTGCTGACCCCTCTTGAAACCCTGTGCAGGATCATCCTGCGCGCCCGGGAGAACGAGGCGCAGGTGCCGGCTCAGGATCCCGACGAAGATGCCGACAATGTCGACGATTTCGACGACGAGGGCGGCGAGGCGCTTTCCGTCCTCGAGGACGAGCTCAACAGCGGGGTGGAGGAAGAGCTTCGCGCCATCCTCGACGATCTCGCCGACGACCAGCTCGCCGAGACCCTGGCGCTCGCCTGGGTCGGCCGAGGCACCTATGACGTCAGCGAATGGGACGACGCCTGCGCCGAGGCCAATGAAGAGGATCCCGAGAGCCGGATCGACGAGCTGATGGACATGCCCCTGCTCGCCTCGCACCTCGACGCCGGGCTGGCGGCGTTCGACTACAGCTGCGACGGGGTCGGGCAGCTGGATTGAGGCGCCCGGTCCTTCGATACGCCGCTTCGACTTCGCTCAGCGGCTACTCAGGATGAGCGAGCAAAGCCTCCGCCCGCCCATCCTGAGTAGGGACTGAGCGTGGCGAAGGCCCGTATCGAAGGACTATCCCCTGAACGTCCAGCTCTTCACCGGCTCCCACGGGCCGCCGAGATAGCGCCACAAGGCCAGGCCCCTGATGGCCAGCGAGCGCCGCTCGAATCCCGCCCGCAGACGGGCCTGAAGCGCCTTCGCCTCCTTCGGCTCGACCTTGTTCTGGACGGTGACGTGCGGCCGCCACGGCGCCATGTCCTGGGGCGTGAGCAGGCCCTGCAGGGCCAGGGCGAGGTCGTAGCGTATGTCCTCCAGCCCTTCGCTCTCGACGCGCAGGGCGGTGCCCTGGCCGAGATCCATGATCCCGCTGATCGCAGCGGCCGGGGCCTCGCTCGAGGCATAGGCGGCCAGCCGGCGCCCGATCTCGCCCTCGACGCTCGGCGGAAGGTGGTGGAACAGGGTCAGGTGCGCCGGCACCCGGTTGCGCTCCGGCGGGTAATTCGCCCGCCGCAGCTCCTGCAGCCAGCCATTGTCGCCGTCGCCGAACATTGCGGTGACGATGAGGGGCGCGGAGCCGCTCAGATTTCCACCTGGCTGCCGAGCTCGACCACCCGGTTGGGCGGAAGCTTGAAGAATTCCATCGCGCTCTCGGCGTTGCGGAGCATCCAGCCGAAGAGATGCTCGCGCCAGACCGGCATGCCGCGCTTGCGCGCCGCGATCAGGGTCTGGCGCGACAGGAAGAAGCTGGTCTCCATCATCTTGATGTCCCGCCCGCAGCTTACCGTGGCGAGCGCCGCCGGCAGGTCGCTGTCCTCCATGAAGCCGAAGCGGAGGATCAGCCGGAAGAAGCCCTCGCCGAGATCGGTGAGGTCGCAGCGCCGGTGAGGCTCGACGAAAGGCGTGTCCTCGATGACGACGGTGAGCAGCATCACCCGTTCGTGCAGGCAGCGATTATGCTTGAGGTTGTGGAGCAGCGAGGGCGGAACGCCCTGATGAGCGGTGGTCAGGAAGACCGCCGTTCCCGGGACCCGGACGACGCTTCCGGCCGCCGACTTGATGAAGATCTCGGTCGGCATCGCCGAATCGGCGAGATGGGCGCGCATCAGCTGCCGCCCCTTCGCCCAGGTGGTGAGGAGGACGAAGGCGACCACTCCGACCAGCAGCGGGAACCAGCCGCCGTCGGGGACCTTGGTCAGGGTCGCTCCGAAGAAGACGAGGTCGACCGCGAGGAACAGGACGAGCAGAGGCACCCGGCGCGACGGCTTCCAGGTCCATAGGGACGAGATCAGGGCGGCGAGCAGGCAGGTGTCGATCAGCATCGCACCGGTGACGGCGACTCCGTAGGCCGAGGCGAGCTCGGACGAGCTGCGGAAGGTGAGGACGAGGACGAGCGCGGCCGCCATCAGGGTCCAGTTGACGATGGGGATGTAGATTTCGCGATGCTCGGTCGTGTGCTCGATCCTCAGCCTCGGCACGAAGCCGAGATGGATCGCCTGCTGGGTGACCGAGAAGGCGCCGGTCACCACCGCCTGGGTGGCGATCGTCGCGGCGAGGATCGACAGGAGCACCAAAGGCAGCTCGAACCCGCGCGGCGCCAAAGCGAAGAAGGGGCTCGCCACCGCGGCCGGGTCGGAGAGGATGAGGGCGCCCTGCCCCAGATAATTGAGCATCAGGGCGGGCAGGACGAAGAAGAACCAGCCGTGGCGGATCGGCTTTCGCCCGAAGCGGCCCATTTCGGCATAGAGGGCCTCCGCGCCGGTCACCGCCAGGACTACCGAGCCGAGCGCGAGAAAGGCGAGCCAGGGCTGGGCGGCGAAGAATCGAAAGCCATGGCGCGGGTCGAGCGCCGCCACCACCTCCGGATGGCGGGCGAGAGCGAGCGCCCCGAACAGCCCGATGGTCAGCAGATAGAGGGAGATGACCGGCCCGAACCAGCGCCCAAGCCGCGCCGTTCCGCCCTTGCGGCCGACGAACAGCCCGACGATGATCCCGGCGGCGAGCGGAAGCACCGCCGGCGCCAGGCGCGGATCGAAGACCGCCAGCCCCTCGACGGCGGCGAGCACCGAAATCGCGGGGGTCACCATCGAATCGCCGTAGAACAGGGCGCAGGCGAACACCCCGAGCAGGACGATGCCGCCGCTCCACCGCGCCTTGCCGCCGGCCTTGCGCGAAATGAGGGCGAGCAGGGCGAGGCTGCCTCCTTCCCCCTTGTTGTCGGCGCGAATCAGGATGGTGACGTATTTCAGCGTCACCACGATGATCATCGCCCAGAAGATCAGGCTCAGCACGCCGAAGACGTTGAGCGCGTTGGGCGCGAGCTCGTGATGGCCGGTGAAGGCCTCGCGGAAGGCGTAGATCGGGCTGGTGCCGATGTCTCCGAAGACGACTCCGATCGCGCCGAGCGCGAGCCGAGCCTGCGATCGGCCGCGCGCTCCGGGCGCGGGCGGTGGGACCGCATTGGAATCGGAGGCGATGGGGGCGTCGGTCATGTCGGAAAGGCGGCGGCGTCTAGCATGACGGCGGGCGCTTTCGCAACGGCGACAAACCGGGATCGCGCCGCTATAGGGCCGCCAACCCTTGCATCAGGAGTCGCAAATGCGCGTCGGCGTCCCCAAAGAGATCAAGAACCACGAATATCGCGTCGGCCTTACCCCGGCCTCGGTCGCCGAGCTGGTCAGCGCCGGCCATGAGGTGATCGTCGAGACGAGAGCCGGACTCGGCATCGATTTCGACGACCAGGATTATATCGACGCCGGCGCCCGAATCGCCCCGGACGCCGCCTCGACTTTCGCCCAGAGCGACATGATCGTGAAGGTGAAGGAGCCTCAGCCGCAGGAGATCGCCCTGCTCGAGCCGAGGCATCTGCTCTTCACCTATCTCCACCTCGCCCCCGATCCCGAGCAGGCCAAGGGGCTGATGAAGTCGGGCGCGACCTGCATCGCCTATGAGACGGTGACGGCCAACGACCGCTCGCTGCCGCTCCTGAAGCCGATGAGCGAGGTGGCGGGGCGGATGTCGATCCAGGTCGGCGCCCATTATCTCGAGAAGGAGCAGGGCGGCCGCGGAGTCCTGCTCGGCGGGGTCCCCGGAGTCGCTCCGGCCAAGGTCGCGATCCTCGGTGGCGGAGTGTCCGGGGTCAACGCGGCGCAGATGGCGGTCGGAATGCGCGCCGACGTCACCATCTACGACATCTCCAACGCCCGGCTGGCCGAGCTGGACATGTTCTTCGGAAGCCAGATCAAGACCGCTTATGCTTCGCGTGCCGCCATCGCCAAGGCGGTGACCAAGGCCGAGCTGGTCATCGGCGCCGTCCTCGTCCCGGGCGCTGCGGCGCCCAAGCTGGTCACCCGCGACATGCTCAAGACGATGAAGCGCGGCTCGGTGCTGGTCGACATCTCGATCGACCAGGGCGGCTGCTTCGAGACGTCGCGGGCGACGACCCACGACAATCCGGTCTACGAGATCGACGGGGTCATCCATTATTGCGTCGCCAACATGCCCGGCGCGGTGGCCCGAACCTCGGCCTTCGCGCTCAACAATGCGACCTTGCCATTCGTCCTGAAGCTTGCGGGCCAAGGCGCTGAGGCGGCAATGAAAGCTGATCCGCATCTGGCCAATGGGCTCAACGTTTCCGCGGGCAAGATCCGCCACCAGGCGGTGGCCGAGGCGCTCGGCCTTCCGTTCGAGCCGGCGTAAATCCTCCCCACGCAAATGCGCGGCGAGGATTAGCGTCCCTGCGTCCTCGCCTGCCTCGCCATCTCGATCTGCCGCTCCAGCCCCTCCCGCCAGGGCGAGTCGGCCGGGGACAGGGCCAGCGCCTGCCGCCAGCTCAGCTCCGCTTCCTCGAAGCGTCCGTTCTGGGCGAGAGCGATGCCGTGGAAGATGCGCGGGCCCGGATGGTTCGGCGCGAGCGAAATGGCCCTTCGGAAGGCCAGGTCCGCCGCCGGGCTGAGAACTCCGTCGCCGTGAAGGACCAGCGCGTCGCCATAGCCGGTCCACAGGACCGCATTCTCCGGATGGGCGCGAAGGGCCGAGCGGATCAGGCCTGCCGCCTGGCGCGTGTCGCCGCGGCCGAGGTAACGCTCGGACATGGTGAGCCACCGGTCGGCGGAATCGAACCGGCCGAACATGTCCTTGCGGAGCGTGGCGAAAGCACTTTCCGGCACCGGCGGCCGCTCGGCGGCGGCCTGCGGGCTGCCGGGCACTGCGGGGCTGCCCTGCCAGGCGTAACCGGCGCCGGCGAGCAGCAGAGCCGAGGCGAGCAGCTGCAAGCCGGCGCGGTCGAGCCGGCCAAAGCGCCAGACCGCCGCGAACGCCGCTAGCGCGAGGACGATGAGGACCAGCCAGCCCATCAGCGCGGCTTGCGGCGGAATCGGCCGCGGGCGAGCCAAGCGCCCAGCGTGACGAGAATCACGGGCGCCGCCCAGAGCGGCCAGGTGAGCGGCTCGACCGGCGGCCTGTAGCTCACCCAGGCACCGTAGCGGTCGACCAGCCAGCTCCGGATCGCCTCCGGTTTCTCGCCGGCCGCGATCCGTTCGCGCACCAGGGCGCGCATGTCGCCGGCCATGTCGGCGTCTGAGTCGGCGATCGACTGGCCCTGGCAGACGAGGCAGCGCAGGGTCTCCATCAGCGCCTTGGCCTGCGCCTCCTGCCGCGGATCCTCGAGCTGGGTGTAGGCGTAGCGCGACGGCGGCAGAGTCGATTGGGCGAAAGCGGGAGCGGCGAGGAAGAGCAGTGCCAAGAGGGTTAGGCCGTCATTGCGAGCGAAGCGAAGCAATCCAGTGCGGCCTCGGACGCCCGCTGGATTGCTTCGTCGCTTCGCCCCTCGCAATGACAAGCTCATCGCGCCGCCTCGTAGGCCGCGAGGATCTCCGCCACATTCTCCGGCCTGATGTCGCCGATATGCTGGTGGCGGATCACGCCCCGGCCGTCGACGACGAAGGTCTCGGGCACGCCCGAGGAGCCCAAGGCGAACTGGACCCGGCTGACGGGATCGGCGCCGATCCGCTCGAACGGGTCGCCCCATTCGGCGAGGAAGCGGGCGACGTCCTCGCTTCGGTCGCGGACCGCGACCCCGTCGATCGGCACCCCGCGCCGCTTCAGTGCCATCAGCTGGGGCGCCTCGGCCTTGCACGGCACGCACCAGCTGGCGAAGACGTTGACGAGCCGCGGCTTGCCGGTGCGCAAATCGGCCGCGGCGAGCGGCGGATGGTTCGCCACGGCGGGCTCGAGCGCGAATTCGGGCATCGCCTTGCCGATCATCCGCGAACGGATCTCGGTCTCGGGCGGCTTGCGAAGCCCGACCGCGACGGTGACCAGGAAGGCGAGGAACACCGCCAGCGGCAGCCACAGGAACAACCGCTTCATGCCCAGGCCTCCTGCCGCGCCGAGCGCCGCTCGCGGCGGACCCGGCCGACGAGGGCGAGCAGGCCGCCGAGCGCTACCAGCGCTCCGCCGAGCCAGATCAGGGTGACGAAAGGCTTCCACCACAGGCGCAGCTGCCAGCGCCCGCCCCCGTCGGGCTTGCCGATCACCGTGTAGAGCTGCCCGTCGAGGCGGGTCGCGATCGCCGCCTCGTTGGTCTCGGTCGGGGGCGAGCTGAACATCCGCGCCTGCGGCAGAAGGACGAAGGGGGCGCCGGCGCCGCGTCGGACGACCAGCTTCGCCTCGACCGCCGTCCAATTGGGCCCGGCGATCGGCTCCACCGATTCGAAGCGGAGGCTGTAGGGGCCGACCCGGACGGTTTCGCCCACCCGCGCGGCGACCAAAGTCTCTTGGGTGAAGGCGGCCTCGCTCGCCATTCCGGCGAGAGCGACGGCGATCCCGAAATGGGCGATCACCATCCCCCAGGTGAAGAGGGGCGTGCGCAGCAGCTTGCGCTTCCACAGCGGCGCCAGGCTGGCGGCTCCGACTCCGAGGGCCAGCATCAGGCCGAGCAATGGCAGGATGCGAAGGCCCGGTACGAAGAGGATCAGGGCCAGCAGGGCCGAAGCGGTCACCAGGATCGGGAGAGCGATCCGCCGCGCCACCTCGCGCAGCCGGTCGCGGCGCCAGCGCAGCAGCGGGCCCGCCGCCATCGCCGCGACGAGGACGAGCGCGAGCGGACCGGCGGCGGCGTTGAAATAAGGCGGGCCGACCGAGAGCTTCTCGCCCGTCGCCGCCTCGGCGGCCAGCGGGTAGAGGGTGCCGACGAGGACGATCCCGAGCACGGCCGAGAGCAGCAAATTGTTGAGCACCAGAGCGCCCTCGCGGCTGACCGGCTCGAACGTCGAGCCCTCCTTCACCGTCCCGACCCTAAGGCCGAACAGGGTGAGCGCCCCGCCGATGTAGAAGGCGAGCAGGATGAGGATGAAGGCGCCGCGCTGGGGGTCGACCGCGAAGCTGTGGACGCTGGTCAGGATTCCCGAGCGTACCAGGAAGGTGCCGACCATCGACATCGAGAAGGCGACGACGGCGAGCATCACCGTCCAGGCGCGCAGGCCGTCGCGGGTGGCGAGCACCGTCACCGAATGGAGCAAAGCGGTCGTCGCCAGCCAGGGCATGAGCGAGGCGTTCTCGACCGGGTCCCAGAACCACCAGCCGCCCCAGCCCAATTCGTAATAGGCCCAATAGGAACCGGCGGTGATCCCCAGCGTGAGGAAGATCCAGGCGGCGAGCACCCAGGGCCGCATCGCCCGGGCGAAAGCCGGGCCGACGTCGCGGGTCACCAGCGCGCCGACCGCGAAGGAGAAAGCGATCGAGACCCCGACATAGCCGAAATAGAGCGTCGGCGGGTGGAAGGCGAGGCCGGGATCCTGGAGCAAGGGGTTGAGGCCGTTGCCCTCGACTGGGACCGGGAAGAGCCGCTCGAACGGGTTCGAGGAGAAAAGCAGGAAGGCGTAGAAACCCAATCCGATCGCCGCCTGCGCGGCCAGGGTGGCGATCAGGGTGCGTTCGGGCAGCCGCCGCTCGAGCAGGGCGACCGCGGCTCCGGCAAGGGCGAGAACCGCCACCCAAAGCAGCATCGAGCCTTCGTGATTCCCCCAGGCGCCGGCGAATTTGTAGATCCACGGCTTCAAGGAATGGCTGTTGGCTGCGACCAGCTTCACCGACAGATCGGTTCGAAGGAAGAGCTGGATGAGGGCGAGAAAGGCTATGCCCACCAGGAGAGCCTGGACGATGGCGATGGGGCGGATGGCGCGCGCGAACCCCTCCCCCTCTCGAAGCGCGGCGATTCCGAAACCCAGCTGGAGCAGCGACAGCGCCGCCGCGAGCCACAGAGCGGCAAGGCCGAGTTCGGCGATCATTTCAGGCTCTCGCTCTTATGCTCGCCCGTTTTCCGATCCAGCTGGGGCGGCATGTAATTTTCGTCATGCTTGGCGAGGATGTTGTCGGCGAGGAACAGGCCGGCCTGATCGAAGCGGCCCTCGGCGACGACCCCGCTATTCTCCTTGAACAGATCGGGGACGATGCCTTTGAAGCGGACGGGGATGATATGCGGGGTTTCATCCTTGACGACGAAGTCGATCGTGACTCCGTCCGGCGCGCGCCGGACCGAGCCGGCCTGCACCATTCCGCCGATGCGGACGGCGCGGCCGACGGGAGGCCCTTCCCGAGCGACATCGCCCGGGCTGTAGAAATCGGCCGCCTGGTCCTTCAGCGCCGACATGGCGAGAAGGACCGCGCCGAGGATCGCGGCGATTGCGAGCACGAGCAGGGTCAGGCGCTGGTTCTTCGCCTTCACCGCTCGGCTTTCAGCGCGTCGACGGCGCGCTCGGCGCGGCGCATGGCGGCGAAGCTCCACCCCGTCAGGCCGAGCGTCCCGAGGAGGGCGACGGCATAGGCGCCGGCGATGAACGGCCAGTGGCTCATGCCGCCATCCTGCGCATCCGCGCCTCGACCTTCTGCTGGGCAAGAGCGGCCCGCATCCGCATCAGAACGATCGCTGCGAACAGGAAGGTGAAGCCGGCGACGGACACGAACAAGGGCCACAGCATCGAGCCGTCGATGCTTGAGCGCGTGAGGCCGATGCTCTGCCCCTGGTGCAGGGTGCGCCACCACAGGACCGAATAATGGATGACCGGAAGGTTGATCGCCCCGACCAGGCCGAAGATGGCGGCCAGCCGCCCCTCCCCGCCCCGCTCGCGCTCCGCCTCGGCGAGCGCGATGAAGCCGACATAGAGGAAGAGCAGGACCAGCATCGAGGTCATCCGACCGTCCCATTCCCACCAGGTGCCCCAGGCCGGCCGTCCCCAGATCGAGCCGGTGGCGAGGCAGATGAAGGTGAACATCGCGCCGGGCAAGGCGAGCGAGCGCGCCGCCACCGCGGCAAGCGGGTGGCGCCAGACGATCTGCATCAGGCTCGCCGCGGCAATCCCCGCCCAGCCCGCCATTCCGAGCCAGGCGGCGGGGACATGGACGTACATGATCCGGACGGTGTCGCCCTGGAGGTAATCCGGAGGCGAGGCGAACAGGCCCCAGCCCAGCCCGGCGGCGATGAGCAGCGCCCCGCCCCAGCCGAGCCAGGCGGTGAGCGGCCGCGCCAGCCGCAGGAAGCGTGTCGGATTCGCGAAAATATGCATTTGCCCGGCGCGTATGTAGCGTGAGCCATCCGTCATTGCGAGCGAAGCAAAGCAATCCATTGCGGACTTCGAGCCGCACTGGATTGCTTCGTCGCTGCGCTCCTCGCAATGACGACTCATGTCCTCCGACCGTCCCCAGCAGAACCGGCTCCTCGGGATCGGCCTGAGGGTGGCCGCCGCCACCTGCTTCGCGTTCATGGCGATGCTGGTGAAGCTGGGGCATGAGGCCGGCGTCGAGACGGTCGAGCTGGCCTTCTACCGATTCGCCTTCGGGCTTCCCCCCTTGCTGCTGTGGATCGCCGCGAGCCGCAATTTCGGCGCCTGGAGAACCCGGCGGCCGCTGGCGCATGCGTGGCGGGCCGCGGCGGGGCTGACGACCCTGCTGCTCAGCTTCAGCGCGCTCGCTTTGCTTCCGCTCGCCGAGACGACGACGATCGGCTTCGCGGCGCCGCTCTTCTCGGTCGCCCTGTCGGCCTTGCTCCTCGGCGAATCGGTCGGGCGCTACCGCTGGACCGCGGTCGTCCTCGGCTTCGTCGGAGTGCTGGTGGTGATGCGGCCCGAGGGCCGGCACCTGCCGCCGCTCGGGCTCCTGCTCGCCGGCCTGGCGGCGTTCGGCGCCGGAATCGTGACCATCACCATCCGGCAGGTCGGCAAGACGGAGGGGACCCAGACCACGGTCCTGTGGTTCAGCCTGCTGTCGATGGCCGCCACCGGCCTGTTCATGCCCTTCGTCGGCAAGGTTCATGACGGCGGCACCTGGCTGCTCCTGGCGGGGCTGGGCGCCGTCGGCGGCTTCAGCCAGATCTGCCTCACCGCCTCCTTGCGCTTCGCCCCGGTGCCGGCGGTCGTTCCGTTCGATTACACCCAATTGCTGTGGGCGGTCCTGCTCGGCTGGCTGGTCTTCGCCGACGCTCCCGCCTCGACCACCTGGCTCGGAGCCGCGATCATCGTCGCGAGCGGGCTCTATACGCTCTTCCGCGAGCACCGGCTGGGCCGCGAGGCCGCGCGGGAGCCGGCGGCGCTTTAGCTTCCCGTCATGCCAGCGCAGGCTGGCATCCCAGCGAGTAATTGCACTGGGGCCCCAGCCTTCGCTGGGGCGACGGTTATCGCCCGATCAGCCGCATCGCCATGGCGTCGGCGACCTCGGCCGGGTTGCGGCCGGTGGCGGCGCTCTCGGCCCAGATCTGCTCGAGCCGGACCGGGATCTGCTCGATCCGCTCGCGGACCAGATCCTGGTCGCCGTCCTTGAGATATTCGGTCGAGACGTTGATGATCCCGCCCGCGTTGATCACATAATCCGGCGCGTAGAGGATGCCACGCTGGTGGATGCGCTGGCCGTCCTCCGGCGTAGCGAGCTGGTTGTTGGCGCCGCCGGCCACGACGGGCACCTTCAGGGCTGCGATCGACTCCTCGGTGAGGATGGCGCCGAGCGCATTGGGGCTGAGCACGTCGGCCTCGAGGGTCATGATCGCCTCGGGCGCGACAAGCTCGCCCCCGACTTCCGCCGCCAGCGCTTCGGCCCGGCCGCGGTCGATGTCGGTCAGGCTGATCCGGGCGCCTTCCGCCGCGGCCCGGCGGGCGAGGCCCGAGGCGACGCTGCCGGCACCCTGGAGGGCGATATGGACGCCCGCCAGGCTGTCCTTGCCCAGCGCCCGCTTCACCGCCGCCTTGACGCCGAGGAAGACGCCGTAGCTGGTGTGCGGCCCGGGATCGCCGCCGACCGAGCCCTCGGCGACCGGAAGCCCGGCGACGTGGCGGGTCTCCTTCGAAAGCGCGACCATGTCGGCGACGCTCATGCCGACGTCCTCGGCCGTCACGTAGCGTCCGCCCAGGCCTTCGACCGCCCGGCCGTAGGCGGCGAGCATCTCGGGCGTCTTGGTGCGGCTCTCATCGGCGAGAATCACCGCTTTGCCGCCGCCCAGCGGAAGGCCGGCCATGGCGTTCTTGAAGCTCATCCCCCTCGACAGGCGCAGAGCGTCGCGAACGCCGTCGCCCGGCTCGGCATAATGCCAGAAGCGAACGCCGCCGCCGGCGGGGCCGAGGAAGGTCGAGTGGACGGCGATGACGGCGCACAGGCCGCTGGCGCGGTCCGTGACGAAGTGGACGATCTCATGATCGTCGAAATCGGGATAATCCCACGGGGCTTGCATTGAAGAGTCCTGAACTATGGACAGGCGCGGTGGGGCGGCCAACGGGACTTGAACCCGCGACCCCCGGTACCACAAACCGGTGCTCTAACCAGCTGAGCTATGGCCGCCACTATGCGCCTGAGGTGCGGCGCGCACATAGGGGCCGGGGCGCGGACGCGTCAAGGCACGGATCACCAATCGGCAAGACCGAGCCGCTCGCGCCGGATCCAGCGCGTCAGCAACATTACCGCCACGGCAGCGAGGCCGGCGGCGAGTCCGATCCAGATCCCGACGCCCTCCCACCCGAGGCCGAAGCCGAGACCGACTCCGGTGACAAGGCCAATCACCCAATAGCCGATGCCGGCGTAGATCATCGGCACCTTGGTATCCTGAAGCCCGCGCAGCATTCCGGCCGCGACCACCTGCGCCCCGTCGAATATCTGGAAGAAAGCAGCGACGAGGAGGAAGGAGACGGCGAGGGGGATGACGGCTTCATTGGCGGGAAGCGCCGGGTTCAGGAACATCGTCACAAGCGCATAGGGGATGGCGAGCATGACGAGGCCGGTCAGCGACATGAAGCCGGTGCCCAGAGCGAAGGCGGTCCAGCCGGCGCGGGCGATCCCGGCGCGGTCGCGGCGTCCGAAAGCGAGGCCGACCCGGACCGTCGCCGCCTGCGACAGGCCCATCGGAACCATGAAGCTCAAGGCCGCGAGCTGGATGGCGATGGCGTGGGCGGCGATCGAATCGGCGCCGATCAGGCCCATCAGGAAGACGGCGGCATTGAAGATGGTGATCTCCAGCGCCAGGGTCACGGCGATCGGCAGCCCCAGGCGCCAGACCTCGCGGAAACGCAGCCAGTCGGCTCTCCAGAAATGGCCGAACAGCCGGTAGCGGCGGAAGCGGCGGTGCATCAGGACGACCAGCGCCATGCCCAGGAACATGATCGTATTGGCGAGCGCGCTGCCGATGCCGGCGCCGACCAGGCCGAGCCTGGGCAGGCCGAAATGGCCGAAGATCAGTCCGTAATTGACGATGCCGTTGAACAGCACCGCGATCACTCCGATCACGAACGACCAGAGCGGCTCTTCCAGCGCCGAGATGAAGGAGCGGAGCACCAGATACCAAAGATAGGGCAGGAAGCCCCATTGGAGGGCGCGCACGAAGAGCTGGGCATCCGCCGCCAAAGCGGGATCCTGCCCGATCGCGACGAGGATCGGGCCGGTGAACCAGAGGATCGCCCAGACCGGCAACGTGAGGGCGACCGCGGCCCACAGGCCCTGGCGAACCGTTCGGCGGACGTCGCGGACGCTGTGGCTTCGCTCGCCCAGCTCCTTCGCCATCATCGGCGCGGTCGCGGTGACCAGCCCGATCCCGAAGATCAGGAAGGCGAAATAGACGTTCACCCCGAGCGTTCCGGCGGCGAGCACGGACGGCCCCGCCCAGCCGAGCAGGACGACGTCGGTGACGTGGATCAGCGCCTGGGCGATGTTGGTGAGGATGAGCGGCAAGGCGAGCGCCAGCGTGGCGCGAATCTCGTCGCGCCAGAGGCGGCGGGTCTCGGAGCTCCGCTGAAGCATGGGGATGCCCCTAGCGCGGGCCGGCCGCATACACCATGTCCCCCGCCATGACCCCCCTTTCCGTCCTCGACCTCGCGCCCGTCCCCGAAGGCGTCGACGCCGGCCGCGCGCTACGCAACTCGCTCGAGCTCGCGCAGTCGGCCGAGCGGCTCGGCTATCGCCGATTCTGGATGGCCGAGCATCATTCGATGCCCGGCATCGCCAGCGCCGCGACCGCCGTCGCTCTTGCCTTCATCGGCGCCGGCACGTCGACGATCCGGATCGGGGCGGGTGGAATCATGCTTCCCAACCACGCGCCCCTGGTCGTCGCCGAGCAGTTCGGAACGCTCGAATCGCTGTTCCCCGGCCGGGTGGACCTCGGGCTGGGCCGGGCACCCGGAACCGACCGCGCCGCCGCCTTCGCCCTTCGGCGCAACCTCGACTCCGACGAGAATCTTTTCCCCCAGGATGTCGCCGAGCTGATCGGCTATTTCGGGCGCCAGGAAGGCCGAGCCGTCCGCGCGATTCCGGGCGAAGGCCTGGACATCCCGGTCTGGATCCTCGGCTCGAGCCTGTTCGGAGCGCAGCTGGCGGCGATGCTCGGCCTGCCCTACGCCTTCGCCTCCCATTTCGCGCCCGGGCTGATGATGGAGGCGATCCGGGTCTATCGCGAGCGCTTCCGGCCTTCGGCGAAGCTCGACCGGCCCTATGTGATGCTGGGCTTCAACGCCTTCGCCGCGGAGACGGCCGGGGAAGCCGAGCTGCTCGCGACCTCCGTCCAGCAGGCCTTCGTCAACCTTCGCTCCGGCAATCCGGCGAAGCTGCCGCCGCCCGACGCCGGCTATGCCGAGACTCTGCCGGCGCCGGCGCGGGCGATGCTCGACCAGGTCCTCGCCTGCTCGGCGATCGGCGACTCCGCCACGGTGGCGGAGAAGATCGAGGCCTTCGTGGAACGGACCGGGGCGGACGAGCTGATGGTGACGTCGCAGATATACGACCACCGGGCGCGGCTGCGGCCCTACGAGATCGTGGCGGAGGCGGTGGGTAACCGTCGTCCCAGCGAAGGCTGGGACCCCAGGGTGTGAAGCGCGCCGCGTTTTTCACCCGCCGGGGCCCCAGCCTTCGCTGGGGCGACGTCAGCGCGAATCCAGCTCCTTGACCAATTTCTTCGGCGCCTGCGCCCGGTAGCTTTCGTCGATCCAGTCCTTGAGCCGATCGAGGCTCGGCATCTCTCCTTCCGGCGGAGTGAAGCTCACCCAGCCCGATTTGCCGAGGCCGTAGGCGGTCGGCTGGGCAAAGGGCAGATCGAGCGCGACCTCGCCGGTATAGGGCAGCTTGACGGAGAGGCTGAACGGCTGGCCCGCCACCGGCAGATAGGCGAAGGTCTTGTCGTTGACGGCAAGGTCGTCATGCTCGGGCCACGGCGCCTTCGAATGCGCGCCGGGATAAGCGAGGCCGAAAACCCGCAGCTCGCCCAGGATGGCGTCGCTCTTCTTACCCATCTCTCGCCTCCAGCGCGGAACCCGATCGCCCCTGCCCGCTTTCGACCCAGGATGTCAAAAAACCGGATCCTGAGGAGAATGGTGAGCTTAGGGGGCCGACAGCAGGTTCAGCGAGGTTATCTCCGCATTGTTATCGCCGTGCGTTGCGGAGACCTGGCGCTTGGCGATCAGCGCTTGGGCAAGGGCGCCGACCACCGTCGTCCGGAAGGCGAAATCGGTCGGCGTGTTTTGGTCCCGGTTGGAAACAATGAGGATCTCGGTGTTCGCGGGCGATGCCCCGACGAAAGCGCAAGTGAACGCCTCGCCGATGAAAAGGCGCTGTATCAGTCCCGTGGTCGTCGCCATGGCAGGTCTCCTAGACCAGAGGTTCGTCGAGGATGCCCAGCTTCATGCCGAGCTCGCTTAGATAGGCCATGTCGCCGCGCACGCGAATTCCGCCGAGCAGGAACAGCTTGCGGGCCTCGCGGCGCCCGGAGAGAATGGCGCTGATCCGGGCAGGATCGCCCATCACCTCGATCAGCGGCTGCCCCGCCGCGGGGCCGCGGTCGATCGCCGCGCCCGACGCGTCGGCTTTCAGCATGAAGCGATCATTCTCCTCATTGCCGGTGCGAAAGGCGATCACCCCCCGCCGAAGTGCCTTTTCGGCGTGGAGCTTCCGGGCCGCGCTGTTGACGGCGCGCTCGAGCGCGGCAACCGCCTGCTGCTTGGTCTGTCCAGCCATGTGAAGTCTCCCTTCGGCTGTTCTTGAAGTGGAGCATAGGATTCGAACCGATATCGACTCGATCTATGAAGTTGTTTTCGTGTTTTCCGTGGCACCTGTCAAGGACGGCAATAGTCTATCCCTTGAAGTCTACTCAATCGCTAAATAGACTGCATTACCACCTAGATTCCATGCAGTTCCCGTACTCCTTAAACATTGAATGATAACTAAATAAATCACCGAAATGGCTCTAATGTATATCCATTATGCTACATTTCTGTCCAGCCATGACGTGGAGGAACAGTGCCGGAATGCTCTCCGGTTCTCGGCTATTTCCAGAATTGCAGACAGGCGGAATCCTGCCTGAGCGCAGGGTCATCGGGGAAAAGAGAGTGGGCCACGCCTGCCGGGCGTGGTGGGCGCGGTAGGGATTGAACCTACGACCCCACCCGTGTGAAGGGTGTGCTCTACCACTGAGCTACGCGCCCACGCCTGCGGAAGGCGCCACTTAGTAACGCTCGGGCGGGCTGTCCAGCGTCAGCGGGCGACGCTGTCCTTCAGCACCTTGCCGGCCTTGAACTTGGGCTGGGTCGATTCCTTGATCTGCATCGGCTCGCCGGTTCGGGGGTTGCGGCCCGTGGAGGCCTTGCGCTTGGAACAGGAGAAGGTGCCGAAGCCGACCAGCCGGACCTCGTCGCCGCGCTTCAAGGCGCTCTGGATCGTGTCGAACACGCCCTCGACCGCCCGGGTCGCATCGCCGCGGCTAAGGCCGGTAGCGTCGGCGACGGCTCCGATAAGCTCCTGCTTGTTCATCTCTCCCGAACCCCCTTTTTCCGTTTGAGTCGCAGTTGGCGCGCTTGCCTCCATCTAACGGCAGGAGCGGAGAGGGAGTCAAAAGGAAAGCGAGACTTTCCGTGGGAAAATCGCCTCGACTTGATCCAAATTCGTTGATGCGCCGCAGCATTTATCCTCCCCATCCGGCGATGGGGAGAACAATCAGTGCCGGATGGAAGCGCCCGCGACGTCGTCCGGAGCCGCCGCCAGCTCCGGCGTCGGGACCGGCGCCAGATCGTCGGCGTCGGTCCAGTCGATGGGCGCGACCGGGGCCGACAGGGCATGGCTGAGCACTTCGTCGACATGGCTTACGGGCACGATCTCCAGCCCGCCGGTGATGGTCGCCGGGATCTCGACCAGATCCTTCTCATTCTCGGCCGGGATCAGCACCTTCTTGATTCCGCCGCGGAGCGCCGCGAGCAATTTCTCCTTGAGGCCGCCGATCGGAAGCACCCGCCCGCGCAAGGTGACCTCGCCGGTCATGGCGACGTCGCGGCGGACCGGGATCCCGGTCAGGGTGGAGATGATCGCGGTCACCATCCCGACTCCGGCGGAGGGGCCGTCCTTCGGAGTCGCGCCCTCGGGCAAGTGGACGTGGATGTCCTTGCGGCCGAAAATGCTCGGCTTGACCCCGTAGCTGGGGCTCCTCGCCTTGACGAAGGAGAAAGCGGCCTGGATCGACTCCTGCATGACGTCGCCCAATTTGCCGGTCGTCTTGATCTGGCCCTTGCCGGGCACGGTGACCGCCTCGATGGTCAGGAGCTCGCCGCCGACCTCGGTCCACGCGAGGCCGGTGACGGCGCCGATCTGGTCCTCCTCCTCGCCCATGCCGTGGCGGTGGCGGCGCACGCCCGAATATTCGCCGATATTCTCGGCGGTGAGCTCGACCCGCTCGGTCTTGCCCTCGAGGATCCGGCGAAGCACCTTGCGCGCCACCTTGGCGATTTCCCGCTCCAGGGTCCGAACGCCGGCCTCGCGGGTATAATGCTGGATGAGGCTCCTCAGGCCGTCCGTCGCGAAGATCAGCTCGCCTTCCTTCAGACCGTGCGATTCGATCTGCTTGGGGATGAGGTGGCGGACCGCGATCTCGACCTTCTCGTCCTCGGTATAGCCTTCGAGCCGAATGATCTCCATCCGGTCGAGCAGCGGCTGGGGCATGTCCATCGTGTTCGCGGTGGTGACGAACATGACGTCCGAAAGATCGTAGTCGATCTCCAGATAATGGTCCTGGAAGCGGCTGTTCTGCTCCGGATCGAGCACCTCGAGCAGGGCCGAGGCGGGGTCGCCCCGGAAATCCTGGCCGAGCTTGTCGATCTCGTCGAGCAGGAAGAGCGGGTTCGAGCTTCCGGCCTTCTTCAGGTTGGAGATGATCTTGCCCGGAAGCGAGCCGATATAGGTGCGACGATGGCCGCGGATCTCGGCTTCGTCGCGGACTCCGCCGAGCGACTGGCGGACGAACTCGCGCCCGGTCGCGCGGGCGATCGAGCGGCCCAATGACGTCTTGCCGACGCCGGGCGGGCCGACGAGGCACAGGATCGGCCCCTTCAGCTTGTTGGTCCGCGCCTGGACGGCGAGATATTCGACGATCCGGTCCTTGACCTTCTCAAGCCCGTAATGGTCCTCGTCGAGGATCGCCTGGGCCTCGGCAATGTCCTTCTTGACCTTCGACTTCTTGCCCCAGGGCAGGCCGAGCAGGACGTCGAGATAGTTGCGGCTGACCGTGGCCTCGGCCGACATCGGCGCCATCGCCTTGAGCTTCTTGAGCTCCTGGGTCGCCTTGGCGCGCGCCTCCTTGGAAAGCTTGGTCTTGGCGATCTTGCGGGTCAGCTCGGCGAGCTCGTCGCCCTCCCCTTCCTCGCCTTCATTGCCCAGCTCGCGCTGGATCGCCTTCAATTGCTCGTTCAGATAATATTCGCGCTGGGTCTTCTCCATCTGGCGCTTGACCCGGCTTCGGATGCGCTTCTCGACCTGGAGCACTCCCAATTCGCCCTCCATGAAGGCGAACACCATCTCCAGCCGCCGCACCGGATTGAGCTCGGCGAGCAGGGCCTGCTTGTCGGAGACCTTGATGTTGATGTTGGCAGCGACCGAATCGGCGAGCTTGGAGGCTTCGCCGATCTGCGCCAGCTGCACCGCCGTCTCGGCCGGCAGCTTGCGGTTCAATTTGGAATAATTCTCGAACTGCTCGACGACCGAGCGCATCAGCGCCGCGACCTCGGCGCCCTCCGGCTCCTCGATCTCGATCGCCTCGACCTCGGCGACGAGATGCTGGTCCTCCATGGCCATCGCGACCAGATTGGCGCGCTGCTGGCCCTCGACCAGCACGCGCACCGTCCCGTCGGGCAGCTTGAGAAGCTGGAGCACGGTCGCGACCACGCCCATGTCGTAGAGGGCGTCGCGATCGGGATCGTCTTCCGCCGGATCGAGCTGGGAGACGAGGAAGATCTGCTTGTCCGCCGCCATCGCGCTCTCGAGCGCGGCCACCGATTTGTCGCGGCCGACGAAGAGCGGGACGATCATCTGCGGGAACACGACGATGTCGCGCAGCGGTAGGACGGGATAGGATTGGGTCATCGAAACTCCAAACTCGGCCATGACGGCCTTCTTACAGCATATATGGGAAAGCGGCGCTGCGCATCAATGCGCATGGGCGGCACCGGACGAGTCCAACAAACCCTTGAATCACCGGCCCAATCCGGTTGAAGTGGAGGTCAGGGGAAAAGGGGGACTTGTGCGAATCATCGTCGCGCTGATCACGGCGCTGGTCGTTTGGGCGGCGCCCGCTTTGGCGGCGGAGGACAAGCCCGGCGTCGCTCCGCCCGCGCCCTGGGTGGAGCCGATGTCGATCCCGGCGGCGGATCCGTCGCTGAAGGACCGCCCGGTCCAGTTCCTGCTCGTCAACGGGCAGAGCCGCTACGGCAAGGACGGCTATCGCGACTATTACGTCGAATATGCCACCCTGGTGCAGTCTCCGCAGGGACTGGCAGGCACCGGCAATCTCGAATTCTCCTGGCAGCCGGGCGTGAGCGAGCTCATCGTCCACAAGGTCCAGATCGTCCGCGCCGGCAAGGTCATCGACCTGCTCCCCGCGGATCGGGTCTTCACCGTCCTCCGGCGCGAAAACAATCTCGAAGGCGCGGTCCTCGACGGGACTCTCACCGCCGTCCTGCAGCCCGAGGGTCTCACCGTCGGCGACATCGTCAACGTCGCCTGGACCCTTCGGGTCAAGCCGATGCCGGCGACTCCGGGGGCCGAGAATATGTTCAGCCTCGCCCCCGGCGTCAGCGCCCGGCGCCTGAGGTTCCGCGAATCGTGGGAAGACGGCGTGCCGATGCGCTGGCGGGCGACCGAGGCCATGGGCAAGCCGCGCCTGCGCAAGAAAGGCGGGATCAGCGAGCTGACCCTCGAGCTTGAAAATGCGCAGGGGCCCAAGCCGCCCGAGAACGCGCCGCCGCGCTTCACCGTCCCCGCCACCCTGGAGGTCTCGAGCTATTCGGGCTGGGGCGAAATCTCCCAGGTGATGGCGCCGCTCTACGCCCAGGCGCAGGCTCTCGCGCCGGGGTCGCCGCTCAAGGCCGAGATCGAGCGGATCGCGGCGGGCAGCGCGGATCCGAAAGTCCGGGCGATGGCGGCGCTTCGCCTCGTCCAGGACAAGATCCGCTATTTCCTGCTCGCCATGGGCGAGGGCGGATACGTGCCGGCGACCGCGGACGAGACGTGGAAGCGCCGCTTCGGCGACTGCAAGGGCAAGACCGTCACCCTCCTCGCGCTCCTTGCCGGCCTCGGCATCGAGGCGGAACCGGTGCTGGTCAGCAGCGGCCTCGGCGACTCGCTGGGCGAGCGGCTGCCGATGGTGCGCCTGTTCGACCATGTCCTCGTCCGCGCCCGGATCGCCGGCCGCTCCTACTGGCTGGACGGCACCCGCACCGGCGATCGAAGCCTCGACGACCTGCTCTCCTCCCCCTTCGGCTTCGGGCTGCCGGTCCGAGCCGCCGGCGCCGAGCTCGAAGCCCTGCCGCTCATGCCGCCCGCCGAGGCGCTGAGCGATGTCGCGATCCGCTACGATGCCTCCAAGGGATTCAACCAGCTGGTGCCCTTCACCGCCGAGCTCGTGCTCCGCGGCGATCTCGCGACCGCATGGCGCACCGCCCTCGCCGCGCAGGGCGAAGCGGCGCTGAGCGACACTCTGAAGAACATGGTCCCGGCGCTGCCCAACAAGGAGCTCGAGCTCAAATCGGTGAGCAACGACGATGCGACCGGGGATATGCGCGTCAGCTTCGCCGGCAAGACCCGGATGGACTGGCAGGCCGGCCCCGGATCCCGCGCCCTGCGCTTCCAGTTCGATCACAGCGTGGTCCGATGGACGCCCGGCTTCGAGCGCAGCCCGGGGACCGCTGCCGAAGTGCCGTTCCTGCTCCCTTTCCCCGTCTATATGAGGCTCGAGGAAACGGTCATCCTGCCGCGCGGCGGCGATGGCTTCACGGTCGATGCCAAGCCCCTGGATGAGACGGTGGCGGCGACCCGGATCATGCGGACGGCGAGGATCGAGGGCGGCAGGGCCGTCGCCGTCTCCAGCTTCCGTCGAATGGCCCGGGAGCTGTCCGCCGCCGAGGCGAAAGCGGCGGGCGCGGCGCTTGCCCTCCTCAACGAGAGCAAGGGCTATCTGATCGCGCCGGTCGATTATGAGATGAGCGAGGTCGAGCGCGCCGCGGTGCGCGCCGAAGTCCCGCGAAGCGCTGCCGACTATGTCGACCGCGGCTACCGGCTGATGGGCGAAGGGAACGCCAAGGCGGCGCTCGCCGATTTCGACAAGGCGATCGAGCTCAGCCCCTCTTATGTCCGAGCGCATGCCAACCGCGGAGTCGTGCTCGTCCATCTCAAGCGGCTGGACGAGGCGGAAACCGCGCTGCGCCGGGTCCGCGAGCTCGGCGACGACGATTTCGTCGTCCACCAGGGGCTCGGGATGCTCCATCTCGCCCGCGAGCGGCCGGCCGAGGCGGTCGAGGCCCTGACCCGCTCGATCCAGCTCGCCCCGGACAAGACCTTCACGATCGGCGTCCGCCTCAACGCCTATACGCAACTCGGAAAGCTTCGCGAGGCCCTCGCCGATGCCGACCGTATCCTCGCCCTGGAGCCCGACACCGAACGCGCCTTGTGGGAAAAGGCGAGGCTCCACGCCGCCCTCGGGGAAGCCGAGGCGGCGCTTGCCGCACACGACCGGATGTTCAAGCGGGCGAAGGACAAGAGTGCGGCCCTCGGCAGCCGGGGCGAATTGCTCAGCCGGCTCGGCCGCAAGGAAGAGGCGATTGCGGCGTGGCGTCAGGCTCTGGCCCTCATCGACAACGGCCTCAAGGCGCCCGGCGCTTCCGAGAGCGAGCTCCTTCCGAACAAGATCGCGATCCTCATGCTTCTGCGCGACTACAAATCGGCCGTCGCCGTGGCCGATGCCCGGCTTCGCCGCTATCCGGGCAGCGTCACCTATCTGGCGCTGCGCTGCCTCGCCCGCGCGGAGGGCTCGATCGAGCTTCCGCTGGCGCTGAAGGATTGCGACGACGCGATCCGCTTCGATTCGGGCGCGATCGAGGCGTTCGACGCCCGCGGCCTGGTGAAGCTTCGCCTCGGCCAGTGGGACGGCGCCATCGCCGACTATAGCTCGGCGCTGGCGCTCGAGGCGCACCATTACCGCGCGCTGTTCGCCCGGGGCATCGCCCGCTTGCGCAAGGGGGAGCGCGAGGCCGGCGAGCGCGACCTCGCCAGCGCCCGGCGCTACAGCTTCGACGTCGACGCGGAATATCGCGATGCCGGCCTCACGCCTTGAGCGCGCTCAAGCCTTGATTGACCCTGTCCGGCCCCTCCCCTATTATGCCAGACCTGCCAAGCGCTTAGTGGCTGCGACAATTGAAACACAGGTGCCGTGCCCTCGGCATGAAGCCGCAACAGGGGTAGATTAGCGGCCTTTGGACAAGCTAGTCAGGCCCATCCGGAGTCACCTTATGCGTCGGTATCTGTTCGCGTTCGTCCCGCTTCTTCTGCTCTCGGTGCAGCCGCCGGTCTACGCCAAGGAGCGCGGCTCCGATTCGGTGGGCCAGAAATGCACGCCCAAGAAAAAGAAGAGCGGCGGGATGTTCGGCGCCATCGCCGGCGGCATTGCCGGCTCCGCGCTCGGCGGCTGGGGCGCTCCGGCCGCGGTCGGCATGCTCGCGCTTCCGGTCGGCTCGCTGCTCACCGACGCGATCATCAGGAAGCTCGACTGCAAGGAGCAGGTCCAGGCCGCGACCGCGACCGATACCGCCGTGCGCGGCGGGGTCGGCACCACCTCGACCTGGGAAAGCGATACCCGTCCCGGCGTCCGGGGCTCCTCCACCGCGAGGGATCAGCGGGCGTCCGCCGACGGCGGCAGCTGCATGCTGATCACCGACGTCGTCATCGTCGACGGCGAGGAGACGACGGTGGACAAGAAGATGTGCCGCAAGCCCGGCGGCGGCAATTACGTGCTCGCGGCCTGAGGCGATGCGGGGGGCAAATGCCTGGCTCGCCCTGACGGCCCTGCTCTCGTCCTCCTGGGCGCAGGCCGCTCCCGATCCGGCCAATCCGACCTGCCCGAAGGAGCTCAACGTCTCCTCGCACAAGACGATGCAGCTCACCCTGCGCGAGGAGAAAGGGCTGCGGATCCTGCTCGCCGAAGGGGCGATCGACAGCGGCCTCCCCGCCCGGCTTCAGGCGGCGCTCAAGAAATATGAGCCGATCGACCAGATCTGGCTGCGCTCGCCCGGAGGCGACGCCCGGGCGGGGACCGAGGCCGGCAAGCTGATCCGCCAGTCGCTCGCCTTCACCCGAATCCCCGAGGGCTGGGCCTGCTTCAGCGCCTGCAACTTCGTCTTCATGGGCGGTCGCGGCCGGATGATCGATGAGGGCGGGTTGTTCGTCGTCCACATGTTCACGCACACCAGCGACCGCGGCGCGATCGAGGCGGAGGTCCTTCGCGGCACGGAGAGCACGGTCGGCCTGATCGGCGACATCGAGCAGGATTCCGCTCTGCTCGCCAGCGAGGACAACGACTTCCTGATCCGGATGGGCGTGTCGCGCAAGCTGCTGACCGACATCATGTACCGCCAGAAGGCGGTCAAGGAGCAGGGCGGCGACGGCTCGACCCGCCGCTGCCTCACCCAGGCGGAAGTCTTCCTGTACAAGGTCGCCAACGCTCGGGCGGAAGGGAGCTAGGCGGGCGCTCCAACCCCCGTCGTTGCGAGCGAAGCGAAGCAATCCAGAGCTGAGTTTGTCGAAAAACGCCGCGACTGGATTGCTTCGTCGCTGCGCTCCTCGCCATGACGGTGGCGGGAGGGACCGCAATGCCGGACGATCGCTCGGACTCGCTCTGGAATCCGGACCTCGCGCCGACGGGTCCGGAGCAACGCACCTGGGCCTGGTATCATTATGCCTCGCTTTGGATCGGAATGATCGTCGCCGTCCCCGGCTGGATGCTCGCGGCGGGGCTGGTCGAGCAGGGCATGTCGGCCTGGCAGGCGACGGCAACGGTGCTGCTCGGCAACGTCATCGTGCTCATCCCGATGCTTTTGATCGGCCATGCCGGCGCCCGCCACGGCGTGCCCTATGCGGTGCTCGCCCGATCCTCCTTCGGGACGGTCGGCGCCCGGCTGCCGGCGCTCGCTCGAGCTCTGGTCGCCTGCGGCTGGTACGGCATCCAGACCTGGATCGGCGGCATGGCCCTGCTGACCCTGCTGGGCTTGCTGCTCGGCCGGGACTTGCGCGGGACTGCCCTGCCCTTCCTCGATATCGGCCCCGGCCAGCTCGTCGCCTTCGCCGCCTTCTGGGCGATCCAGCTCTTCTTCGTGCGCAAGGGGCTGACGACGATCAGGCGGCTCGAGACCTGGACGGCGCCGCTCAAGATCCTCGTCTGCATCGCGCTCCTATGGTGGGCCCTGGACCGCGCCGGCGGAGTCGGACCGATCTTCGCCGCGCCTTCCGCCTTCGCGCCCGGCGGTGCCAGGGAAGGACAGCTGTGGACCGTCTTCTGGCCCGCTTTGACGGCCATGGTCGGCTATTGGGCGACCCTGGCGCTCAACATCCCCGACTTCACCCGCTTCGCCCGCAGCCAGAAGGACCAGATCGTCGGCCAGACGCTGGGGCTGCCGCCGATGATGGGCCTGATCGCGCTGGCGAGCGTGATCACCACCTCGGCGACGGTGGCGATCTACGGCCGGGCGATCTGGGACCCCGTCGAGCTGGCGGGCACGCTCGCGGGACCATTCGTTCTGCTCGGACTCCTCGTCATCACCGTCGACACCGTCTCGTGCAACATCGCCGCCAACCTCGTCTCGTCGGCCTACGACTTCTCCTCGCTCTGGCCGAAGCGCATCTCCTACCGGACCGGAGGCACGGTCACCGCGATCGTCGGCGTCCTGATCATGCCCTGGAAGCTGCTGGAGACGACCGGCGGCTACATCTTCGTCTGGCTGGCCGGCTACAGCGCGCTGCTCGGGCCGATCGCCGGGATATTGATCGCCGATTACTGGCTGATCCGCCGGACCCGGCTGGAAGTGGACGACCTCTACCGCGAGGGCGGGCCTTACGCCTATCGCGGCGGCTGGAACCCGGCGGCGCTAATCGCCTTCGCCGCCGGGGTCCTGCCGAACCTTCCGGGCTTCCTCAAGACGGCGGCGCCGGACGCCTTCGGCTGGATCGGCGACGGCTGGGCCGCGGCCTACACCTACGCCTGGTTCATCGGCCTCGCGGTGGCGCTGATCGTATATTCGGGACTGATGCGAAAGTACGTCGCCCCAGCGAAGGCTGGGGCCCCGGCGGGTGAAGGACGCAGCCGCTAAGTCTCACTGGGGTCCCAGCCTTCGCTGGGACGACGGTCAGGCCGCGCTCTCGCCCTTCTTCTCGGCATAGACCCGGATCGGGTCCTTGCGGCCCTCGACCACGTCCTTGTCGATCATCACCTCGTCGACCCCGTCCATCGAAGGCAGGTCGAACATGGTGTCGAGCAGGATGTTCTCGAGGATCGAGCGAAGCCCTCGGGCGCCGGTCTTGCGCTCGATCGCCTTCTTGGCGACGGCGATCAGGGCTTCCTCGGTGAAGCTGAGCTTCACGTCCTCCATGTCGAACAGCTTGGCATATTGCTTGATCAGGGCGTTCTTCGGCTCCTTGAGGATCTTGACCAGAGCGCCCTCGTCCAGATCCTCGAGCGTCGCGATCACCGGCAGGCGGCCGACGAATTCGGGGATGAGCCCGAACTTCAGGAGATCGTCCGGCTCGCCCTGGCGGAGGATCTCGCCGGTGCGGCGCTCCTCGGGCGCGGCGACATAGGCGCCGAAGCCGATCGACTTGCCCTGCAGGCGGTCGGCGATGATCTTCTCCAGCCCGGCAAAGGCGCCGCCGCAGATGAAGAGGATGTTGGTCGTGTCGACCTGGAGGAATTCCTGCTGCGGATGCTTGCGCCCGCCCTGCGGCGGGACCGAGGCGGTGGTGCCCTCCATCAGCTTCAGCAGCGCCTGCTGGACGCCCTCGCCCGAGACGTCGCGGGTGATCGACGGATTGTCCGACTTGCGGCTGATCTTGTCGATCTCGTCGATATAGACGATCCCGCGCTGCGCCCGCTCGACATTGTAGTCGCTGGCCTGGAGCAATTTCAGGATGATGTTCTCGACGTCCTCGCCGACGTAGCCGGCCTCGGTGAGCGTGGTCGCGTCGGCCATGGTGAAGGGCACGTCGAGCAGCCGAGCCAGGGTCTGGGCGAGCAGCGTCTTGCCGCAGCCGGTCGGCCCGACCAGCAGGATGTTCGACTTGGAAAGCTCGACCTCGCCGCTCTTGGCGCCGTGGGCGAGCCTCTTGTAATGGTTGTGGACGGCCACCGAAAGGACGCGCTTGGCGTGGCTCTGGCCGATCACGTAGTCGTCGAGATGCTTGCAGATCTCGAGCGGCGTCGGAACGCCGTCGCGGGTCTTGACCAGCGAGCTCTTGGTCTCCTCGCGGATGATGTCGTTGCACAGCTCGACGCATTCGTCGCAGATGAACACCGTCGGTCCGGCGATGAGCTTCCTCACCTCGTGCTGCGACTTGCCGCAGAAGGAACAGTAAAGGGTGCTCTTGGAGTCGCTGCCGCTTAGCTTCGTCATTCTGATCCTAACGGGCGCTCGAAGGTGGCGCCCTCTGCCTATCCAGCCATCCTAGCCCGCACTATCGCACAACCACAATGGCTTATTGATTAACGTCGTGAGAGCCGCCGCCCGTCGAATGTCCCTATTCCGGGCACCGGCAGGAACTGCAGGAGTGCGCGCGGATGTCGATGGTTCCCCATCCGCGCCAATGTGGCGCCGGTACGCCGCCGCGACAAGGGGCGTTGCGGGCCGCAAGTCAGCTCGTGCCCGCTTCCGCCCGCCTCCGGTCGGCGGCCTCGAAATGTGCGATCTGGTCGGCCCGCGCCTTCCCGAACGCGGCGCGGCCGGTTGCGCGCGCCACATAGGCCTCGGTCGCCGGCCGGTCGCCGAACGCGCGCACGTCCGGGACTCGGAGCACGTCCGCCATCAGCAGGTCCGCGACGGTGAAGCGGTCGACGACCAGCCATTCCCGCTCGCCCAATATTCTTTCCATATGGTCGAGGCGGCTGCCCATCCATCCGGTCAGGCCATTCTCTTTGCCGGACATGTTGAGGAACCACCACGGCACGGTGACCATCTCGATCGAGTTGAGCGCGGCGATCGTCCATTGCGACGTCGCCGCCTCGCCGGCCGGATCGCTCGGCATCAGCCTGTCGCTCTTCCGAGCCAGGTGAAGCAGCCCGGCGCCGCTTTCGAATATCTCGACCCCGTCATCGTCCAGGTACGGGACCTGGCCAAAAGGCTGATGGTCCAGATGGTTGGTCTCGCGGTCCTCGAAAGCGACGGTCCGGACGGCATAATCGAGACCCGCTTCCTCGCACGCCCATCGCAGCCTCAGGTCGCGAACGAAGCCTCGAGGGCCTTCGGGAACCCAGTCCAGGGTCCAGATGGTCAGCCCGCTCATGACGGCGCGCCCTTCTCATTCGGGTTGGGGGGAAATCCCATCGGGACCCAGGCTCGAATTCGTCGCGAGAGGCCGGGGCCGAGAACCGGCCTCGCCCCTAGAAAACCAGGGCGACGATGATGATGATGACGATGAGGGCGCCAAGGCTGATCGTGACGTTGCGGCCCATTTCTTGTCCCCTACTGGATGTGGCGCTTCCGAAACAAAGCTCGGAGGCGGCGGTTCCGGAGCGGAGTAGCGGAGGGCCGTCCGGAGCGAAAGAGCCGCGACCTCCTTGCCCGAGGAACGGCGGACTATACGCGAATTTTGCATAACCCAGCCAGTTCGGTTATATGCTTGAATGGTTACGATATTCCGCGAATCCGAACTGCGATTCGTCATCTTCATCGATGATCATGCCCCGCCCCACGTGCACGTCCTCGGTGATGGTATCGCTAAGATCGAGTTGGGTACGGAGAGGGGCGAGGTTCGTGTGACGCTGAGCGAATGAAGACCGGCGTCATCAGGAAGGCGAAGCGGATAGTGAGGGATCGGCGCGACGAGCTGATGATGAAGTGGGAGGAGTTCCATGGGTGATCTCACGCGCGAGGAGCTCGCCGCCGCCAGGGCTCGAGGGCGCCTGCGTCGGGCGACCGAGCCGCACGCCACTTCGGCCCGCTACGACCGCAAGAGCGACCGCATCGTCGTCGAGCTGGACAGCGGCGCCACCTTCACCTTCCCCCCCCGGCTGGCTGAAGGGCTGTCGGAGGCGACGTCCGACGAACTGGCGGACATCGAGCTGCTCGGCGACGGCTTCGGCCTCCACTGGGAGCAGCTCGATGTCGACTACACCGTACCGGGCCTGGTCAACGGCATCTTCGGCACCGCCCGCTGGATGGCCGCCCGCGCCGGCCGCGCCACCTCCCCCGCCAAGGCCGCCGCAGCAAGGGCGAACGGGGCGAAGGGGGGAAGGCCGCGGAAGGCCGGGTGAGCGCGCGCCTAAGCCGCCTCGGACTGATGCGTCGAATCCCCTTCGCCCGGCGCCGGGCGCTTGTCGAAGACCTCGTCGACCAGGCCGAAGGCCTTGGCCTCGTCCGCGCCGAAGAATTTGTCGCGCTCGACCGCGCTCTCGATCGCCTCGATCGACTGGCCGGTATATTTGGCCATGAGCTCGTTCATCCGGTGGCGGATTCGGAGGATCTCCTTGGCCTGGATCTCGATGTCGGTGGCCTGGCCCTGGGCTCCGCCGGAGGGCTGGTGGACCATGATCCGGGCGTTGGTCAAAGCGACGCGCATGCCGGGCTCGCCGGCGCAGAGCAGGAAGGCGCCCATCGAGGCGGCCTGGCCGATGCAGACCGTGCCGACGCGCGGGCGGATGTACTGCATCGTGTCGTGCATCGCCATTCCGGCCGTCACCACCCCGCCCGGCGAGTTGATGTACATGAAGATGTCCTTCTTCGGATTCTCGCTCTCCAGATACAGCAGCTGGGCGGTGACCAGCGTCGCCATATGGTCCTCGACCTGGCCGGTCACGAACACGATCCGCTCCCGCAGCAGCCGCGAATAAATGTCGAAGCTGCGCTCGCCGCGGTTCGACTGCTCGATCACGATCGGAACGAGGCCGGCGATGATGTCTTCATGGTCCATGGTGGGGAGGAATCCTGCTGAAGGTGTGTGGTGAAGGCTACATGGGACCTCGGCGCGGTCCGCTCAAGCCCTTGCGGGTGGGCGCCCGCGCCGCCGCCGCCGCTCAGCGCTCCGGACTAGGATCGGGGAGGCGGATCCGTTCGCCTTGCGAGGTCCAGTAGACCGACTCGCGGAGCTGCTTCTCACGCTCGTCGGCGCGGGTGATCAGGCAGTTGCGGCGATCGCCCCAGCCGAATTTGCAGTCAAGCGTGCGCCAGCGCTGCCAGGCGCGCTGGGAGGCGCGCAGCGCGGGCCGCTCATGAGGGGGCAGCTGGGCAAGCAGCGCACGATAGGCGTCGTCGAGAACGTCGTCGGCGGCGTTGAGCTCGGCATCGCGCGTGTCCTGCGTGGAAGCGGAGGATGACATGCCCATCAGAACCCCCGCGACCACGGCCGAAATCAGCTTCATGTTCGAGTCCCTCCCGGTTGCAGGACGTAGGCCGCGTCCCCTTCCCCACCATAAGCCGATGCCGGGCCTTGTTTCCACCATCCGCGCCGCGGGCCGCGTCACCCTGTTCCCCCCTCTTGCGCCGTGCCACGGCTTGGGCCACGTTCCCGGCCTAAGCGGAGGCGGGGAATGCGGCATTATCGGGTGAACAAGCTCGCCAAGCCCGGCGGCTTGGTGGTCAAGCGCAAGGACATATTGGCGAACGACGACCGCCAGGCCGTGGCCCGCGCCAAGGCCGACGACGATTGCCCGGTCTGCGACGTCTGGCGCGACGGCGAGAAGATCGGCTCGATCACCTGACAGGCCGGGCGGCGGTTCAGCGCCTCTTCTTGCCCTTGGGCAGCGGCTGCATCACCTTATCGAGCACGATCCGCGCCGCCCGGCGGCCGATCTGCTCGCCGGCTTCGTTGGAGAAGCGGTAATGGACTCCGCCGTAGATTCGGGAGTCGGATACTTCCTGCGCCCATTCGTCCCAGGTCGGAAGCGCCTGCACGACCGAGGTCGGGATGGCGAGCGACATCACTCGTACCCCGCTCGCCGGCCGGTTGCCGACCTCGGCGGTCATCACCTCGGCGATCGCCGCGGCGACGGTGCAATGGCCGCAGGGATATTCGGAGAAATTGGGGGTGGGCAGCAGCGGCAGCCAGGCCGGATCGGGCTGCGTCGAGTCGTTGCCGTCATTGGCGCCGTTGCGGATCGCGGTGATCGGGCGCCAGTAATTATAGTGGAGTTTCGCCGCCACCATTGCGTGCGCGGCATCGTCGAAGGCCATCTGGTAGACCGCGAACATCCGCGCATTCTGGACCGGGGTCCGGCCCGGCGCATCGGCGACGAGGCGCATCGAAGGCATGGTGTCGAAGGCCTGGCGATAGCGCGCGACCAGGGTCTGGTAGGGCGTCCGCTCGGTGCTGGCGCGGGCTCCGAGCCGGCGCACCTCCTCATAGTCCCGGGCCCAGCGCGCGCTGCCCAGCGCCACCGGCGGCGGCGGCCGCAACGCCTCGGCGCTCGGCATCGCCCAGGGGCGGAAGGCGGCCCAATGCGGCTCCAGCGAGGGCAGCGAGGCGCCGATCCATTCGCCGGGCGTGGTTCGCGGCCGATAGGGCTCCTGGGGGAGGGTCGGATCGATGCCGCCGGCCGCCATCGCCGCCGCCGCCGCTTTCTCGCCCAGGGCCTTGCCGGCCTCGAGCGCCCGAGGGTCCCTGATTCCGGCCATCGCGAGCGTGTAGCTGTCCTCGATCGCCGACTTTTGGGCCGGATAATGTTGGACGAGCACCTTGTAGGCCGCCGTCGCCGCGGCGGCGTCGGGCGAGGCCGCCGGGTCGCCGGGCGCGAAATCCAGATAGCTCCGGTAGCGACGGTCGATCGCGTTCAGGGCCTCGAACATGGCGAGCGCGGTGCGGGTCGCCGCGCGCACCTGATCGGGCGTCTGCCCGGCGGCCTGGGCCGCGAAGTTGAGTCGATTGGCGAGGTCCATCCATTCGCAGACCGTGTCGGCCTTGGCCGGCTGGGCCAGGGCCAGGGCCGCGACGGCGGCCGCTCCCAGATAAGAAGCACGCATCGTCTCTCTCCTTTTCACGATTGGTAGGCGGATTGCCGGTTCGGCGCGGGACGGCCGAAGGCGGCGGTGAAGCGGACCCGGACCAGCCAGAAGGCCATCGCCGCGAGCACCGCGACGGGCGGCACGAACCAGATGGCAAGGCCGCGCCAGGCGGCCGGGAATTCGTCCTGCTGGCCGAGGAAGAAGGAGAAAGCGGCGATCGCCAAGGCGGCGCACATCCGCCACAAATGGCGCGCGATCCGCTGATGCCGGGCGAGCCTTCCGCGAAGAAGGAAGTTGAGGTCGAGGCCCGCCGCCAGAGCGGCGAGGAAGGCGAAAGGATAATGGGCCGCCGCCGGCAGGCTGTCGAACCGCCCGTTGGGGCTTGCGGAGGCGATGAAGCCGAAGGCGAGCATCACCGCCGCGCAAGCCAGCGCCACCGCCAGCCCGGCGCGCTCCAGCCCCCCGGCTTTGCCGTCCCGGCGCCGGGCCGCCAACCAGGCCGTCGCAACCAAATAGCAGGTCAATATACCGATCACCGCCGTGCCCCGTTCCGACCTCGCGGCGGCGATCAGAGCGCCCGTCCCCCCCATGGCGAGCATCGAAGCGAAGAAGATCGATCCGGCCTTGCCGTGGAGCCGGCCGCCCTTGCGGACCGCGAGCGCCGCTCCTCCCGCGAGAAGGGCCGCGCTGCCGGCGGCGACATGGAAGAGGGTAAGGCCGTTCATCACTTTGTCCTTGGCTAATCTGTGTATTGGAGTATTACATAGGCAATACACCTTGGACATGATCCGGGAGGACAAAGGGATGATTGCAGGTTGCATCGACAAAATGCGCCGCGACGCCTGCGGCGGCTGCGAGCAGCGCGACGCCTGCGCCGAGCTCTTCCCCTTCATGGCCAAGGCGCGCGGCCGGACGGCGGCCCGAGCGCGGGGAGCGGGCATTTCGGCCAACCCCTTCTTCTCGTTCCTCGGCGAGGTGGCGAAGGCGTTCGAGGCCAGAGCGGCGGAGCGCAAGGCGCCGCCGCGGGCGAGCCCGTTCCGGGCCGAGGTCGAGCACCGGCTGGAGCCCCTGCTCGCCTCGGGCGAGGTCGGGATCGAGCGTCTCGCCCGCGACCTCGGCTATAGCCGCCAGACCCTCTACCGTCGGCTCAAGGCCGAGGGTGTCACCTACGAGCAAACATTGGACGGGCTTCGGCAGCGCCTGGCCCTTCGCTTCCTGGGCGAAGGCCTGTCGGTCAAGGAGGCGGCCTACCGTCTCGGCTTCTCCGATCCGGCCGCCTTCTCGCGCGCCTTCAAGCGCTGGACCGGATCAAGCCCCAGCGACATGCGCACCCGGCACTAATATCGTCATCCCGGACTTGATCCGGGATCCATGAACACGGACGCCGGAGTCGATGCTCGAACGTCGGGGTTCATGGATTCCGGCTTTCGCCGGAATGACGGAGCCTAAGCCGGCCCCATCGCCTTGCACGCCTCCGTCGCCGTCGCCTGGAAGGCGGCCTGGGGACCCCAAGCGAACCGACGCGAGCGCGCAACGCCTCGGCGCAATATCTGAAAACGGGCCAGTAACGATCTGAAACCTATGCTGATTTGATCAGTCGCCAGCCGGAACCCGAGCCCGTCGCCACGGGTTCAGCCGCCGAGTTTCACATAGGAGGCCTGTCATGGCGACCAAGACGGTATCGAAGCAGAGCAGCAGGTCGCGCTCGAGCGGCGGCAACAATCGCGGCGGCGCGACGAGGCGCGACAGCGACGGCCGCTTCACCAGCGAGCGCAGCGCTTTCTCCTGGGGCGGCGGCAATGCCGGAGTCCTCGCCGGCGCCGCGATCGCGGGCGCCGCGGTCGGGATCGCCGCCAATTTCGGCCGCAAGTTCCTGATGCAGATGCCGTCGGCCGCCGCCGGCGACTGGTTCGAGGCGCTCAAGGCCGAGCATAAGGCCACCCTCGCCGTCTTCGACCAGATCGAGGCGACCGGCGACAGCCAGACCACCTTGCGCACCGCTTTGCTGATGAAGCTGAAATATGCGCTCACCAAGCATGCGCACGAGGAAGAGACGATCATCTACCCGGCGCTCAGGCAGGCCAACAGCGTCCATGACGCCGACGCCCTCAACGCCGAGCACGGCTATGTGAAGACCTATCTCTACGAGCTGGAGAATCTGGCGAAGGACGGCCCAGGATGGCTGGCCCGGGTCCGCGATTTCCGCGCCATGCTCGAAGAGCATATCCGGATGGAGGAAGACGAGGTCTTCCCCGCCTTCAAGCAGGTCCTGAGCGAGGAGCAGAACGCCAGGCTGACCAGCGCGATGAACCGGGAAGGCTTCAAGATGGCGTGATCGCCCTGCCCCGTCGTGCCAGCGAAGGGTGGGACCCCACGGGGTGAAAGGCGCAGCGCTAATTCTCGCTGGGATCCCAGCCTTCGCTGGGATGACGAAATTGGGCCGGCGGGTGTCCCCTCCCCGCCGGCCCTTTTTCCTACGCCAGCTGGCCGTGGCAGTGCTTGAACTTCTGGCCCGAGCCGCACGGGCACGGGGCGTTGCGGCTGACCTTGGGCATGTCGGCCTCGACGACGTCGAACGTCCCCGCCGGCATTTCCGGCCGGGCCGACTGGAGCGGCGGCAGCTTGGACAGGATGGCGCCGGTGCCGGCGTCGATGTCCGCGGTGTCGTCGTCGCCGGTGAACGGGTCGATATGGTGGGTGATGAAGTCGGGCAGCACCGGCAGCTCGGACAGCGCGTCGGGCTGCTGCATCGTGAACACCGCCCGGCCGAACGTCCGGGTGACGTCCTCGCGGATCGAGGCGAGCATCCGCTCGAACAGCTGGAAGGCCTCGTGCTTATATTCGTCGATGGGCTTGCGCTGGGCGTAGGCGCGCAGGTGGATGACCTGCCTCAGCGCGTCGAGCATCGCCAGATGCTCCTTCCAGTGATGGTCCAACGACTGGAGGAGGATGCTCTTCTCGATCTGGATGTAGCTCTCTTCCGGGAGCGCCTTCGCCTTTTCCTCGACGGCCTCGTCGGCGAGCTTCTGGATTCGCTCGAGCAGCAATTCGGGGTCGACCGCCTCCTCCTGGAGCCAGTCGTCGATCGGCGGCTGCATGGCGAACACCTCTTCCACGCGCTCCTTGAGCAAAGGGATGTCCCATTGCTCGGGATAGGTGTTGGGCGGGCAGGCTTCGCCGACGATGGCGTTGACCGTCTCGGCGCGCATGTCGGTGACGACGTCGCCGACGGTGGCGGCGTCCATGATGTCGGCGCGCTGCTCGTAAATGACCTTGCGCTGGTCGTTCATGACGTCGTCATATTCGACGACCTGCTTGCGGATGTCGTAATTGCGCGCCTCGACCTTCTTCTGGGCGGTCTCGATCGCCTTCGAGATCCAGGGGCTGACGATCGCCTCGCCATCCTCGAGATTCTTGTTCATCAGCCGGGCGAACATGGTCTGCGGACCGAAAATCCGAAGCAGATCGTCGTCGAGGCTTAGGTAGAAGCGCGACAGGCCGGGGTCGCCCTGGCGGCCCGAGCGGCCGCGCAGCTGGTTGTCGATGCGCCGGCTCTCGTGGCGCTCGGTGCCGACCACGTAGAGGCCGCCGGCCTTGAGCACGATCTCGCGATTGCGCAACACCTCGGCCCTGATCTCGGCCGCGACGCGCTCGATCTCGGCCTTGCGGGCGGCCTCGTCGGCGAACTTGGCCGTGATCTCGGGCTCGGACTGGCGCACCAGCATGTCGGCGTTGCCGCCCAGCTGGATGTCGGTGCCGCGGCCGGCCATGTTGGTGGCGATGGTGATGGCGCCCGGGCGGCCGGCCTGAGCCACGATCTCGGCTTCCTGCTCGTGATAGCGCGCGTTCAGCACGTTGTGCGGGATCTTGGCCTTCTTCAGTTCCTCCGATAGCGCCTCCGACTTCTCGATCGACACCGTGCCGACCAGCATCGGCTGCTGGCGCTCGCGGCAGTCCTGGACGAGCTTGACGATGGCGCGCGTCTTGTCGCTGATCGTGCGATAGATCTCGTCGTCGGCGTCCTTGCGGCCGACCGCGACGTTGGTCGGGATCTCGACGACCTCGAGCCTGTAGATCTCGCCGAACTCGGCGGCTTCGGTCAGTGCCGTGCCGGTCATGCCGGCCAGCTTGGGATACATGCGGAACAGGTTCTGGAAGGTGATCGAGGCCAGCGTCTGGTTCTCGCGCTGGATCTCGACCTTCTCCTTGGCCTCGAGCGCCTGGTGCAGGCCCTCGGAGTAGCGCCGGCCCGCCATCATGCGACCGGTAAACTCGTCGATGATGACGACCTGGCCGTCCTTGACGATGTAGTCGGTGTCGCGCGCGAACAGCTTGTGGGCGCGCAGCGCCTGGGTGACGTGGTGCAGCACGGTGACCTGGTTCGGCGCGTAAAGGCTGATGCCTTCCGGCAGGAGCCCGTCGCCGCGCAGGATGTCCTCGACCGCCTCGACGCCGGCGTCGGTCAGGACGACGGTGCGGTTCTTCTCGTCCTTCTCGAAGGCGTCGGCCTTGAGCCGCGGGATCACCGTGTCGGCGCGGCGATAGAGCTCCGAGGAATCCTCGGCCGGGCCGGAGATGATGAGCGGCGTGCGCGCCTCGTCGATCAGGATCGAATCGACCTCGTCGACGATGGCGTAGTTGAAGGGCCGCTGGGCCATGGCGTCCAGGCGGAACTTCATGTTGTCGCGCAGGTAGTCGAAGCCCAGCTCGTTGTTGGTGCCGTAGGTGACGTCGCAGGCGTAGGCCGCCTTGCGCTGCTCGTCGTCGAGCTCGTGCACGATCACGCCGACGGTGAGGCCGAGGAACTGGTAGATCTGGCCCATCCATTCGGAGTCGCGCTTGGCCAGGTAGTCGTTCACGGTCACGACGTGCACGCCCTTGCCTTCGAGGGCGTTGAGATAGACCGGGAGGGTGGCGACCAGGGTCTTGCCTTCGCCGGTCTTCATCTCGGCGATCTTGCCCTCGTGCAGGACCATGCCGCCCTTGAGCTGCACGTCGAAGTGACGCTGGCCCAGCGTGCGCTTGGCCGCCTCGCGCACCACGGCGAAGGCCTCGACCAGGAGGTCGTCCAGGCTCTCGCCCTTGGCCAGTCGTTCGCGGAACTCGGTGGTCTTGGCGCGCAGCTGCTCGTCGGTGAGCTTGGCGAGCTCGGGCTCGAGTGCATTGATCTTCGCCACCGGCTTGTCGAAGCCTTTGACGATGCGATCATTGGCGGTGCCGAACAGGCTGCGGGCCAGCGCACCCAGCATGAAAACCTCGATATTGTAATGACTTAGGCGGGCACTACGGCCCGCCGTCCCAGCCAGAGATAGAGAGCAGGCCCCGGAGTGTCAACGCAGTGACCGGTCCAGAGATTCACCTCCCCCGTCATACGGGGGAGGCT
>DASTFN010000026.1:0-2019 GCA_035719905.1 Allosphingosinicella sp.
AGATTGATGCCCGCTTGATGCCCGCATCAATGTCTATCCGCCGCAGCGGACCGGCGCTTTCAGCTTCTAGGCCGCTTCCAGAAAGCTCAGCACCTCGGCCGTGAACAGCTCCGTGCCGGTATCCATCGCGGCATGCCGCTGACCTGGCATGACGACGACGCGACAGTCTGCCAGCGCCGCCCGCACTGCTTCGCCGGCCGCGTTGAAGGGGGCGGGACTGTCGCCGCCCTGGAGGAAGAGCGTCGGAACATCAAGGTCGCGAAAGCGATCCGCGTCGAAGACGTACTCCCGGCTCGCTCGCTCCTCTCGGGGAATCGTATGGGCCACCGCCAGTCGCGCCTCCCACGCCGGCAGAGAGCGCAGCAATTCGACCTGATCGGAGGGAAGCCCGGCCACCTCGTGCATGAAGAAGGCCACCAGCTCATCGCGGTTGCCTTCGTCGAGCAACGTCTGGAGTCGGTCGACCACCTCGGGGGGCGAGGCCAGGAACCCCATCGGGGGCTCGTAGAGAACGAGCTTGCGCACCCTGTCGGTGAGCAGCGCCGACTCCAGCGCGCAGATTCCGCCGTAGGAGTGCCCCAGCAGGTTCACCTCATCCCCGGCCCGCTCGGCCACCGCGGCAACGTCCTCGTACTCGCGCTCGATTGCGTATCCATCCGCGTCGCCGCTCTGTCCGCGGCCGCGCCGGTCGATCGCCAAGACGCTGAAGTGCTCCTCAAGCGACGGGAGCACCGGGGCCCAGCGGCTGTGGTCGGCGGCGGCGCCGTGAATCAGCACAAGCGGTGGTCCTTCGCCGCTTCGCCAGAAAGCGATTGGCGTGCCGTCCTCAGAGACGACCTTCTCCGGCTCCTCCGGATTGGCGCCCATCCCGCCCGTCACAGCCCAATCCGCTCGCGGCGGGACTCCTGCCGCGCTCGGGGTTGTCGGCTACGTGGCACAGGCTGAGTCCGTCGTCGGCGTCAGCGAAAACCGTACATTTTGTCCGCTGGGCGGTCAAGACCGTCGCCGGCGCGAGGACCGAGAGCGGTCAGGAATCAGGGCTGCCTCGAGGGCTGCCTCGTATGCGTAGCGCGTACCGCTCCTCGTCCAAAGCGATTTCTCTGAGCTACTCCGACAGCCCGGCGGCTTTGGAGAGAGTGTTGAACTGGAGGTGTCTTCAATGTCTGAGCTGCGAACCCTGATGACCGGGATCGGGCTCGGCGAGTCACCGCGATGGCACGAGGGCCGTCTTTGGTTCTCGGATTGGGTCGCCGAGGAGGTGATCGCACTCGATCTGGAGGAAAACAGCGAGGTGATCACCGAAGTCCATTCGCTTCCCTTCTCAATCGACTGGCTGCCGAACGGGCCGATGCTGATCACGAGCGGGCAAGAGCTGATTCGCATGGAGCCCGACGGGTCGCTTGTGACCCACGTCGATCTCAGCAGCCTGTCCGAGCATGACTGGAACGAGATCGTCGTCGACGGCCGCGGCAACGCCTACCTGAACAACATTGAGTTCGACCTGATGGCCGGCGAGGAATTCAGGCCCGGGATCGTCGCTCTCGTCACCCCTGAGGGCTCGGCCCGCCAGGTGGCGGACGGGGTCGCGTTTCCCAACGGCATGGCGGTCACTCCCGATGGCTCGACGCTGATCATCGCCGAGTCCTATGCCACCAAGCTGACGGCGTTCGACATCGAGGCCGAGGGTGATCTCACGAATCGGCGAGTGTGGGCCGAGCTCGACGGGCCTCCCGACGGCATCTGCATCGACGCGGAGGGCGCGGTCTGGGCCGGAGCCGGCAATCGCTGCCTCCGCATTCGCGAGGGCGGCGAAGTCCTGCAGGCGATCGAGCTCGACCGCTTCTGCTTCGCCTGCATCCTGGGTGGTCCGGATCGCTCCACCCTGTTCATGATGGCGGCCGAGTTTGGCGGCACCGAGAAGATCGGTAAGGGGCCGCGCACCGGCAAGGTACTGACCGCAGACGCGCCGGCGCCCGGCGCCGGGTGGCCGTAGGAGTCTTGGGCCCGCGAAGAACGCTC
>DASTFN010000027.1:0-6193 GCA_035719905.1 Allosphingosinicella sp.
CATGGTGCTCGATGCCAGCCAGGAGACGGACGGCTTCCTTCGCCTGTTCGGCGGCAAGGCGGCCGATACGCTCAAGGGCGGCGCCAATGCCGACCTCATCCACGGCAATCTCGGCGCGGACCAGCTGACCGGCAACGGCGGGGCGGACACCTTCCGCTACGACGGCACGGCGGATTCCAATGCGGGCGCGATGGATCATATCCTCGACTTCGCCGCCGGGAGCGACAAGATCGACCTCAGCCGAGTCGATGCGAACAGCAGCGCGGCGGGCGACCAGGCGTTCAGCTGGATCGGGTCCAATGCGTTCAGCGGCTCGGCGGGCGAGCTTCGGGCCTATCAGAATAACGGCTCATGGTTCGTCGAGGGCGACACCAACGGCGACGGCGCCGCCGACCTGGTCATCCAGCTCACCGTCACCGGCGGTTCGCTCGCTCAGAGCGACTTCCTGCCCTGATGCTAATTCCTCCCCCGCATTTGCGGGGGAGGGGGACCGGCTGAAAGCCGGTGGAGGGGTCTTCGGACTCAGCGAGAACCCCTCCACCGCACTTCGTGCGGTCCCCCTCCCCGGCAAAGGCCGGGGAGGATTCCTCAGGCCACGACCGATTCCCGCGAGGATTCGGCCCCCGGCGCGCAGGCCAGCAAATGCTTCTGCACCTTGCCCGCGGCGGTGCGCGGGAAGTCGTCGACATATTCGAAGCTGGCCGGCACCTTGTAGGCGGCGAGGCGGGCCCGGCACCAGGCCTGGAGCTCGGCCTCCGACGGCCGTGGCGGCCCCTCGGCGAGGCGGAGGAAGGCGCATCCCACCTCGCCCCAGCGCGGGTCCGGCGCGGCGACCACCGCCGCCTCCGCCACCGCCGGGTGGCCCGCCAGAACGTTCTCGACCTCGGCCGGATAGACGTTCTCGCCGCCCGAGATGAACATTTCCTTGCGCCGCCCGGCGACCCAGTAGAAGCCTTGCGCGTCGCAGCGGGCGAGGTCGCCCGATTTCAGCCAGCCGTCGGCGGTGAAGGCGGCGAGAGTCGCCTCGGCATCGCTCCAATAGCCCGGAGTCACCGCCGGGCCGGCGAACAGAAGATCGCCGACCTCGCCGTCGCTTACGTCCTCGCCGTCTTCGCCGACGATCCGCGCGCTGACCAGGAGCTGAGGCTTGCCGACCGAGCCGATCCGGTCCCACGCATCGGCCGGAGCGGCGAGGAAGGCGGTCGGGCCGGTCTCGGTCATGCCCATGCCGTTGCAGACCCTCAGGCCCAGGTCGCGGCAGCGGCGGGCGAGCGAATCGGGCAGCGGCGCCCCGCCGCAGCCCCAGTGGCGGACATGGTCGAGCGGCGCCCGGCTGAAGCGGGGATGGTCGGCCAGCGCCTGGTAGACGGTCGGAACGGCGAAGAAGGTGTCGACCCGCCGCGCCTCGAGAAGCTTCACCACCGCCTCCGCCTCGAAGCCGGGCAGGAGGAGGACCCGGCCGCCCTGGAGCAGGGTCGGAAGCGCATGGAGATTGATCCCGGCGGTGTGGAAATGGGGGAGGAAGCTCAAGGTGGTGTCGGATGCGCCGAGGCCGATGGCGGTGCCGATGTTGACCAGGTTCGCGAGCGCCATCTTGTAGGTGTAGATGACGCCTTTCGGACGACCGGTCGTCCCGGACGTGTAGAGCAGATACCAGATGCCCTCGGCCGGCCAGTGGCTCCGGCGCCGCCGCGGAACCGCGGCTTCGACCAGCGCCTGATAGCCGTCGTCGAGGTCGAGCGCCGGCGGCGGGCCGGCGAGACGACGAACGACGGCCCTGTCCTCGCCGCCGTGGAGGAGCAGGCGCGGGCCGCAATGGTCGAGCAGGGGATCGAGCTCGGCCGGCGGCATCCGCCAGTTCAAAGGCACCAATATCGCTCCGAGCCGGGCGCAGCCGAACAGGGCTTCGAAGAAAGCGAGGCGGTTGCGGCAGAGGATGGCGACCCGGTCGCCCTCGCCGACTCCGCGCGCCTCGAGCAGGCTTGCGACCCGGGCGGCGCGATCGTCGAGCTCGGCATAAGTGAGGCTCCGGCCGGTCGCCAGCTCCTCGATCGCGACCGACTCCCCGGTCAGCTCGGCCCGGCGCGCGATCAGATCGGGGAGGTCCGCGAACATTACCTCTTCCTCAGCCCCTCCGACACCAGATCGATGGCGATGTCGGCGACCTCGGCGGGGCTCAGATCCTCGTCCCACAGGCCGTAGCGCATGCCGAGGAAGACGCTCATCCCGATCAGCGCCCAGGCGCGCGCCTCGTCCTCGCGCGCGCCGTGAGCGCCGTTGGCGATCTCGCCGCGCTCGCGCGCTCCGGCGAGATTGCGGCGATAGGCGTCGGCGAAGCTGAGATAATGCTCGCGATAGACGTCGTGGGCGACGAACTGCGCTTCCTCGATGATCCGGTAGAGCTCGGGGTGGCGGCGGGTGAAGGCGATGAACGCCTCGAGGCCGATGCGCTCCGCCGCAAGCCGGTCGGGCGCCCCCTTCACCGCCTCGGCGACATGGGCGCGGGTGGCGCGGCTCATGTCGAGGACGAGGGCCCGGAACACCTCCTCCTTGCTCTCGAAATAGGTGTAGAAGGTGCCGAGCGCGACTCCGGCGCGGCGGGTGATCCCGGTGATCGCCGCCTCGTGGAAGCCGCGCTCGCCAAACTCGGCCGCGGCCGCCTCGATCAGCCGCCGAAGGGTCTTGCGCCCGCGCTCGGTGCGCGGCTCCTTGTCGCCGTTGGCCGCAATCGTCGCCATAGCTTCTCCCCGGCGAACGAAGTTGAACCGCTTTTCAGCTTTGCGCAAGCGCGGGGCGTCAATCGACCTCGCCGCAGGCCTTGCTGCCGCCGCAGCGGAGGGTCACGAAGCTTTCGTTGAGCAGCCGCCAGCTCCCCGCGCTCGGCACCCAGGTCGCCTGATAGACGCCGCTCAATCGCATATTTCCGTCAGGCTTGCGCCACAGGCCGTACCAGGCACCGGTCTCCGCCGCACGCTTGCCCGACGACGCGACGCCGACCCAGCCGGGCGTCCGCACGTAGGTGACGAAAGTGGGATCGGCGAAGGCGGCGGCGAGGCGCCGCTCGGTCTGGTCGGCATCGAGCGGCCGGCCGGACGAGCCCGGCAGAGCCGTATAATCGTCGGCAAGCAGGCGCCGCACCTCCGTCGGCCGGTGCGCGGCGATGGCGGCGTTCGACTGCGCCCGCAGCCGGCGGATCTCGGCGACGTCCTCACCCGCAATTGCAGAGGCGAAGAGGAGAGCGAGCATATTCAGCCGCGGGCGGTGAAGACGTGGGCCGACATGGCGGCGTCGACCGGATCGCCGCAGCGGCGGATCAGCTCGGCCAGGGCCGCATCGGTGGCTTCGTCGAGCCGCTCGGGCGCTCGCGCCTCGATCTCCGCGCGCAGCGGCGAGCCCTGGCACAGGCCGGGCGCGACGTCGCGGGCGCTTCCGCGGCTGCGCCTCGCCACGGTTTCCGACTCGATCCGCGCGAAGCCGGCCGAGCGCAAATCGGCCTCGATCGCGGCCTTGTCGTGATAGCCGAAGGGCACCCGGTCGATGAAGCTGGGCGGATCGCCGGGGAACAAAGCGGCGACCGCCTCGGCCACGGCCTGCGAGGCCGGATTGGCGTCGAGCCGGTCCCAGACGTTGAACAGGAAGGCCCCGCCCGGCCGAAGCACCCGGCGCGCCTCGCGATAGGCGGCGACCCGGTCGGGAAAGAACATCGCCCCGAACTGGCAGACGACCAGGTCGAAGGCGGCATCGGGGAAAGGAAGCGACTGGGCGTCCGCCGGCGCGAAGGTCACGCGCTCCGGATCGAGCTTGCGCGCCGCCACCCGGAGCATGTCGGGGTTGAGATCGGTGGCGACGATCTGCGAGTCCGGGAGCGCCGCCGCCAGCGCCGTTGTGACGATGCCGGTGCCGGCCGCGGTCTCCAGGATCCGCCCCGGCCGCAGCGCGGCGGCGCGGCCGGCGAGATCGGCGGCATAGGGCTCGAACAGGAAGGGCCCGAGGCAGCGGTCGTAATATTCGGGGATCGGTCCGGCGAAGGCGGTATCGGTGCTGGCCATCGGGCCGGAGCCTAGGCCCCGCTCATTCCCCTGTCGAGCGGTCGCGCCCGGGCAGGGGAAGGAGGTCGTGGCGGATGCTGACGAAGCGCGCGGCCAGGCGGATCTCGGCGAGGAAGAGGGTCAGTCCGACGATGAGCAGGCTCATCGCGATGACGAACAGGACGGCGATCGGCCGGGCGAAGGCGACCTGGGCGAGATCGGCGACGAACAGGATCGCGACCACCAGGCAGACGAACAGGGCGCTGGCCGTACAGGCGGTGATGGCCAGGTTCACGATCCGCATCCGGCGGATGATGATCAAAAGCTCCTCGCTGGCCCGCTCCCGGGTCGATTCGTCGAACGAGACGAAGTCGCGCTCGAGGCTCCGGCCGCGGTCGACGACCCGGGCCAGGCGCTGGGCGAGAACGTTCAATATCCCGGCGATTCCGGCGAGCAGGAAAACGGGCGCGATCGCCAGCTGGATGAGGTGGGCGATAGTGGAGACGTGGAGATCCTGGTCCATAAGCGGGCCACACGCCCGCCGCCGGCCAGTGTCAAGTCTTCCGAAAGCGCTTCCCTCCCCCTCCCCGCCGCCGCTATGGCGCGCCGACCATGTCCTCCCACTCCACCCGTTCGAGATCCCGTTCCGCCGCCCGGCTCGCCGCCGTCCAGGCGCTCTACCAGCGCGAGATGGAGCGGACTCCGGTGCCCAAGCTGCTCCACGAATTCCACCATCATCGCCTCGGAGCGACCATCGAAGGCGTCGAATATGCCGATGCCGAGGTCGATTTCTTCGACGATCTGGTCAGCGGAGTCGCCGCCCGGGAGGCCGAGCTCGACAAGGCGATCGCCGCCCGGCTGACCCCGGATTGGCCGCTCGACCGCCTCGACCGGCCGATGCGCCAGATATTGCGCGCCGGCGCCTACGAGCTGGCGGCGCGGATCGACGTCCCGACCGGAAGCGTCATCTCGGAATATGTCGACGTCGCCAAGGCCTTCTACGGCCAGAAGGAGGCCGGCTTCGTCAACGGCATCCTCGACGCCGTGGCGAAGGACGTCCGGAAGTAGCGCCATTGCGAGCGTAGCGACGCAATCCAGAGGCGCGTGCGCCCCAACCTGGATTGCTTCGTCGCTTCGCTCCTCGCAATGACGATCCATGTCGTCCGAATCCGACTTCATCGAATCGCTCAAGGCGCTGGCCACCCACCCCGCCGCCCGCGGCCTCGCCGACGACGCCGCAATGCTCGAGTTCGGCGGCCGCAGCCTCGTCCTCACCCACGACATGCTGGTCGAGGGCGTCCACTACCGTCCCGACGACCCGCCCGGCGACGTCGCCTGGAAGCTCGTCGCCGTGAACCTCTCCGACCTCGCCGCCAAGGGCGCCCGTCCGCTTGGGGTCCTGCTCGGCTACAGCCTCGGCGAGGACGAGTGGGACGAAGCCTTCGCCGCCGGCCTCGCCGCCGCATTGAGCGCTTTCAACCTTCCGCTGCTCGGCGGCGACACGGTGCGCGGCGGAGGCGCTCGGACGCTGGCGCTGACCGCGATCGGCGAGTCGGACGGGCCGGTGCCGTCGCGCGGCGGCGGCAAGCCGGGCGATCCTCTCTGGGTGAGCGGCACGATCGGCGATTCCGGCGCCGGCCTGCGCGGGCTCGGCGAGGCGCTGGTCGAGCGCTACCGCAACCCGCGGCCGAGGCTGGAAGCGGGGCAAAGGCTGGCGCCCCTGGTCGGGGCGATGATGGACGTGTCGGACGGGCTCCTGATCGACGCCTCGCGGCTTGCGGCGGCAAGCGGAACCGCGGTCGAGATCGATCTCGCGCTGGTGCCGCTGTCGGAGGCCTTGCTGGCCGCGGTCGGCGACGGGCGGGAGGCCCGGCTGGCGGCCGCGACGGCGGGCGACGATTACGAGCTGCTGTTCGCCGCGCCGCCGCAGCGGGTGGCGGAGATCCTCGCGCTACAGGACGAGCTGGGGCTCCCACTCAGCCGGATCGGGAGTCTGACCGAAGGCTCAGGTCTTCGGCTGACCGACGGCGACGAGGCCGTGCGGCTGCCCGAACGGCTCGGCTGGATACATCGCTGAACTGAGGTTGAATCCTGCCGCCAAGCCCCGAGGGTCCAAACTCGCTACTGGCAACGGCCATGACGGGGCGGAGAGGCGGTCAGGGCTA
>DASTFN010000028.1:0-69338 GCA_035719905.1 Allosphingosinicella sp.
CACCTTCTGGCACGCCGCCGCCGCCGCGAGCACGGCCGTGGAACAGACAAGACGCAACCGCCGCATGGCGAAACCCTCCCCAACTTTCTTCGAACGCCACGCCTACAAAATCCGCCCGCCCGGGCGCTTCAGCCGGCCCGCCTCGCCGAAGCGATCGGCACCACGCCCTCGCCATCCGCCTCGACCAGCCACGGCGCAAGCTCCCATCCTTCCATCGCCCGGGCGATGAAATAGCCCTGGGCATGATCGCAGCCGAGCTCGGCGAGCAGATCCAGGGTCTCGGAATCCTCGACCCCTTCCGCGGTCGCGGTGAGGCCGAGGCCGTGGGCAAGGTCGATCACCGCTTTCACGATCAGCCGCGATTCGCGCGAGCGCACCGCGTCGCTGACGAAGCATTGATCGACCTTGAGCTCGCTATAGGGCAGCTGCCGAAGCTGGAGCAGCGAGGAATAACCCGTACCGAAATCGTCGAGGGCAAGGCTCATCCCCTTCAGCCGGAACCGGGTCAAAGTGTCGAGCAGCCGGACCAGATGCTGGGTCGCCCCCTCGGTCACCTCGATCGTGAGGGCGCCGGCCGGAACGCCTTCGGTCTGGCAGAGCCGGTGAAGATAATCGGGAAAATAGACGTCGCGAAGGCTCAGCGCCGAGACGTTGAAGGCGATGTTGGTCCGTAGCCCCTGCTCGCTCCAGGTCACCCACTGCTTGAGCCCGCGCCGGAGCACCCAGTCGGTCAGCTCGTCGATCAGGCCGTAGCGCTCGGCGAGCGGGACGAAGGTCGACGGCTCGACCAGGCCGAGCGTGCGGTGCGGCCAGCGCGCCAGCGCTTCCACCCCGACCAGCCGGTTGTGCGCGACCGACACCTTGGGCTGGTAGAGCAGCGACAGCTCGTCCCGCTCGACCGCCAGCTGAAGCTCGGTGAGGAGCTCGGCTTCAGAAACCGATGCAGACCGCATCCTGCGCCTCCCGCCCCTGCATCGCGTCCATCAGCTGCTGGAGCCGCACCGGCTTCTGCAACGGCCCGGCCATGCGCAGCCCGAGCGCGGTGCCGAGCCGCATCGCCGCCTCGAGCACGCGCTCGTCGAAGCCGCTGATCGGAAGGACCAGGGCCCGGCATTTCTCCTCGGCGAGGAAGCGCAGGAGCTCGACCCCGTCGCTTCTCGGCAAGGCGAGGTCGAGCACGACGACGTCGGGATCGCAGGCCAGATACTGGCTCCTGAAGCTCTCGGCGGTGACGGTGATGATCGCCTCGTGGCCGCATTCCTCGGCGGCGTGGGCGATGAACCGGGCCACCGAAAGCTCGTCGTCGATCAGAAGCAGCCGGCGGCGCGTGCCGGGCTTGCGAAGCAAGGGGCTGACCGCCGGCTCGGGGAGGAGCGGCTCAGTCATGGCGAAGGCGCGGGCCCATGCGCAGGCCTTCGACGCCGGAGCGGTAGAAGCGGCGCTTCCACGCGCTGAACTCCTCGATGCTGAGCTCGTAGCGCCTCAGCGCCTCGTCGAGCCTGAGCATTCCGCTCAGCACCGCTTCGACCACCTGCGCCTTGCGGCGGGCGACCCAGCGGCGGGTGCCGGCGGGCGGGAGGGCTGAAATCAGGGCGACCCGGGCGGGACGGGAAGAGTTGCGGCGACCGGCCATGATGGCCTCCTTTGCGTTCGCCCCCGCTCCACGGGCGACTCAGCACCCGAAAAGGTTAAGAAAGTCTAAAGAGACGAGGTTTACGAAAGATTACGCCGCCGAGCCGAGCGCTGGGCGCGCCGAACGTCCGTCGCCCCAGCGAAGGCTGGGGCCCCATGGGGTGAAGACCGCCGAGCCCTTCACCCGCTGGGGTCCCAGCCTCCGCTGGGACGACGTTAGACCGGAGGCGCGATCGCCTTCTCCTTCTCCCGCTTCCGCTCCGTGAACCAGATCGCGATCAGCGACAGTTCGTAGAGGAAGATAAGCGGGATCGCGAGCATGAGCTGGCTGATCACGTCCGGCGGGGTCGCGATCGCGGCGACGATGAAGGCGATGAGGATGGCGTAGCGGCGCCCGCGCCTGAGCTGGTCGCGGGTGACCAGCCCGGCCCGCTCGAGCAGCATCAGCAGCACCGGCAGAAGGAAGGCGACCCCGAACGCGAGGACGAACTGCATGACCAGGCTGAGATAGTCGCCGATCGCGGGCAGCGCCTCCTGCTGGATGCCGCCGATATTGCCCTGATATTGGAGGAAGAAGCGGAAGGCCGTCGGCATGACGAAATAATAAGCGAGCGCGCCGCCCATCACGAACAGCACCGGAGTCGCGAGCAGGAAGGGCAGGAAGGCCCTCTTCTCCTTGGCGTAGAGGCCCGGGGCGACGAACAGCCAGATCTGGTTGGCGATGATCGGGAAGGCGAGAAAGAAGGCGCCGAAGAAGGCGACCCGCACCTTCACGAAAAAGGCTTCGTACAGCTTGGTGTAGATGAGCTTGCCCTGATGATCCCCGAAAGCGTCGGCGAGAGGCTGGGCGAGAAACGAGATGAGGAAATCGGAATAATAATAGCAGACCGCGAAGGCGACCCCGAGCGCGAGGAAGGAGCGGATGAGCCGCTTCCTCAGCTCCACGAGATGCTCCATCAGCGGAGCGCGGCTCTCGTCGATGTCGCTCATGGCAGCGGACCGCCGGCCGGCGAGGCGGGCTTCGCCTCCTCCGGTTCAGGCGCCGGTTCAGGCGCCGGCTCGTCGGGCGGCGGGAGCTCGGCCGGCGCCGCAAGCGCGTCGGGGTCGACGAGCGGCTCGGCGAACGGATGCTCGGCGAGGATCCGCGCATTCTCCTCGCGCCATTTCTTCTCCATCTCCTCGAGCTCGGCTTCGCGCATCATCGTGTCGATTCCGGAGCGGAAATGGCGCGCCATGCCGCGCGCGCGGCCGACCCACTGGCCGACGGTGCGCATCACCCGCGGCAGGTCCTTGGGCCCGATCACCACCAACGCGACGATGGCGATGACGAGAAGCTCGGTATAGCCGATGTCGAACATCAGGCGCGCCCTTCGCGCGAGGTCTCGGGTCCCGTCCTAGGGCTCGCGGCGATCGCCGACTTCGGCGTCGTGGATTCGCTCGGCGGGCGCGTCGACGGTCTTGGCCTCGGTGATCCGCGGCGGCTCCGCCTTGCGGGCGGCGGCCGCTTCCTCATCCTCGCTCATTCCCTTCTTGAAGCTCTTCAGCCCCTTGGCGACGTCGCCCATCATCTCGGAGAAGCGGCCCTTGCCGAACAGCAGCAGGATGATCACGCCGACGACCAGCCAGTGCCAAATACTCAACCCGCCCATGATCTGTCTCCAATCGCGTTGAGGCGTACCTAGTCCTGCTGAGAGCGAGTTTCCAGCCCAACCCCTGTCATTCCTCTTCGTCGTCCAGCTCCGCCAGCCCGAGCTGCTCCATCGCGGCGTCGATCGGGTCGAGCAGGCCCGCCGCCTTGAGGTCGTCGAGGCCGGGCAGGTCGCGCCGGCTCTCGAGGCCGAAATGGGCGAGGAAGGCGGGGGTGGTGGCGTAGATGAGCGGGCGGCCGGGCGCCTCGCGCCTTCCCGCCGGCCGGACCCAGCCCGCCTCCATCAGCACGTCGAGCGTGCCCTTCGAGATCTGGACCCCGCGTATCGCCTCGATCTCGGCGCGGCTGACCGGCTCGTGATAGGCGACGATGGCGAGGGTCTCGACCGCGGCGCGCGACAGCTTGCGGGTCTCGTCGCGCTCGCGCCTGAGGATGAAGGCGAGGTCGGGCGCGGTCTGGAAATGCCAGCGCCGGCCGCGCTCGACCAGCTCGATCCCGCGCCCGTCATAATGGCGGGCGAGCTCCGCCAGCGCCGCGGCGACGTCGACCTCCGGCCCGACATGGGCGGCGATGTCGTCGGCGCTCATCGGCTCCTCGGCCGCGAACAGCACCGCCTCGACGGCGCGCAGGCTGTCGTCCATCCCGATCATCCCACGCCTTCCAGAAAATAGGGACAGTTACCAATTTCCCGAGACCGCGCCCCGCCTGTGGATGCCGCCGGCCGGAAATCGGTAACTGTCCCCATTTTCCTCACGCCGCCCTGATGAAGAGGGGCTCGAACGCCCCTTTCTGGTCGAGCTCGACCCGGCCCTTGCGGGCCAGCTCCAGGGCGGCGACGAAGCTCGAGGCGAGCGCGGACTTGCGGAACTCGCCGTCCTGGGTGTCGGGGAGGAAGGCCTCGATCCGGGTCCATTCCAGCCTGGCGCCGATCATCCGCTCGACCCGGACCAGCGCCTCCTCGAGGGTCATGACCGGCCGCCGGGCGACGATGTGGAAGGCCGGCTCGCTCCGCGCCCGGACCGAGCCGTAGGCGGCGATGATGTCGTAAAGCTCCGCCTGCCACAGCGACTTGCGGACCACCCGAAGCCCTTCGGGCGCTCCGCGCAGGAAGACGTCGCGGCCGAGCCGGTCGCGGCCGAGCAGCCTCGCCCCGGCCTCGCGCATCGCCGAAAGCCGCTGAAGCCGCAGCTGGAGCCGCATCGCCAGCTCCTCGGGGCTCGGATCGGCCTCCTGGTCGCGCGGCAGAAGCAGGCAGGATTTGAGGTAGGCGAGCCACGCCGCCATCACCAGATAGTCGGCCGCGATCTCGAGCTTGAGCTTCTTGGCGTCGGCGATGAAGGCGAGATATTGCTCGACCAAAGCGAGGATCGAGATTTTCGCCAGATCGACCTTCTGCGAGCGCGCCAGGGTCAGCAGAAGGTCGAGCGGCCCTTCCCACCCCTCGAGGTCGAGCGTCAGCCGGTCCGCCTCCCGGACCGGCGCCGCCGTCTCGAATTCGTCGAAGCTTTCCTCCCCGCTCATGGCTGGAGACTAGGGTCCCGGCGTCCGGAAGCGAAGGGGTATCGCGCCATTTATGCACAGCATTTTTTGGCCCCTTGCCTCGACCGGCGGCAACGATACGATGTATCCAGAACATAATATGGGAGAAGCCCTTGCGTACCCCCCTGATCCTCGTCGGCCTGGCACTCCTCTCCCTCGGCGGCCCCACCGCCGCCCAGCCCCCCGGCGGGGACGGCAAGGCGAGCAAGCCGCGCGGCAGCCTCACCGCCTTCCGCTCCGATGCCGAGCTCCGCGCCTATCTGCGCCGCCTGAGGCGCGAGGAGGAGCCGCCGCCGCCGATGCCGGTTCCGGAGCCCGTCATGTATTCCCCGCCGCCGCCGCCGCCCTCGGGGCCGCCGACCGCGGGCGCCCCCGTCGCCGCCACGCCCGTTGCCCCGCTCCCGGCAGGGAAGGCGGCGAGCATCACCAACAATCAGGAAGCGGCGGTCGACGAGGGCGACATCGTCAAGATGCGCGGCGACACGCTCGTCATCCTTCGCCGCGGCCGTCTGTTCACCGTCTCGCTCGCCGGCGGGACCATGCGACCGGTCCATTCGATCGACGCCTTCCCGCCCGGGGTCAGCGGCCGGGGCGACTGGTATGACGAGATGCTGATCTCGGGCGACCGGGTCATCGTCGTCGGCTATTCCTATGCCCGCGGCGGCACCGAGATCAACCGCTTCCGCCTCGACGCCGCCGGGCGGCTTCGCTTCGAGGACGCCTGGCACCTCAAGTCGAACGATTATTATTCGTCGCGTAATTATGCCTCGCGGCTGATCGGCAACCGCCTCATCTTCTACACGCCGCTCGATCTCGAATGGGAGGACAATCCGTTCGAGGTGCTGCCCGGAGTCCGCCGCTGGCAGGGCGGCCAGGGGGCCGAGAAGCGCAAGTTCAATCGTATCGCCGGCGCCCGCCAGGTGTTCATCGCGCCGGTCATGCGCAACTCGCGCGACGCCGTCGTCAACACTCTGCACAGCGTCACCAGCTGCGACCTGACCGCCGCCGATCTCGGCTGCTCGGCGACCGCAGTGCTCGGCCCCGAATCGCGCACTTTCTACGTCTCGGCGCAGGGCGTTTATTTGTGGGTCACCGACGCCTGGGATTCGGATCGCCCGGAAAGTTATCTCTACCGCCTGCCCTTCGGCCGAGAACGCCCGTCGGCGACCGCCGCCCGCGGCGCTCCGGTCGACCAATTCTCGTTCCGCGAGGATTCGTCGGAGGGCATCGTCAACGTCCTCGTCCGAAGCGACGGCGGCGGCGACGCGATGTTCGCGCCCGAGGACAGCGGCGGCGGGGCCGGAGTCGCGCTTCTGCGGGTCCGCTTCTCCGATTTCGGCGACGCCTCGCGGCAGGTGCCGCGGGCGCGCTACCGCTTCCTTCCCTCGGTGCCGGGATGGTCGTTCCACAACCGCTTCGCCGGCGACCACGTCCTCTACGGGGCCGGCACCTATGGCGAGTCGGCCAAACGCTCCAATCTGATCGCCGCCCGCCTCCGGGACGGCCGGACGACCCGGCTTCCGGTGCCCCATTCGGTCGACCGGATCGAGCTCCTCGGCCGCGACGCGATGGTCATCGGCGGCACTCCGCGCGGTCTCGGCTTCTCGACGGTCGAGCTGGACGGGAGCGAGCCCGCTCTCGGCGACCGCTACGTCCATCCCGATTCGGCCGAAGGCGAGAGCCGGAGCCACGCTTTCTTCTTCAGCCCGGACCCGGACTCGCCCGAAGGCGCCTCGGGCACGGTGGGCTTGCCCGTCGCCAAGCGCTCAGACCCGGCCCTCGCCCGCTTCTTCGGAAGCTCGGCGGCCATGGTCTTCCTGCGGCGGGAGCAGCGCCGCCTGGCCCCGGCCGGAGAGCTCGACGCGCGCACCCAGGGCGTCGTCGACGACGATTGCAAGGCGAGCTGCGTCGACTGGTACGGCAATGCCCGGCCGATCTTCTGGGGCGGCCGAACCTTCGCCTTGCTCGGCTACGAGCTGGTCGAAGGCGCGCTCGCCGGCGGCCGGATCCGCGAGGTTGGCCGGATCAGCTTCGCGCCCGGGGCTTCGGGTCGACAGTGACCGATGAGGAGGTTGCTAGTGTCCGCCGCTCGTGCGTAGGCTAGGCGGATGCTCGGCCCCACCCTGGAAACCGCCCGCCTGATCCTCCGTCCGCCGGAAGAGCGCGATCTCGACGGCTTCGCGGCGATGATGGCCGACGAGGAGGCCGCTCGCTTCGTCGGCGGCCGGCAGCCGCGCTCGGGCGCCTGGCGGGGCATGGCCGCGATGGCCGGAAGCTGGGCGCTGAGGGGCTATGGGATGTTCTCGGTGATCGAGAAGGCGAGCGGGCGCTGGGTCGGCCGGGTCGGCCCGTGGCAGCCGGAAGGCTGGCCCGGCGCCGAGGTCGGCTGGGGCCTGGAACGCTCCGCCTGGGGCAAGGGCTATGCCACCGAAAGCGCCGCCGCGGCGATCGGCTGGGCGTTCGACAAGCTCGGCTGGGAGGACGTCATCCACTGCATCGATCCGGCCAACCGTCCCTCGGCCCGGGTCGCCGAGCGGCTCGGATCGGCGGTTCGGGGAAGCGCCTATCTGCCGGCGCCGTTCGACAACACGCCCGTCGAAATCTGGGGCCAGAGCCGGAGCCAGTGGTGCGCGCCTAGCGTATCGCCCTCACCTCGAGCACCTTGAGGTAGCCGCGCAACGTCCCCTTCTCGACCAGAGCCTGGAATTGCGACCAGCGTCCCGGCAGCAAAGCGCACAGCCCCGGGTCGATCTGCGGCCCGATCGGGCCGATCCGGACCGGCAGCGCCCGCACCACCTCGTAGGTGACCACCCGGTCGACCTTCGGCTTCCAGTCGCTTCGGACGGCAAGGTCCTCCCGGACGTCCTCGACGCTGGCGATCCGGTCGAAGGTTCCGAAGCTGCCGGGCTGGTCCGGAGTCTGGGCGCCGCCGATCGCCATCTGGAAGCGGGTTCCCGGCGGCAGGCTGGTTTCGTAGGGCTTGTACCAGTCGGGCCAGGGCGAGGCTTTCTCGGCGAGGTCCCGGTAAGCCGCTTCGGCCTCCGCGTCGCCCGGGTAGCGCCAGCGATTCTCATCCCACCATTGCTTGCCCGGCGGCGATCGCAGGGTCGCGCCCGAGGCGCAGTTACCGGCCGAGCTCGCCGTGGCGAGTGGCGCCTGCTGCGGTGCGCAGCCCGCGAGCGCGAGGCCGAGCAGCAATATTTCCTTTCGAGCCATCCGGTCCCCCCTTCGCCGGGACGATCCTAACGCGGGTCTCGCCGCCGGCAAGTGGCGCAGGCCCGTCAGGCCAGGGCCAGCAGCCGGTCCCTTTTTTCGGCGAGCTCGGCATAGGGGGTGCCGGCCGTCGCCCCCGCGACGCTCGCCATCGCCCGCTCGAGCCGCTCCCGTCCCGCCTCGCCGAGCTCGCCCGCGGCGCTCGCCACCGCGACCATCTCCTCCAACTTCCCCGAGCAATGCAGGACCGCGTCCGTCCCCGCCTCGATGACTCCCCGCGCGCGCTCGTCAAATCCTCCGCCCAAGGCGTTCATCCCGATATCGTCGGACATGAGGAAGCCGTCGAAGCCGATATGGCCGCGGATCACCTCGCCGATCACCACCGGCGACTGGCTTCCCGGCCGCTCGGGATCCCAGGCGGTGTAGACGCAGTGGCAGGTCATCCCCATCGGCGCCGAGCGCAGGCTCCGGAACGGCTCGACGTCCACCTCCATCTCCTCGGCGGAGGCGTTCACCACCGGCAGGGTCTCATGGCTGTCGGCCAGCGCCCGGCCGTGGCCCGGCATATGCTTGATCACGCCGACGACCCCGCCCGCGGCGAGCCCGTCGAGCGACGCCCGGCCGAGCGCCGCCACCTGCATCGGCTCGGAGCCCAGGGCCCGGTCGCCGACGATGTCGGTGGCGCCGGGCCGGCGAACGTCGAGCACCGGCAGGCAGTCGACATTGACTCCGACCTCGCGCAGCAGGACCGCGATCGCCTGCGCGTTGGCGCGGAGCGCCTCGATCGCGCTCATCGGCGCTTTCTCGTAGAGTCGCGCGAAGGCCTCGCCGGCCGGGAAAGCGGGCCATTCGGGCGGCTTCATCCGCGCCACCCGGCCGCCCTCCTGGTCGATCAGGATCGGAAGGTCGTGCCGGCCGCTCAGCCCACGCAAATCGTCGGTCAGAGCGCGCAACTGCTCCCGCGACGCGCAATTTCGCTTGAAGACGATGTAGCCGGCGGGGTCGGCGTCGCGGAAGAAGGCCCGTTCGTCCGGGGTGAGCTCGAGCCCCGAAGGCGCATAGATGGCGGCTTGCATCCGCAGCCGTTTAATCAGGTCCCCGGCGAAGCGCTACCGTGGCGGACTAGACTTTGAGGCACTGCTCCCCGGCCACCTTCAGGCGCCCGCAGATCCCGGCCGCTCCGGGGCCGCTGGCGCGGAGCCGGTAATAGGTCTTGCCGTTGACGGTGGCGACGACGACGTTGTGCGAGAGCGGCGCCAGATAGCCGAAGCGGCCGGACAGGGCTTTCCACGCCTTTTCAGCGGCCGCGCCGCTCGGGAAGGCGCCGAGCTGGATGGTCGCGCCGCCCGCGGCGGCCGGAGCGGCCGGCGTCTCCGCATTCGCGGCCGGGACGTTGCTCGGCGGCGGCGCCTTGAGCAGGGGGGGCTCCTTGGCGGCCGGGGCCTGGCCCTTGGGCTGCGCCGTCACCGGGGCCTCGGCCACCGCGCTGGTATCGATGCTCGCATTGGGGCTGCCGCCCTGGGCGGCGTCGAACGCCGTTTCGCCCTGACCCTCGACCGTCATCCCGCCCGGCGCGTCGGGCTTGACCTTGTAGGGGCCGTCCGGGGCCTTGATCAGCTCGGGCGGGCCGTTCGCGGCGCCGTCGCGATTGCCCATCCAGAAGATTCCGCCGACGATCCCGCCGATCGCGGCGAGCCCGATCAGGACGGCGACGATCAGCTTCAAGGCCGAGGGGCCGCCCTCGCCGCCTTCCTCCTCGACCGCCTCGAGCCAGGGGAGACGATCGTCATTGTCGAGCGCAGGATCGTCAGCGCGAATGTCGGTCATCACTGCATCTCCTCGGCGGCCGCCACGCCCATGATGTTGAGGCCGTTCCTGATAACCTGCCCGAGCGCGCCCGCCAACATTAAGCGAGCTTTGGTTAATTCCGGATTATCCTCGAGCAGGAAGCGCCGGGAGGGGTCATCGTTGCCGCGATTCCACAAGGCGTGGAAAGCGGCGGCGAGGTCGCCGAGGTAGAAGGCGATCCGGTGCGGCTCGTGCGCCTGCGCCGCCGCCTCGACGATGCGCGGGAACTGGGCGGCGAGCCTGACCAGGCCCAGCTCCTCGTCGTCGAGCAAGGCGAGGTCGGCGGCCTCGCCCGCATCCAGGCCCGCCTCGGCCGCCCGCCGGTGGAGCGACCGTATCCGGGCGTGGGCATATTGGACGTAGAAGACCGGATTGTCCTTCGAGGCCTCGACCACCTTGGCAAAGTCGAAGTCCATCTGGGCGTCGTTCTTCCTCGTCAGCATGGTGAAGCGGACGACGTCCTTGCCGACCTCCTCGACCACTTCGGCGAGGGTGACGAAGCTGCCCGAGCGCTTCGACATCTTGACCAGCTCGCCGGCTCTCAGCAGCCGGACCATCTGGACGATCTTGACGTCGAGCGCGGGCCGCCCGGCCAGGGCCTGGACCGCCGCCTGGGTCCGCTTCACCGTCCCGGTATGATCCGCGCCCCAGACGTTGATCAGCTCGTCCGAAGCTTCGAGCTTCTGCATGTGATAGGCGGTGTCGGCGGCAAAATAGGTCCAGCTGCCGTCCGATTTCCGGATCGGCCGGTCCTGGTCGTCGCCGAATTCGGTCGAGCGGAAGAGGAGCAATTCGGTCGCTTCCCAATCGTCGACCGTTTTCCCCTTGGGCGGCGGCAAGGTGCCCCGATAGACCAGGCCCTTCTCGCCGAGCAGCGCGAAGGCGCGGTCCACCGCGCCCGATTGCTGCACTTCCTGCTCCGAGGCGAAAAGGTCGTGATGGACGCCCAGCTTCGCCAGATCCTCGCGGATAAGGTCGAGCATCGCCGCCACCGTGCGCCGGCGGAAAATCTCCAGCCACGCGCTTTCGGGGGTGTCGGCGTAAGCGTCGCCATATTCCGCGGCCAGCGCCTCGCCGACCGGCTTCAGATAATCGCCGGGATAGAGGCCTTCGGGAATCTCGCCGATCTGCCGTCCCAGAGCTTCCTGGTAGCGCAGGTGCGCCGAGCGGGCGAGGACGTCGACCTGCGCCCCAGCGTCGTTGACATAATATTCGCGGATGACCGCGTAGCCCGCCGCTTCGAGCAGGCTGGCCAGGGCGTCGCCGACGACGGCGCCGCGGCAATGGCCCATGTGCATCGGCCCGGTCGGATTGGCGGAGACATATTCGACGTTCACCCGGCGCCCGCCGCCCGCCCGCGAGCGGCCGTAGGCGGGGCCGTCGGACAGGATGGAGCGAAGCTCGTCGTGCCAGACCGCGGGCTCCAGCCGGATGTTGATGAAGCCCGGTCCCGCCACCTCGGCGCCCGTCACCTCGTCCAGCGCCGCGAGCCTCGGCGCGATCAGCTCGGCCAGGGCGCGCGGATTGGTCCGGGCGCCTTTGGCCAGCACCATCGCGGCGTTGGTGGCGAGGTCGCCGTGGGAGCTGTCCCGCGGCGGCTCGACCGCCACCGCCTTGCGCTCGAGCCCGGACGGCAGGGCGCCTTCGCCTTCGAGGGCGTCGAGCATGGCATCGAGGTGCGCGGCGAAACGGGCGTAAAGGGTCATTCGAGGTTCCGGATTGCAGGACGAGCGCGCGCTCTACCGCAACCGCGAAGGCGGCGCAAAACCCTTCGCTGGGATCAGGCCCAGGCTTCGGCGTCGAACGCGAAGCGGCGAACTCTGTCCCAGCGGAATTCCGGATGCGGCGCAGCAAGGAAGGCGCTGAGCCGGTCGAGAATTCGGATCGCGGGATTGCGATCCTCGATCCAGAGCGTCTGTCCCTGCTCGTTGACCTCGAGGAACACAGGCCTGCCCTCGCGGTCGACGGCGATGTCGAACGAGGCGTGGAGCAGCCCGGCGGCCCGCATGAAGCCGAGCACCGAGGCCCGCACCGCCGGCGCCAGCTCGACCTGCTCCACCTCGAGGTCGGCATAAAGGCCGATGCGAAAGTCGGTGACGGTCGCGGCGCGCTTCTGGCTGTCGATCCGGCAAGCGACCAGTTCGGCGCCGAACACCACGACGCGCAGCTCGTGGCTCTTCTCCACCAGCCGCTGATAGATCATCGGGCAGGCGGCGACTGCGCGGTCGCGGGCGAGCTGGGCGATCCCTATCGGGCGAGTCGCCGCTACCCGGCCCTGCCAGTGGATCGGCACGAGCGATTTGACCACCGAAGGTCCGGCCGCGACGAAGGCCCGGATCCGCTCGGGATCGTTCGAGATCAGGGTCTCCGGCGTTTCGAAGCCCTGCTCGCGCGCGAAGCCAAGCTGCCAGGCTTTGTCGTCCGAGCGCTCGCCGGCGGCGGGATCGTTGACCCAGATCTGCCCCTCGGGCCTGAGCGCCCGAAGCGAGTCGATCACCCGCCGGCTGGCGCGCACCGCGGGATCGCGGTCGGGCTCGGCAAGCCAGGCCGGCGCTCGGGGCGTGCCCCGGCGGCGATTCCAGACGACGCGGATTTGCGACCAGGCGAGCGGCTCCGAGTCCGGATGCTCGCGCACCCACGCTTCGCCGTCGGGGTGGGAAAGGCTGACCTGGGCGCTGGCGGGAAATTCGTCGCCCCGGAAGATCCTGCAACGATGGCCAAGCGCCTCGAGCGCCGCGGCGACCGCGCTCGCATGGACGTCGTTCAGCGCGGCCAGGATCAGGATCATGAGGTGAGCGAGGCGCCGTTCGACGCCTCACCCCCTTGGCGACGGAAGATTATTGCTCTTGGTCCCAGGTCATGGTGCGAAGCGTCCAGCCGCGATTCATGCCGATCTCGGTCTCGTCATGTTCGACCGATACTTCCCAGGCAAGCAGACGAACCTCGGCAATCTCTTCGATATGCGATTCGGTCATGTTTATCTCTCCTGATGTCAGCTCCATTTCAGAGCGACGATCAAGCTAACTTAGCTGTAGCAATTCAAGCAAGGGAATGAATTCTATTTCGGATCATATTCATGTAATTGGATAAATGTTGAGATCATCTTGAACTCGCAAGCGGTGCAATTTGGCGCAATTGCCAGTGGCCTTCCGCAGCTCAGCCGCTCCGCCGGCTCCACGGGCGGGCAGGTCAAAGAGCGAGCGCCAGCCGCCGAATTTCGCGATTCTCGTGCCGATAGACGCCCGGCTCGGCCTGCCGGAGCGCGCCTGCTACGGCGGCAGCTACCAGGTCGGCGTCGATCGCCGCATACCGGTCGAGCCTGCCGCGCAGCACCAGGTTCGCGAGCGGGCTAAGAACGATTCCGAGCCGCTCGCCGGGCCGGCGCTCGCCAGCGCGTGGACCTCGCAGCAGGCCCGGCCGCAATATGTCGAGTCGCTCGAAGCCCATTTCCTCCAGCGCCGTCTCCATCTCTCCCTTGACTCGGAGGTAGAAGTTGCTCGAGCCCGGGTTCGCTCCCACGGATGAAACCGTCACCATCCGGCGAGCCCCGGCCGCCGCCGCCGCCTGGGCGAAGGCGACCACCATGTCGAAGTCGACCGCCCGAAACCCGGCTTGCGAGCCCGCCTGGCGCATCGTCGTGCCCAGCGCCGAAACCGCGGCCTCGGCGCGCAGCGAAGCGACGATCCCGGGCCACTCGCCCGGCGACGCGACATGCTCGCGCCAGTTTGGGCGCTCGAAGCCGCTCGGTCGCCGAAGCAACGCATCCACCTTCCACCCGCGGGCCAGCATCCCGGGCGCGGCGAGGGATCCCACCAGCCCCGTGGACCCGATCATCACGACATGCATTCCGGCCCTTTCGCGATCGGCCCGTCGCGGCTCATGCGCCGCCTCGGCCGACATGCTAAGACCTTGGCATGGCGAAACCCCATCCGTCCAACGCACCCGGCCCCTTCTACGTCGAGGACGGCTGCTGCATCCGTTGCGGCGTCCCTCACGACATCGCCCCCGAGCTGTTCGACTGGGCCGAGGATGAGAGCCACTGCTTCGTCCGGCGCCAGCCGGTCGATTCGGAGGAAACGGACTCGATGGTTCGGGCCCTCTGGTCGGCGGAGGTTTCCTGCATTCGCTATTGCGGCACGGACCCGGCGCTGCTGAGGCGACTCGCCGAGCTCGGGTCCGCCGGCGAGTGCGACGTCGATCCCGGCCGCACCCGCCTGCGCTTCCGCGACCGGGCCGTCTTCCGCTCCCGCCTGGGCGAAGCCGACAGCGCGGTGGATTTGGCGGACCGGTTCGAGGCCTCTTTGCGCGTGGAGGAGCGCCCCTACCCTTACAAGTTTCGACCGCGACGGCGCTGGCGACCCGCCAAGGTCATATTCTCCTGGGACGCGGGGCTGCTGGGACGAAGGGGCCATTTCCACTCGGTCACCTTCGCGAAGGCCGGCGGCGAAAGCGGACTTTTCGAAGCCCGGTTCGGCCTCTGGACTTCGGCCATCCACGGGCTCGCCTTGATCGTCGACGACTGGCTGAAGGGGCCGGAAGCGGCGCAGGACGTGCGCTGGTTCTCCGCCGACGAACTCAGGGCCGGCGGCAGTGGCTTCCACATGCCGATCTGAGGCTCAGAAGCCTTCCGGAAGCTCGACCGGCCCGACCAGCTCGCGATGCTGGCGGACGGCGTAGCGATCGGTCATCCCGGCGATGAAGTCGCCGATCGCCCTCAGCTTCGTCACCTCGTCTGATCCCGCCGCGAGCCAGCCCGGCGGCAGCCGTTCCGGATCGTCGCGATAGGCGGCGAAAAGGCGCGCGACGACCGACTGCGCCTGGTCCCGCACCGCCATGACCGGCGGCGCATTGTACATTCGGGCGTGGAGGAAGCGCTTCAGCGCGGCCTCTTCGGCCGCCATGGCCGGCGAGAAGCCGGCGAGCGGACGGCCGGCGTTGCGCACGTCCTCGACCGTCTCCACCCCGGACCCGGCCAGCCGCCGCTCGGTTTCCTCGAGGACGTCGCCGACCATCAGGCCGATCTGGTCGCGGACCAGCTCGGGCACCAGCCGACCCTCGTCGACGTCGGGAAAGCGCTCGCGCACCTCGGCCCAGACGCGCGCGACCTGCGGCACCTCCAGCAGGTCCGCGAGCGTGAACAGTCCGGCGCGAAGGCCGTCGTCAATGTCGTGATTGTCATAGGCGATATCGTCGGCGACCGCGGCCACCTGCGCCTCGAGGCTCGGCCAGGTCGCCAGGTCCAGCGGATTTTCCGAATCGGCTTCGGCCAGCGCCCAGGGCGGCCGCCCGGTCACCGGGCCGTTATGCTTGGCCAGCCCCTCCAGGGTCTCCCAGCTGAGGTTGAGGCCGCGATGGCGGGGATAGGGGCTTTCGAGCCGGGTCAGGAGCCGGACCGTATGGGCATTGTGGTCGAAGCCTCCGGCCCCGGCCATCTCGGCCTGGAGGACCTCCTCGCCCGAATGGCCGAACGGCGGGTGGCCGATGTCGTGGGCAAGGCACAGGGCCTCGGTCAGGTCCTCGTTGAGGCCGAGCGCCCGGGCGACCGTCCGGCCGATCTGGGCCACTTCGAGGCTGTGGGTGAGGCGGACCCGAAAATGGTCGCCGTCGGGCGCGACGAAGACCTGGGTCTTGTGGCGGAGACGGCGGAACGGGATCGAATGGATGATCCGGTCGCGGTCGCGCTGGAAGGCGTCGCGGGGACCCCTCTTGCCCGTCTCAGGCTCGCCGTGCAGCCGCCCGCGCGAGGCCGCCGGGTCGCAGGCATAGCGGGCTGCCGGCCTCACTTGGCGGGAAGCTTCTCGACCTTCTGCCCGGCCGCGCTGGTCCAGGCGAAGCCGCTCAGATCCTGCGCCTTGAGCTGGTTGACGAAGGCCTGCGCCTCCTTCGTGCTTGCGAAGGGTCCGACCAGCAGGCGGTTGGTGGCGTTGAGCGGAGTCGTCCAGGCGCCGCGGGCGCCGAACACCTTGGGCGCCTTCGCCTTGAGCCGGGCATATTCGCGCGGCAGCGCGGCCCTGGCGGCGCCTCCGGCGATCTGGACCCAGACCCGGCTGGGCTCGGCCGGCGGCGCCGCCTTCGGCTTCTTCACGGCGGCGGCGGCGGCGCGGGCTGCGGGCTTCGGCTTGGGCGGAGCGGCCCGGGCCGGGGCGGGCTCGGCGATATCGGCGATCGTCGCCGAAAGATCGGCCAGCCGGCTGCCCGCCGGCACGGCTTCGGCCTGGGGCGACGGAGCGGGCGGCAGGACCTCGGCGATGCGGACCTCGGCCGGCTGCGACTGAGGCTCAGGCGCTGGCTCAGGCTGGGGCTGAGGCGGCAGCGAGTAAGGCTCGATGGCGGCGATCCGGACTTCGGCCGGCTGCGACTGCGGCTCGGGCTGCGGCGGAGGAGTCGAGGACCTGTCCAGCACAATCGTCGGAGCGGGCTCCTGCGAGGCGGTCGTCACCGGAGCGGCGGCCGTGGCCGCGATCGTGGTTTCGGGCGCGGCCCGGGCTTCGGCCGGCTTGGCCGGCGGCTTGGCCTGGCGCCGGGTCGGGGCCGGAATCCGGCCCGAATAGGTCCAGGCGGGAGTGATCCCCCCGAAACTGGGAGAAGAGGATTGTCGACTTGTGGTCGCTGGCCGCCTCACTCCGGCAAGAGACTGCTCCGAACTGGATTTGGGCACCGGGCGCAGAGTCGTCGTCCGGCGGATCGCCGGAGCGAGCCCGCCCTCGGCGCCGGGGCGGCGGCGCGGCGCGGTCGAGACCGGCTCAGGCGCCGGCGAGCGGCGGGCGAGCGATCCCTGGCTCGGGTCCGGACGGCCGGCATCGGTGACGGCGTTGGCGAAATCGTTCGCCGCATAAGTGGACGGAGCGGAGGTTCGGCCGTCGCCGGGGAAGACCCCGAGATGGACGGCCAGCGCGCGCTCCGCCGGCGTCAGGGTCGGGAGCCGTGCCAGGAAGGGGCTCATCGCGCCCGCCTGCGCCCCCGGCATGGCGGCCTGGACGGCGCGGTTGGCTCCGGTGGAGTCGCCGGTCAGCGCCAGCACCAGCGCCCGGGCCCGTTCCGCCGCCCGGTCCCGGACGAGCAATTGGTCCTCGAGCAGCCGCAGGGCGGGCTCGCGTTCGCCGCTGATCGCCAGCGACAAGGCCAGCCGGCGGGTCACCTCGTCGTCGCGGCCCTTCTGGAGCGCCATCCGATAGTCGCGCTGCGCCTCCCGGGGGTTGCCGGCGATATCGTGCGCGAGACCGCGGTCGCGGGCGATCTCGGCGGCGGGGACCCCCAGCTCGGCGGCGTCCCGGAAGAATTTGAGCGCCGCGTGCGGCTGCTGGAGCTGGACCAAAGCGGAGGCGATCCACATCTTGACCCGGCCGTCGCTCGGCATCTGCTCCTCGGCCCGGGCGAAGAAGGTCAGGGCCGCCTGGGCGTCGCCGAGGTCGAGCGCCGCTCTGCCCGCGCCCATCAGGGCGCTGACGCTCTTCGGATTGGCGGCGAGGCTTCGAAGATTGCGTGAAAGCGCCGCCTGCGGGCGCTCCGTGAAGGCGCCCGTGGCGGCAGCGGTCTGCGCCGAGCCCGGCGCGGCCGTAAACATTGTCCCCGCGCCCAGCACGGCCAAGCCGAGCCGGAAGCCCCTCCGCAATGAAGTCATGGTCCGGTTAGAGCGGGTCGCCCATGAAGGGGCAACCGCGGTGCGTTCAATCGGTTAGCAGGGACGGCGAATTGGGAGCGGGTGCTCAAACAATCCTCCCCGGCATTTGCCGGGGAGGGGGACCGCGCGCAGCGTGGTGGAGGGGTTCTTCGGAGTCGGCAAGAACCCCTCCACCATGCTTCGCATGGTCCCCCTCCCCGCGAAATCGCGGGGAGGATTTAGACGCCTTACTGGTTGTTCTGCCGTCCCAGGAACCGCGGGATATCGAGCGGATCGCGGCGGAGGCGGGGCTGGGGCTCTTCCTCGACCTGGGCCTTGGCGGCGCCTCGGGCGATGCTCGACATGCGTTCGAACAGGGTGCCGCCCTCGCGCGCCGGACGCTCCTCGGGTTCGGCCGCCGCTTCGGGCTCGCCGTCGATCCAGCTGCGCGTGCCGGGAGCGACGCTCTCGGGACCGCCGACGAAATCCTCTTCGATGAAGCTCTCGCCGCCATCGTCCTCGTCGCCGAGCATGGCCGCGTCGAGCAGCAGCTCGTCGCCCGCCTCTTCGGCGACCGGTTCGTCGAGGGTCAGCTCATCGGCCGCCTCCTCGGCGACCTCGGGCTCGGGGATCGACTCCGCGGTCGCTTCGGAGAGATCGGCCGCCGGCTCCGGCGGAGTGAGGGTGATCCTCGGCGCCTCGGCGAGCGGAGCGGCGGTGCGGGCGCCGGGGAAGGTGAAGACCTTGGCCGGCATCGGCGGCGCCTGGGTCACCGCCTCGGCGTCGATCCCGGTGGCGACGACGGAGACCCTTATCTTGCCCTCGAGCTCGTTGTTGAAGGCCGAGCCCCAGATGATGTTGGCATCCGGATCGACCAGCTCCTTGATGTGGCTGGCGGCCTCGTCGACCTCCATCAGCCGCATGTCCTCGCCGCCGGTGATCGAGATGATCACGCCGCGGGCGCCCTTCATGCTGACTCCGTCGAGCAGGGGATTGGCGATCGCCTTCTCGGCCGCCTCGATGGCGCGATTGTCGCCCGAGGCCTCGCCGGTGCCCATCATCGCCTTGCCCATCTCGCCCATCACCGAGCGGACGTCGGCGAAGTCGAGGTTGATGAGGCCCGGCATGACCATCAGGTCGGTGATCCCGCGGACGCCCTGCTGGAGCACCTCGTCGGCCATCTGGAACGCTTCCTTGAAGGTCGTGTTCGGGTTGGCGATGCGGAAGAGGTTCTGGTTGGGAATGACGATCAACGTGTCGACATGCTGCTGGAGCTCGGCGATGCCGGCATCGGCCGAGCGACCGCGGCGATTGCCCTCGAAGCTGAACGGCTTGGTGACGACCCCGACGGTGAGCACTCCGCGGTCGCGCGCCGCCTTGGCGATGACCGGGGCGGCGCCGGTGCCGGTGCCTCCGCCCATGCCGGCGGCGATGAAGCACATGTGGGCGCCTTCGAGCGCTTTCTCGATCTCTTCGATCGCCTCTTCGGCGGCGGCCTTGCCGATCTCCGGACGGGAGCCGGCGCCGAGGCCCTGGGTGATCCGGAGGCCGAGCTGGATGCGCTGGTCGGCGGGCGAAGCGTTGAGCGCCTGAGCGTCCGTATTGGCGACAAGGAAGTCGACGCCTTGAACGTCATTGGCGATCATGTTGGCGACCGCATTGCCGCCGGCGCCGCCCACTCCGATGACGCTGATCCGGGGCCTCAGTTCATCTACTTCGGGCCTGATGAAGTCGATGCTCATTCTTGCTCTCCCCCTGCTTTCGCCCAACGGGACCACCAGTTAACTCCTTTTGCACTATGCGATTCTTGGGCGCGAGCGAAAAGTTAACGACACGGTATTTTTTCGGTGTGGAGACCCCCGTGTGAGTCCCAAAAGTCACGTTTGTGAGTCCGATAGGTCACGCCCTGAATCTCAAAAGCCACTCTTCACCGCGCTGATCAGCCGCTGGACGATATTGCCGCCGCTCTCGCGCGGCATGATCCGCTCCGGCGACATCACCGATCGAAGGTCCAGTTCGTCCGAAGCGGCGAACAAGGCGAGGCCGACGAGGGTCGTGAAAGCGGGTCCGGAATGGGCGTCGGGAAGGCCCGCCAGGCTCGGCCGGCCGATCCGCACCGCCCGGCCCAGGACGCCCTGGGCATAATCGGCGATCCCCTTCAGCTCGGAGCCGCCGCCGGTCAGCACCACCTGCCGCCCGAACGGCCCGCCGAAGCCGAGATCCTTGAGGGCCGCGGCGATGTCGCCGGTAAGATGCTCGAGCCGCTGGCGGATGACGGCGATCAGCTGAGCGCGGGTGATCCGGGCCGCTTCCGTGCCCTCCTCCGAGCCGGCGATCGGCGACAATTCGATCATGTCGTGATTGTCGCGAGGGGAGGTCGTCGCCGAGCCGTAGAAGCATTTCATCCGCTCCGCCTCGACCCGGCGGGTGCCGAAGGCGGAGGCGATGTCGTCGGTGATGTCGATCCCGCCGACCGCGATCGACTTCAGGCCCACCAGCATTCCGCCGGCGAAGACCGAGACGTTGGTGACTCCGGCGCCGAGCTCGACCAAAGCGACTCCGAGCTCGCGCTCCTCGTCGCTGAGGCAGGCCTTGCCCGCCGCCACCGGCGAGGCGACGATCGCCTCGACCCCGAGATGGGCGGAGCGGACGCACAGATCGAGGTTGCGGACCGGCGAGGGATCGGCGGCGATGACGTGGATGTCGACCGCGAGCTTGTCGGCATGGAGGCCGAGAGGCTTCTTCACGCCCTCGAGCCCGTCGACCGTGTACAGCGCCGGAAGCGCGTGGAGGATCATCCGGCCGTCGCCGCTGATCGATTCCCGGCCGATTCCGAGCAGCTGGTCGATATCCGCCTTCTCGATCCGGCGCCCGCCGATCTGGAGCTCGACGCTGGCGACGGTGCTGACCAGCCCGCCCGCCGAGAAGCCGACGAACACATCCTCGATATTGGTCGCCGCGATCCGCTCCGCCTGCTCGACCGCTTCGCGGATCGCGCCCTCGGTCTTCTCCATGTCGGCGATGAAGCCGCGCCTCACGCCCTGGCTCTGGCGCTGGCCGGTGCCGAGGATCTTGAGGCGCCCGTCGTCGCCCGGCTCCGCGATCAGCGCCGAGACCTTCGACGAGCCGACGTCGAGGGCGGTGACGAGCCGGCGCTGGGCCTGGACGGTCGGGCGCTTCATCAGATCGTCCGGGCGGTGTCGACGTCGCCGCTTGCGACCGGCGCCGGCGGCGGCGCTTCGGGAGCGATCTCGGGAACCGTGCTTCCCGGATCGCCCGGCAGCCGGATCAGCATCCGCCGGGGATCGCGCATGTCGATCCTGACATAGCCCTTGCCGAGCAATTGCACCGACTGGTCCATGCTCGCGAATTTGGTGAGCGCCTTGCGCGCCGCCGCCTCGCCTTCCGGAAGCGCCAGGACCTCGCCCGACTGGAAGCGCAGGTCCCAGCGCCGTCCGCCGACCCAGCTCGCGCCGGCAAGCGCCGGCCTGAGGTTCGGGGCGGCCAAGGTGAGGCGCGCCAGCTCGCCGGCGTGGAGGTTGGCGGCGGGGCCGATCAGCAAGGGCAGATCGGGCATGGCGTCGAGCCGCACCGCCTCCAGCACCACCCCGTCCATGTCGATCAGTGCGAGCCTCTGGTTGTGCTGCCAGATGGCGGCGGGCCGCCGCTCGACGATATCGACGACCAGGGTGTCGGGCAGCCGCCTCGAGACCCGGGCGTCGCGCACCCAGCCGAACTGGAGAAGGCGCTGCCGGGTCGCCTCGAGATCGACCAGGGGCATGGCCGAGGAAGGCTGGTCGAAGGCGATATTGTAGACGTCGATCTTGCGGACATGGGTCGCCCCCTTGATCTCGACATGCTTCAGAGCGAAGCCCATCTCGCCGACGCTCTCGCCGACGGTGCCGCCGACCATCTGGGGGACCCGCAACGCCCACAGCAGGGCCCCGGCGAGGGCGATCATCATCCCGTAGAAGATCCACCAGCTGAACCGCCGGACCGCGTCGGGCAGCGCCGGTGCCGGCGCCGGGCCGCGGCCGCGCTGCGCCTTGCCGCGGGCCGGCGCCCTCGCCTTGCTGCGCTGACCCGAGCCGCGGGCGATCGCCTTGCTCATAACGCTTCCTCCACGATCTTCTGGACCAGCTCGGCATAGCTCATGCCGCGATAGCGCGCCTGCTCCGGAACGAGGCTCAAGGGAGTCATTCCGGGCTGGGTGTTGATCTCGAGCAGATAGAGGCCGTCCAGCCCCTGCTCGTCGTCCCAGCGGAAATCGGCGCGCGAGCAGCCCCGGCAGCCGAGCGCCCGGTGCCCGTCCAGCGCCATCTTCATCGCCGCCGCCGCGATCTCCTCGGGGACCTCGGCCGGGCAGATATGCTGGGTCATGCCTTCGGTATATTTGGCGTCGTAATCGTAGAAGCCGGACTTGGGCTGGAGCTCGGTCACCGCAAGCGCCTCGTCGCCGAGCACCGCCACGGTCAGCTCGCGGCCGCGGATGAAGGGTTCGGCGAGCAGGCGTTCGAAATGCTTCCACGGCCCGGGGGTCTCGCGGCCGATCGGGTCGCCGTAATTGCCCTCCGTGGTGACGATCGCCACTCCGACCGACGAGCCTTCGTTGACCGGCTTCAGCACATAGGGCCGAGCCATCGGATCGGCCTCGTAGAGGCTCTCGCTCTCGACCATCGTCCCCGCCGGCATCCGGATGCCGCGCGGCACCAGCACCATCTTGGTCAGCTCCTTGTCGATGGCGACGACCGAGGTCTCGAGCCCGCTATGGGTATATTTGAGGCCCATCAGGTCCATCAGGCCCTGCACAGTGCCGTCCTCGCCCGGCGTTCCGTGGAGCGCGTTGAAGACGACGTCCGGCGCCGCCTCGCGCAGCCGCTCGGCGACGTCCCGGCCCATGTCGATCCGGGTGACCCGGTGGCCGAGGCTTTCCAGCGCCTTGGCGACGTCCGCCCCGCTCGACAGCGACACCTCGCGCTCGGCGGACCAGCCGCCCATCAGGACGGCGACGTGGAGGGGATCGGTCACGAGCGCGTCGCCCCAGCGAAGGCTGGGGCCCCGGCGGGTGAAAGGCGCAGGCGTTTTTCACCCGCCGGGATGCCAGCCTTCGCTGGCATGACGACCAAACGCACGCTCACGCCTCCTTGCCCACTCTTTGTATTTCCCATTCCAGCTCCACGCCCGAATGCGCCTTCACCCGCCGCCGCACTTCCTCGCCCAGCGCCTCGATGTCCGAGCTACTCGCCTTGCCGAGATTGAGCAGGAAGTTGCAATGCTTTTCAGAGACTTGCGCATCGCCGATCGTGAGGCCCCGGCAGCCGGCCTCGTCGATCAGCTTCCACGCCTTGGTTCCAGGCGGATTCTTGAAGGTCGAGCCTCCGGTCCGGCTCCGCAGCGGCTGGCTCGCCTCGCGCTCGGCGGCGATCCGGTCCATCTCGGCGCCGATCACCGGGCGTTCGCCCGCGACGCCCTGGAACAGGGCCTCGACGACCACCGCGCCTTCCGGCACCTCGCTGTGGCGATAGGTGTAGCCGAGCCGCCCGGCCGGCCAGGTCTCGACCCGCCCGTCGCGAAGCACCAGGGTCGCCTCGACGAGGATGTCCGCCACTTCGCGGCCGTAGGCGCCGGCGTTCATCCGCACCGCCCCGCCCGCCGTGCCCGGAATGCCGCGGAGGAATTCGAGCCCGGCGATATGGGCGTCGCGGGCCTTCGAGGCGACGGTGATCCCCATCGCCCCGCCGCCGGCGCGGACCCGGTTGTCCGGCTCGATGTGGACGTGGCTCATCGCCTTGGGCAGCCGGACCACCACGCCCGGCACTCCCCCGTCGCGGACGATCAGGTTGGAGCCGACCCCGACCGGCATGACCGGAACCGTCGGATCGAGCTCGCGCAGGAAGCCGGCGAGATCCTCGACACCCTTGGGCCGGACCAGCCATTCGGCCGGCCCGCCGGTCCGGAACCAGATGAAGTCGGCCAGCGACCCGCCCGGCTCGACGCTGCCTTCGAGGCGCGGAAGCTCGATCACCCCGCTCATCCCGCGCTCCCCAAGAAAATGGGGACAGTTACGAATTTCCTGCCCGCAGAAGGGCGGCAGGGTCGCAGACGGAAATCCGTAACTGTCCCCATTTTCATTTCGTAACTGTCCCCATTTTCATTTCGCCGCCCTCGCGCAGGCGATTCCGTCGGCGAGGCCCGCGGCCCATTTGGTGATGTCGCCGGCGCCGAGGCAGATCACCATGTCGCCCGCGGCGGCGAGGTCGCGGAGGCTGAGGCAGAGCTCCTCGAGATCGGCGACCGCCTTGACCGCCCGGTGGCCGCGCTGCTTGAGCCCCTCGGCCAAGGCTTCGGCATCGACGCCCTCGATCGGCTCCTCGCCGGCCGCATAGACCGGGGTCACATAAACCACGTCGGCGTCGTTGAACGCGCCCTGGAACTCCTCCATCAGGTCGCGGAGCCGGGTGAAGCGGTGCGGCTGGACGACCGCGATCACCCGGCCCTGGGCGCCCTCGCGGGCGGCCGAGAGAACGGCCCGGATCTCGGTCGGATGATGGCCGTAATCGTCGATGATCGTCGCGCCCTCGATCTCGCCGACCTTGGTGAAGCGTCTTTTGACCCCGCCGAACTTCTCGAAGCCTTTGGCGATCGTCGAATGGGGGATACCGAGCTCGGCGGCGATCCCGATCGCGGCCAGCGCATTCTGGACGTTGTGCCGGCCCGGCATGGGCAGCTCGACGTCGGTGATGATCGCGACCTCGCCGAAGCGGTCGCGGAGCGACACGTCGAACAGATTGCCGCCCGGGACCGGCCGGACATTCTCGCCGCGCACGTCGGCGAGCGCCGCGAAGCCGTAGGTCACCACCCGCCGGTCGCGGAGCCGGGGGATGATCGTCTGAACCTCGGGATGGTCGACGCAGAGCAGGGCGGCGCCGTAGAAAGGGACGTTCTCGACGAACTCGACGAAGGCGTCCTTCACCTTCTCGAAGCTGCCATAATGGTCGAGATGCTCGGGATCGATGTTGGTGACCACCGCCAGGGTCCCGTCGAGCCGAAGGAAGCTGCCGTCGCTCTCGTCGGCCTCGACCACCATCCAGTCCGAGCTTCCGAGCCGGGCGTTGGAGCCATAGGCGTTGATGATTCCGCCGTTGATCACCGTCGGGTCGATCCCGCCCGCATCGAGCATCGCCGCGATCATCGAGGTCGTCGTCGTCTTGCCGTGGGTCCCCGCCACCGCCACCGTCGACTTCAGGCGCATCAGCTCGGCCAGCATCTCCGCCCGCCGGACCACCGGGATCCGGCGCTCATAGGCGCAGACCAGCTCGGGATTGTCCTTCCGGATCGCGGTCGAGATCACCACCACCGCGGCGTCGCCGAGATTGTCGGGATGGTGGCCGACCTTGATCGGGATCCCCGCCTTGCGAAGCCCTTCGACGACATAGCCTTCGGCGACGTCGGAGCCCTGCACCTTGTAGCCGAGGATGTGCATGACCTCGGCGATGCCCGACATGCCGATCCCGCCGATGCCGACGAAGTGGATCGTGCCGATGTCCTTGGCGACCCCTTTCATCCCCCGCTTCGGCATCAGGCGAAGGCCCCGTTCGGGATCGGGGTGAGGATCATCTCTTCGACCGGAAGCGGGTCGGAGCCGAGGTCGCGGCCGGTCATCTCGACCAGGTCGGCGAGGTCGCTCGCCGCGTTCGGCCGACCGACCGCCCAGGCGCGCGAGGCCGCGTTGGTGAGAGCAGCGGGCTCGAGGCCGAGCTTCTGCATCTGCTTGGCGAGCTCGACCGGGGTGAAGCTTCGCTGGGCGATCGTCCGGGCGCCGCCGGCCCTGGCCATCTCGCGGGCGTTGGCGGTCTGGTGGTCGTCGGTCGCCGACGGCAAGGGGATGAGGATGGCGGGGCGCCCGGCGACGGTCAGCTCGGCGATGGTCGAGGCCCCGGCGCGGGCGATGACGAGGTGGGTCCAGGCGAGCTTGTCCGGCATGTCGGGAATGTAGGTGGCGAGATCGGCGGCGATGCCGAGCGAAGCGTAGCGGGCGCGGACGCTCTCGATATCCTCGGCCCGGCATTGCTGGGTCACCTGAAGGCGCCGGCGGAAATGCTCGGGCAGAAGGCCGAGGGCTTCGGGCACCACCTCGGAGAGGATGGTCGCGCCCTGGCTTCCGCCGGTGACGAGCAGCCGGAACACGCCTTCGTCGGTCAGCTCGGGATAAGGCTGGTCGCGAAGCGCCAGCACTTCGTCGCGCACCGGATTGCCGACGAGATGGGTCTTGCCCTCGCGGCTCCTGGCCAGCCGCTGGACGTTCGGATAGGCGGTGGCGATCGCGTCGACCCGGCCGGAGACGATCCGGTTGACCCGGCCGAGCACCGCATTCTGCTCGTGAATCAGGGTCGGGATCCGGTCGCGCTGCGCCGCCATCAGCGCCGGAAGCGCCGGATAGCCGCCGAAGCCGATCACCGCCGAAGGCTCGAACGTCTCGTAGAGCCGCGAGGCCATCGCCCGGCCGGTAAAGATCTTGCCGATCGCCCGGATCCAGCCGATTGGCCCGCCGCCCAGCCGTCCCGCCGGAAGGATATGGACCGGTACGCCCTCGAACAGGCCGGGAATCCGGGCCCCGCGATCGTCGGTGACGAGCGCGACCCGATGGCCCCTGCGCATCAGCTCCTCGGCGAGGGCGTGGGCGGGGATCATGTGCCCGCCGGTGCCGCCGGCGGCGAGGACGTAGTGGCGGCTCAGCATGGGATGCCCCTCATCGACCGCTCCATTTCACCACATAAGGCGACCGGTGCAGATACGGATTGCGCCGGGTGAAGGCGAGCAGAAGACCCATTCCGATCGACAGCGCCACCATCGACGAGCCGCCATAGGAGATGAAGGGGAGGGTCATCCCCTTGGAAGGGGCGATCTGGACGTTGACGGCCATGTTGATCAGCGCCTGAAGCCCGAACTGGCAGACGAGGCCGGCGGCGGCGAGGACGACGAACTTGTCCTCCTCGTGGAGCAGGCGGAGCAGCACCCGGGCGACGATGACGAGGTAGATCGCCGCGATGGCGAGGCAGGCGATGATCCCGAACTCCTCGCCGATCACCGAGAAGATGTAATCGGTATGCGGCTCCGGCAGATGGAACTTGCGCACGCCCGCGCCCGGACCGGCGCCGAACAGCCCGCCCGCGGTCAGGGTCCGCAAGGCCGATTCCGTCTGGTAGGTGTCGTGACCGGCGCCGCTGAACAGGAAGGCGTCGATCCGGGTCGTCGCCACCGGATAGAAGAAATAGGCCAGGACGATCCCGACCAGCCCCGCCAGCCCGAGCAGCCCGAGCACCCTCAGCGAGGCGCCCGAGAGCGTCAGAAGCATCACCCAGGCCGCGGCGAAGATGATCGTCTCGCCGAAATTGGGCTGCTTCATGAGGAGCAAGGCGATGAGGCCGGTGCAGATCCCGGACAAAGGCACGACCGGCAAGGTGGCGTCCTGCTCCTTCAGCGACAGCATCCAGGCGATGCTGACGATGTAGAGCGGCTTCAGGAATTCGGACGGCTGGAACTGGGTGAAGCCGACGCCGAGCCAGCGCCGGGCGCCGTTCACCTCGACCCCGATCAAGGGCACCAGGAACAGCAGGCCGGTGAAGATGAGGGTGCCGATCAGGCACCAGCGCTTCGCCTTGGTCCTCGGCAGCATCGAGACGGCGATCATCACCGGCAGGGCGATGACGATCCACATCAGCTGGCGGTAGAAATAATGGAGCGGCGCATAGCTCACCCCGCCGCCCGACAGGCGCTGGCCGGCGGCGGGCGAGGCGGCGGCGACGGCGATCAGGCCGATCGCGATCAGAATTGCGACGAAGAAGAGGAGGACCCGGTCGATCTCCCAGAACCAGCGCCCGGCCGCGCTCCGGTCCGATCGGCCGAGCCGGTTCGCGCTCTTGCTCCTGAGGTCAGCCACCACGCCCATTACAAAGCCTCCACCGCAGCCCGAAACGCATCGCCCCGCGCTTCGTAATCCCTGAACTGGTCGAACGAGGCGCAGGCGGGGGAGAGCAGGACCACCTCGCCGGGCCGGGCCGCTTCCGCCGCCTCGTTCACCGCCTCGAACAGCATCTCGCACTCGCTGACCGGAACCTTGGAGCGCAGCAGCTTCGCGAACATCGGACCGGCCTCGCCAATCGTGTAGGCGGCGCGCACGTGATCGAGGAACGGCTCGCAGGCTTCGAGGTCGTCGGACTTGGGCAGGCCGCCCAATATCCAGTGCACCGCCGGATAGGCGGCCAGGGCCGGCGCGGCCGAGGTCGGGTTGGTCGCCTTGCTGTCGTTGACGAACAGCACCCCGTTCTTCTCGGCCACCCGCTCCATCCGGTGCGGCAGGCCGGGATAGGTGGCGAGGCCGCGCGCGATCGCCTCTTCCGGTATACCCAGAAGCTTGGCGGCCGCCACCGCGGCGGCGATGTTCTGGGCATTGTGCGGCCCCTGCAGCGCGGGCCAGAGCGACTGGTCCTTCACCTGGTCCGACGACACCAGCACCTTGCGGCCGTCGATCTGCCCGGCGATGGCGCGGGTATGATCGTCCTCGGCCGCGATCACCGCGACATGATCGGCCGACTGCATGGCGAACAGTCGCGCCTTCGAGGCCGCATAATCGTCCACCCCGTCATAACGGTCGAGATGGTCGGGGGTGATGTTGAGAAGCACGGAGACGTCGCAATCGAGGCTGTGGGTGAGGTCGATCTGGTAGGAGGAGAGCTCGAGCACATAGACCCCGCCCTCCTCGAGCGGCTCCTGGCCGAGGATCGGGAAGCCGATATTGCCCGCCATGGTCGACGGGCGGCCGGCCGCCTTGACGATATGGTGGATGAGGGCCGTGGTCGTCGACTTGCCGTTGGTTCCGGTTATCCCCACGACGAGGTGCGGCGGAAGCGTGGCGCGGGCCTGGGCGAACAATTCGATGTCGCCGATCAGCGGCACCCCCGAATCCCGAGCCCGGGCCGCGATCGGATGGCGGTTGAGCGGGACCCCCGGGGAGACGACGATCCCGTCATAGCCATGAAGGGAGGTCGTCAACGGATCCGCCATCCGCAGGCCGAGGCCCTGCACCTGCTCCCGAGCGGCCTCATTCTGGTCCCAGGCCATGACCTCGGCGCCGCTGGCCAGCAACGCCTCGACCGTCGCCAGGCCCGAGCGGGCGAGGCCGTAGACGGCGTATCGGCGACCGGCAAAGGCGGGGCTCGCGATCATCTGACCTTCAGCGTCGACAGGCCGGCGAGGGCGAGCACGAAGGCGATGATCCAGAAGCGGATGACGATGGTCGCCTCGGACCAGCCGATCTGCTCGAAATGATGGTGGATGGGCGCCATCTTGAAGATCCGCCGGCCGGTGCGCTTGTAGAAGAAGACCTGGATGATGACGCTCATCGCCTCGACCACGAACAGGCCGCCGATGATCCCGAGCACGATCTCATGCTGGGTCGCGACCGCGATCGCGCCCAGCGCCCCGCCCAGCGCGAGGCTGCCCGTATCGCCCATGAAGACGGCGGCGGGGGGCGCGTTGAACCACAGGAAGGCAAGGCCTGCGCCGACGATCGCCGAGCACAGGATCGGCAGATTGCCCGCCGCCGGCACGAACGGGATGCCGAGATAGGCCGAGAAGACGGCGTTGCCGGCGACGTAGGAGATGACCAGGAAGGCGAGGCTGGCGATGATCACCGGCATGGTGGCGAGGCCGTCCAGCCCGTCGGTCAAATTCACCGCATTGCCGAAGGCGACCACGACGAAGGCGCCGAAGAAGGGATAGAAGAAGCCGAGATCGACCACCGGACCGTTGTAGAAGGGGATGTAGAGCTCGGTCCCCGCCCCCCAGGTGATGATCGTGCAGCCGATCCCCGCCACCACGAACTCGGCGAGCAGCCGGACGCGGCCGGAAATGCCGGCATGGTGGCGCTTGGTGACCTTGTCGTAATCGTCGAGGAAGCCGATCAGGCCGAAGCCGACGGTGATGAACAGGCAGGCCCACAGGAAGGTGTTCCTGAAGTCCATCCACAGCAGCATCGAGACGGTCAGCGAGGTGAGGATCATCAGCCCGCCCATGGTCGGCGTACCGCGCTTGGCGAGGTGCGATTCCGGCCCGTCCAGCCGGATCGGCTGGCCGTGCCCCTGGCGCACCCGGAGCCAGCCGATGAACCTGGGGCCGATGATCAGGCCGATGAACAAGGCCGTCGCCGTCGCCGCTCCCGCCCGGAAGGTGATGTAGCGAAAGAGGTTGAACACCCCCGGGAAGCCAAGCTGTTCGGCAATCCACAAAATCATTGCTTTGTCCCGCCCGCCAACGCCTCGACGAGGGCGGCAAGTCCGATCGAGTTGGATCCCTTGACGAGTATCGCGTCGCCCGGCCGGGCCTCGCGCCTCGCAAGCTCGATCGCCGTCGCCGTGTCCGGCACATGCGCCATTTTAACCTTTGCGCCAAGGGCTTTCGCCAGCGCTTCCATCTCCTCGCCGACGAGGATCGCGAGGCCCACCCCGGCCGCCTCGACCGGCCCGGCCAGGCCGGCGTGGAAGCCGTCCGAGCTGTCGCCGAGCTCGCGCATCGCGCCGAGCACGGCAATTCGGCGGCCGGCGACGGAGAGCGATCCGAACGTCTTCAGGGTCGCCGCCATCGAGGCGGGATTGGCGTTGTAGCTTTCGTCGATCAGCAGCGCGTCGCCGCCGTCGAGCCGGATCCGGCGCCGCTCGCCCCGGCCCTTGAGACCGGGCAGATCGGCGAGCGCCAGGCCCGCCTGCGCCAGATCGCCGCCTAGCGCCTCGACCGCGCCGAGCACCGCGAGCGCGTTCGACACCCAATGGTCGCCCGGCTGGGAGATGGTGAAGGTGAGCTCGGCCTCCGGCAGCATTGCGGTGACCAGCGAGCCGCCGCCCGGCGAAGCGACCACGTCGCGGGCGCGGATGTCGGCGCCCTCGCCGAGGCCGAAGCTGAGCACCTTGCCGGCATAGGGCCGGGCGGCGGCGGCGAGGCGACCCCGATAGGGGCTGTCGTTCGGGACGAGGGCGATGCCGCCTTCCTCCAGCCCCTGGAAGATCTCGCCCTTGGCGTCGGCGATCGCCTCCTCGCTGGCGAAGAAGGCGCGGTGGGCCGAGGCGATGGCGGTGACGATGGCGACGTGCGGGCGCACCAGCCGGGTCAGCGCCGCCAGCTCGCCTTCATGGTTCATGCCCATCTCGAACACCCCGAACCGGGTCTCGCGGGGCATCCGGGCGAGCGAGAGCGGAACGCCGGTGTGGTTGTTGTAGCTCTTGACCGAGCGGTGCGCCTGGCCGGGCGCGGCGCGGTCGAGCGCGGCGTAGAGCGCCTCCTTGGTCCCGGTCTTGCCGGCCGAGCCGGTGACCCCGCAGATTCGGGCGGAGGTGCGATTGCGGGCGGCGCGGCCGAGCGCATTGAGCGCGGCGGCCGTGTCGGCGACCCGGACGTGGGGGCGGGCGATCGCCTCGCTGACGATCGCTCCGGCAGCGCCGGCGGCGAAGGCCTTGTCGAGGAAGAGATGGCCGTCGGTCGCCTCGCCCTTCATCGCCACGAACAGATGCCCGGGCTCGACCTCGCGCGAATCGAACGCGACTCCGCTCGCCTCGAACTCGCCCTGCGCGAAGCCGCCGACGGCGGTCGCGATCTCCTCGGAGGTCCAAAGCACGCTCACCGCCCACCCCCTGGAAAATCGGGACAGTTACGAATTACCGCGCCGGGGCGCACCGCTCCCGACCGGCGAGAAATTGGTAACTGTCCCCATTTTCTCATGCCGCGCACTCGCGGGCGACGGCGACGTCGTCGAAGGGGAGCACCCGGTCGCCGACGATCTGGCCCTGCTCGTGGCCCTTGCCGGCGAGGAGGAGGATGTCGTCCGCGCCCGCTTCGGCCACCGCCGCCGCGATCGCCTCGCGCCGGCCGGGGATTTCGCGGGCGTCGGCCGCGCCGGCCAATATGTCGCGCCGGATCGTGGCCGGATCCTCGCTCCTGGGATTGTCGTCGGTGACGAGGACGAGATCGGCGAGCCGCGCCGCGGTCGCGCCCATCTGCGCCCTCTTGCCGACGTCGCGGTCGCCGCCGGCGCCGAAGACGATGATCAGCCGGCCCCTGGCGTGGGGCCGCAGAGCCTCGATCGCCGCCTCGATCGCGTCGGGCGTGTGGGCATAATCGACATAGACCGGCGCCCCGGCCCGGGTGATCACCGCCCGCTCGAGCCGGCCGCGCACGCCCTGCACCCGGCCGAGGCTGGCCAGGGTCCGGGCGAGGTCGCCCCCGGTGGCGAGCACCAGGCCCGCCGCGGTCAGCGCGTTCGCCGCCTGGTAGGCGCCGATCAGCGGCAGCTCGACCTTGTGGGTCTTGCCCTCCGCCTCGACGACGAGCCGCTGCCCGAGCTGGGTCGGCTCGCGCCCGGCCAGCCTCAAAGTCTCGCCGCGGCGACCGACCGTCAGCCGCCGAAGCCCGCGGGCCTCGGCCCGCCGGAACACCTCGTCCGACTTCGGATCGTCGGTCCAGATTACCGCCGCCCCGTCCGGCTCGACCACCTCGTCGAACAGCCGCATCTTGGCCTCGAAATAGGAATCCATCGTCTCATGATAGTCGAGATGGTCGCGGGTCAGGTTGGTGAACGCGGCGGCGTGCACCGGAAGCCCCTCCGTCCGATATTGCGAGAGGCCGTGGCTCGACGCCTCGAACGCCGCGTGGGTGACCCCTTCGCGCGCAAGCCCCGCCATGTTCGACAGGAAAGTGACGATGTCGGGCGTGGTCAGGCCGGTCGTCGTGCGGTCGTCGGCGGTGGTCACCCCGAGCGTCCCGATCGAGGCGGCGTGATGCCCCGCCATCCGCCACAATTGCCGGGTCAGCTCGACGCTCGACGTCTTGCCGTTGGTTCCGGTGACGGCGACCATTGTCGCCGGGAAAGGCTCGAAATATTTCGCCGCCAGCCGGGCGAATTCGCGCCTGGGCTCCTCGGCGGCGATGTGGGCGGCGCCGTCGACCGGAACGTCCGGCCGGGCCACCACCGCCACCGCTCCGGCCTCGATCGCCAGGGGTATGAAATCCTCACCGTTGAAGGCGCTGCCCCGGAAGGCGCCGAATATGGTTCCGGGCGCCACCTTGCGGTGATCGATCGCAAAGCCCGTCACCCGGGAATCGCCGCCGATTCCCGCGAGGTCGGCGAGGCGCATCGATCAGCCTTCCTTTTTAACGTAGGGGAGAACCTCGGCCATGTTGACGTCGCGGCGTTCGTCCGGCTGGACTCCGAGCAGGGCGCCGATCCGGCTCACCACCCGCGACACGACCGGAGCGACGTTCCAGCCGGCGGTATGGAAGCCGAAGGTTTCGGCGGTCGATTTGGGATCGTCGAGCATGGCGACGACCACATAGCGGGGCTCGTCCATCGGGAAAACGCCCGCGAAGGTGGTGACCACGGAGGCGCCGGTATAGCGGCCGCCGACGATCTTCTCGGCCGTCCCGGTCTTGCCGCCGACCCGGTAGCCGGGGGCGTCGGCGCGCTTGCCGGTGCCGTCGGTGACGACCAGCCGGAGCAGCGCCCGCATCCGGTAGGAGGTCTCCTCGCTGAACACCCGGCGGCCTTCGGGGACCGGGTGCCGGGAATCGTGCTTGATCAGGGTGGCGGGCCGCCAGACGCCGCCGTTGAACAAGGTGGCGTAGCCGGTGGCGAGATGGAGCGGGGTGACGGCGATGCCGTGGCCGTAGCCGACCGTCATCGTCGCGACGTCGCCCCAGTTCGAGCCCGGGGTCAGGGTCCGGCCGCGCTCGTTCAATTCGATCGAGACCGGCTCGAGGAAGCCCATCTTGCGGAGGAAGTCCTGCTGCCTCGCCGATCCCACCTGCGCCGCGATCTGGGCGGTGCCGATGTTGGACGATTCCTTCATGATCTCGGCGACGCTGCAGGCCCGGTTGAAGGGGTGGGTGTCGGTGATGGTGAAGCCGCCGGCGGGCAGGCCGGACGGACAATTGTACATCTGGCCGAAGCTCTTCACCACGCCGGAGTCCATCGCCATCGCCACCGTGAACGGCTTGAAGGTCGAGCCGAGCTCATAGACGCCCATGGTCGCCCGGTTGAACCCGGCCGCTTCCGCATTGCGGCCCGGCTTGTTCGGGTTGAGCTGCGGAAGCGAGGTCATGGCGATGACCTCGCCGGTCTTGATGTCGAGAACGATCCCGGCCGCGCCGATCGCGCTGAACTTGGTCATGGCGGCGTAGAGCTCGGTCTCCAGCACGCCCTGGACCCGGGCGTCGACCGACAGGGCGACGGGCGTGCCGCGCTGGGCGGGGTCGCTCAGCCGGTCCTGGAGCACCCGCTCCATTCCGGCGACCCCGTTGCCGTCGAAATCGGTCCAGCCGAGGATGTGGCCGGCCATGGCCGTCTGCGGATACATGCGCTGCGGCTCGCGGCTGAACTCGATCGCCGGCTCGCCGAGCGCGTTCACCGCCGAGACCAGCTCCGGGACCGCGCGGCGGCTCAAGTAGACGAAGGTCTTGCCCGAGGTCAGCATCGCCTTGTAGTCGGCGGCGCTTCGCTCCGGCATCAGCTGGGCGAGCTTGACGGCGAGCTCGGCGGGGTTGCCGAGCAGGCGGTCGGGATGGACGGCGATCGACCAGGCGTCGATGGTCCGGGCCAGCGGCATCCCGTTGCGGTCGACGATGTCGGCGCGCGGCGGAATCAAAGGGTTGCCGATCTGGCCGGCGCCGGCGCGGTCGGTGAACAATTGCAGGAAGAGCAGGCGGCCGGCGATCAGCATGGTCACTCCGGCGAAGACCAGCATCATCAGCATCAGCCGCTGATAGGTGAGGCTCAGCCCCTGCGGACGCTGGCCGGCGCCGCCGAAGCGGTCGGAAAGGATCGCGGCACTGGCCATCAGTTGCCGCCGCCTCCCTTGCCCTTGACGCGCGGGGCGGCGGCGGCTTCGCGCAGCGGCTTGGCGGTCGCGGCGGTGCGCAGGGTCTCGGGCTTGGCCGCCGGCTTGGCGGTCGAGCGCGAAACGGTCGCCTCGGGCTTCACGGTCGCCGCGGCAGCGGTGCGCTGCGCCGCCGGCTTGCCGGGCTTCGCGGTCGGCTTCGACTCAGGCTTCAGGGGGGCGGCGGAAGCCGTACGCTGAGAGTCGGGTTTGTCCGGCTTGGCGAGCGACGGCTTCGGCTTGGCCGGCGCCTCGGCGGTCGTGAAGCTCGCCCGGTGGATCAGCGGCGGCTGGGTGGCGGCGGGGCGCTCCGCGACCGCCTGCACGACCGGCGGGGTCGCCGGCTTCGCGGTTTCGGCCGGCTTGGCGGCGGCGGTGTCGGCGGAGGCCAGGCGCACTTCGGCGGAGCGGTCGGCGACGGTCGGATCGTTGCGATAGAGCCGGGCGAGGGTGAACTCGTCCTTGAGGAACTGGGCCGAGCTCGGCGCGGCGAGGGCGAGCACCTCCGCATTCCACTGCTCGAGCTGGGTCATCCGGCCGCGGGTTCCAAGCTCGGTCTGGAGCGAGCGGATGTCGCGCTTGGCGGCGACGATCTGCCGCTCGACCTTGAGCAGCTCGTTGCGCTCCGTGGCGACCCGGAGCGACACCATGTAGCAGGCCAGGGCGGCGCTGCCGACGGTGGCAACCCAGATGACGGACTTGAAGCCCCTTGCGATCATGAGGGCATCCCTTCCCTGCTCGTCCATGCGGAAGCGGAGGTCCGCCGGGCGACTCGAAGGGTCGCCGAGCGGGCCCGCGGATTGGCTTTGACTTCGGCCTCGCCGGCGCGGACCGGCTTGCCGACGGAATCGAAGGTGGAGGCCGGGCGGCTGCCCGCCTGCTCCGGAAGATGGCGCGAGCCGGACGGCACGTCGCCGCTGCGCTGCTTGAGGAAGCGCTTCACCATCCGGTCCTCGAGGCTGTGGAAGGTGACGACCGCCAGCCTTCCGCCGGGCCTCAGCACCTGCTCGGCCGCTTCCAGCCCGCCTTCGAGCTCCTGGAGCTCCTCGTTCAAATGGATCCGGATCGCCTGGAAGGCCCTGGTCGCCGGGTCCTTCTTCATCCCGGCATGCCAGCCGAGCGCCTTGCGGACGATCTCGGCAAGCTGGGCGGTCCGCTCGATCGGCCGGGCCGCGACGATCGCCCGGGCGAGCCGGCGCGACCTGGGCTCCTCACCGTAGCGGTAGATGACGTCCGCTATGTCCTCTTCGCTCGCGCCGTTGAGGAAGTCGGCCGCGCTCTCGCCGTCCCGGTCCATGCGCATGTCGAGCGGCCCGTCGGACTGGAAGGAGAAGCCGCGCTCGGCGCGGTCGAGCTGCATCGAGGAGACTCCGATGTCGAGCGTCACTCCGTCGACCTCGTCGACATTGCGGGCGGCAAGCGCCTGACGCATCCGGGAAAAACGCTCCGGAACAAGCGTCAGGCGCCCCCCGCTCGAAGCCGCCAGGGCCTCGCCTTCTTGTATCGCATCGGGATCGCGGTCGAAGGCGTAGACTCGGGCAGCTCCTTTTTCGAGAATTGCATTTGTGTAGCCGCCGGCGCCGAAGGTGCCGTCGACATGGGTCTCGCCGGGGGCGACGGCGAGGGCGGCGATCACCTCGTCGAGGAGCACCGGGACGTGCGGGGCGGGCACCCCCGGATTGTCCTGGGCGGGGCTCATGGGGCGATGCCCTTTTCCTCGAGGCGCCAGGCGGCGATCTCTTTCAGGTCCTTATCGCCCTCGACGAGAGCGACTCGCGGGTTCCAGATCTCGACGATCCCGCCGACTCCGACGAACAGGGCGATGTCCTCGATCCTGCCCTTGCGGCGCATCATCGGCGGAAGGACGATCCGGCCCGAGGGGTCGTAGGGGACGTCCTCGGTCATTCCGAACATGCGCCGGGCGCGGGCATAATGGTCGTCGAGCGTTCCGCCGCGATCTTCCTCGGCGAGGCGGCGGCGCTCGAGATCGGTCCACAGATTCTTCGCGTAATTGCGACCGTAGGCGGTCAGGCAGGGCGCGATCTCATGGGCGCCGACGACGATCGCCCGGGCGTCCGAGCGGCGCTCGATGACGGAGCGGACGAAGGCGGGAACGGAGAGACGCCCTTTGGCGTCCACTACGTTGAGCGCGCTTCCCTGGAAGAAGTCCTCGACCTCCACCGCCCCTGTCCGCTCCCCTACACGGAGCTCCCCCGTTCGCGGACGCGAATGATGCGCCGCGTGACTCGCCGGTCAGCCGAGAAGATGCCCCAAAAATCAGAAGGCGTGGATAACATCGGCGGACCCCTAAGGGAAGGGGATTTCATGCCTTTTTTGGGGATTTGATGCCTTTAGAGGGTATTTCGTGGTTTGTTCTTGGCTATGTTCAAATATTGTTCCGGGTTACGAAGCTTGTGGATAAGTATGTGGTTAGCGCTTGCGCTGCCGGCACGGCAAGCGGGTGATTCCCGCGAAGAAGAGGTTTTATCGCCCCTGCGCCGGCGCCGGCTGGGCCGTCGAATTGTCGTCGTCGGCATTGCCGGGGGCGACGCCGAGCTCGGCGAGCGGCTCCTTGGGCTCGACCTGATTGGCGCCCGGCAGGGCGATCTGGTTGCCGCCGGAGAGCTGGGTCTCGATCAAATTGGGCGTGATCGGCGCCTCGTTGCTGGGACTGGTGAAGACCGCGCCGAGCAGCACGAGCAGGAAGACGAAGGCGAGGCCGGTGAGGCCGATACGGACCCGTTGCACGCGCTTCCCTTGTCTCCGGCTCACAAGCGTTGCGTAAAGAGTAACTTACGCCGCACCCTTTGTCGAACCTAAGCGTCGCTGTTGCGAAGCACTCGCAGAAAAGCCCTTGACGGCGACTGCGCCGCTCGCGAAGTGATTGATATGATGAAAAGCCGTATCTCGCTCGCCGCCGCGCCCCTCGCGGCCCTTCTCGCCCTCGCCGCCTGCGAGAACGAGACCATCGACGGCAACGTCGATCCGAAGGCCAATGAAATCAACACGGCGGCGACGCCGGTCGAGGCGCCGCCGATGATCCAGGCGAGCCGCACTTACCGGTGCAAGGACAACAGCCTGCTCTACGCCGATTTCTACACCAACGACACGGTCCAGGTCCGCTCCGCCAAGGACAAGCCGCCGACCGTCCTGACCGCGGCCGCCGCCGGCCAGCCCTACACCGCCGAGGGCTATTCGCTCAGCGCCAATGCGGAGCAGATCAGCTACACCGCCCCCGGCAAGGGCGCGCAGAGCTGCAAGGCCTAAACCGTCGTCCCAGCGAAGGCGGTACCCAGTGCCGACTTCGCAACTCGAGGGCGACGGCCAGCTATCATAAAGGAGAACTCCATTGGCGTGCATCATGGACTCTCCCTGTTTTTTGCGTCGTCTTCCATGACCTGCTTCTATTGTGGTAGGTCAAGCCGACTGAACTGAGGCACCCAAGACATGATCGCCGATCCTCGCTGGGATACGCTCGATGTCGATGCGCCGTCCCAACATCCGTGGCGCTATATGCCGGACGTGCTCACCAAGGTCGTCGCGCCAATCCTTGCCATTGCCAGTGTCGTCGTCGGTGGCCTTGCAAGTTTCGACCCAGACTTGCTCAAGAGCCGGGCGGAGAGCGGGCTGACGCTTGCCGCGGCGGCCGGATTGGCCATCGCAACGGTTGTCTTTGCGACCCGGCTGGGGACGAGGATGATTGGTGCAGGGGTCGCACAAATTGCCCAGCGCGAGCAGCAGGGCATGTGGGAAGCGATCGACGAAATGGAGCGGGCGGTCGACGCCGCGACCGATGGAGACGAACCGCGGTCGGGGAGCTGAAATTTGCTCAGCCGGGCCGAGCTCCGCGATCCGTCGCTCACGAACGCGGACCTGCGGGGGTATGAGGCTGGCTTGATCCGCGATGCCGGAGCGCTTCGCTCCGAGGCCCAGCAATTGGATCGGCAGTTGGCTGATGCTCTGACCGAACTGCGCAAGGGAGGCGATTATTACCTCGCCGAGGCCGTTTCATTGGTCATCTCGCTGGGCGGGATCATTACCTTTCAGTGGCTGGCCGTCGTTGGAGGCCTCACCGCTCTCTACTCCTCCGTAAGATCGCGCTTCAGCAACAACAAAGATCCGGTCCGCCGCATCATGACGATCTCCCTCGCGATGCGGTCGGTGCGCAAGCGCGCCAAGCAGATCACAAAGGCCCTGACGAACATTACCTATGAGAAGCGGCGGCGATCGGTCGATCCGTCCTTTGGATGGCCCTGAGAGTCTGGGTCACGGCCTTCGACAAGGCCGCAATCGCCCGCTAACAGGCGCTCGCATGAGCTTATCCATCACGCCTCAGATCGTCGCCGAGCACGGCCTCTCTCCCGAAGAATATGAGCGAGTCCTCCACGCGCTCGGCCGCGAGCCCAACATGACCGAGCTCGGCATCTTCTCGGTGATGTGGTCGGAGCATTGCTCGTACAAGAGCTCGCGGATCCACCTGAAGAAGCTGCCGACGACGGCGCCCTGGGTGATTTGCGGCCCCGGCGAGAATGCCGGAGTGATCGACATCGGCGACAACCAGGCCGCCATCTTCAAGATGGAGAGCCACAACCACCCCTCCTATATCGAGCCCTACCAGGGCGCGGCGACCGGAGTCGGGGGAATCCTGCGCGACGTCTTCACCATGGGCGCGCGCCCCGTCGCCAATTTGAACGCGCTCCGCTTCGGCCGCCCCGACCATCCCAGGACCCGCCACCTGATCGCCGGGGTCGTCGCCGGAATCGGCGGCTACGGCAATTGCGTCGGGGTGCCGACGGTCGGCGGCGAGGTCGATTTCCACCGCGCCTACGACGGCAACATCCTGGTCAACGCGATGACCGTCGGAGTCGCCGAGCAGGACAGGATCTTCTATTCGGCCGCCGCCGGGATCGGCAATCCGGTCGTCTATGTCGGCTCGAAGACCGGCCGCGACGGGATCCACGGCGCGACCATGGCCTCGGCCGATTTCTCCGAGGATTCGGAGGAGAAGCGCCCCACCGTCCAGGTCGGCGACCCGTTCACCGAGAAGCTTCTGATCGAGGCCTGCCTCGAGCTGATGGCGTCGGACGCCATCGTCGCCATCCAGGACATGGGCGCCGCCGGCCTCACCTCCTCCTCGGTCGAGATGGCGTCCAAGGGCGGGGTCGGCCTCGAGCTCGACATGAACGCCGTCCCCTGCCGCGAGACCGGCATGACGCCCTACGAGATGATGCTGTCCGAATCGCAGGAACGGATGCTGATGGTCCTGAAGCCCGGCCGCGAGGCCGAGGCCGAAGCCATCTTCCGCAAATGGGAGCTCGATTTCGCGATCATCGGCCGGGTCACCCAAGCCGGTCCGGATGGGGGCCACCTCGTGCTCAGGTGGAACGGCGAGACCGTCGCCGACATCCCGCTCGCCCCGCTCGCCGACGACGCCCCCTGCTACGACCGGCCGTGGGTGCCGACGCCCAGGCCGGCGCCGCTGGCGGACGTGCCGGACAGCGCCGACGTCGCCGCCGACCTGATGAAGCTGATGGCCTCGCCCGACCTCGCCAGCCGCCGCTGGATCTGGGAGCAATATGACCACATGGTCGGCGCCGACACCGTCCAGCGCCCCGGCGGCGATGCCGCCGTCGTTCGGGTCCACGGCACCGGCAAGGGCCTCGCAATCACCACCGACGTGACCCCGCGTTATTGCTACGCCGATCCCCATGAAGGCGGCAAGCAGGCGATCGCCGAAGCCTGGCGCAACCTGTGCGCGGTCGGCGCCATCCCGCTCGCCGCCACCGACTGCCTCAACTTCGGCAACCCGCAGCGGCCCGAGATCATGGGCCAGCTGGTCGGCTGCATCACCGGCATGGCCGAGGCCTGCCGGGCGCTCGACTTCCCGATCGTCTCCGGCAACGTCTCCCTCTACAACGAGACCAAGAACGAGGACGGCAGCTCGAACGCCATCCTGCCAACCCCCGCCATCGGCGGCGTCGGCCTGCTCAAGGATTGGCGCAAGTCGGTCGGAATCGGCTTCAAGGGCATTGGCGACGTCATCGTCATCATCGGCAACCGCCGCGGCCATCTCGGCCAGTCGCTGTGGCTTCGCGAGGTCCACGGCCGCGAGGAGGGCCCACCGCCGCCGGTCGACCTCGATTCCGAACGCGCCGCCGGCGAGTTCGTCCGGGCCGCCATCGCCGGCGGGGCGATCACCGCCTGCCACGACGTCTCCGGCGGCGGCCTCGCCGTCGCGCTCGCCGAGATGGCGCTGGCCGGCAATGTCGGAGCGATGATCAACAAGTTGCGGCCGGCGAGCGATGCCGCCCTCTTCGCCGAGGACCAGGGCCTCTACGTCGCCACCATCTGCGACAATTGCCTGCTCACCTTCCTCGCCCGGGCCCACGCCGCCGGAGTCGAGGTCGAGGCGATCGGCCGCACCTGCAGCACCCGACTGATCTTCGAGCTCCCCGACGGCGACCACGCCGTCTCCCTCGCCGACCTGCGCCAGGCCCACGAAGGCTTCTTCCCGGAGCTGATGGGCGACGAACCCGCGGTCGCCTAGCCTGCCCGCGAAGCGGGACCTCCACTCTCTTCTCGACTACGTTGTGCCTTCGTGCCTTCTCTACAAAGCGGCATTCACGGCGCTCGAGACGAGCGGTAATGTTCTACCGGAACCCTATTCGAAAAGCCGGCCCCTGGGCATCCCGCCGCCCTTCTCCCGCGCCGTGCCGGCGGTATTTTGAGAGAAGGCACGAAGGGACAACGTAGAAAAAGGCAGGAACGGGGAATGGCGGCGATGGACTTCCCGGCGCCGGCTTGACTCCGCTTCGCGGCCGGCTTCTCCTCCAATCTGGGGAATCACCATGCTCAGACCGATACTGATCGCCACGATCGTTGCGGGAACGCTCGATATCCTTTCGGCTTTCGTGTTCGCCGGAATGGCCGGGGTGGGGCCCGCGGGCGTGCTCACCTATGTCGCAAGCGGGCCGTTCGGGGACGGCGTCCGGAGCGGCGGGCCGTTGTGGGCCGCGGTCGGGCTCGCCGTCCATTTCGCGATCATGGCCTGCATGGCGGCCGCCTGGTTCCTGGCGGCGCGGCGGATCCCGGCGCTGGTCCGGCACCCGGTCGCCGCCGGGCTCGCTTACGGCTTTCTGCTCTGGCTGATCATGTACTGGGTGGTGAAGCCGCTGCGCTGGCCCGACGCGCCGCTTCCGCACACCGCCTGGGGCATCGGCAACGCGCTTTTCTCTCACTGCCTTCTGGTCGGACTGCCGATCGCCTTGCTGGCGGCTCGCCATTTCCGCCGCCACGCCGCGTGACGTCGGGCTATTCGGGAACGCCGCTGGCCCGGAAGCTGTCGCTCAAGGACGGGCAGCGCGTCTGGTGGGACGGAATGCCGGAAAGCGTAAGCGCGGAAATCGGGGCGGAAGGCCTTGCGCTCGACCTCCTCCCCGCGCCGGAAGCGCCGCTCGATGCCGCCCACATCTTCGTCACCGACCATGACCGGATCCGCGACGCCATCGTGCCCGCGACCGGCCTGGTCGACGTCAAGGTCTGCGCCGTCGACTCGATCTGGTCCGGCCTCAAGCTGATGGCGAGGCGCCGACGCTAAGAAAATCGGGACAGTTACGAATTTCGGTCCCTCGAGCGTGGGTGCGCCGGCGAAATTCGTAACTGTCCCGATTTTCTCGCAGAGCACGCTATTGCGAACGCTTCGCATTATCTCTACATAGACCGTCATGATCGTTTGCGTCTGTAACGCGATTCGCGAATCCGACGTCCGCCAGGCGGCGCTCGACGGCGCCTCCTGTCCGTCGAGCGCTTATGGCCGCTTCGGCCGCAAGCCGCGCTGCGGCCAGTGTTTTTCCTTCGCCCGCGAAGTCATCGCCGCCGCCCAGGCCGCGGGCTGATCGCGCCGGCTCCCAGGCGCCGCGCGACCCGCACTCCCGTCTCCTGACAATGACTCGCAGTCGCCGCGGCGAGCCCCGGTTTCCGAACCGCGACTGACTCGCAGAAGCAGTGAATTTTTCGCAGTTTTCCGCCGTTTTTAGATGCGTTCCAAGCGCGAAGGCGCTACACTTGCGGCCGTTGAAGGGAGAGCCGGAATGAAGGGCGACGCGAGGGTCATCGAGCTTCTCAACGAGGCTCTGCGCAACGAGCTCACCGCCACCAACCAATATTGGCTCCACTACCGCCTGCTCGACAATTGGGGGGTGAAGCGCCTCGCCGCCTTCGAGCGCGGCGAGTCGATCGACGAGATGAAGCATGCCGACCGTCTCGCCGAGCGGATCCTCTTCCTCGACGGCCTGCCCAATTTCCAGCTGCTCGGCCGACTCAGGATCGGCGAGAATGTCGAGGAGGTGCTCCGCTCCGACCTCGAGCTGGAGATCGAGGCGGTCGAGCAATTGAAGGGCGCGATCCAGCATTGCGAGTCGGTCCGCGACTATGTCAGCCGCGACCTCTTCGCCGAGATCCTCGAGAATGAGGAAGCCCATATCGACTCCCTCGAAACCCAGTTCGAGATGATCGCCCGGATGGGGCTGGAGAATTACATCCAGCTCCAGTCCAAGCCGGCGGAGGACTGACTCGGACGAGCGAGACTCCAGAGCGCTTGTTTCCGCCTGCCGCGAAGCGGCAAACCCATCCTTTTCCTACGTCGTGCCTTTGCGCCTTCGTGCCTTCTCTCAAAAAAAGGTCAGGCACGTCGCTCGATGGAAAAGTGCCGGTTGCACCGGTGCCGACCAGCGCTTCGCACTCGGTCGAGCGCCTTCCGCCTGTCGGAAGGCTTCTCGGCACCCTATTTCAAGAGAAGGCACGAAGGCGCGAAGGCACAACGTAGTAAGGAAGGAATTGCCGCTTCGCGGGATCGGCCGAGCCGGTTGAACAAATAGCCGAATCCGATACATCCGGGACGACGCAGTTCGGAAAAGGGGGATCCGGATGACCGCCGCGACCGAGCCGCCGCCGCGAATCGCCACCCTGGACATCGTCCGCGGGATCGCGGTGATGGGTATATTGGCGATGAACATCGTCGGCTTCGCTTTGCCCTTCCAGGCCTATCTGAACCCGATCGCCCTCGGTCCCATTGGCGAGGCCGACTTCGCCTCCTGGCTGGTCAGCTTCATCCTGGTCGACGGCAAGATGCGCGGCCTCTTCTCCTTCCTGTTCGGGGCGAGCATGCTGCTGGTGATCGAGCAGGCGGCGGCGAAGGGGGAGGCGGAGGAGCGAATCCACTATCGCCGGATGTTCTGGCTGCTCGCCTTCGGCCTCGTCCATCTCTACCTGATCTGGTTCGGCGACATCCTCGTCGGCTACGCTTTGGTCGGGATGATCGCCTTCCTGTTCCGCAAGCTGTCGCAGCGCGCCCTCATCCGCTGGGCGGTCGGGCTGCTGGTCGTCCAGCTGCTCGTCTTCGCCGGCCTCGCCGCCGCCGCGGCGATGCTCCAGCAGCAGGCCGCCGTCCCGGGCGCCGCCCAGGCGACGATCGCCGAATGGCAGGGCCTGCAGCGCATGTTCGGCGCCATGAGCCCGGAGACCAAAGCGCAGGAGCTCGCTCTCTATCGCGGCGGCTACGGAGATATCCTCGCCGACCGGCTCAAGGACCAGGCGCTGGGACCGGTGAAGGGCCTGGCTTTGTTCGGCTGGGAGACCCTGGCTTATTTCCTGCTTGGGATGGCGGCGCTGAAATCCGGCTTCCTGACCGGCGGCTGGAGCCCCGAGCGCTACCGCAGGACCGCCCTGATCGGTTTCGCGATCGGCATCCCCGCCTATTCGGTCCTCGCCTGGCTGCTCGTCCGCGACGGCTTTTCGGTGCCGATGCTGTTCGGCCTGTCGATGGGGGCGACGGTTCCGTTGCGGCCGGTCATGGTGGTCGCGATCGCCTCGGTCATTATTTTGGCGACCCGCCGAGGCGGGGCGCTGGTCGACCGGATCGCGGCGGCGGGTCGGGCGGCCTTCACCAACTATCTCGGCACCAGCCTGCTCATGACCACCCTCTTCTACGGCTATGGCGGCGCGCTGTTCGGGAGGTTCGGGCGGGCCGAACTGTGGCTGGTCGTCGCCGCCATGTGGGCGCTGATGCTGCTCTGGTCGAAACCTTGGCTCGAGCGCTTCCAATACGGCCCGCTCGAATGGCTGTGGCGCTCGCTCGCCCGCGGCGCCGTTCAGCCGATGCGGCGATCTTAGGGCGCCGCCGCCCGGCGCTGGACCAGCGGATTCGCCTCCGCCTCGAGTTGGGTGATGGTCTCCAGATAGAGGGGCCGAAGCCGGGCGACCGAGGGAAGCAAATTGTCCGGGAAGAAGCCCATCTCGATCGCCCTACGGGCCCCGAACTCGATCTCTTCGGCCAGCGCTCCCAGGGGTTCGGCGCCGAATTGGCGGGCTTCGGACTTCATCGTGTGGGCGGGAAGGACCAGTCCGGCGGTGTCGCGGGCGTGCATCGCCGCCTCGATTCGGCTCACCGCTTTCTCGCCGTCCTCGCGGAAATAGCTGAGGATGCGCGCGAATCCCGCGCCCAGCTCGCTTCGCGCCGCGCAAAAGACAATCCAGTCGACGACCTCGCCGTCGTTCCCAATGTTCTCGTCCACGCGGCCAGACTAAGCCCGGGGAGTAAAGGACCCGTTGACGCCGAATCAGCTTTTGGAGTCGTAGGGATTCTTGCCGCCGCGCAGGGCGAGGCGGATCGGGACCGCGCCGAAGCCGAGCTCGCGGCGCATCCCGTTCATCAAATAGCGGCGGTAGCTTTCGGGGAGGGCCTCGAGCCGGCTCCCGAAGACGACGAAGCTCGGCGGCCGGGCGCCGACCTGGGTGATGTAGCGGAGCTTGATCCGGCGTCCGCTCGGCGCCGGCGGCGGATTCTTCTCGACCGCCTCCTCGAACCAGCGGTTGAGCTGCCCCGTCGAGACCCGCTTCGACCAGGTCTCGCGAACCTCGAAGGCGGCTCCGAGCAGCGCATCGAGGCCCTTGCCGGTCTTGGCCGAGACGGTGAGCAGGGGCACGTTGGGCGCCTGAGCGAGCCCTTCGCCCAAGGCCGCCTTGATGCCGTTGAAAAGGCTGCTCTGGTCGTGCGCCACGTCCCATTTGTTGATCGCGATGATCAGCGCCCGACCCTCCTGGAGCACCCGGTCGGCGATCTTCAGGTCCTGCGCCTCGAGGCCGAGCGTGCCGTCGAGCAGAAGCACGACCACTTCGGCGAAATCGACCGCGCGAAGCCCGTCGGCGACCGCGAGCTTCTCGATTTTGTCCTGGACCTTGGCCTTCTTGCGCATTCCGGCCGTGTCGATCAGCCGCACCGGCCGCTCGTCGCCGGCGGGCGAGCGCCACAGCCAGTCGATCGCGATCGAATCGCGGGTGATCCCGGCCTCCGGACCGGTGATCAGCCGCTCTTCCTCCATGATCCGGTTGATCAGGGTCGACTTGCCGGCATTGGGGCGGCCGACGACCGCCAGCTTGAGCGGCCCTTCCCCGAGCCTCTCCTCATCCTCCCCCTCCTCGCGCTCGATATGCGGCCGGAGGTGCTCGAACAGGTCGACGACGCCCTCGCCATGCTCGGCGCTCATCGCGATCGGCTCGCCGAAGCCCAGCGCCCAGGCCTCCATGATGCCGGCCTCGCCGGCGCGGCCTTCGGCCTTGTTGGCGGCGAGGATGACCGGGGTCGTCTCGCTCCTCAGCCAGCGCCCGATCTCCTCGTCGAGCGGGGTGAGTCCGGCGCGGGCGTCGATCAGGAACAAGGCGGCGTCGGCCTCGCGCACCGCGGCGACGGTCTGGGCGCGCATCCGGCCGGGAAGGGTGTCGGGATCCTCGTCCTCGTAGCCGGCGGTGTCGATGACCCGGAAGTCGAGCCCGAGCAGGCTCGCCTCGCCCTCGCGCCGGTCGCGGGTGACGCCCGGCCGGTCGTCGACCAGGGCGAGCTTGCGGCCCACCAGCCGGTTGAACAGGGTCGACTTGCCGACATTGGGCCGGCCGACGATTGCGACGGTGGGAAGCTTCGCCATGGCGGGGGCGTTGCAGCTTATGGGGTAGCGGGTCAACCGTCGCCCCAGCGAAGGCTGGGACGACGCATTATCTCCAGGCCGTCAGCTGGCCGTTGTCGTGGAGGACGTAGAGGGTGTTGTTGGCGACGATCGGCTGGAGCGACACCGACATCCTCGTCTCCTGAGTCGTCTGGACCCGGCCGTCGACGGGCGAGACGTAGACGATCTGGCCGACCGAATTGGCAAGCACCAGGCGGTCGCCGGCGAGGATCGGGCCGACCCAGTCGATCCGGCCCTTCTTGTCCTTGACGTCGCGGTAGCGGGTCAGCTGGGTCATCCAGCGAATGCCGCCGGTGGTCCGCGACAGAGCGAGAAGCTGAGCCTCGTCGGTGACGACGAAGATCCAGTCGCCCGCGACCCAGGGGGTGGCGATTCCGGCGACGTTGATCTCCCAGACGCGCTGGCCCGTGATCAATTCGATCGCGACCATCCGGCCGCCCTGGCCGACCGCATAGACCCGGCCCGAATCGATCACCGGATCGGCGTCGATGTCGGAGAGCGAGGTGACGCTGGTCGAGATGCTGGTCCGGGCGAGCGCGTCCTGCCAGAGATTCTGCCCGTTCTCGTAGCGATAGGCGTTGAGCTCGCCCGACGAGAAGCCGGCGACGACCGTGCCCTGCGCCGCGGCGGGCGAAGAGGCGCCGAGGATTCCGGCGATCTCGACCGCGCCCGAGCCGCTCCAGCGGATCGCGCCGTTGGCCGGGTTGAGCGCGAACAGCTGATTGTCCTGGGTCACCACGTAGACATTGTCGTTGGCGACCGTCGGCGCACCGCGCAGCGGACCGCCCGGACGCACCCTCCAGACGAGCGCGCCGGTCTTGGCGTCGAGCGCGGCGGCGTCGCCGGCGCCGTTGGTCGCGTAGATTCGGCCATTGTCATAGGCGACTCCGCCGCCGAACAAGGCCCCCTCGGGGGCATTGGCGCCGCGCACCTGAGCCTGCCAGACGGTTCCGCCATTCTCCGGGCTGATCGCCCGGACCACCGCCCTCGTGTCGATGGTGAAGATCCGGCCCTCGCCGATGACGGGCGAGGACGCGAGCTGGCCCTGGTTGGTGCTGCCCTCGCCGGTGCCCACCCGCCAGGCCATGCCCGGTGCGGACCGCAAGGCGAGGTGGCCCATCGACTTGGCCGCATTGCCGCCCGACTGGGTCCATTCCGAATTGGCCTGCGCCGGGGGAAGGGTCACGGCGATCCCGCTCAGGGCGGGATCGACCTCGAGAACGCGCTCGCGGGAGAGAACGGAAATGCGCTCGCCGACCGTCGGGGTCACGTTCTTCTTGCCTTTACCGCCGAGGCCGAGGCTGCCGCAGCCGCCGACCAGGCTGGCGGCGACGAGGGCGAGTAGAATCCGCTTCATTGAGTGCCTTCCTGTGTTGCGTCCGCCGCCTCCTGGACGGCGTCGACGCCGAGCGAACCGGCCATCTGGGTGGCTCGGGAACGCAGGGTATCGGGGAGCTTCTTGTCCTTCGCCATGGCGGCGAAGATGCCGGCGGCCTGCTTCGGCTTGCCCAGCTTCAGATAGGAGAGCGCGACCATCTCGCCGGCGCTTCCGAACCAGGGATTGCCGGCGACGGCGAGCCCCTTCAGCCGGTCGATCACCGCCTGCGGCGCAAGGGTGTCGAGCTCGACCGCGGTCATCCTGACCAGAGCGAGGTCGCGATAGGGCTGGGCGAGGCCGTCATCGTCGGCGACCTGCTTGTAGATCGCGGCCGCACCCTTGAGGTCGTCCGCCCCGATCGCGAGGTCGGCCTTGGTGAGCAGGGCCGCGGCGCGGTGGCCGGCGGATCCGGACTTGATCAGCCCGTCGAGCTTGGCGGTGCCGGCGGCCTTGCGGCCGGCGCCGACGTCGTCGAGGGCATCGATCAGGATGGCGCTTTGCTCTCCCGCTTTCACTTCCTTCTGGTTCTGCCACCAGATGTAGCCGCCGATCAGCGCCAGCAGCAGCACCACTCCGGCGATGACGAGCTTTCCGAACCGCTCCCAGTAGGTCTTCATCTGGTCGCGGCGAAGCTCTTCATCGACTTCGCGGTAAAAGGATTCGTTGTCGACAGGCCTCAGCGCCAAGAAAACCTCCAAAATGCTGTCCGGTCGACCCCGTCCGCCCAAGCCTCATCGCCGATGAAAGCGATACGGAGGATGAACGAAAAGCGCGGCGCCGGCATCTGCCCCGGGCGCTTCTCTACCCAGCGATGGCCTATAACGGAAGCCTTCACTTCTTGGCGCGCTGGATTTGCTCCTCGCCCGGAAAGGCGCGGCTTCGGACCTCGCCGGCATAAGCGGAGGCCGCCGCCTCGATCCGGCCGGAAAGATCGTCATAGCGCTTCACGAAGCGGGGGGTCCGCTCGAACAGGCCGAGCATGTCCTCGGTCACCAGCACCTGGCCGTCGCAGCTCGGCGAGGCGCCGATGCCGATGGTCGGGCAGGAGACGAGGCCGGTGATCTCCGCCGCCACTTCCTCCATCACCCCTTCGAGGACGAGCAGGAAGCAGCCGGCCTCGTCGATCGCCTGGGCGTCGGCGACGATCTTCCTCGCTTCCGCCTCGCCCCGGCCGCGGGTGCCGTAGCCGCCGAGCGCGTTGACCGCCTGCGGGGTGAGGCCGACATGGCCGATCACCGGAATGCCGCGCTGGCTGAGGAAGGCGACCGTCTCCGCCATCGCCTCGCCGCCCTCCAGCTTCACCGCCGCGGCGCCGGTCTCCTTGAGGATCCGCGAGGCGCTGGCGAAGGCCTGCTGCGGGCTCGCCTCATAGGCGCCGAACGGCATGTCGACCGCGACGACGGCGTGCCAAGAACCGCGCACCACTGCCGCACCGTGGGCGCACATCATCTCGAGCGTCACCGGCACCGTCGAAGGCAGGCCGTAGATGACCTGCCCGAGGCTGTCGCCGACGAGGAGGATGTCGCAATGCGGATCGAGCAGCTGCGCCCAGCGCGCCGTGTAGGCGGTCAGCATGACGATCGGCTCGCCGCCCTTCATCGCCTTCAGCTTGGGCACCGTCAGCCGTTTCATCGGGCTCGGGACCGGATTGGCGCGGCTGGTCGCGGTATCGAGCGAGTGGGTGACGGACATAGGGGCTTCTTAGCCGCCGAACTGCATCGCGACCAGCCCGGCCGCCAGAGCGAGCGCCGCGGCGATCCGCCTCGGCCCGAAGCCTTCCTTGAGGAAAAGCGCGCCGAGCAGGGCGGCGAAGACGACCGACGTCTCGCGCAACGCCGAGACCTTGGCCGTCTCGATCAGGCTGAACGCATAGACGGCCGAACCGTAGGACAGGATGGAGAGGAAGCCGGCGACGACTCCGAAGCGCCATTTGGAGGCGATCACCCGCACCAGCTCGCGACGGCGGATGAGCGAGGCGGTGAGGGTGATGCAGATCGCATCGAGGATGAAGATCCAGACGATGTAGGTGAAGGGCTCGGGAGCGCCGCGGACTCCGCGCGCGTCTGCGACGTTGTAGAGCGCCACGCCGACCGCCGTGGCGAGCGCCCAGGCGAGCACCGCTCCGTCCGGATGGTGGCGAAGCAAGGTGCCGCGCGGCGGCACCGCGAAGACGAAGACGGCGGCGGTCGCCACCACCAGCCCGGCCAGCGCCAGCGGCGGCAGGGTCTCGTGGAGGAGCAGGAAGGCGGCAGCTGCGGTCAGCAGCGGCGCCGCCCCCCGCATCACCGGGAAGACGAGCGAGAGATCGCCGCGCTGCAGCGCCCGGATCAGGCAGAGCTGATAGGCATAATGGGCCGGGATCGCGAGCATGAGCGCCCCCCAGGTCCAGGCATCCGGCAGCGGAAAGAAGAACGCCGCGGGGGCGACCGTCAGGGCGGCGCTGGCGGAGAGCACCGCCCGGCCGACGAGGATGTCGCTCCCCATCTTCACCGACATGTTGGCGGCGGCAAGGGTGATCGCCGAGAACAATCCGAGGCAGATGGCGAGCAGGGTCGAGCTCACGGCCGAGGCTTCACCGGGTGATTCGCCCGCGTCCGAAATCGGACCGAATCGGATGTATGTTTATCAGAGTAAATGACTCGAACACCCCTTAAGCCCTTGTCAGGATTAACCATTTTTCGGATAAATTGTTGGAGTAGGCCGGGCCAAATTGTGATATTCATTTGGGGTTCATTCAATTCCAGATGGGGAGGACAATCGATGATTGGAACGCGAACTCGTATCCTGATGGTGGCGCTCGCCACCGCCGGAATCACTATCGGCTACGCCACTCCGGCCTCCGCCCAGGCGACCCGCACCTGGGTGTCGGGCGTGGGCGACGACGTCAATCCGTGCAGCCGCACGGCGCCCTGCAAGACCTTCGCCGGCGCCATCTCCAAGACGGCCGCGAACGGCGAGATCAACTGCCTCGATCCGGGCGGCTTCGGCGCCGTGACGATCACCAAGTCGATGACCATTTCCTGCCCCTATACCGAGGGCGGCGCGCTCGCCGGCGGCAACGGAATCGTCGTCAACGACAGCGCGACCGCGACTCCAGGCACGGCCGTCGTCGTTCTGCGCGGACTCGACATCTTCGGCGTCAACCCGCCAATCAACGGAGTTCGTTTCCTCACCGGCGCCGCCCTCCACATCGAGGACAGCGTGATCCGGCGCTTCAACGCGGCCAACAGCTTCGGAGTCAGCTTCCAGCCGACCGTCAGCTCGCGTCTCTACATCAATAACACCCGGATCACTCAGAACGGCACCAGCGCCTCGGGCGGCGGAATCCTGATCCAGCCGACCGGAACCGGCGTGGCCCGCGCGGTGATCGCCAACTCCCAGGTGCAGGATAACGGCCGCATCGGAGTCTCCATCCAGGGAGGCTCGACCACCGGTCTCGGGCACAACATCTCGCTCGAAAACGTCCTCGTCTCGGGCACCACCGCGGGAGACGGCATCGCGGCGGTTTCGGGCGCCACGGCGATGCAGGTGATGATCACCAACTCCCACGTTGCCAATAACGCCCTCAACGGCATCATCGGCAGCGGCGGCGGAATCACCATGCGCGTCGGCAACACGACGGTCACGGGCAATGCGTTCACGGCCGGCTCGGGCGTGGTGGCGGCCGGCGGCTCGATCATCAGCAGCTACAACGACAATCGGGTCAACGGGAACCAGGTCGACGGGACCTTCTCGGGGGACATCCTGAAGGACTAAGCGACCCGCTTCACCAAATACGAAGGGGGCGCCTCGGCGCCCCCTTTTTTTCGGCTCGCGAAGACGCCGCCCGGCTCCGGCAGCCTGCCGCAATCAGCCCTTGCGCGCGACGACGACGAAGCTGTCCATCCGCTCCCGAACCGCCTCCTCGACGAACAGGATGCGGAACCCCAGATGCTGGAGCAAGCGCACGATCTCATCCTGGGTCCAGACATGATAATGGAAGGCGTCGTTCGCGAAGCGGTGGTCCCAGTCCCAGAAATCGGCGCCCCAGGTGCGCCGATGCATCGCCTCCATCTCCGCCAGATCCTCGAGCTTGCGCATGCCCGCTTCGGCCTCCGGGATGTGGGAGCGATCCTCGCCTTCGAGGGTCCCGAAATCCTGGAGATGGTGCTCCAGACTGGTCTTCTCGCGGTGCCGGTCGAAGGTGCGATCCGCGTGCGGAAGGATGAGGAACAGGATTCCCCCCGGCTTGAGCACCCGGGCCCATTCGTTGAGCGTCCCGATCGTGTCGGGGTGATGCTCGAGGCAATGGGACGAGAGCAGATAGTCGAAGCTTCCGTCCGGACGCGGGATGCCCGCCGCATCGGCCACCATGTCGGCGCTGCGGGTGCCGTGAGCATTGTCGGTATGCTTGTCGAGATATTCGGTCCGCGACGGATCGGTATAGGGCACCGGGCCGGCCCCCACCTCCAGGCCGTGGCCGACGCAATAGCGCTGGACCAGCCGGGGCAGCAGCCGTTCCGGCGCCAGCGCCCTCAGCGCCTCGCCGACTCGGTTCTTGACGCCCGAGGGCAGGATCTTCCTGGCGGCTGAGACGAAGGTCGACATTTCGCGCCTATAGCCGCGGGGTGCAAAGTTGACGAGAGGCGGCGGAGGGCGGCGGAGCGGCCGGCGCGCTCATTCCCACTCGATCGTTCCCGGCGGCTTCGACGTATAATCGTAGACGACCCGGTTGATGCCCTTCACCTCGTTGATGATCCGGGTCGCGACCCGGCTGAGGAAGGCGGCGTCGAACGGGTAGATGTCGGCGGTCATTCCGTCGGTCGAGGTGACGGCGCGGAGGCCGCAGACATAATCGTAGGTGCGCCCGTCGCCCATCACCCCGACGGTGCGCACCGGCAGGAGCACCGCGAAGGCCTGCCAGATGGCGTCGTACAGGCCGGCCTTGCGGATCTCGTCGAGATAGACGGCGTCGGCTTTGCGAAGGATGTCGCAACGCTCCGCCGTCACCTCGCCGGGGATCCGGATGGCGAGGCCGGGGCCCGGGAAGGGGTGGCGGGCGACGAAGGCGTCGGGAAGGCCGAGCTCGCGGCCAAGCACGCGCACCTCGTCCTTGAACAGCTCCCGCAAGGGCTCGACCAGCTTCATGTCCATGCGCTCGGGGAGGCCGCCGACATTGTGGTGGCTCTTGATCGTGACCGACGGGCCGCCGGTGAAGCTGACGCTCTCGATCACGTCCGGATAGAGCGTCCCTTGGGCGAGGAAGTCGGCGCCGCCGATCTTGAGCGCTTCCGCCTCGAACACGTCGATGAAGGTCTTGCCGATGAACTTGCGCTTGTCCTCCGGGTCGGTGAGCCCGGCGAGGCCGGAGAGGAACAGCTCCTGAGCGTCGACGTGGACGAGGGGGATGTTGTAATGGCCCCGGAACAGCGAGACGACCTGCTCCGCCTCGCTCTGCCGCATCAGCCCGTGGTCGACGAAGACGCAGGTCAGCTGATGGCCGATCGCCTCGTGGATCAGGACCGCGGCGACCGCGCTGTCGACCCCGCCGGACAGGCCGCAAATGACCCGGCCCTTGCCGACCTGCTCACGGATCTCGGCGATCTTGGTGGCCCGGAACTCGGCCATCGTCCAGTCGCCGCCGAGGCCGCAGACATGGCGGACGAAATTGGCCAGCAACCGTCCGCCGTCCGGCGTGTGCACCACTTCGGGGTGGAACATCAGGCTGAAGAAGCGCCGCTTCTCGTCGGTGGCGATCGCGTAGGGGGCGCCTTCGGAATGGGCGACGACCTCGAACCCTTGCGGCAGGGTCTCGACCCGGTCGCCGTGGCTCATCCACACCTGGTGCCGCTCGCCTTTGCTCCAGAGGCCGTCGAACAGCATCGAATCGCCGACGATCTCGATGAAGGCGCGGCCGAACTCGCGGCTGTCGGACGGCGCCACCGTGCCGCCGAGCTGGTGCGCCATCGTCTGCTGGCCGTAGCAGATGGCGAGGATCGGCACGCCCGCGTCGAAGAAATGCTGGGGCGCGCGCGGACTGTCGTCCCACATCACCGAGGAAGGCCCGCCCGAAAGGATGATGCCCCTGGGCTTGAGGCGCTCGAAGGCGGCCTCGGCGGCGTTGAACGGGGCGATCTCGCTATAGACCCCGGCCTCGCGCACCCGCCGGGCGATGAGCTGGGTCACCTGGCTTCCGAAATCGACGATCAGGATGGTTTCGGAAGGATGGACGGTCATGAAGGCCGATAAGCGCGGCGGTCGCGGCGTGTAAAGCGAGGATGCGTCGCCCCAGCGCAGGCTGGGGCCCCGGGGAGTGAAAAACACCGCGCCTTTCACCCGCCGGGGTCCCAGCCTTCGCTGGGACGACGAGGAGGGCCTAAGCCTCGTCGGCGTGGGTCCGGAACTCGTAGACGGCGCCTCGGCGGACGGTGCAGGTGAAATTGTTGCCCGGGCCGGTCTCGCCGTCCAGAGCGCCCTCGACGGTGTAATAGCCCTTGCGCTTGCCGACGCTGAAGATCTCCGCCACGCGCCCGCCGGTGCGGCTCTCCGCCTCGCCCGAGCAGCGGTCGACCGCGGCGTCCTGCTTGCGGCGCTTGTCCGCCTTGATCGCCGAGGCGATGGCGGCGATCCCGCCGATCACCGCCGCTCCGGCGATCACGTCGCCGGTGTCGACATCGTCATGGTGGCGGTGATGGCGCCGCCGGGCGTCGGCCGGCGAGGCGATGGAAGCGAGCAAAGCCGCTGCCGCGAGACCGGTGATGAGCTTGCGCATGATCCCTCCCTGGATGGACGGAAGGATCGTTACGGCCGCGTTTCTGTCGCGAGGCTGAACCCAAAGGAAATGCGCGCGGACTTTCGCCCGCGCGCATCCTTACGCTTTCATCCGCGAGTTACAGGCGGAAGTCGGTAATCCGGCCGTTGCCGCGGGCGACGCAGGTGAAATCGTCGCGCCCGTAGCTGCCGTAGCCGCGGTCGTAGCGGCTGTCATAACCCCGGCTGTAGCCGCGATCGTAGCCGCCGTAGCCGGCCTGGACGATTCCGCGGACCCGGTAACGGTCGTTGCCGGCGCGGTCGACGTCGAGGATCTGGACCTGGCCGCGACCCATGCGCTGGGCCTCCTGGGCGCAGGCCTGGACGGCGTAATTATAGTTGCCGCGGTAGCGGTTGCCGTAGCCATAGCCGTAGCGGCTGTCGTCGCGGCCGATCGCCGAGGTGATGGCGGCGATTCCGCCGAGGACGGCGATGCCGGTGATGATGTCGCCGGCGTCGATGCCGCCGCGATCGCGGTAGCGGTCACGGTATTGCGCCTCGGCGGGGGCGGCGAAGGTGAGCGCGGCGACGGCAGCGGCGCCCGCGCCCAGCATGGTCTTCGAAATGGCCTTCATGGCATGTGCTCCTGTAGACGTGGGCCCCACAAGAAACGCGTGGGCTATGCTCCCTGTCTACAGGAGTGGGTGTGAGTCCGGGCTGAACCGCGTTGTCGGCTGATATTCAGCTTTCTCAAACGCTTGTCAGAGCATCCAGAGGTCGGCATGGGAAAGGTGCAGATCCTCGGGAATGGCGGCGAAGGCGGTCAGCGGAGCCGAGGCGCCGAAGCTGAAATCGGCCGCGGACAGCTTGCTCGCCTTGTAGCCGTCGAGGGTGACGCTGTCGCCGGTTCCCCAGCTGATCACCGCGCTTCCGCCGACATTGACGATGGTGAGGTCCGAGAAATCGTCGACTCCGGCAACGCCCTGAAGCGAGATGATGTCCTTCTTGGCGAAATCGGTGACATGATCGTCGCCCGAGGCCGGGCCGAACACGAAATTGTCCTCGCCCTGGCCGCCGGTCAGCAGGTCGTCGCCGCCGCCGCCGTTCAAAATGTCGTTGCCCTTGCCCCCGATCAGAACGTCGTTGCCGACCGGCTCGCCGAGCGAGGCGACGTCCGCGGTGGTGACGATCGGGCCGGAGCCGCCGGTCTCGTGATTGTCGATCATCACCCGGCCGTCCCCGAGCAGGATGTCGGCGCCGTCGCCGCCCGACAGCGTGTCGTCGCCCTCGTCGCCGGCGAGCAGATTGTTGTTGCCGTCGCCGGTGAGCGTGTCGGCGTAGATCGAGCCGGACAGATTTTCGAAGCCGGAGGCGTTCATCATGCCCTGCTCGGTGTCCTGCGCCGCGCCCTGCAGCGCGAGCGAGGCGGTGACTCCGGCGGCGGTGACGTCGACCTCGTTGCCGTAAAGCGACCAGGTATCGATCCCGAGCCCGCCGGCGAGCGTGTGGGTGCCGGTGCCGATTTCGACGAGGTCGTTGCCGCCGCCCGCCGAAAGGACGTCGTTGCCGGTCACTCCCGAGGAGTCCGAACCGCCCCAGATCCAATTGTCGCCGCCGTCGCCGGTGAGGACGTCGTTGAAGCGGGTGCCGGAGACGTGCTCGATGCCGTTGAGCGTATCCATCCCCTGCGAGCCGGTATTCTGAGCGACTCCGACGATGTTGAGGTTGACGGTCACGCCCGCGGTCGCGCCGGTGCTGTAGGCGGCCCGGTCCCAGCCGGCGCCGCCGTCGAGCAAATCGTCGCCGAGGCCGCCGTTGAGGAAGTCGTCGCCATTGCCGCCCTGGACGATATCGTTGCCGCCCTGCCCGCGCAGAAGATCGTGGCCGTCGCCGCCGTCGATCGTGTTGGCGTTGAGATTGCCGCTGATGACGTCGTTGAACGCCGATCCGGTGACGTTTTCGATGCTGAAGAAAATATCGTCGCCCGCGGCCCCGCTGGACCCGCCGCCTCCGGCGGTGAGGAAGACCTGGACGTCGCCGGTGGCCGAAGCATAGCTCGCCGTATCGATGCCGCCGCCGCCGTTCAGGATATCGTCGCCGAGACCGCCATCGAGCACGTCGTTGCCGCCGGAGCCGAGGTCGACGACCGTCGTCGGAGCACCGCCGGTGAAACCGCCCGCGCCGACGATCGAGACGATCCCGCCGTCGCCATAGAGCGTGTCGTTGCCGGCCCCGCCCGAAAGCGTGTCGTTGCCGTCATGGCCGCCGAGAAGATTGTCGGCGCCGTCTCCGGCGAGCTGGTCGTCGAAAGTGCTGCCGGACAGATTCTCGAAGCCGCTCAGCGTCATCGACCCCTGGCCGGTAGCTTGCGGCGCGCCCTGCAGCGCCAGCGAGACGCCGACCCCGCCGAGGATGGTTCCGAGCCCCAGGAAGGAGGCGGTGTCGGTGCCGCCGCCGCCGTCGGCGATGTGATCGCCGTTGGAAAGTTCGAGCAGGTCGTCCCCGCCCATTCCGAACAGCTGGTCGTTGCCTCCACCCGAAGCGACCAGCCAGTTCATGGCATTGTCGCCGGTAAGGACGTCGTCGAACTGCGTTCCGGAGAGCGCCTCGATTCCGATCAGGGTGTCCATGCCCTGGCCGGTGTCCTGGGGAGCGCCCTGCAGCAGCAGCGAGACGGTGACCCCGTTCGTGATGATTTCACCGGTGGTGAAGAAGCTCGCCCGGTCGAACCCCGAGCCGCCCTCGATGACGTCGTTGCCCGTGCCGCCGCGGATGAAGTCGTCGCCATTGCCGCCTTGGAGACTATCGTTCCCCTGCTGGCCGGCCAGGAAGTCGTTGCCTTCGCCGCCGTGGACCGTGTCGTCGCCGAGATAGGCGAGAATGGTATCGTGGCCGCCGAGGCCGCTGAGGACATTGCCCAGCGCGCTTCCCTGGATCAAATCGTCAAATTGGGAACCGGTCGCATTCTCGATGCTGACCAGGGTGTCCGACCCGTCGGGCCCTGAGGTGAAGCCGAAGCGCAGGTTGATCTCCATCGCCCCGGCGGCCAGCGCATAGCTCGCCGTGTCGGAGCCGCCGCCGCCGTCCAGCAGGTCGTCGCCGACTCCGCCCTCGAGAATGTCGTCGCCGTCGACCAGCAGCGGATCGAGAGCGGCGACGTCCGAATAGGTGATGATCGGGCCGGACGTGCCGGTGCCGTGCACATCGACGATGATCCGGCCGTCGCCGTAGAGGACGTCGTTCCCGCCGCCGCCGGCGAGCAGATCGTTGCCGGTGTCGCCGGCCAGGACGTTGCCGACGGAATCGCCGGTCAGGGCATCGTTCCCGGTCGATCCCGAGAGGTTCTCGAAGCCGGAGAGGGTCATGGCGCCGATCCCCGTCGCCTGGGCTCCGCCCTGGAGCAGAAGCGATATCGTGACTCCGGCGAGCGGCGCGTCATTGGCCCAGACCGACAAGGAGTCGTTGCCGGTGCCGCCGTCGGCGATCACCGTTCCGGGACCGACCTCGACGAGATCGTTGCCGCCGAAGGCGTTGATCGTGTCGTTGCCGTTCTCGCCCCAAAGCCAATTGTCGCCGTCATTGCCCTGGAGGAGGTCGTCATACTCGGTGCCCGACGCATGCTCGATGCCGACGAGCGTATCCATGCCCAGCAAGGTGTTCTGGGCGACGCCCTGAATGCGCAGGTCGACGGCGATGCCGCTCGTCGCGGTGAAGAAGGCGACCCGGTCCCAGCCGGCGCCGCCGTCGATCAAATCGTCGCCCAGCCCGCCGCGAAGATAATCGTCGCCGCCGCCGCCGAGCAGGATGTCGTTGCCGCCCTCGCCGCGCAGATTGTCGTGGCCTTCGCCGCCGTCTACCGAATCGTTGCCCTCGCCGGCGTTGACGAGGTCGTTGCCGTCAAAGGCGGTGATCGTGTCGTCGGCCGGTGTGCCGATGAGGAAATCGTCGCCCGGTGTGCCGTTGATGATCGCCATGTCTTTCCCCCTTGAGCGGCGGCCGGCGCCCGGATGAGGCACGAGTCGAATCCCGCCCGTCCGCCGGCCGCGGTCAGGCTAGCCCAAGAGTTCGCCCGGGCCAAATGGCGAAGGTTAACGAAGCCCGCGGCCTGCGGCCGCGGGCTCCTGTCGAAGACGCTCAGGCGAAAGTGGTCGCGACGTCCTCAGCCTTCGGGTCGGGCCCATATTGGTTGGTCCCGCGGGTCCCTTCCATCACCATGAAGATGAGGAGGACGATGAAGCCGATCAGAGCGACGATCATCACGATCATCGCGAGGCCGGCCCCGGCCGTTCCGAGGAACGGCAGCAGCATGCCGAGCACCATCGGACCGTAGCCGATGAGAAGCCACCAGCCCGAGCGGTCGGTGTCGTGCAGCCGGCGAACGCCGACGGCGAGGCTCGGGACCAGGGTGGCGAGCGCGAACAGCAGGCTGATCGGCCCATACAGGCCGCCGACCATGCGGGCGAGGCCGAGGACGCCCTCGACGATCCCGATCACTATCCCGACGACGATGAGGAGCAGGACGTACATCCAATATTCCTTGCGCCGCGAGCGGCCGTTGAACTCCGCATATTTCTTCAGCGGCAAAGTTGCCCATTCCATCTGAGTTCCCCCTTTTTCCGGATCAACCGAAGTGGGCAGCCTAACCCCATCGGGCGCGATGGCAAGCCCACCGCGCCTCGGCGGCGCGGCCGGTGGAACAGCGCCTCGGGAACTCAGTTGAAGGAGCGGCATCCAGGTCGACGGCAGGAGGGCATCATGGCGACTCGCGAGGACCACGGGACCTATTGGAACGCGACCGCCCAAGCCCCCGGTTTTCCGGCGCTTTCCGGCGACATCTCGGTCGACGTCGCGATCGTCGGCGGCGGCATCGTCGGGGTCACCACGGCCCGATTGCTCAAGGACCGGGCGTCAAGGTCGCGGTTGTCGAGGGGAGACGGGTCGGGCGCCAGGTCACCGGCAAATCGACCGCGAAGATGAGCTCGCAGCACGGCACGTCCCATTATCAGACGCTCGAGAGCAAGTTCGGCGAGGATCGGGCGCGACTCTATGCCGAAGCGCAGGAGGCCGGATTGCGCCGGATCGCCGAGCTCGCCGCCCGGCACCGGATCGACGCCGACATCGAGCCCATGCCCGCTTTCGTCTACACGCTCGACGAGAGCTACGTCTCCAAGCTCGAGAAGGAGGTGGAGGTCGCCAGGCGGCTCGGGCTTCCCGCCAGCCTGACTCGCGATACCGGCCTGCCCTTCGAGGTGCTGGCGGCGATGCGCTGGGAAAACCAGGCCCGGTTCCACCCGGTCAAATATGTCGCCGGACTGGCCGCGACCCTGCCGGGCGACGGCTGCCACGTCTTCGAGAACAGCCGGGCCATAGACTATGAGCCGACCCGGGTCGTCACCGACCGCGGCATCGTCTCCGCCCGCCACGTCGTCATGGCCACCCACCTGCCGCTCGGCCAGATCGGGCTATATTACGCGACCAATGCCCCCCACGCCGAGCCGGTGATTGCCGCCCCGATTCGCTCGGACCTGCCCGCCATGTACAAGAATGCCGAGCAGCCCGGCCGCTCGGTCCGGACCCACCGGGACGAGAACGGCCAAGTCTACGCCATCGCCGCGGGCACCCATTTCAAGCCTGGCCATCCCGACGAGGAGTGCGAGCATCTCGCCGACATCGAGCGCTGGCTGACCGGGACGTTCGAATGCGGGCCGGTCGAATATCGCTGGATCAACGAGGATTACAGCCCGGTCGACGGAGCGCCCTTCATCGGCTGGTCGTCCCGGTCGAACGGCTATCTGGTCGCGACCGGATTCAACGCCTGGGGGATCAGCAACGGCACGGTCGCCGCGGAGATCATCGCCGATCTCGCCACCGGCAAGGAGAATCGCTGGCTTCAGGTGTTCGACGCGACCCGGGTCAAGCCGATCGCCGGGGCGGCCGATTTCGTGAAGGAGAATATGTCGGTCGCCGCCCATCTGGTCGGCGGCTATCTCGGCGGCAAGGCCAAATCCTATGACGAGCTGGGCCGCGGCGAGGCGGCGATCCTGAAAGTCGACGGGGACAATGTCGCCGCCTATCGCGACGAGGACGGCGCGCTCCACGCCGTCTCCGCCGTCTGCACCCATATGGGCTGCCTGGTCGGATGGAACGCCACCGACCGGACCTGGGACTGCCCCTGCCACGGCTCGCGATTCGAGCTGAGCGGCGAGGTCATCCACGGCCCGGCGACTCGGCCGCTGGGGTCCAAAATAACCGGATAGCGCCCCAATTCTCGCCATAGATCGGCGCAAGCATGATCTGTGTAATGGCGGGGCCGGAAAGATCCGGGACAGGCGTAACGATGAACTACGCGACGCGCAGCCCGACGCGCGCGGCGGAGTCCCAGCGGACGATTCCAGCCATGCCGCTGCTGCCCTCCTCGCCCGGCAGGAAGGAGTTTCGCAGCGGCTGGAACGCGACCGCGGCTGACCCCCTCGCGCAACTGCGTCCCTTCGCTATGTAGCGGGAATGAAGGTCGTCGCTTCCCTGGTCTCGCTGGCGGTGCTGCTTTCGGCCTGCGCTGAACCTGAAGCGCGGGTGGAGGCGCGATCCCCGGCGGCTCGGCTGGCGAGCGCCGAGGTGGCGAGCCAGGTGCGCCGCTGCTACCGAAGCCCGCGAATCCCGTCGGTCGGCAAGCGCATCGTGACCCGCCTCCTCGTCCGCTACGGCGCCGACGGCAGGCTGGTGGGGCTTCCAATCCTCGTCGGGCAGGAAGGGGTTACGCCGGAGAGCCAGCCTTACGCGGGGCGGATGACGGAGGCGGCCAAACTCGCCGTCGTCCGCTGCAGTCCGATCCGCCTTCCGGCCGCAATGGGCAAGCGCCGCGCAATCGTGTTCTTCCTCACTTTCAGCCCGCAGATGAGGGCATGACCGCACCGGCCTGATGGCGCTTGACCTTGTTGAGAATGACTTGCAATAGCATTGCGGGCCAAGTCGATTCAGGGGTATTGCATGCATTCCGGCCATTCCGAACGTCCCAGCGGGTCGCTGCCAAGCTTCCTCGCGCTGGCCTGCGTCGGATTCCTGTCCTCGCCCGCGATCGCGGCGGACGATCAGAGCTCGGTCCAGCCTGACGGCCAGCGCGATATCGTGGTCACCGGCACGCGCGACGAGCCCAAGCTGGAATCGCCGAAGGCGACGAGCGACCTGGTCGATACGCCGCAGACCGTCACCGTCATTTCCGACCAGACCCTGCGCCGCCAGAACCTCCTGTCGCTTCGCGACGCGCTCACCACCGTCCCCGGGATCACCTTCGGTGCGGGCGAAGGCGGCGGCGGCTATGGCGACAACATCAACCTGCGCGGCTATTCCGCCAGCAACGACATCACCGTCGACGGCGTGCGCGACAGCGCCCAGTACAGCCGCACCGATCCGTTCAACCTCCAGCAGATCGAAATCTACAACGGCGCCAATTCGGTGTTCAACGGCTCGGGCTCGGTCGGCGGAACCATCAATCTGGTGTCGAAGATCCCGCAGGCGCAGGATCTGACGATCCTCCAGGCCGCGCTCGGCACGGACAATTATCGCCGCGTGACCGTCGACACCAACCAGCGGGTCAGCGATCTCGTCGGCCTGCGCCTCAACGCCATGTATCACCACAACGATTATCCCGGGCGCGACTTCGAGGATTTCGAGCGCTGGGGCGTGGCTCCGGCCGTCACCTTCGGCATGGGCGGCCGAACCGATCTGACCCTCGCTTATGTGCACCAGCAGGACGACAATATCCCGATCTACGGGATCCCCTTCTTCCTCAGCCAGATCCACGACGGGCCGCTCGAGGAAGCCGATCCGAGCGATTATTTCGGCTATCGCAATCTCGACGAGCAGGAGATCCGGCTCGACCGGGCGACCGCGACCCTGAACCACCGGTTCAGCGACGGACTGTCGATCCGCAACCTCACCCGCTGGCAGCGCGTCGGCCAATACAGCCAGACCAGCGCTCCGCAGGGCACTTTCTGTCTGGCCGGCACCGGCCGGCAGCCGGTCCCCGCCAATGCGACCGATGCTCAGGGCCTCGCCTGCCCGGCCAATCTGACCCCGGGCACCTGGCAGCGCTCGGGCAATCCGATCGGCCTGGTCCGCGACCAGGACAACAAGCTCTTCCACACGCAGATGGATGTACGCTGGCGGTCGGGCGAGGCCGGCCGGCTGCGCAACACCCTGGTCGTCGGCGGCTCGCTGACCTGGGAGGATTACAGCCTGGAGACCGCCTCGCTGGCGCGCACCGCCGCCGGCGCCGCAATCCCCTTCCCGATCGACTCCATCGGCGATCCCGTCTCGGCCTATGCCGGGCCGGTCAATTATACGGTGACCGCCCGTTCGCGCGGGGACACGAGCAATCGCGCCGTCTACGCTTTCGACACGCTCGAGATCGGCTCGATGTTCGAGCTCAACGGAGGAATCCGCTTCGAGCGGGCGAAGGGAACGTTCCGAAATCTGGCGCTTCCATCCTATCCGCCCGGGACGGTCCCTCTGACTCCGCTCCAGCTCGTGCCCCAGGCCAGCAGGGAGACCCTCTTCTCCTATCGCGCCGGGGCCGTCTTCAAGCCGGCGGCCAACGTCAGCCTCTACGCCGCCTATGGCAATGCTCTCACTCCGACCTCGGCGACGGTCCGCCTCGGCTGCGGCGTCGTCGCGGCGCCCGGCGCGGCCGATCCCTGCGCGGCCGATCCGGAGCGCGCCCGCAATTACGAGATCGGCGCCAAGGCGGACGTCCTCGGCAAGCGCCTGCAGCTGACCGCCGCCCTGTTCCGCAACGAGCGCAGCAATTTCCGGGTGCCGTCGAACGACCCCGCCCAGCCCGCCGCCCTTCAGGTCGTCGACGGCCGCTCGAGGGTCGACGGGCTCGCGCTCGGCGCCAGCGGCTGGATCACGCCCAATTGGTCGATCTTCGCCAATTACACCTATCTCGACAGCGAGGTGCTGCAGAGCGTCTCAGACTTCTGCCTCGCCAACCCGGGCGCCGCCTGCCTCAACAGCGCCGCCATCCCCGATCCGCAGCGCGGCGACCGACTGCTCCAGACCCCGCGCCATTCGGGAAGCCTGTTCACGAGCTACCGGCTGAAGTTCGGGCTCGAGCTCGGCTACGGCCTCACCTATCAGGGCGGCTTCGCCACCCACCAGCGCAACCTGCTGCAGCGGACCCAATATGTCACCGACGACCATCTGGTCCACCGGCTGTTCGCTTCCTATCCCGTGACCGAAGGCCTGACCGCGCAGCTCAACGTCCAGAACGTGACCGACGCGCTCTACTTCACAAATGTCCGCAACAACGTGAACGCGACCAGCGGGGCGATCACCGGAGGCTGGGCGATGCCGGGCGAGGGCCGCTCGGCGGTGCTGAGCCTGTTCTACAGCTTCTAGGAGGGCTAGGCTCGCCGCCATGATGCTCGCCATCCCCGATCTGCTCGACAAGGAAGGCGTGGCGCGGGTCCGGGCGATTATCGACTCCGGCGACTGGCAGGACGGCAATGCGACGTCGGGGCACCAATCGGCCCTGGCCAAGCGCAACCAGCAATTGCCCGAGGACGGCGCAGCGGCGCGGGAGGCGGGCGGGCTGGTGCTCGAGGCGCTCGGCCGTTCGCCTTTGTTCATCGCCGCGGCGCTTCCGCTCAAGACCTTCCCGCCTTTGTTCAACCGCTACCGGGGCGGCGAAGCGTTCGGCACCCATATCGACAATGCGGTGCGGACCCACCGGCCCAGCCAGTGCCGGGTTCGGACCGACCTTTCGGCGACCCTCTTCCTCGAGGCGCCGGACGCCTATGAGGGCGGCGAGCTGGTGGTCGAGGACAATCTCGGCGCGCACGGGGTGAAGCTGCCGGCAGGCCATCTTTTGCTCTATCCCGCGTCCAGCCTCCACCGGGTCGAGCCGGTAACGAAGGGCGCCCGGGTGGCGAGCTTCTTCTGGGTCCAGTCGATGGTTCGCGACGACGGCGCCCGGGCGATCCTCTTCGATCTCGACCGATCCATCCAGGCGGTGGCGGTCGAGCGCGGCCAGGACGACCGGGAGGTGATCCGGCTCACCGGAGTCTATCACAATCTGCTCCGGCGCTGGGCCGACAGCTAGTCTCTCCGCGACAGCAGCAGCGGCATTCCGCCGGCGGGGCGCAGCGTCACCATGCCGTGGACCCGCACTTCGCGGCCGGGCACCGGGTCGAACCGCCAGCGGCTGAGCCAATAGGCGAGGATGGTGAGCGCTTCGGCGGTGGCGAAGCGGGCGCCGACGCAGAGGCGCGGGCCGGCCCCGAACGGGATATATTGGAAGCGGTGGCGCCCCTCGCGCCGGCCCGGAGCGAAGCGGTCGGGATCGAATTCGTCAGGCCGGTCCCAATAAGACTGATGGCGGTGGAGGATCCACGGCCAGATCGAGATGATGTCGCCGGCCTCGACGTCCTCGTCGCCGAGCCGGTCGGCCGCCACCGCCTGCCGGTCGAAACGGGGCGCCGGCGGGTAGAGGCGGAGCGATTCCTCGAGGACCCTTCTCAGCAGCGGCAGGCGGTCGGGCAGGTCCGGCCCCTCCCCTCCGGCCACGGCCCCGGCGCTCTCGGCGGCGACCCGCTCCTGGAGGTCAGGCTGCTCGGACAGGAGGTAGAGCGTCCAGGTCACCGCATTGGCGGTCGTCTCGTGGCCGGCCAGGTAGAAGGTCATGGCATTGTCGGCGGCGAGATCGGCGGCCTGGCGCGGCTCGAACCGGTCGCCCAGGCCGCGGATGAGCTTGCCGAGGAAATCGTCCGCCCCGCCGTCCGGGAGCCGCTCGCGCACCACCGCCTCCAGGGTGCCGCGAAGATATTTCTGGCCCTTCTGCGCCCTCCATCCGCTGGGCGTCCAGGGAATGCGGGGAAGGCCCAGCATCGCCTGGAGCCGAGCTTCGCTGACCCCTTCGAGCGCCGCCGCGATATGGGCCATGGCGGCGTCGCGGGTGAGCCGCGGATCTCCGCTGAACAAGGTGTTGGAGATGATCCGCATCGTCGCCTGGGTCGCCTCGACCGCCATGTTGCGGATTCCCGGCTGCCACCGCTCCAGAGCCTCGCGGCCGACGCTTCCGAACTCCGGCACCAGCGCGTCGACCGCGGCGGGAGCGAAGTTGGCGGCGACGATCCGCCGCTGATCGCGCCACAGCCCGCCGTCGGAGGTGAGCAGGCCCTGCCCGATCGCCGGCGCGAGCAGCCTCTTGACCACGTCGGGCTTCACGTAATTCGCCGCATTGTCGAGCAGCACGCGCTGGACCAGCTCCGGATCGAGCGGGATGTGGACGTTGAAGCCGAGGATCCTGCGGCGGATGTAGCGCTCGCGGAAGGCGAGCTCGGACCAGCCGTAGACGGCGGTGCGCGCCCGCTCCCCGAGGAAGCCGCGCCACGACGGGACGGGCCTTTGCCCGCGCGGGGGATGAGGCGGGACGAAGCGAGAGACAGGAGCGTCCATAACCTCCATCGTCACTCCCGCGAAAGCGGGAGTCCAGACAGAATGCGGGGGGCAGGTACCGATTCCCGAGGTTCGGCAGTGGTGCGATCGGCTATAACCGATCGTAGCTAGGGTTTTTGATCGGCTATAACAGGTCAATGACTTGATTTTTGATCGGTTGTATGCGATCAATACGCGAGATTTTGATCTGGTGGAGCCGATCATGGATCCGACTGCCCTTGCTCGAAAACACTTGGAACGCCGTCTGGCGCCGCTGCGCGGCCGTCAGGATCTGATGCGTCCACCGCACGGCTGGCTGCGCGCCATCCGCGATGCCCTTGGCATGACCACGCGACAACTGGCGCATCGCATGGGCAAGGTCCAATCGGCCATCGTGGACCTTGAGAAAAGCGAAGCACGAGAGACGGTTTCTCTCGTCAAATTGCGCGAAGCAGCGGCGGCGATGGACTGCACGCTCGTTTACGCCCTCGTGCCCAATCGCCCAATCGACGAAATCCTGCGCGCGCGCGCGGAAGGAATGGCGGAGTGCCAGCTTGCGCGCGCCAGCCATACCATGGCTCTCGAAAACCAAGGGCTCGATCAGCCGGCCATTGCCGCCGAGCGGGAGCGCCTCATCGAGGAGCTCTTACGCGGAAGCATCGCGCGTCTGTGGGACGATAAGCCGTGACCGTCGACCTCTTCCCCGAAGAGGACGGCAACACGCCGCTTACTCACGAGGAACGGCTCGGCCTCATCCCGACCTACGTCACGCTCCGGCAGGAGCTGAACGAGATTGAGCAGATCAATATCACTGAAGGCGAGCGCTGGGCCTTCGGCCGACCGCGCGACGTGCTGAATGAAGACTTCTTACGCGACCTTCACCGGCGCATGTTCGGCCAAGTCTGGAAATGGGCGGGGAAATATTCCCGGGAAAACAACCGCCGCATCGGCTCCGACAGCTTCATGATTGCCATCGATCTGCGCGGTCTTCTCGGGGACGTGCGCTACTGGATGGATAACGGCACCTATCCTCCCGATGAAATCGCTCTGCGCTTCCATCATCGGCTGACCGTCATTCACCCATTCCCCAACGGGAACGGGCGGTTTTCACGGCTGGCGGCGGACCTCCTGATCGCGCGCATGGGAGAACCGCGATTCACTTGGGGCCGGGCCAATCTCATCGAGCCAGGCGAGGCGAGGAAGCAGTATATCGCCGCTCTCCGCGCGGCCGACGGTCATACCATGGAGCCACTCTTAGCTTTCGCGCGGTCGTGAACCGCGCACTTGGCTATCTGGGAGAAGAGAGGGCTCGGCGACCGACGGCCAGGCCGTCGGCCGATGAGGAAGCTGCTGGGAGCTTATATTTCAGATTGTTATTTTTCATTCCCACCTTCGTGGTAATGACGTTATTCCGCCGCGAGCAGGCGCTCGGCGCCGCCGAGGTCGACGCTGACCAGCCGGCTGACGCCCTTCTCGATCATGGTGACCCCGAACAGGCGGTGCATCCGGCTCATCGTCACCGCATTGTGGGTGACGATCAGATAGCGGGTGTCGGTCTCGTTCACCATCCGGTCGAGAAGGTCGCAGAAGCGCTCGATATTGGCGTCGTCCAAGGGCGCGTCGACCTCGTCGAGGACGCAGATCGGCGCGGGGTTGGTCAGGAACAGAGCGAAGATGAGGGCGATGGCGGTCAGCGCCTGCTCGCCGCCGGAGAGCAAGGTCAGGGTGGAGAGGCGCTTGCCCGGAGGCTGGGCCATGATCTCGAGCCCGGCCTCGAGCGGATCGTCCGATTCGACCAGCTCGAGATGCGCCTGGCCGCCCTCGAACAGGGTGGTGAACAGGCTCCGGAAATGGCGGTCGACCGTCTCGAAGGCGGTGAGCAGCCGAGCCCGGCCTTCGCGGTTGAGGCTCCCGATCGAGCCGCGCAGCCGGTTGATCGCAAGCCCCAGCTCCTCGCGCTCCGACTGGGAGGCGGTCCGGCTCTCGTCGAGCTCGGCCAGCTCGCGCTCGGCGATCAGATTGACCGGGCCGATCCGCTCGCGCTCGGCCGACATCCGCTCGTGGCGGGTCGATTCTTCGGCGGCAGGAAGGACGATCTTATCGTCGAAACCGACCTTCTCGGGCAACAGCGGCGGCGGGCATTCGAAGCGCTCGCCGGAGATCCGCCCCATCTCGATCCGACGCGCCTCCTGATTCTCGTGACGGGCCGCGGCCCCGGCGCGGGCCTCGCGGGCGGTGGCGAGCGCCTCGGCGACTTCGGCGAGCCGGGCCTCGGTCTCGCGCAACGCCGCCTCGCTTTGCCGCTCCGCCGCCGCCGCCGCTCCGGCCGCCTCGCCCGCTTCGACAGCCTCGGCCTCCAGCGCTTCGATCCGGCGGGCGATCTCGGCCGGGGCGTCGGCGAGCCGAGCGGCCTCCGCTTCGGCCTCGGCTATGCGGGCGCCCATGTCGGAATGGCGTTTGGCGGCCTCGGCGGCTCGGACCTGCCAGTCGGCGGCTTCTTTCAGCGCCGCCTCGGAGCGCTGCTTGTCGGCGCTGACCGCCCGGGCATGGGTCGCCGCTTCGGCGCGGACCTCGGCCAGATCGTGCTGGGCGGTTTCGGCGGAGCGGCGAAGGGCTGCAACGCGCGCCTCGGTGGCGGCGGCATCGGGCAAATCGGCGACGGCCCGCCGGGTCTCCGTCTCGCCGCGGCGCGCTTCCTCGAGGTCCTGGGCCGCCTGCTCGAGCCGCTCGGCAAGGCCGGCACGGCGCAGGTCGAGACGCTCGATCTCCACCCGTGCGGAATCCTCGGCCCGGCCGGAGTCGCGTATCTCGGCCGAGGCCTGCGCCTCGTTGCGGCGGGCCGAATCGGCCAAGTCCCGGGCCGCTTCCATCTCGGCCAGCGCCGCGGCGATGCGCTCCTGCGCGGAGTCGACCGCGGCGGCCGCGGCCGGGAGCGCCCGCTCGATCTCGGCGAGCCGGTTGACCCGGATCAGCCGCTCCGCCGCGGCCGCACCGAGTCCGGTGGCGACGAAGCCGTCCCAGCGGCGAAGGCGGCCGTCGGTCGTGACGAGGCGCTGGCCGACGGCGAGCGCGATACCTTCGTCCTGATCGACGACTCCGACCTGCTCGAGCCGGCGGCGCAGGGCGGCCGGCGCCTGGACATGGCCGGCGAGCGGCTCGCAGTCGGCGGGGAGCGGCGGATCGCCGGGAAGCGCCTCGGCTCCGGCCCAGCGCCTCGGCGCGTCGCCTTCGAGCGCCGCCTCGAGATCGTCGCCGAGCGCGGCGGCGAGCGCCCGCTCGTAGCCGGGATCGGCCTTGACATGGTTGATCGCCCGGTCGCCGCTCGATCCTTCGACCGCCTTGATCAGCGCCTTGGCTTCCGAATCGAGGGCGGCGAGCG
>DASTFN010000029.1:0-44191 GCA_035719905.1 Allosphingosinicella sp.
GGCGGGATCCGGCTCGGATCGTTGGCGCCCTTATAGGAGACGAAGCGGCGCGTCCCCTTCTTCGAGGCGTAATAGAGATTGCCGCTCGAATCGCTGCCGACTTTGCGGCCGTGGCGGCGCAAATGCCACGAGGTCGTCAGAGTCGCCCCGTCCCACCAGGTGAAGAGCTTTTTGAGGAGGCCCATGGCCGCGCGGACTAGCGCCGATGACGGGCGCCGCGCAAGCCATTCCTCCCGCAAGCGGAGCGAGCCGGGGACGTGTGCGGCGTCGGCGATCCTGTCCAATGACGGGACGGCGCCGGTTTTGCGACCGGTTGACCCGTTTCCCCGATAAGCGGAGGATAAATATTAAGAGTCGGTGAATCGGGAATTGACGAATCAAAATTCGCTAACTAGTCGAGCAACTTAGCAAAGGGACCTCGTGGTAATACCAGGTCGACCTTTCCAGCGGGGCATCGGGGGCATGTCGTGGATCTTCAGGCAAGATTGTTGCGCGCTTTTTGCGCGCTCGCTCTGCTCCCCCTCGTCGGGGCCGCGCCATTGACGGTGGCCCCGGTCCAGGCTTCGACTCCGCCCCTCATGTGGCAGCAGGCCGGAGCGATCCGGGTGCTTTGCGTCGTCGGGCCCGCCACCCGTTCCGACGCCCGCCCGCTCCAGGAAGAGCTTTGTGACACCGTCCGCGCCCTGGCCGCCGACGGAGCGCCGGTGCCGGTGAGCCGGGTCGGCTTCGGCGATCCCGTCGTGCTCGAGCCCGGCACCGTCACCCTTCTCGTCCACGCCTCCGTCCAGAGCGATGCCGACAAGCGCCTCGTCGCGCTCGACGTTCGGCCGTTCCGGCCCGGCGGCGACCACAACGCCATCCTTTTCGGCGCCGCACCGCGCGCCGTTCGCATCCCGGGCTCCGGCCCCGGCGGCGACAAGCTCGAGGCGGCGGTCGCCGCCGCCCTCGCGGAAACCCTGCCCTGGCGGCAGGGTCACTGAATAAGCAGCATCAACCAGCCTTATTAGGGGAGGCATAACATGACTGAACAGGTTACCACTCAAGCTGAAGCCGATACCGACTTTCCGACTGCGCCCGACTACCTCGACGCCAACGTCGACGGCACCGGCGGGACGCTCGGCCAGTATAACAAGACGGTCTACACGCTCGACCAGGTCATCGCGAACCTGAACCGCACCTCCTACCCCGGCACCGGCATTCCCGGCCCGCAGTGGAATTACGGCGAAGACTTCATGGGCCAGAACAAGAGCGGCGACCCGAAAGTCATCCAGTATGGCTATTACGAGGTCCGCTCCGAGCTCTTCCAGGTTCCCTACGTCTTCCCGAACGCCAGCGGCGGCCTCTCCGGCCGTAACGAATATTTCCAGTTCGCGCCCTTCTCGGCCGCTCAGCGCGCCGCCACCGACAAGGCGCTCGCCCTTTGGGACGACCTGATCGACGTCAGCATCGTCAAGGTCGCCAACATCAACAACGCCGACATCACTTACGGCAATTTGGCCTCGGCCCCGACCACCCAGGCCTATGCCTATCTGCCGTATAATTACAGCGGCAACTCGGCCGGCCTCCAGGGCGACGTCTGGGTCAGCCTGTCGCAGGCGAGCAACCTCCAGCTCGGCAACGGCTTCTACGGCCTCGCCACCCTGATCCACGAGACCGGCCACGCGCTCGGCCTCCAGCATCCGGGCGCCTACAACGCCGCTCCGGGCGTCTCGATCACCTATGCCGGCAACGCCGAATATTATCAGGACACCCGCCAGTATTCGCAGATGTCCTACTTCAACTCCGAGTTCAGCGGCGCCGGCCATATCGATTGGAATCGCGTCAACTGGGTCTACGGCCAGACTCCGCTGATCCATGACATAGCCACCATCCAGGCGATGTACGGCGCCGACCCGACCACCCGCGTCGGCGACACCGTCTACGGCTTCAACAGCACGGCGGACCGCGAAGTCTTCAACTTCGCGACCAACACGATGCCGGTCATCGCGATCTATGACGCCGGCGGCGTCGACACGCTCGATTTCTCGGGCTGGAACAGCAACTCGAAGATCGACCTCAACCCCGGCGCCTTCTCCGACGGCGGCGGCAGCGGCGTCGTTCCGCTCGCCACCCTGAAGGCCGCCGGCCTTCTGTCGGCGAGCTACACCGAAGAGCAGTATACGGCACTCCGTGCCCGCTACAACGCGCTCGACGGAATGCTCCACCAGAACATCTCGATCGCCTACGGCACCATCATCGAGAATGCGACCGGCGGCGGCGGCGATGACATCCTCATCGGCAACGGCGTCGACAACATCCTCCTCGGCAATGCCGGCAACGACAACATGGAAGGCCGGGTCGGCAACGACACGATCAACGGTGGCCTCGGCGCCGACACCATGGCCGGCAATGCGGGCAACGACACCTTCTTCGTCGACAATGGCGGCGATCTGGTGGTCGAGCTGGCCGGCGAGGGCACCGATCTGGTGCTGAGCTCGATCAGCTACACGCTGACCGACAATGTCGACAATCTGACGCTCACCGACTCGGCGGCGAACGGCACCGGCAACGGTCTCGACAACGTCATCACCGGCAACGCGGTCGCCAACACCCTCTCGGGCGGTGCGGGCAACGACCGTCTGATCGGCGGCGACGGCGTCGACAGCCTCATCGGCGGCCTCGGCAACGACATCTTCGTCGCCGAGATCAACGCGACGAAGGTTGCCAGCAAGACCGGCATGATCTCGCTCGACCGGGTCCTCGACTTCGCCGCGGGCGACGTCATCGACCTGAGCGGAATCGACGCCAACACCGGCGTCGCCGGCGACCAGGCCTTCACCTTCGTCGGCCACGCCAATCCGACCGGCGCCGGCGAGGTGGGCATCCGCACCTTCGGCAACATGAACGCGGCCGAGAACGCCCTGGGCATGGATCTGGACGGCATCGCCGGTCCCAGCACCTTCTCGGGTCCGGTCACGGTGGTGTTCGGCAATATCGACGGCGGTCAGCCGGACTTCGCGATGGTCCTGATGAACAATGCGACTCTGACCAGCAGCGACTTCATCTTCTGATCCGGGCGGCTTCGGCCGCACGAAGGGAAAGCGCTCCGGCCTCGGCCGGGGCGCTTTTTCTTTGCCCGCTTCAGGCGATGCGGAGCCGAACCGCGAGTCGCAGAGCGATCCAGGCGACCGCGGGGACCGCGATCGCGGCGGCGAAGAGCAGGAGGAAGGAGCCCGACGAGCCGGCGGCGGCCGCCCCCCACGCCGCATAGACGAAAGCGATGCCGGCATTGGCGAGCCCGGTCGCCAGCGCGAAGCGGCGCAGCGGCATCGCCGCCAGCCCCGCGGCCAGGGTCGAGGCTTCCGCCAGCACCGGCACCGCGCGGGTCAGGACCAGGGCCGCCGGCCCCAGATCCCCGGCGATACGCTCGGCTCGCGCAACCTCGCCCCGGCCGATGAAGCGCTCCGCCAGCGGCCGTCCCGCGCGGCTTCCGAGCCAATAGCCGAGGCCGCAGCCGATCGTCATCCCGATCCAGATCAGAAACCCGCCGGCCCACCCGAACAGCGCCACCGCGGCGACGCTGACCAGGCTCGAGGGAATTGGAAGGACGACGTCGCCGGCGAACAGGGCAATGATGAGGAGAGCGAGCAGTGCTCCGGCCTGAGCGCCCGCTCCGAACGGGCCGGCCGCAGCGCGGAGGACCTGCTCCTCCAGCAGAAGGAACGGGACGAGGATCAGCGCGAGGAGCATCAGCCCGCCCGCGATCCATTTCACCAGCGCCGGCACTTCGCTCCCTTCCGTCATACCGGGCTTGACCCGGCATCCATGAACACCGCGCGATAAGACTATCCTCGGGGCTCGGTGTCCATGGATTCCGGCTTTCGCCGGAATGACGAGCCTGGCCTGCTCACTTCGTTTCGGCCACCGTGATGCCTTCCCAGCCGTCGCCGGGAGGGTGATCGCGGCAGGCGCGGATCGAGGCGCGGTAGCGGGCGTAGAGCTTGGCGAAACCGTAGCCCGCCGCTTCATCCTCATTCTCGGCAAGCGCCTGTTCCGCTTCGTCCCACCGGCGGCCCCGGTAATCGTCGAGCAGCCGGACGTGGCGGGCGGCGAAGGCGACGAAGGCGGCGGAACGGGCAAGGCTTTCATCGCCGAGCAGCGCAAAGATCGTCGCCGGCTTGTCGCGGCCGACGACCCGGACCCGGTCCACCTCCAGGGTCGCGAAGTCCGGCAGCGCCCTGGCCAGCTCCTCGCCCATCAGGATGCGCACGCCATAGGGCTTGGTCAGCCCCTCGATCCGCGAGGCGAGGTTCACCGTGTCGCCGATCAGCGAGTAAGAGAGGCGCTGCGCCGAGCCCATATTGCCGACGCAGCAGGGCCCGGCATTGAGGCCGATGCCGATTTCGACCCGCCCCGGCCACGACAAATCCTTGCGCGCAGGCATGGTCTCGTTGAGCCGCTCGAGCCGCTCGATCATCTCGAGCGACGCGCGCGCGGCGTTTTCGTGCTGGTCGGGGTCGTCGAGCGGGGCGTTCCAGAAGGCGAGGATGGCGTCGCCGATATATTTGTCGATGGTCGCATGGCGGGCGAGGAGGAGGTCGGTCATCGGAGTCAGGAAGGCGATCAGGAAGCGGATGATCTCCTGCGGCCCCATCTGCTCCGAGATGTGCGAGAAGCCGCGGATGTCGCAGAACAGGACGGTCATCTCGCGCACTTCGCCGCCGAGCTCGAGGCGGCTGGGATCGTCCTGGATCCGCCGGACCAGCTCGGGCGAAAGATAGCGGTCGAAGGCGCCGTGGATGTAGCGCCTCTGCTTCTCCTCGCGCAGATAGGTGAACAGGGTCGCCACCACGTAGCAGCCGAGCAGGGCCAGCGCCGGCGCGGTCGGATCGACCAGCAGACGCTTCGCCGTGAAGGCGTACCAGCTGCCGCCCCCTACCGCCGACACCAGCCCCCCCGCCAGCAGCGCGCCCGGCAGCGCCCCGATCGACGGCAGCAGCAGAGCGAGGAGGATTCCGGCGCCGAGCAGGACCGCCATTTCGAGCCCCGGCGCCCAGTCGGGCCGTTCGAGGAAGTCCCCAAGCACCATCTGCTCGACCGCCTGGGCGTGGACGACGACTCCGAGCTCGCGCTCCTTCATCGGAGTGGCGACGAGATCGCGAAGGCCGATGGCGCCGGCGCCGATCAGCACGATCCGGCCGGCGAAGAGCCGCTCCATCTCGGCCGGCGGCACCTCTCCCGACAAGATCTTCCAGGCCGGCACCGTCCGCTCCGGCGCGGGCTGGCTGTAATATATCCAGATCTCGCCGCGCTCGGTGACCGGCACCTCCGCCTCGCCGATCTTGAGGCCGATCGTCTCGGGAGCGCCGGCGCTGGTCTCGCCGCTGGCGTCGCTGCTCCGGACGATCAGGCTGCCGGCGCCCTGGGCGACCCGCAAGGCCTCCGCGGAGAGGGACGGGACGAGGATTCCGTTGGCCCGGGCCACCAGAGGCACCCGGCGAATGATGCCGTCGGCGTCGCCCCTGTGCGAAACGAAGCCCAGCCCGGCCGCCGCCTCCTGGAATAAAGGCAGCGGCAGGATCGCGCCGGGATAATCGGTGAGGCTCGAGCCGGCATCCGTGCCGGCGACGGCGAAGCCCGCCTTGGGCCGAACCGGGGCGCCCGGCCGATCCTGGGTCAGGAAGAAGCCGAGCACCGAGGGCGCGGCGGCAAGGCTTGGGGCGAAGCGCGAATCATGATCCGGGAGCGACCTCAGCATTGCGACCTGCGCCGGGCTCGCCCCCGAACGCGCCTCCCGATCGGCGAGGAAGCGCGGCGACGTGCGGTCGGCTTCCGAAAAGACGATGTCGTAGGCGATCGCCGCCGCGCCCGCTTTGGCGATCGCCTCGGCCATGGCGGCCAGCTCGGTGCGCGGCCAGGGCCACTGGCCGAGGCGGCGAACGCTCTCGTCGTCAATATCGACCACCCGCACCCCCGCATCCCGGTAGGGACGGGGCGAGAGGCGTTGATAGCGATCGAAGACAAGGCCGCTCGCCTGGTCGAACAAGGCGGGCGCGGCGAGCTTCGCCAGCGCCACCACCAGCACCGCCGCCAGCCCGGCGAGCATTATGGTCCACCGACCTGCCCTCCTGCGCCCGATGCCCAGCATGTTCCCCGCCGCTTTCGCCCGGTTCGACCCGAACGGAAATGAAGTTGCTGTGAGGGTGCGCGAATGATAGCCCTCAGTCAAATGAGGCTCCCGAAAGGGACTCGACCATGACGTGTAAGATGCTTCCTTTCCCGCTCGCGCTGTTCGCCGCGGCGATGCTGTCGTCCCCCGTGGTCGCGCAGGATGATCCCGCCGCCCTCGCCGCCGCGACCCAGCGGCTCGACAGCGGCATGACGCTCGCCCGCCGCCAGATCGGCGTCTCCGACCTGCTGGGCGCGCTCGGCACGCTCGAGCGGGTGCTCTTCGCTTTCCCCGAGGCCGCTCCGCCCCGCCTGCTCTACGCCTCGCTCCTGTGCCGCCTCGACGATCGCCAGGGCGCCGAGCTGGAGCTGGGCCTGCTCGCCGGCAAGCCGATCGCCGATTCGGACTGGGCCGGAGTCGCCGCGGCCTGCGGACCGGTGCCGCGGCCGGCGCCGCCTGGGCGGGGGAAGCGGCGATGAGACCGGGCCCCCTCGGCAAAGCCGCCGCGGCCGTGGCCGCCGCGAGCCTCGCCGCCTCGCCGGTCTTCGGCCAGGCGGTCGGAGTCAACGCCGCGGTCCGCAACAAGGTGGTGATCGTCGGCGCCGGGACGAAGAAGGCGCGTCCGGCCGTGGTTCGGGAAAGGGTGAACCTCAACGACGAGGTGAGGACCGCCGCCTCGAGTCAGCTCCAGATCCTCTTGCTCGACCGAACCACCTTCACCGTCGGTGCCAACGCCCGGGTCGCCGTCGACCGGTTCGTCTACGATCCGGCGAGGAACAGCCGTTCGACCGGAGTCAGCGTCGCCCGCGGCGCTTTTCGCTTCATGTCCGGGCGCAACCTCCAGCGCCCCTCCGGGCCCGTCACGGTGCGGACTCCCGTCGCCACCATCGGCGTTCGCGGGACGATCTTCGAGGGCGTGGTCGGCGAGGACGCGATCGAGATCGCCGAGCGCGAGGCGGCGGTCGGCAAGAAGGTGAAAGCGAAGAAGGACGAGGCGTCGCTGATCGTGCTTCGCGGCCCGGGCCCGCGCACCCAGGGCGACACCCGCCCGGGCGCGATCGACGTCACCGTGGGCGCAACCACCGTCACCCTCGACCGCCCCGGCCTGGCGCTCTACGCGCCCCGAGTCGGGGCGCCGCCGATCGGTCCGTTCCCGATCTCGGCGGAGGGGCTCCAGGCCCTGCAGTCGCTGCTTCGAACGACCGCCGAGCCGGGCGGCGGCGGCAAGAAGGGACACGGCACGCGCGACGCCTTGCTCGGCGCCGCCGCCGTCGGCGCCGTCATCGGCGGCGCCGTGCTCCTCGGCGGCAAGAAGAAGGGTCAGTCCCAGCAGCAGGAGGAAAAGGAAGAGGACGACGACCAGCAGTCCGACCCGAACAAGCCCGACTGACTCCGTCGCCCCAGCGGCCGCCACCCTTGCCTCCCCTTCGCCGCCGCTCTACCCCTCCCGCGAGAGGAGTAAGCGATGCGCATCGCGTGCCTCGGCGGGGGACCGGCCGGGCTCTATTTCGCGATCTCGATGAAGCTGCGCGATCCCGCGCACGACATCGACCTTTATGAGCGCAACCGGCCCGACGACACGTTCGGCTGGGGCGTGGTCTTCTCCGACCAGACCGTCGAGAATCTGATCGCCAACGATCCGGTCTCCGGCGCAATCATCCAAAGCGAGTTCGCCCATTGGGACGACATCGAGGTCCATATCCATGGCGAGACGATGCGCTCGTCCGGCCACGGCTTCATCGGCATCGGCCGGAGACGCCTCCTCAACATCCTCCAGGATCGGGCCCACGAGCTCGGCGTCCGGCTCCACTTCGAGCATGAGGCCAGCCCCGACCTCGATTCCTATGCCGGCTACGACCTCGTCATCGCCGCCGACGGCGCCAACAGCCGGATCCGCACCGCCTACGAGGCGCATTTCGGGGTCGACGTCCAGGTAAGGAAGAACAGATTCTTCTGGTTCGGGACGAACAAGGTGTTCGAAGCCTTCACCTTCGCCTTCGAGGAGACCGAGGCGGGCTGGATATGGGCCCACGCCTATCGCTTCGGCGACGATCTCTCGACCTTCATCGTCGAGATGGCGCCCGACACCTGGGAACGGCTCGGGTTCGACCGGATGGACCAGCCCGAGGCCATCGCTTTGTGCGAGCATATCTTCGCGAAATATCTGGACGGCCACGCCTTGATGTCCAACGCCGCCCATCTGAAGGGGCCCGAGGCCTGGCTGCAGTTCCGGCGCATAATCTGCGAGCGCTGGTCCTACCGCAATCTGATCCTGCTCGGCGACGCCGCCCACACCGCCCATTTCTCGATCGGCTCGGGCACCAAGCTCGCGCTCGAGGATTCGATCAAGCTCGCCGAGGTGCTCAACCGCCCCGGCCTCTCCCGCGAGGCCGCTTTGGGCGAATATCGCGAGGAACGTCAGGTCGAGGTCCTCAAGCTCCAGAACAGCGCCCGCAACTCGACCGAATGGTTCGAGACCCTCGAGCGCTACCTCCATTTCGAGCCGATCCAATTCGCTTATTCCCTGCTCACCCGCTCGCAGCGGGTCAGCCACGAGAATCTGCGGCTGCGCGACAAGCCCTGGCTGGAGGGGGTCGAGCGCTGGTTCCAGTCGAAGGCGCTCGGGGTGCCGGTCAACGATCCCGCCCCGCCGATGTTCGCGCCCTACCGGCTTCGCGAGCTTCGCCTCGTCAACCGGGTCGTCGTCTCGCCGATGGCGATGTATTCGGCCGAGGACGGCGATCCGAACGACTTCCACCTCGTCCATTACGGCACCCGCGCGCAAGGCGGGGCCGGGCTCGTCTATACCGAGATGACCTGCGTCTCCGCGGAAGGCCGGATCACCCCGGGCTGCGCGGGGATCTACCGGCCGGACCATGTCGAGGCGTGGCGCCGGATCGTCGACTTCGTCCATTCCAACAGCGAGGCCAAATTCTGCCTCCAGCTCGGCCATAGCGGGCCGAAGGGCAGCACGAGGATCGGCTGGGAAGGCTATGACGTTCCGCTCGAGACCGGCAACTGGCCGGTCCTCGCCGCTTCGGACGTCGCCTGGTCTCCGGCCAACCAGATCCCCATCCCGATGACCCGCGACGATATGGATAGGGTGCTCGGCCAGTTCGTCGAAGCGGTGCGAAACGGGCTGGAAGCGGGGTTCGACATGATCGAGCTCCACGCCGCCCACGGCTATCTGCTTTCGAGCTTCATCACCCCGCTGACCAACAAGCGGACCGACGAATATGGCGGCAGCCTGGAGAACCGGCTGCGCTTCCCGCTCGAGCTGTTCCGGGCGATGCGCGAGGCCTGGCCGGCCCGGAAGCCGATGTCGGTGCGGATCTCCGCCAACGACTGGATGGGGGAGCTCGGAGTCACTCCCGACGAGGCCGTCCTGATCGGCCGGGCCTTCGCCGAGGCCGGCGCCGACCTGATCGACGTCTCGGCCGGCCAGACCTGGGCCGATTGCGCGCCCATTTACGGCCGCATGTTCCAGACGCCCTTCGCCGACCAGATCCGCAACGAGGGACGGGTCGCGACCATGGCGGTCGGCAACATCTACGAGAGCGACCACGTCAACTCGATCCTCGCCGCCGGCCGGGCCGACCTCGTCGCCCTCGCCCGCCCGCATCTCGTCGACCCGATGTGGACCCTGCGCGCCGCCGCCGCCGCCGACTATCGCGGAATCCGGGTCCCGCCCCAATATCTCGGCGGCATGGCCCAGCTGGCGCGCAACCTGGCGCGCGAGGCGGAGCTGAAAGCGTGAAGGCGGCGGCGACCTCACGGGCAGTTTCCCCTCCCTGGAAGGGAGGGGCCAGGGGTGGGTCCGCCGAAGGCGGCCGAAACACCAACGCCGGTAAAGTCTCGCTGCGCTCGCCTACCCACCCCCAACCCCTCCCTTCCAGGGAGGGGAGCCTGTGACCCGCCTCCAAGGCCAACACGCAATCATCACCGGCGGCGGTACCGGCATCGGCGCCGCCATCGCCCGCGCCCTGGGAACCGAGGGCGCGAAGCTCACCTTGGTCGGCCGCCGTCGCGAGCCGCTCGAGCAAGTCTGCGCCGGCGATTTCGACGCCCTGGTCGCGCCCGCCGACGTCACGATGCGCGACGAGGTCGACCGCGCCTTCGCCCTTGCCCGAGAGACGCAGGGACCGATCACCATCCTCATTAACAATGCCGGCGCGGCAGCGGGCGTTCCGTTCGCGAAGGTGACGCCGGCCCTCTGGCGCGACATGCTGGCGGTCAATCTGGACGGCATGTTCCATTGCTGCCAGGCGGCCTTGCCGGACCTGCTCGCCGCCCCCGCCGGCCGGATCGTCACCATCGCCTCGATGGCCGGCCTCCACGGCTTCGCTTACGCTTCGCCCTATATCGCCGCCAAGCACGGCGCGGTCGGCCTCACCCGCGCTCTCGCCGCCGAATATGCGCAGAAGAATTTGCGGGTGAACGCGGTCTGTCCCGGCTTCGTCGATACCGACATGACCGCCCAATCCATCTCGAACATCACGGCCAAGACCGGTCGCAGCGATGACGATGCCCGAGCGGAGCTGGCCCGGCTCAACCCGTCCGGGCGCCTGATCGCTCCCGGCGAGGTCGCCGCCGCGGTGCTTGACCTGATCCTCTCGGAGCGGAACGGTGAGGCTGTGGAGATCGCATGAACCCTGAAACCTTCGCGCCCGCGCATTTCCTCTGGGACTATGCCGAGGGCGTCGCCACGATCACCCTCAACCGGCCGGAGCGAAAGAACCCGCTCACCTTCGAAAGCTATGCCGAGCTTCGCGACGCCTTCCGGGCCCTGGTCTATGCCCGCGAGGTCAAGGCGGTCGTGGTCGCCGGGGCGGGCGGCAATTTCAGCTCCGGAGGCGACGTCCACGAGATCATCGGGCCGCTGACGGAAATGGACATGCCGGGCCTGCTCGATTTCACCCGGATGACCGGCGACCTCGTCAAGGCGATGCGCGCCTGCCCGCAGCCCATCGTCGCGGCGATCGACGGCATCTGCGTCGGCGCCGGCGCGATCATGGCGATGGCCTCCGACCTCAGGCTGGCGACTCCGGAGGCCAAGACCGCCTTCCTCTTCACCCGGGTCGGCCTCGCCGGCTGCGACATGGGCGCCTGCGCCATCCTGCCGCGGATCGTCGGCCAGGGGCGGGCGGCGGAATTGCTCTACACCGGCCGGGTCATGACCGCCGAGGAGGGCGAACGGTGGGGCTTCCACAACCGCCTCGTGCCCCGCGAGGCGCTGCTCGACGAGGCACGGGCGCTGGCCCGCGGCCTGGCGAGCGGCCCCACCTTCGCGCATGGGATCACCAAGACCCAGCTCAATCAGGAATGGAACGTCAGCCTCGAGACCGCCATCGAGATGGAGGCCCAGGCCCAGGCGATCTGCATGGCCACGAACGACTTCAGGCGCGCCTTCGAAGCCTTCGCCGCGAAGCGCACCCCGGAGTTCAAGGGTGATTAGTCGCCCACGATCTCCCTTCCCTGGAAGGGAGAGGCCGAAGGCGGCCGAAACTCGGAGTCCGCAAAAGTCTCGCTGCGCTCGCCTACCCACCCCTGACCCCTCCCTTCCAGGAAGGGGAACCTGGTGAGCGACCGAGCCTTCCTCGATTGGCCCTTTTTCGACGATCGCCATCGCGACCTGGCGGAGAAGCTCGAGCGATGGTGCGAATCCGAGCTCGACGACGACGCGCCCGAGGACCTCGACCAGGCCTGCCGCGACCTCGTCCGCAAGCTCGGCGACGGCGGCTGGCTGCGCCATTGCGTTCCCGACGCGGCGGGGCAGCTCGACGTCCGCACCCTCGCCCTGATCCGCGAGACGCTTGCCCGCCATGACGGCCTCGCCGACTTCGCCTTCGCCATGCAGGGCCTCGGCTCGGGCACGATCAGCCTGTTCGGTTCGGATGCTCAGAAAGAGGCCTACCTCCCCGCCGTCGCCCGCGGCGAGAAGATCGCCGCCTTCGCCCTGACCGAGCCCGCTTCCGGCTCTGACGTCGCGTCCATCGAGACGGCGGCGGTGCAGGACGAGGCCGGCTGGATCCTGAACGGCGCCAAGACCTACATCTCCAATGGCGGAATCGCCGATTATTACATCCTGTTCGCCCGCACCGGCGAGGCGCCCGGCGCGAAGGGCCTCTCCGCCTTCATCGTCGACCGCGACACTGAGGGGCTGGACGACAGCGAGCGGATCGAGGTGATCGCGCCTCACCCGCTCGCGACCCTCCGCTTCACCGACGCCCGCCTGCCCGCCTCCGCCCTGCTCGGCGAGCGCGGCCGCGGCTTTGCTTTGGCGATGGCCACTCTCGACGTCTTCCGGACGACGGTCGGGGCGGCGGCGCTGGGTTTCGCCCGTCGCGCCCTCGACGAGGCGACCCGGCGGGCGCTGACCCGGCGGCTTGGAAGCGGCACCCTCGCCGACAATCCCATCACCCAATCGAAGCTCGCCGAGATGGTGCTCGACGTCGAGACCTCCGCTCTGCTCGTCTACCGGGCCGCCTGGCTTCGCGACGTCAAGGGGCAGCGCAACAGCCGCGAGGCGGCCCTCGCCAAGCTCCACGCCACCGACAGCGCCCAGAGCGTGATCGACAAGGCGGTGCAGATGTTCGGCGGCCTGGGAGTGACGCGCGGCGTTCCGGTCGAGCGGCTCTACCGGGAAATAAGGGCGCTTCGCATCTACGAAGGCGCGTCGGAGGTGCAGAAGGTGGTGATCGCCCGGGCCCATCTCGCGGAGTATCGTCCATGAGAGCTTTGCTTCCCCCCGGCTGGCCCCGGCCAAGCGGCTTCTCCACCGGCATCGCCGCCGAAGGGCGGATGGTGTTCACCGCCGGGATCATCGGCTGGGACGAAAATGGGACGATCGTCGCTCCCGATCTTGCCGGCCAGCTGCGCCAGATCCTGCTCAACACGCTCGCCATCCTTTCCGAGGACGGGGCCGGGCCCGAGCATGTCGTCCGGATGACCTGGTATGTCGTCGACGTGGACGAATATCGCCTCGGCCTCGCGGCGATCGGCGCCGCCTGGAAGGAGGTGATGGGGCGCAATTTCCCGGCGATGGCGGTGGTGGAGGTGGGGGCGCTGGTCGAGCCCGCGGCCCGGATCGAGATCGAGACCACGGCGGTGGTGCCCAAATGATGACAGTCACCGTCATTGCGAGCGGAGCGAAGCAAACCAGTTCGGCGCCTGTCGAAAACGCTGCACCGGATTGCTTCGTCGCTTCGCTCCTCGCAATGACGGCGACGGGAGGGTGAGGGCATGACCGGCCAGGTCGACACCTTCGTCCGCGACCGCCTCCCGCCGCCCGAGGCTCAGCCCGAATTCCTGTTCGATCTGGCCGAGCTCCAATATCCCGAGCGGCTGAACGCGGCGGTCGAGCTGATCGACAAAGGCGATCCCGAGGCCCTGGCCGTCGTCAACGAGGCCGGCCGCTGGACCTATGGCGAGATGCGCGACCTCAGCGACCGCATCGCCCGGCTGCTCGCGGAAGAGGAGGATCTCGTCCCCGGCGACCGGGTGCTTCTGCGCGGTCCCAATGGCGCGATTCTGTTCGCCTGCTGGCTGGGCGTGCTCAAGGCCGGCGGGATCGTCGTCGCCACCATGCCGGTGCTTCGCGCCGGCGAGGTCGCGACCATCGTCGAGCGGGCGCAGGTCCATCACGCCATCGTCGACGACCGCTGCCTCGGGGATTTCATGACCGCCGCGGACGAGACCGGCCTGATCCGCTCGCTCCTCACCTACCGGGGCGACACCGGCGGCGGCCGGCTGGAGCAAAGGCTGAAGGCCGTCGAGCCGGGCTTCGCGCCCGTGGCGACCCGGCGCGACGACGTCGCCCTGATCGCCTTCACCAGCGGCACGACCGGCCGCCCAAAGGGCTGCGTCCATTATCATCGCGACATCCTCGCCCCGGCCGACAGCTTCGCCCGCCACGTGCTGAAACCGGAGCCGGGCGGCCGCTGGGCCTGCTCGGCGCCGATCGCCTTCACCTTCGGCCTCGGGATGCTGCTCATCTTCCCCTGGCGCTTCGGCGGAACGGCGGTGACGATCGAGCAGCCTGGGCCCAGGCCCCTGCTCGAGGCGATCGCCAGGTTCGGGGTCACCACCCTCGCCACCGCGCCCACCGCCTACAAGGCGATGCTGGGCCTGCTGGCCGAGCACGACATCTCCTCCCTCGCCACCTGCGTCTCCGCCGGCGAGCACCTTCCCGCTGCGACGTGGCGGGCGTGGCACGATTCGACCGGCCTCGGGATCGTCGACGGCATCGGCGCGACCGAGATGATGCACATCTTCATCTCCGCCTCCGGCGGCGATATCCGGCCCGGCGCCACCGGCAAGGCGGTTCCCGGCTACCGCGCCTGCGTGCTCGACGAGGCGGGCCGCCCCCTGACCCACGGCGTCGGCCGGCTGGCGGTGAAGGGGCCGACCGGCTGCCGCTATTTCGACGACGAGCGCCAGGCCGACTATGTGCAGGACGGCTGGAACGTCACCGGCGACACCTACCGGGCCGACGAGCAGGGCTATTTCTGGTACGTCGCCCGGTCCGACGACATGATCATTTCGTCCGGCTACAACATCGCGGCGCCGGAGGTGGAGAATGCCCTCTACGCCCATCCCGCGGTTCAGGAATGCGCGGTGGTGGGCGTGCCCTGCGAGGAGCGCGGGCAGAGGGTGAAGGCCTTCGTCGTCCCCGCTCCGGATCGCGAGCCGGACGCCGAGCTCGCCCGCGAGCTCCAGGACCATGTGAAAGCGGCGATCGCGCCCTACAAATATCCCCGCGACGTGGAGTTCGTGGAGGCGCTGCCGAAAACGGCGACCGGCAAGCTGCAGAGGTTTGCGCTGAAGCGCTGACCCGTCAGCAGCCCGGGGTCTTCTCCGAGACCGCCTGGCCGCTCAGCACCCGGCGCACGCCTTCGAGGCATTTGGGAGGGGCTTCGGCCGTCGCCGGCTTGGCCGCGGCCGGGGCGGCGGGCTTGGCCGCCGCGCCCGCCTCGGGCTTGGCGGGCAGGCCGGACAGCGCCCAGTGGGTGCTCGCCGAAAGCGGCTTGGTCGAGCGCGCCTGGACCGCGGCGGTGGAGGCCTCGGCGTTGGGCGGTTCGTAGCGGCGAAGGACGGCGCGGGCGAAGCTGTCGATGCTGCCCGGCGCCGGAGGAATCGTCCCGGCCGCGGCGGCGGCGGCTTCGGCGGCGGCCAGAGCGGCGGCCTCGTCGATCGTCGGAGCGTCGGCGAGGCTGGTCGGGTCCGAGGTCAGGCTGCGCATCTTGGCGATCTGGGGCTCGACCCGGCCCGGACCGAAGCGAAACGCTGCCGATTTACCCCAGCCGCCTTCCCAGCGGTAGAAGATGTGGGTGCCGATATTGGCCAGCTTGACCAGGCTCGAGCTCCAATAGGGAACGACCCAATTGGTGTGATAATGGGTCGCCCAGCCGACCGGGGCGTAGACCTTGCCGGCCAGCGCTTCCTCGGCGACCTGGCGCGCGCGCGCCCAGCCGGAGGCGGACGGGGTCCGGCGAAGCGCTCCGTCGCAGGTGAAGGTGAACTGGCAGCCGGTCGCGCGCTCCTGCCCCTGGAAGACGACTCCGCAGACGGTGCGCGGATAGGCCGGGTGGCGAACCCGGTTGAGGACGACCTGGGCGACGGCCTGCTGGCCGGCATTGGTCTCGATCGCGGCTTCGTAATAGACCGCCGCGGTCAGGCACTCGACCGCGCGCAGCCGGTCCGCCGGACTCGCGAAGGCGGCGGCGAACGGCCGCGCCGCCGGGTTCGGAAGCGTCGAGAGGGGCAAAGCGGCGTTGATCGTCACCGCATCCTGCGGGGCGATCTCGCGGAATTGCAGCGGCTCGGGCTGCGGCGGAATGCCCAGGCCCGGAATGGCGCGGCCGGTGCCGGCGACTCGCGCATTGGGGGTTGCGCTCGCCGGCTCGAGCCAGGCAAGGCTGAGGCCGGCGACGAGGTAGAGGCAGGCGGTCGTCGCCAGAACGGCCGAGGCGAGCCAGTGCCTCAACCCCGGAACACGGGGCAGCCACGGACGGCGAAGGACGAGTTCGTTCGACGACATCAACTACTCCGGAAAGGACGGGCGCTCTATTGCGGCCGCCGATCCATGGCAAGCGCGGGGCCGGTCGGCCGGTCCCTCGTCGCGCCGAGATCCTGGAATTTCCACAAGGCCGCTCCCTAGCCCAAATGGGGCCAAAGCTCAAATTTTCAACCCCGGAGGGGGTCAGCGGGGCGCGTAGAGCGCCCGGAAATCGGCCGCGAAAGCGGCGAGTCGGCGCTCCGCGACGGCCGCTCGGAGGTCACTCATAAGGCCTTGGTAAAACCAGATATTATGCTCGGTCATGAGCATCGCCCCAAGAATCTCGCCGGACCGGACGAGATGGTGGAGATAGGCGCGCGACCAGTTAGAGCAGACCGGGCAGGCGCAGGAGGGATCGAGCGGCTCCGGATCCTCGGCGAATCGGGCGTTGCGGATATTGACCGGGCCGGCGCGGGTGAAGGCCTGGCCGGTGCGGCCCGAGCGGGTCGGGAGTACGCAGTCGAACATGTCGATGCCGCGCTCGACCGCGCCGACGATGTCGTCGGGCTTGCCCACCCCCATCAAATAGCGCGGCCGGTCGACGGGAAGCTGGCCGGGCGCGAAATCCAGGCAGGCGAACATCGCCTCCTGCCCCTCGCCGACCGCCAGTCCCCCGACCGCATAGCCGTCGAAGCCGATTTCGGTCAGAGCCTCGGCCGAAGCCCGGCGCAGCCCTTCGTCGAGCGCCCCCTGCTGGATCCCGAACAGGGCCGAGCCCGCCGCATGCGCCTCCCCGGCGTCGAACGCCTCGCGGGACCGCCTCGCCCAGCGCATCGAGCGCTCCATCGCCGCAATCTGCTCGCTTTGGGTCGAAATCGTCGGCACGAGCTGGTCGAAGGCCATGACGATGTCCGAGCCGAGCAGGCGCTGGATCTCGATCGACCGCTCCGGGCTGATCATGTGCCGGCTGCCGTCGAGATGGCTCCTGAACGCCACCCCCTCCTCGCTCACCCTGGCCAGCTCGGACAGGCTCATCACCTGATAGCCGCCGCTGTCGGTGAGGATCGGCCGCTCCCAGCCCATGAAGCGATGGAGGCCGCCGAGCCGGGCCACCCGCTCCGCCCCGGGCCGGAGCATGAGGTGGTAGGTGTTGCCGAGGAGGATGTCGGCGCCCGAAGCGCGAACGTCCGCGGGCTTCATCGCCTTGACGGTGGCGGCGGTTCCGACCGGCATGAACGCCGGCGTGCGGATCTCGCCGCGCCGCATCGCGATCGTGCCGGCGCGGGCGGCGCCGTCGGTGGCGGAAATGGTGAAGGCGAAACGGGGAGCGGGCATGGCCGCGCGCTCCTACACCATCGCCCCCACCCTGCCGACCCCTTCGGGCCCGGCTGTCCCTCTCCCCTGCAGGGAGAGGGTTTCTCGGTTCCTCTTTCTCTTAGGGGAGAGTGACAGGCGCGAAGGCACGAAGACGTCGGCTCTCGCGCCGCAGGCCATCGCTTCCGCAGCGCAATCCCGACTTCCTCGCGGGAAGGAGTGCTCCGCGCTCGCCGCCGCCACGGCCCCTTCGTGCCTTGGTGGCCTTTGTGCGAACCCAAAAGCAGCCTCTCCGCCGCCCTTTCGCCCCGCCGACAAGCTCGACCTCAGCTCACTGGAGCTCGATGCCGGTGCCAGGCACGTGCCTGGCACGTAGCTGGCACCTGTGTCGTCCTGCGTCATCGCCCCTGCTTCAGCGTCGGAAAGCGAGCCTGAAACTCCACCATAGCAAGGCCAGGATCGCCGCGCTGATGATCGCGCCCCAAAACCAGTAAGGCAGAAGCAGAACATCCGCGATGGCGCCCGTGTCCGATCGCTGCAGCCGGCCGCCGACATTTCCACCCGGGCTGAACAGATAGTCGAACTGTCTCCACACGCTGATGCACGCCTGTACGCCGATGAGCTGGATGACGAAGCTCCGCCAGGGCAGAGGTCCGCGCAGCGCGAGCGCGACGATCGCAATTCCCAGTGCAGGGAGAACCAGCCAGCCCGTCAGCGACCGGACCCAGATCAACGTGGACAGGACCAGCGCGACGCCAAGCGCCGCCAGGGCGTTGCGCGTCGCGGTGGGAGAGCGCGAGGCGATGATCAGCAGCGCGCCGGCGACCGCCGGTCCGAGCGGTCCGCTTGCCGCGACCAGCGCATCGGTCAGCCTGTACCCATCGCCAGGACGCAGTGACTCGGCGACGCCCGAACCGTCAGCGAAAATTTGCAAGCGTTCGAACCCTCGGTCTGTGAGCATCGCAGCGAGGCCATGGCCCATTTCATGAAACCAGGTCGCCAATATCGTGAAAGGATAGAGCAGGAGGCTGCCGAGCGTGGTCTGCCACAGGAGGATCGAGGCGAGCGCGATCCCCGCCAGCAGCGCGACGCGCTCTTTTTGATCTTGGCCGGCAAGGCTGCTGGACATCAAGGGCTCCAATGAAGCGGTTGACCGGCTCGGGGACCTGGCTCGTAAGAGCGTCTTGTGGCCGATCCCGGTAAACCAAATTTCTACGACTTCGGAAACAGTTCGTCATTTGCGCGAAACAATAGGGTTCCTGACGCTACATAAGGATAACCTTTGTCACGTTTCGAAGGGCTGGATTTGATGAATGTGACGGCATGCGTGTCCGGATCGATAGCGTAATAATCGACCTGTCCCCCGGTTTCGTTGACTATCTTGAATATCTGAGTCCAGACGCCGTCCCGGTCTACCGCTCGATCGCTTGAATCGATGCTGTTCGGATTATCGAGGCGCGCGATGCTCGGACGAAGCCGTTTCGGCAATTCGCAATAATGTGCGGTGTCGGTCCGAAAAAGGTCTTCAATGACATACAATATCGGCTCTCCCGGACGCCATTCTCCGAGGGGTCCGATCCCGTGCGAAGTTAAAAAGCAGACGATGTCAGCCTGGTTCATCATTTCCCGTGCCTCGTCCTGGCAAGGCTCGACAGGAATTTTCTCGCGCTTCGGTCCTTCTCCAGGCATGGCATCATGGGCCGTTGTCGGTGGCGTTTCCTGCATCCGCGCCGGCGCTGTCCTCGGCCGCCCCTTCATTGCCATTGCCAAGCCGCTCCGCCTCCAGCTTGATGGCCAGCTTGCCGCATCGGCGGCCAAATAAAAAGGTCCGCGCACCCTGCCGCGCGCCGCCCTTTCTTCCGCCCATCAACGGTAAGCAGTGACAATATACATTTTTCGCCGGCCCGGCGGCGAGGCGCGGCCTCGGGAAAATATATGCTGTCACCAATTTCCAGGGTCTCGTTTCCGGCCCGCCTCCCGCCGAAAAATGTATACTTTCACTGTTTTCCCTTCGCTCTCGGGGATCGGCGCCCGGCTTCGGTGAAACGCCGATCGTTCGCTGCGGGCCTAGATGGGCTCCCAGACGCCCTCGCGGCAGTAGCCTGAATAGGAGTCGTAGGAATAAGGCGAGGTCACGCCGGTCAGCCACGCATGGTAGACAGGCCCGCTATAGAGGCAGTCGCCGCCGTGAACTCCAATCACCAACCCGTCGGGTCCGTCGAGATAATAGGTGGTGTAGATCGGGCCCTCCCCAGGATATTGGGCAAGCGCCGGACCCGGCATGGCACTGGCGGTTATCGCGAAAAACAAAGCTCCAATCTTGCGGCTGATCATTTTCGTCTCCACGGTTTCGCCGGCTGTTACGAGTCGGCGCCGTCATGCTAGCGCCGGTTACTGCCGCTCACCATTGCGGCTTCTACGCTCTCCCGGCCCTGATCTCGCGACCGTCGCCGCCAAGCCTGTCCCGAGCGAAGTCGGAGGCTCGAATACGTCGCCCCCCCAGCTTGCCTGGGAACTCACCGTGATGGGTCGGGGACACGTAGCTTTTCCGCAAAAAGTACGTGTCCCCATTTAGAAAAAAGTACGTGTCCCCATTTAGAGAAGCTCAGATTTGACGAAGGCCTGGAACAGTTGCGGGCGCTGGAGCCGGAGACGGGATAGCCGGTGCCAGCTACGCGCCAGCTACGTGCCTGGCACGGGATAGCGCGCCAATTCGGCCGCGTGCCATGCCGTGTCCCCCCGAACGGCCGCACCCGTTGAGCCTCCGGACGCCGGGCCGCGACCCGGGCTGCATTGGGTTCGCACAAAGATCACCAAGGCACGAAGAGTCCGAGCGAACCCGGCGCGCAGCGCCTCTATTTCCGATCACGAGAACAGATTATCGCGGCTGCGCCGCCGCGGCTCCTTCGTGCCTATGTGATCTTTGTGCGAACAAATTCTGTCCTGAGGACGCCCGTCAGTCCGGCAGCAGCAGGCTCGCATCCCCGTAAGAGTAGAACCGATACCCCGCCCCGATCGCATGGGCATAAGCCTCCCGCATCCGCTCCAGCCCCATCAGCGCCGAGACCAGCATGAACAAAGTCGAGCGCGGCAAATGGAAGTTGGTGATCAGGCCGTCGGTGGCGCGGAAGCGGTAGCCGGGGGTGATGAAGATCGCCGTGTCGCCTTCGAAGGGGCGCACCCGGCCGTCCTCGTCGGCGGCGCTTTCGAGGAGGCGAAGCGAGGTCGTGCCGACGGGGATGAGGCGTCCGCCGGCCGCCCGGGCGGCGTTGAGGCGGCTGGCGACGGCGGCGTCGATCCGGCCCCATTCGGAGTGCATCTTGTGGTCCGCCGTATCGTCGGCCTTGACCGGCAGGAACGTCCCGGCGCCGACATGGAGGGTCAGGGTCTCGTGGCCGATCCCCGCCTCGGCAAGCGCCGCCATCAACCGAGGCGTGAAATGGAGGGCGGCGGTGGGCGCCGCGACCGCGCCTTCCTCGGCGGCGAACATGGTCTGGTAATCCTCGGAGTCGCGCTTGTCCGCCTCGCGCTTGCCGGCGATGTAAGGCGGCAGCGGCATCCGGCCGGCCCGCTCGAGCAGCGCTTCGACCGGCTCTTCCCCCTCGAAGGCGAGGAGCAGGCTGCCGTCCTCGGCCTTGTCGCCGGCGACGGCGGTCACCCCGCTTCCGAAATCGACCCGGTCGCCCTCGCGGACCCGCTTCGCGTTGCGGACGAAGGCGCGCCAGGAACGGATGCCCTCGCGCTTGTGCAGGGTGGCGCCGACCCTGGCCTCTCCCCGCCGTCCTTCGAGCTGGGCGGGGATGACCTTGGTGTCGTTGAAGACGAGGACGTCGCCGGCGCGCAGCAGCCCCGGCAGGTCCGCGACGACTCGGTCCTCGACCGCGTCGCCGCGCAGGAGAAGCAGGCGCGCCGAGTCCCTCGGGCTCGCCGGCCTCAGCGCGATCCGGTCGGGCGGCAGCGCGAAGTCGAAGGCGTCGACGCGCAGCTTACCGGGTCTTCTTGGGCGGCGGCTTGGGCTTGGATTCGGGGAGCCGGATCGACGGCGGCGGCGGAACTGCGGGGCCGGCGGCGATGCCGCCGTGCGAGGCGCCGGCGACCGGGCTGGCGGGCGCCGCGAAGATCTGGCCGGGGGCCGGGGGCGCCTTGTTGTCGGCGGCGATCGACGCCTGCAGGATCCGGCTCGGGCTGGCGGGCGGCTCGCCTTTCTCGATCGCGTCGACGAAGCTCATTCCGCTGATCACCCGGCCGAAGACGGTATAATGCCGGTCGAGCGACAGCCGCGTCCCGAGCATGATGTAGAATTGGCTGTTGGCGCTGTTCTCGGCCGCGGCGATTGTCGCGGCGTCGGCGCCGGTGGGGGAGCCCTGGCGGGCGGCGGCGATCGCGCCCCGGACGTGCGGAAGGCCGTTGAACTCGGCCTTGAGGTCGGGGAGCTGGGAGCCGCCGGTGCCGTCGCCGGTCGGGTCGCCGCCCTGGGCCATGAAGCCGTCGATCACCCGGTGGAAGATCAGGCCGTTGTAGAAGCCCTTGCGCGCCAGCTCCTTGATCCGGGCGACATGGTTGGGGGCGATGTCGGGCCTGAGCTGGATCGCCACCCGGCCCCCGCTCGACAGGTCGAGCAGCAGGGTGTTTTCGGGATCGACCGGCGGCGGCGCCAGCGATAGGACCGGCGCCTGCGCCGCGACGGAACCCGCGAGGAACAGGCCGAGCAGCAGGGCCAGCAGAGTCGTGATACGCATGTTTCTGGATTTCCCCGGATAAATCCGTTTTCTTGGATGCAATATTGCGCGGCGCGGGCGGCCGGATCAAGTGCCTTTGCGGCCCAGGGCCTCGACCCGGCGGGCGACTTGCCCCACCACCGCCTCGGGCACGAACTTCGAAATGTCCCCGCCGTAGAGGGCGATCTCCTTGACCAGGCGCGACGCGATCGGCTGGAGCGAGACGTCGGCCATCAGGAAGACGGTCTCGATCCGGTCGTTCAGCTGCTGGTTCATCCCCGCCATCTGATACTCATATTCGAAGTCGGCAACGGCCCTCAGGCCTCGAACGATCATCGAGGCGCCTTCCCGCTCGGCAAAGTCCATCAGGAGCGAATCGAAGGAGACGATCTCGATCTCGTCGCCGAGGCCGGCCACCTCCCGGCGCACCATCGCCATCCGCTCCTCGACCGAGAACATCGGCGACTTGGACGGATTGGTGGTGACCCCGATGACCAGCCGGTCGACCAGCTTCGCGCCGCGCCGGATGATGTCCATATGGCCGAGCGTGATCGGATCGAACGTGCCCGGATAGACGCCTGTCCTCATTCGCTCCCCCTTACCCGTCATCCCGGGCTTGACCCGGGATCCATGAACACGGACGCACCAGGTTTCGCGGGCCGGCGTTCATGGATTCCGGCTTTCGCCGGAATGACGGCTCCGCCCGGCCTTCGTCAATGGTCCCGCTCCACCGCGAACCGCGCGATCGCCCGCAGCAGGTCGGCCTCGGCCCCGTAGCTCTTGAGATAATCCACCGCCTGGCCGACCAGAAGCCCGGCCTGCTGCCGGGCGCGCTCGCGGCCGAGCAGGGTGACGAACGTCTCCTTGCCCTTGGCGCGGTCCTTGCCGACCTTCTTGCCGATCTTCTCCTCCTGACCCTCCTCGTCGAGAAGGTCGTCGGCGATCTGGAAGGCGAGGCCGACGTCGCGGGCATAGCCGCGCAGCTTGATCCTCTTCTCGGGCGCCGCCCGGCCCATGATCGCGCCCGCTTCGAGGGAGAAAGCGATGAGAGCGCCGGTCTTCAGCTGCTGGAGCCGGGTGACGGCGGCGAGGTCGAGCGTCTCCTCGGCGGCGGCGAGGTCCATCATCTGGCCGCCGGCCATTCCCGACGGCCCCGCGGCCCGGGCAAGCTCGGCGATCAGCTCGGCCCGGACGAACGGATCCTCATGGGTCTTCTCGTCGGCGAGGATCTCGAAGGCCAAAGCGTGGAGCGCGTCGCCGGCGAGGATCGCGGTCGCCTCGTCATAAGCCTTGTGAAGGGTCGGCTTGCCTCGGCGCAGATCGTCGTCGTCCATCGCCGGCAAATCGTCGTGGATCAGCGAGTAGACGTGGATGCACTCCACGGCGGCGCCGACCCGGACGGCCCGTTCGCGCGCCGTATGGAAGAGGGCCGAGGCGGCGACGACCAGCAGAGGGCGAAGCCGCTTGCCGCCGCCGATGGCGGCGTAGCGCATCGCTTCGTAGAGCTTCGCCCGCGGATCGGGCGGCACCGCCAGCAGCTCGGACAGGAAGTCGTCGACCTCCGCCCGGACCTGGCCGAGCGCGGGCGCGAGGAGCGGGGAGTCCGCCATCGCGGCGGCTCAGTCGGCGTCGAAGGGGATTGTGCCGCCCGGCTGGCCGTCGCGGCCGAGCTGGATCTTCTCGATCTTCGCCTGGGCCGCCTGAAGCCGAGCCTCGCATTGCTGGCGCAGGCGGTCGCCCTCGCCGTAAAGGTCGATCGACTCGTCCAGCGACGCCTCGCCGCTCTCGAGCCGGCGCACGATCTCCTCGAGCCGCTTCAGCGCGGCCTCGAAGGAAAGCTCTGAAATGGGTTCGGGCTCGTCGGACATCGGCGGAGCAATGAGCCGCGAGGCAATCGCGGTCAAGACTCAGGCGGCGTTGTACCAGTGGACGCCGTCGCGAGCCTCGCGGACCGCCCGGCCTTCCACCTCGAGCCGCCGCAGATGCGCCAGCGCCTCGCCGGTGGCGAGGCCGAGCATGGAATCGTCGATCTGGCGGGCGAACAGGGTTCCGAAGCAGTCGACCGCCCGGCGCGGCTCACCGAGCTTGGCGTGGAGGGCGTCGAGGCGGTCGCGGTGGCCGAAAGCGAGGGCGTCGAGGCGGGCGTGGAGGCCGGTGAAGGGCTCGCCGTGCGAGGGCAGGACGAGAAGGCTGTCGGGCAGGCCCTTCAGCTTCTCGATCGAGGCGAGCCACTCGCCCAGCGGATCCGCTTCGGGCTCGCTGAGGCTGAGCGAGACGTTGGAGGTGATCCTCGGCAGCACCTGGTCGCCGGCGATCATCAGCCCGGCCTCGTCGTCGATCAGGCAGGCATGCTCGGGGCAGTGGCCGCTGCCGATCAGCACGCGCCACGTCCGGGCGCCGACCTGGAGCCGGTCGCCCTCCTCGATCCGGACGTAGCCGACCGGGATCGGGCTGACGACCGAGGCGAAGCGGCCCCAGCCCTTGGCCGATTCCACCTCGATCCGGGCCTCGTCCCAGCCGGCGGCGCGCCAATAAGCGACGGCCTCGCGCGGCGGCGCGTCGCGTATGTCGCTGACCAGCATCCGGCCGAACAGATATTCGCCGCGGGTCATCCACAAGGGCGCATCGAAGCGCTCGGTCAGCCAGCCGGCGAGTCCGAGATGGTCGGGATGGAAATGGGTGCAGATCACCCGGGTGATCCTGCGTCCGGCGAGCGGGCCGTCGAACAGCGCCTCCCAGGCCTCGCGGCAGGGCTCGATGTCGAGGCCGGTGTCGACCAGCGCCACGCCCTCCCCGTCCTCGAGCACCCAGACGTTGATATGCTTGAGCGAACCCGGGATGGGCAGCCGGGCCCAGCCGACGCCGTCGGCCAGAGCGACCAGCTCGCCCGTAGCCGGGCCGCGCCGGCCGAGCGGATAGGTCAGACCCTTATGGCTGTAGGCCTCGCCCGGGTCGGTGAGGGAGACGTCGGGGCTGGCGGGCTCAGCTCTTGAAGAGGTCATCGGCCGTCGGCTCGCGCGGGGCGGCTTCGGCCGCTTCCTCGGCGGCGTGAGCGGCCTCGGCCTCCCGGGCCGCCGTGTCGCGCTCGCGGCGCAGCTCCTCGATCAGCGCCTCGCGGTCGCCGGCGAGGCGATGATCCTGAGGCGCCGGCTCGATTCCCGCCGCCTTGGCCGCCTTGGCGACGATCGCGTCCAGCTCGCGCTGCGAGCACAGGCCCAATGTGACCGGGTCCTTGGGCTGGATGTTGGCGATGTTCCAGTGGCTGCGGTCGCGGATCGCGGCGATGGTGGTCCGGGTGGTGCCGATCAGCTTGCCGATCTGGCCGTCCGAGATTTCCGGGTGGTTGCGAATGATCCAGGCGATTCCGTCGGGCTTGTCCTGGCGCTTGGAGACCGGCGTATAGCGCGGCCCCTTGGTGCGCCGGGTCTGGTCCGGCTCCTTCTGGATGCGCAATTTGTAACCGGCATCGGCCTGGCCGCGGTCGATCTCCTCCTGGTTGAGCTCGCCAGCGCGGATCGGATCGCGCCCGGTCAGCTTGGTCGCCGCCGTATCGTCGGCGATCGCCTGCACCTCGAGGATGTGGAGGCCGCAGAATTCGGCGATCTGCTCGAAAGTGAGCGAAGTGTTGTCGACCAGCCAGGCGGCGGTCGCATGGGGCATGAGCGGCTGAACCACTTGTCGTCTCCAAAAACAAGAAGGGCCGCCCCTTCCCGGAGCGGCCGTTACGTTGCCAGCGATCTAGTCCAGCACGCGCCGCAGGGCAAGGCGAATGGCGCCGCCTGCGGCCCGCATCTTTTTTTCGCGGGGTCACATCCAGAGCCGTCTCCACCGGCATCCTAGGATCGAAGCTCGATGAAATCGGCCGCGCTTCCGCGCGGCCCTTGAGGGGAATGAGATGAGAAAATTGCTGTTCGCCGGCCTGGTCGCCGCCGCCCAGATCCTGCCCGCCGCTCAGCCGGCAATGGCGGCAGAGCTGCATCAGGACCGGGCCGGAATGCCCAACCAGGTCTCCGCCTTCGCCGGCGCCCGGCTTCGGGTGCCGCTCGGCGGCAAGCGGGAAAAGCCGCAGGCCGGGCTCGCTTTGACTTCCACCCTGCGCAGCGGCGCCACCGGCGAGCTCCGCTTCGCCAAGGGCGCCGAGCTCGGCTTCTCCGGCGACCGGAAGCTGCGCCTTTCGCTCGCCGGCCGGCCCGTTTCGCAGATCGCCCAGGGCGGCAAAGCGGAAGACGGGCGCAAGCTCGGAGTGTCGACGCTCGGCTGGATCGGCATCGGCGCCGCCGTGGCGGTGGTCGGTACCGCGGTCTGGTTCTATGCCGCGATCACCGACGACGATCGCTGCTGCGAGTGAACGGGCTCGAGGGCCAAAAGGGGGGAAGACGATGAAGGGTTTGACGATCGCGGCCTTGCTGGCCGCGCAGATCGCGGCGTCGGCGCAGCCGGCCTTCGGCGCGGAGCTGGTCCGGGACAATGCCGGCCTGCCCAACCAGGTGAGCGCCTTTGCCGGCGCCCGGCTCCGGGTGCCGCTGGGCGGCGGTCGCGAAAAGCCGCAGGCAGGGCTTGCCTTGACCTCCACGCTGCGCAGCGGCGCCGCCGGCGAGCTCCGCTTCGCCAGGGGCGCCGAGCTCGGCTTTTCGGGCAAGGAGCCCGGGATCCGGCTCAGCCTGGCCGGCACTCCCGTGTCGCAGCTGACCCAGGCCGGCCGCGGGCCGGAAGGGCGCAAGCAGGGCGTCTCGACCCTGGGCTGGGTCGCGATCGGAGTCGGCTTCGTCGCTTTGGTGTTCGTCGCCCTCGTCGCCGCCTGCTCCGCCGACGACGACTGCCCGCCGAGCGAGTGAGGCCCTAAGCCCCCATCGCGACATAGCCAGGCTGGGCGGCGACCCGCACCAGCCAGGCCGTCAGCGCCGGGTAGGCCGAGAGGTCGAAGCCGCCCTCCTCCGCCACATGGGTGTAAGCGTAGAGGGATATATCGGCGAGGCTGAGGCGGTCGCCGACGAAGAAGAGGCGGCCGGCGAGATGCTCGTCCATCAGCCGCAGCGCCGCCTCGCCCGCCTCGCGCTTGCCGGGCAGCAGGCTGCGCTGGAGGTCGCTCAGCCGATCCTCGCCGACGAAGGCCAGCCAGAAGCGCAGGGTCGCGACGTTGGGCTCGTGATTATATTGCTCGAAGAACATCCAGCGCAGCATGTCGGCCCGGTCGAACCGGTCGCCGGGCACCAGGGCCGAGCCGTCGGCCAGGTAGAAGCAGGCGGCGTTGCTCTCGGGGATGAAGCGGTCGCCGATCTGGAGGACGGGGATCCGGCCGTTCGGATTGACGTCGGCAAGGAAATCCGGAGTCCGGGTCTCGCCTTTCAGTATGTCATATTCGCGCCGCTCCAGCGGCAGGCCGAGCAGCGCCGCGGTAAGCCGGATCTTGTAGCAATTCCCCGATTGCGAATATTCGTGGAGAACGAGTGTGTCGCCCATGTCAGCCCCTTTCCGTCATTCCCGCGAACGCGGGAATCCCGCTTCTTCCTTCAGGCATTGGCAGTGTGCTCGAACAGGTCGAGCCAATCGGGATTGGCTTTCTCAATCAGCTCGATCTTCCAGGCCCTGCGCCACTTCTTGATCGCCTTCTCCCGCGCGATCGCCTCATCGATCCGCTCATAGGGCTCCAAGTAGACGAGACGAAGGAGGCTATATTTGGCGACGAAGCGGGAGCCTCGGCTCTCCCGATGCTCGAAGGTGCGGCGGGCGATATCGGCGGTCACGCCCGTGTAGATGGTCCCGCGATAGCGGTCGGCCATCATGTAGACCCATCCGCCGCGCATTACGGAAGAAGCGGGATTCCCGCTTTCGCGGGAATGACGAAATTGCTCATCGCCGCACCTCGAGAACGATCTTGCCGACATGGTCGCCGCTGTCCATCAGCCGGTGCGCTCCGGCCGCATCGGCGAGGGGGAAGGTGGCGTGGATGACCGGGCGGATCCGTCCCGCATCGAGATGCGGCCAGACCTCGCGCCGCAACTCGTCGGCGAGCGCCGCCTTGACCTCGACGGATCGGGCGCGAAGCGTCGAGCCGGTCAGGGTCAGGCGCTTGCGCATGACGTCCCATAAGGGAATCTCGACGCTCGGCCCGCGCTGCGCCGCAATCGACACATGCCGCCCCTCCTCGGCGAGGCAGGCGAGGTTCTTCGGCACATAGTCGCCGCCGACCATGTCGAGCACCACGGCGACTCCGGCCCCGCCGGTGATCCGCTTCACCTCGGCGACGAAATCCTGCGCCTTGTAGTCGATCGCATGTGCCGCCCCGATCTCCAGCGCGCGGGCGCATTTGTCGGCCGATCCGGCGGTGACGACGACGGTCAGTCCGAAGACCTTGCCGAGCAGGATCGCGGTCGTGCCGATGCCGCTCGTGCCGCCGTGGACGAGCACAATATCGCCCGCTTTGGCGCCGCCGCGCTGGAAGAGGTTGGTCCAGACCGTGAAGAAGGTCTCCGGCAACGCCGCCGCCTCGACCATCGAAAAGCCCGCGGGGACCGGCAGGCAGATATCCGCATGCGCGACCGCATATTCGGCATAGCCGCCGCCGGGCACGAGCGCGCAGATCGGCGATCCGTACATTTCCCTGGCCGCTCCGGGGCCCGTGTCGACGATGGTGCCGGCGATCTCGAGGCCGGGTATCGAGGGCGCCCCTGGCGGCGGCGGGTAGAAACCGAGGCGCTGCATGACGTCCGGCCGGTTGATTCCCGCGGCCGCCACCCGGATCAGGACCTCGTCCGCTCCGGGCTCCGGCACCGGCCGCTCCACCGGCTGAAGCACTTCTGGTCCGCCCGGCGCCGCCGGGTCGATCGCGGTCATCGTCTCTGGGATTGCGTCCATGCGGTCACGCCTCGCGCCGAATGCGCCGCGGCGCAAGCCCTTCGCCTTGACGGCGCGGCCCGGAAGGGGGATTCTGAGCGCCATGGACCTGGACGAGCTCTTTCCAAGCAAGCCCGACGATCCGCTGATCCTGCTTGGGCGGCAGGACCTCGATCCGCTGTCGGTCGACGAGCTCCACGCCCGGATCGAAGCGCTCGAGGCGGAGATCGCGCGGGTGCGGGCCAAGATCGATGCCGCGGTTAACCACCGGGCAAGCGCCGAGCAGCTATTCAAGAAATGACCGGAGCGGCGGGAACATTCGGCCTTTTCCCCAGCTTTTTCGGAGGTGCGCTTGATGCCGGCTGTTCGACGTCCGACATTAAGGCCGTGTAGTCCGTGAATTTTGCGGGCTTTGAGGAGTAACCGACTTGCCTTCCTTCGCCCGCGAACTCGAACAGACCCTGCATACCGCCCTGGCGGAAGCCAGCGGCCGCCGGCACGAATATGCGACCCTGGAGCATCTTCTGCTCGCCCTCACGGAGGACGCCCACGCCTCCAAGGTGATGAGCGCCTGCGGGGTCGATCTGAAGGAGCTTCGCGAGGCGGTTCGCGCCTATCTCGACAGCGAGCTCGAGGCGCTCAAGGTCGACGGCCAGACCGATCCTTCGCCGACCAGCGGCTTCCAGCGCGTCGTCCAGCGCGCCATCCTCCACGTCCAGTCGTCGGGACGCGACGAGGTGACCGGCGCCAACGTCCTCGTCGCGCTCTTCTCCGAGCGCGAGAGCTATGCCGTCTACTTCCTCCAGCAGCAGGACATGAGCCGCCTCGACGCCGTCAGCTACATCAGCCACGGAGTCGGCAAGGGCGAAACCTCGTCCGAGCCCCAGGAGGTCAAGGGCGTCGAGGAATCCAAGCCCGAGGAGGGCAAGAAGAAGAATGAGAGCGCCCTCAAGCAGTTCACCGTCAATTTGAACGAGAAGGCGCTGAGCGGCCGGGTCGACCCGCTGATCGGCCGCGGCCCGGAGGTCGATCGCACCATCCAGATCCTCTGCCGCCGCTCGAAGAACAATCCGCTCTATGTGGGAGATCCCGGCGTCGGCAAGACCGCCATCGCGGAAGGCCTGGCCCGCAAGATCGTCGAGGGCGGCGTGCCCGAAGTCCTGAAAGGCTCCGTCATCTACGCGCTCGACATGGGCGCGCTGCTCGCCGGCACGCGCTATCGCGGCGATTTCGAGGAACGGCTGAAAGCCGTGGTGACCGAGCTCGAGAAGCTGACGGATTCGATCCTGTTCATCGACGAGATCCACACCGTGATCGGCGCCGGCGCTACCTCGGGCGGCGCGATGGACGCTTCGAACCTCCTCAAGCCGGCGCTTTCGGGCGGGACGATCCGCTGCATCGGCTCGACCACCTACAAGGAGTTCCGCAACCATTTCGAGAAGGACCGGGCGCTGCTCCGGCGCTTCCAGAAGATCGACGTCAACGAGCCGACGGTCGAGGACACGATCAAGATCCTCGCCGGTCTTCGCTCGGCGTTCGAGGAGCATCACAAGGTCAAGTACACGCCCGATGCGATCAAGGCGGCGGTCGAGCTTTCGGCCCGCTACATCAACGACCGCAAGCTGCCCGACAAGGCGATCGACGTGATCGACGAGGTCGGCGCCATGCAGATGCTGGTGCCGCCCAACAAGCGCAAGAAGACGATCACCACCAAGGAGATCGAGCAGGTCATCTCGACCATCGCCCGGATCCCGGCGAAGAGCGTCTCGTCGGACGACAAGAAGACTCTCGAGCATCTCGATCGCGATCTGAAACGGGTCGTCTTCGGCCAGGACGCGGCGATCAACCGGCTCGCCTCGGCGATCAAGCTGTCGCGCGCCGGGCTTCGCGACCCGGACAAGCCGATCGGCTCCTATCTGTTCAGCGGCCCGACCGGAGTCGGCAAGACCGAGGTGGCGCGCCAGCTCGCCTCGATCATGGGCATCCCGCTGCAGCGCTTCGACATGTCCGAATATATGGAGCGCCATTCGGTCTCGCGGCTGATCGGAGCGCCTCCGGGCTATGTCGGCTACGACCAGGGCGGCCTTTTGACCGATGCGGTCGACCAGCATCCGCACAGCGTCCTTCTGCTCGACGAGATCGAGAAGGCGCATCCGGACCTGTTCAACATCCTCCTCCAGATCATGGACAACGGCCGGCTGACCGACCATCACGGCAAGACCGTCGACTTCCGCAACGTCATCCTGATCATGACCACCAATGCCGGCGCCAGCGACATGGCGCGCGAGGGGCTCGGCTTCGGCAACAACACGCGCGAGGGCGAGGACGAGGAAGCGATCAAGCGGATGTTCACGCCCGAATTCCGCAACCGCCTCGACGCGATCGTGCCTTTCTCCTACCTGCCGACCGAGGTCGTCGCCCGGGTCGTCGACAAGTTCATCCTCCAGCTCGAGCTCCAGCTGGCGGACCGCAACGTCCATATCGACCTCGACGAGGAAGCCCGCAAATGGCTCACCTCCCGCGGCTACGACAAGCTCTACGGCGCCCGCCCGATGGGCCGGCTCGTCCAGGAGAAGATCAAGCAGCCGCTCGCCGAGGAATTGCTGTTCGGCAAGCTCATCCACGGCGGCGAGGTCAAGGTCACCATCAAGGACGACGCCCCCACCTTCGAGATCGTCGCCGCGGCGCCCAAGGCAAGCAAGAAGAGGGGCAAGAAAGCCGCCGAGCCCGAAGGCGAGCAGGGCCAGCCCGAAGAGCAGGCCTAAGATTCGGAAGGAGGAATCGACTCCCACCTTCCCTTTCGCTGTTGATCATGTAAGTATGGTGGGAACGCTCGATCATGAGCGCTGACTGGTGGGGGCCGCCGTGCATCGGACCGTCGGCGGATTCATGCTTGTACTGGGGGCGGCTCTTGCATGGGCGACCAATCCGCCAGGCTTACTCAATGCATTACTCGCGCTGGGTGGCATCTCACCTTCCGGCGCGTTGGGGCGGCTTCTCGAGGGAGTTGTCATCGGGCTCTTCATCCTGATCCTTCAGGCGGTGCTTGTCTTTCTGTTCGATGTGTTTGTGCTGCCCGTCTTCCCAGGTCAAAAAACAGGCGTTTGGGTTTATTCTCTGATGCCTGAAGTCCCAAATCCGGAATTCACGGACGAGCGACCCACAGTAGGTGTTTTCGAGCTGACCCAGAAGGGAAGTAGTCCTCGAGTAGAGTGCGGCCTCGCATTTCTTGCAGGAGGAGCCACACTATCGTCCCGCGGGACATGGCGGTCGGACACGGTGGCAGCCGGGCGCGCCCGAATCGACCTTATCTATGATCTCGATACACATACTCAGTACAAAAAAGAGCAACAGAAGGAATACCGCGGCCATATTCGCTTAGAGCGCTTAAAGACCAAAGGAATAATTGGTACTCCGTATTTAGGGCATTTCAACGACCTTAAGGACAGATCGCACATCAAAGGACCGATCTATGCGGAGCATGTAAGTGCGTTTACTTGGCGGTTTAATCACTATAAAGAATTGCTTGAGTCGAAGAAGATAGCGCTGCTTGAGCGATTGTCCAAGTACTAAGACCGGCAACGCCCGGGCTGGGGTGGTCAGCGGCCATCGCCCGCGATAGAACGCCGCTTTGCGCAGCGGAGCTCCCGCCATGTCCGTCACCAGCCTCACCTTCTACACCAACCCCATGTCGCGCGGCCGGATCGTGCGCTGGATGCTGGAGGAGGTCGGCCATCCCTACGAGACGGTGCTGCTCGACTACGGCACGACGATGAAGGCGCCCGAATATCTCGCCATCAACCCGATGGGGAAAGTGCCGGCGATCAAACATTGCGACACGGTGGTGACCGAGGGGGCGGCGATCTGCGCCTATCTCGCCGACGCTTTCCCGGATGCCGGGCTGGCGCCGCCGCCGGGCAATCCGCGCCGCGGGCCTTATTATCGCTGGCTGTTCTTCGCCGCCGGTCCGGTCGAGGCGGCGGTGACGGCCAAGTCGCTCGGGCTTCTCGCCCCCGCCGACAAGAAGATGATGGCCGGCTATGGCAGCTTCGAGGAGACGATCGACGCGCTCGAGCGCTGCATCGGCTCGGGCCCCTATATCTGCGGCGAGCAATTCACCGCCGCCGACGTCTATGTCGGCTCGCAGATCGGCTGGGGGATGATGTTCGGCTCGATCGACAAGAGACCGGCGTTCGAGGAATATTTCGGCCGGATAAGCGGCCGGCCCGCCGCGATCCGCGCTCGCGAACTGGACGATGCGCTGATGCCGGAGCAGTCCCGCCCCGAGACTCAGGAGGCCTGACATGTCCGATCTTCGCGCCGCCGCGATCGCCCTCTACGACCGTTACACGCATGAGGGCATGGACCGCCGGGCCTTCATGGCGGAGCTGACCCGCCTCGCCGGCAGCGCCGCCGCGGCCTCGGTGCTTCTCGCGGGGATTGCCGCCGATCCGGCCGCCGCGGCCGTGGTCGCCGAGGCCGATAACCGGATCCGGGTGCGCCGGATGGGCTGGCCGGTCGGCGGCGGGAGGGCGATGAAAGGCTATCAGGCCGAGCCGCGCAGCCCGGCCGGTCCGCTCGGCTCGGTGCTCGTCATCCACGAGAATCGCGGCCTCAACGCCCATATCGAGGACGTCGCCCGGCGCCTCGCCGTCGCCGGATACCGGGCGGTGGCCGTGGATTTCCTGTCGCCCGTCGGCGGAACCCCCGCCGACCAGGATGCCGCCCGCGAGGCGATCGGCAAGCTCGACCTCGGGGCGACGGCGGCCGACGCGGTCGCCACCCTGCGCCTCCTCGGATCGCTTCCCGGGAGCAACGGCAAGACCGGCGCGGTCGGCTTCTGCTGGGGCGGCGGGATGGTCAACCGGGTGGCGCTGGCGGCCGGCGAGTTGCTCGACGCCGGGGTCTCCTTCTACGGCCCCGCCCCCGACCCGGCGCTCGCGCCGCAGGTGCGGGCCGCGCTCCAGCTCCATTATGCCGGGCTGGACGAGCGGGTGAACAAGACCGGTTTCCCCTGGCGCGACGCGCTCGCCGCGGCCGGCAAGACGGTCGACGCGCACGTCTATCCGGGCGTCAACCACGCCTTCCACAACGACACCTCGGCCGAACGCTACGACCCGGCCGCCGCGAAGCTCGCCTGGCAGCGCACCCTGGACTTCTTCGGCCGGCATCTGGTCGGCTAGCCCAAGTTGAGAAAGTCGCCACTTGCGACGAAGGATGTGGAATGCGGCCGTATGTGATCGTTTTAGCCTTGGTGAATGTCGCCGCACCGGCAGCAGCGGAGAAGTTCGATCTGATCTGCACCACAGAAGTGCGATATAGATCGAGCGCCGAGTGGCGGCCGTCTGACCCTATCCGCTATCGCATTGACCTGGAGGCTAACCTTTGGTGCCGGGGAGACTGCTCTAAAACTCAAACGCTAGCGACGGTAAATGATCGCGTCATTTTCCTGCGCAGCCATTTACGGTCTTCGGAGCTGGATGGCTTCGAGCGAGAGCGCATCTACCGGAAAACGGGCGAGCTGAGCATCGTGCATATCGGTGCCGGCCCGATCGGCACATTCCAGGAATTTCGCGGGCAGTGCGAGCGGGCACAGTTCAGCGGTTTTCCGGACGCACAGCGAGATTGAAGCGACGCCCGTCGGTGGACGGCGCTGCCGTGTTGGCAAAATATACGAACGTCAAAAGAAAAGGCCCGGCGTCTCCGCCGGGCCTTCCCCTTTTCCGTTCGTCCCGAACCTCAGTCGCGGCTGCCCATGAAGCGCAGCAGGAAGAGGAACATGTTGATGAAATCGAGATAGAGGTGAAGCGCCCCCATGATCGCCGATTTGCCTTCCTGGTCGGTGCCCCGGACCGTGAAGTACATGCTCTTGATCGTCTGGGTGTCGTAGGCGGTGAGGCCGGCGAAGATCAGCACGCCGATGGCGCTGATCGCCAGGCCCATCGGCCCGCTCGGCCAGAACATGTTGATGATCATGGCGACGATCAGCCCGACGAGCCCGACCATCAGGAAGCTGCCCCAGCCGCTCAGATCCTTCTTGGTCGTATAGCCCCAAAGGCTGAGGCTCCCGAACGCCACCGCGGTCGCGAAGAAGGTTTGGGCGACGGACGAGCCGGTATAGACCAGAAGCAGGGTCGACAGCGACGCGCCGAGCAGGCCGGCATAGCCGAAGAACACCGCCTTGGCGGTCGAGGTCGACATCCGGTTGATGCCGAAGCTCAGCCAGAAGACGAGGCCGAGCGGCGCGAACATCAGCACGTAGCCGAGCAGGCTGAGGCCTCCGGTCTGCGGGTTGATGAGGGACTGGACGGCCCCCGTATAGACCATGAGCAAGGCGACGATGCCGGTGAGCAGCACGCCCGAAGCCATGTAATTGTAAACCGACAGCATGTAGGACCGCAGGCCCGCGTCGTAGGCGACGCTCTCCCGGCCGATCGTCTCGGCCGTGTGCGGCGATGCGGTCGCGCGCGGGTCAAATCCGTTAGCCATTTTGAAGTCTCTCCTTTGGCGGCGAAATCCCGTCGCCGCTCTCGGCAATATCGTGAGAAAGCCGGCTACATTCAAGGAAAACCGGTACGCAGGCGGGCCGCGGGCGGCTAGGAAAGGCGGCGATGCACCGCCTGTTCGTCGCGATCCGGCCGCCGCCGCCGGTCCGGGCCCGGCTCCTCGACCTGATGGGCGGGGTCGCCGGGGCGCGTTGGCAGACGGAGGACCAGCTCCACCTCACATTGCGCTTCATCGGCGAGGTCGACCGGCATCTGGCGCGCGACGTCGACGCGGCCCTGAGCAGCGTCCATCATCCTGCTTTCTCGATCGCCCTCAACGGCCTCGGCGCCTTCGACCGCCGCGGCGAGCCGGTCACCCTGTGGGCCGGCATCGCCCCCCAGGAGCCGCTCCACGCGCTCCACAGGAAGGTCGATCAGGCGCTGGTCCGGGTCGGGGTCGAGCCCGACCGGCGCGCCTATCTGCCGCACGTCACTTTGGCCCGCCTCCCCCGCGGCACCGGGCTCGTCCAGGCCCTGCTCGAACAATCGGGCGGAACCACCAGCCCGCCCTTCGCGGTCGACCAATTCTGCCTCTACGAGAGCCGTTTCACGCCCGAGGGCCCGCTCTACGAGGTGGTCGAGCGCTACAAACTGGGCTGAAAGCTCAGGCCCCGAGCCGGGTCAGCAGCCGGTCGACCATCCCGGCATAGGTGTCGCCGAACAGCCGCAGGTGGAGCAGGGCCGGGAACAGCTGGTAGAAGGGCCGCCTCTCCTCCCATCCCGGAGCGAGCGGGCCATAGGCCTCCCAGAAGCTCGGTCCCGGAGTGTCGAACAGGGTCAGCATGGCGAGGTCGGCCTCGGCGTCGCCATGATAGCAGGCGGGGTCGACGAGAGCGGCGAGGCGCCCGTCGGCGACGAGGATGTTGCCGCCCCACAGATCGCCGTGGAGGAAGGCCGGCGGCGGCGAGGACGGCAGCAGGCCGGGCAGCCGCGCGGCCAGCTTCTCGACGCGCTCGCGGACAGGGCGGTCGAGGATTCCGGCGGTCGCGATCAGCCGTTGCTCGCCCCAGAAAGCGGGCCAGTCGCCGGTCTGGCGGTTGTCGAGCGCGACCGTGCCGATCCGATAGTCGACCGGCCAGCCGTAGCGCTCGCCCGTCCGGGCGTGCAGCCGCCGAATCGCCGTCCCGATATCGGCCCAGGCATTGGGGCTGAACACTCCGTCATTGGCCACATGCTCGAGCAGCAGCACCCCGTCATGCTCGCCCTCGACGACCGGCGCCGGGACCCCCGCGCCGGCCAGCGCCCGAAGCATCGCCGCCTCCGTGGCCACCGCCGGCCCGCCCTTGGCGACGGTGCAGCGCCCGTCGGGGCGCTTCAGAAGCAGCACTTCCGAAAGGTCGCCGCCCGCGAGGCGCTCGAGCTGGCTCTCGGCAACTCCGGTCAGCTCGGCCACCTTTCGGGCGAAGGCGCTCATCCGCCGCCGGCGATCGTCCGCGCCAGCCCTTCCGCACCGGCGCTCACCTCGTCCCAGGCGGCATCGAAATGGCTGTCGTCGCCATAATAAGGATCGGCCACCGCCTGCCCCTTCCGCCCCCCGACATGGTCGAGCAGAAGCGAGAGCCGCGCCTTGCCGTCGGCGGGCCGAAGCCGCTCGAGGTCGCGCAGATTGTTGGAATCGAGGGCGACGATATGGTCGAAGCGGTGGAAGTCGTCCGCGGTCACCAGCCGGGCCTTGAGGTGCGAGATGTCGATGCCGTTGCGGGCCGCAACCGCCGCCGCCCGGGGATCGGGAGGATAGCCGATATGCCAGTCGCCGGTGCCGGCCGAGTCGATCTCGACGTCGAGCCCGAGCCGCTCCGCCTCGCGCCGGAACGCGGCCTCGGCCAGCGGCGACCGGCAGATGTTGCCGAGGCAGACGAACAGGACCGAGCTCTTCATTGGGCGATGCCTTGTTGCCAAAGCGCGCCGCTCTGCTAGCCACATGCGGGCACAAGTACAATGAGAGGGCCCATGGCGTCCGATCCCGCTGCTACCGCCCCCGTGCGGCCCGCCCGCATCGGCGCCTACGCCTGGTACGCCCTGATCGTCCTCGTCATCGTCTACATCGTCAATTTCATCGACCGCCAGATCCTCTCCATCCTGGTCGGCGACATCAAGCGCGACCTGTCCGTGTCGGACGCCCAGATCGGCTTCCTCTACGGCACCGCCTTCGCCGTCTTCTACGCTCTGTTCGGGATCCCGCTCGGCCGGCTCGCCGACAGCTGGTATCGGGGCCGGCTGATGGCGATGGGCCTCGCGCTCTGGTCGTCGATGACCGCTTTCTCCGGCTTCGCCAACAGCTTCGCCATGCTCGCCACGGCGCGCATCGGCGTCGGCATCGGCGAGGCCAGCGCCTCGCCCGCCGCTTATTCGATGATCTCGGACTGGTTCCCCAAGGAGAGGCGGGCGACCGCTTTGTCCATCTATTCGAGCGGCCTCTACATAGGCGGCGCCCTCAGCCTGCCGATCGGCGGCTTTGTCGTCGCGCGCTGGAACAGCGCCTATCCGGATCCGTCCCTCGCCCCGCTCGGTCTTGCCGGCTGGCAGGCCGCCTTCCTCTCCGTCGGCATCCCCGGCCTCCTCCTCGCTCTCTGGGTGCTCACCCTGCGCGAGCCGCAGCGCGGCGCCTCGGACGGGCTTCCGCAGCCGATCGTCCGGCCCAATGCCTGGCGGGATTTCGGCCGCGAGCTGGCCGCCATCCTGCCGCCGCTGACCCTGCTCAGCGTCTCGCGCTTCCCCGGCGCGCTGCGCCTCAACCTGGTCGCGCTCGCCCTGATCGCCGCCGCCGCCTACGGCCTCTACCGGCTGACCGGCGACGCTCCGCAATGGGGCGCCTACGGCCTCGGGGTCTACGCCATCTTCTCCTGGGTCCAGTCCCTGAAGTTCCGCGACCCGCCGGCCTACCGCCTGATCTGGGGAACGCCGATCGTGGTGACCCTGGCGATCGCCTTCGGAAGCATCTCGTTCGTCACCTACGCCACCAGCTTCTGGGTCCCCCATTATGTCGAGCAGAATTTCTACGGCGGGGCGCTCGAGCCGGCCCGCTTCCTCTCGGGGATGAAGGCCAAGGAGGAGATCGGCTTCATCATCGGCTGGACGGCCGCCTTCTCCGCGGCGGCCGGGGTCATCCTCGGCGGCTATCTCTCGGACCTGTGGCGCCAGCGCGACCCGCGCGGCCGGATCTTCGTCAACATGCTCTCGGTGATCCTCCCGATCCCGTTCGTCGCCTTCCTCCTGACCACCGACAGCCTCGCCGCCTTCTATTGGGTGAACCCGATCGCCCACATGCTGGCCTCGGCCTGGGTCGGAGCCGCGGTCGCGACCCTTCAGGATCTCGTCATCCCCCGGATGCGCGCCACCGCCGGCGCGACCTACGTCCTCGGGACGACCATGGTCGGGCTCGCGCTCGGGCCTTATTGGGCCGGCAAGGTCTCGGTCCTCTCCGGCGACCTCGCCACCGGCATCTTCGCCCTCTACGTCGTGCCGCCCTTCACCCTCGCCGCTTTGTGGATCGCCTCACGCCGGATCGCCGAGCTCGAGGCGAGCAAGGTCGACCGGGCGCGGGAGTCCGGGGAAGCGATCTAGCCCAGCACCCCGCAGGCGATCCGGGCGCCGCTGTTGCCGGACGGGTCGGTGCGGAAGTCGTCGGCTTTCTCGTGGATCACGACCGCCGCTCCGTCGGCGTCGATCAGCCGGTTGGGAAGCATTCCCGAAAGGCCGGCATTGGGGATCGTATATTCGAAGCTGCCGCGGCCGTCGGTGCCGACCATGAGGTTGGGCAGGTCGCCCTTGTGCATTCCCGCGGGATTGTCCTTGCCGTGCTGCTGGTCGGTCGGGTTCCAATGCGGACCGGCCGTGGTGAAGCCGGGCGCGTCGCAGCGGCCGACATTATGGAGATGGGCGCCGTAGGAGCCGGGACTCATCCCGACCGCCTCCACCCGCACCCGCAGGCTGTCGCCCGAGCTCTCGGCCGTGGCGGTCGCCCGGACCCGTCCCTCGGCGTCGCGCAGCTCCGCGGTGAGGCGGGGAGGTCCGATCGTGGAAACCGCGGCCGGCGGCCCCGGATCTCCGGAGGCGCCGACGGAATCGGCCTCGCCGTCGGTGGCGCAGGCCGCGACGGCGAGGGCCGAAAGGCCCGAGATCAGCCAGTGAGCGCGCTTCATCCTCTTTCTCCTCTTCGCCAAGGATGAACGATCCCGCCGTGCAAGGGTTGCCCGCCACCCGGGACAGTTACGGGGACAGTTACTGTAACTGTCCCCGAGGGTCAGGGCCGCGGCGGGCGGCCGATTCCGAACCAGCGCAAGCCCGCCTGCTCGACCTCTTCGGGCGGATAGACGCCGCGCAGGTCGACGAAGACCGGCTGCGCCATGGCCCGAGCGAGACGCCTGAGGTCGAGCGCCCGCAGAACGTCCCATTCGGTCACCAGCACCACCGCGTCGGCGCCGGCCGCGGCCCGGTAGGGGCTGTCGAAGAACTCGACTCCGGGCATCATCGGCCTCGCCTGCTCCATGCCCTCGGGGTCGTAGCCGCGCACCGACGCCCCGTTATCCTGCAGGGCCTGGACGATGCTCAGCGAGGGCGCGTCGCGCATGTCGTCGGTGTTGGGCTTGAAGGTCAGGCCGAGGACGGCCACCGTCCGCCCGCGCGCCTCGCCGCCCAGCGCCTGGACGACCTTGCGGCCCATCGCCCGCTTGCGGGCCTCGTTCACCTTCACCACCGATTCGACGATCCGGAGCGGCGCCTGATGGTCCTCCGCCGTCTTCAGAAGGGCGAGCGTGTCCTTGGGGAAGCAGGAGCCGCCATAGCCCGGGCCGGCGTGGAGGAATTTGGGGCCTATCCGGTTGTCGAGGCCGATGCCGCGGGCGACGTCCTGGATGTCGCCGCCGACCATCTCGCACAGGTCGGAGAGCTCGTTGATGAAGGTGATCTTGGTCGCCAGGAAGGCGTTGGCGGCATATTTGATCAGCTCGGCGGTGCGCCGGCCGGTGAACATCAACGGCGCCTTGTTGAGGTAGAGCGGCCGGTAGATTTCCCGCATCAGCTCCACCGCTTCCTCGTCGTCGGTGCCGATGACGATCCGGTCCGGACGCTTGAAATCCTCGATCGCCGCGCCCTCGCGCAGGAATTCCGGATTGGACACCACCCAGGCCCGGGCCTCCGGCGCGGTCTCGCGGAGGATGCGCTCGACCTCGTCGCCGGTGCCTACGGGCACGGTCGACTTGGTCACCACGACGGCAGGCCCGCGCAGCGTCCGGGCGATCTCCTCGGCGGCGCCGAAGACGTAGCTCAGGTCGGCATGGCCGTCGCCGCGCCGCGACGGCGTGCCGACGGCGATGAACACCGCCTCGGCCCCGTCCACGCCCCGCTCCAGATCCGTGCTGAAGGCAAGCCGCCCGCCGCGCACGTTGCGCTGGACGAGGTCCTCGAGCCCCGGCTCGAAGATCGGCATCGTCCCCTGGCGCAGAGCCTCGATCTTGCCCGCATCCTTGTCGACGCAGACGACGTCGTGGCCGAAGTCTGAGAAGCAGGCCCCGGAGACCAGGCCGACATAGCCGGTACCGACCATCGCGATGCGCATTGCGGATCCCTGGCTGGAAGAGGAAGCGTCGGCTTAGCCTGTGGCCGTTCGGCACGACAAGGGCTTTGGCCCCCACAACCCCTCTCCCGCTTTCGCGGGAGAGGGAAAAGGCGCATCGCGCGCTTCTCCGCCCAAAAAGAAAGGAGCCGGCCCGAAAGCCGACTCCTTCCTTTAGTCCTTGGCGTTTCGCCGCCGGAGCGGCGAACCCCCTTCTTACCAGCCGGAGCCGGGTCCGAAGGTGATCTCCACGCGCCGGTTCTGAGGCTCGCGGACACCGTCGGCCGTCTCGACCAGCGGCCGGCTCTCGCCGAACGCTTCGGTGGTCATGACGCCATCGGGGATGCCGCGGCCGGCCAGGTACGAACGGACGTTCGCGGCGCGACGCTGCGAGAGACCGACGTTGTACTGGTCCGAACCCGAACGGTCGGCGTGGCCCGCGATCATCACCTGGGCCTGGCCGCAGGTCTGATAAGCGGAAGCCGCGTTGTCGAGGATCGCCGCAGCCTGCGGAGTGATCTCGTCCTTGTCCCAGTCGAAGAAGACCATGAACGGACCCGCGACGCATGCCGGAGGCGGCGGCGGCGGCGGAACTTCGACCGGCGGCGGCGGAACCGGGACCGGCTCCGGAACGGGCTCCGGCGCGGGCGGCAGCGGCTCGGCGCCACCGAAGTTGAAGGTCAGGCCGCCGAGAAGGCTGTGCGACCGGAAGCGAAGCTCGCTCTCGGCGCCGTTGAACGCGAGAAGCTCGACCTTGTCGGCGTTGAAGAAGCGATACTTCACCGTCACGTCGATATTGTCGCTGATCGCCTGGCGAACGCCGGCGAAGACCTGCCACGCCAGCTTCGTATCGGAGCCGTCGAGGAAGGGGGTCGCGTTGGCGAAGTTGCGGTAGTTGTTCGCCTTGACCCGCGCCATGCCGACACCGCCGCCGACGAAGCCGGAAATTCCGTCGTCGTCGCCGAAGTCCAGCATGCCGTTGATCATAAAGCTGAGCGCGCTGCTGCTGCCGCTGGCCTCGCGGCTCGACGGGAACAGGGGGCCTTCCAGCGGAAGCCTGATCGTGGTTTCGTAGCTGTCGAGATCCGCCTTCTTGTAAGCGGCTTCGGCTTCGATTCGGAACGCACCGAGGTCGTAACCGACGAAGATGCCGCCGTCATAACCATAGTCATGGTTGATGGTGATGGCATTGTCCGAGGCACCGACGTCGACGCTCATATCTTCGACGATCATCGCACCGAATTCGCCACCAACGTACCAGGCGCCATCGCGCGCAAAGGCTGGAGTTGCGAGCAAGGTGGATGAAAGCGCCATAGCGATGGCGAGCTTCCGCATAAACTTTCCCCTTTCTTCTTGCGTCCCTACGGGAACGACCATGAACTCAATACGGTAAGCGGAGTTTCCGCGCAAGCACGCTTATCCCCACAAATGTTGCCGAAATGCCTCAGTGACTCGGTTAGCGAATCGCTGAAGCCCCTCGTCAGACGGCCGGCAAACGACCCTCTGCTCGCTTGGTTTCATGGCCGCAAGGAAAATGCTCACTCAATCAATCCGTGTGACATTAATACCGCAGTCAGGGCGTCGATCGCGGCCCTCGCCTCCGCGTCGATTATCGTTCCGCCAGAAGGACTTGGCACGGCCGGCTGGCGTTCTCCGACGACTTGCACCCCGCCGACGATCAGCCCGGCGCAGACCAGCTCGCCGTCCCTCCACTCGAGCCCGTCCCAGAGCAGCGGCACGCCGGCGGCCTTGTCCCAGGCGCTCGTCCCGGGCGACGGGGCGACGAAGCGCCAGCCCCCCTCGCTCCACATCGCCAGCATCCCGTCGCGCCCGCTCCAGTCCCCGCTGGCGGCGGCGGCGACGATCCAGCACTGGCCGACCGCCGGCCCGGTCGGCGGGTCGGAGATTGGCGGGCCCTCGACGGCCGGATGAAGCGCCAGGTCGATCCGGGTCAAAGCCTCGTTGTGGAACAGCTCCTTCTGGGCCTGGCCCGGAAGGATGAAGGGCAGAGCGAAGCGCGGGGTGGTGTCGGCCATTCCTGTTCTCCTCAGTCGATGACGAGCGATGCCGGCCGGGACGGCGCCGAAGTGCCGAGCTGGACGACCGCCACGGCCAGCGGCCCGCTCAGCCCGTCGGCGGCCTGGTCGGCCGTGCTGTAGAGATAGGCCGGGGCGGCCAGAGTCAGGCTCCGCTCGAAGCCTTCGCCGGCCAGCGTCAGCCGGTAGCTTTCACTCTCCTCGCCGAGCGGCGTGTCGCTCGCGCTCAGCCAGACCCAGCCCGCCCGGCTCCGCCGCACCCAGCTGAGGGCGAGGCCGCCGTCGGCCAGCCGCTCCGCCTTGAGGTGCACCGGCGCCGGCGGCCGCATCGCCTCGCCCGCCACCGTCCGGACCGCCGGGACCCCCTCGGGATCGCCAAGGCCCTGGCCGAGCACCCGCGCTTCCCCGCCGAGCGATCCGAGCGGCGCCTCGACCAGGGCCAGGCTGTCCGCCTCGATCAGGACGAAAGGCTCGCCCGGCGCATGCGGGCCGGCGGCCCATTCCGTGCCGCGCCGGCCGCGCAGCAGGCGCGTCAGCCGGAAGCGCCGCCCGCCGAGCGGCTCTGCATCGCCGAACTGGATCAGCTCGTCGCCGAGCAGGGCGAAATTGGCGCCGTCGGCGAGCGCCGCGTCGCTTCGGCTCTCAAGCCACATCGAATCGTTCAGAAGCTCGACTTCGAGGCCGCCGCGCTCGTCGATCAGGGCCGAGCCGGCCGGCGCCGGGACTGCAAGCGCCGTTCCGATCACCGCCGCCGGAGCGGTCGTCCCGGCCGCGGACCAGCTTCCCCCGCCGTCGAAGCTCGCGATGAGGTCGGCGCGGCGCCAGCCCGGCTCCACTCCCGCCGCCGCGACGAGCAGGCGCGGCCGGCTCGGCAGCTCCTCGGAAAGGAGCGGCAGGTCGAGCAGGAGGAGGGTGGTCGGGCCGTGGATGAGGTCCGGCTGGTCGACGGGACGGCCGGAGCTTGCGGGCGCCGGAGCCCCCGGGCCGCCGGCCGGCAGGCCCTTCAGCTCGAGCGTGAGCACCATCCGGTCGAGGGTCCAGCGCT
>DASTFN010000030.1:0-96912 GCA_035719905.1 Allosphingosinicella sp.
GCCGCCGAACAGGCGAAGGAAGCCGTCCGTCTCCTGGCTGGCATCGAGCACCATGGTCTCGGTCGCCATCAGCAGAGCTCCCGAGACGGTCAGGGTCGCGCCCGGATTCACGATCGCGTTGGAGAGGGTCAGATTGTAGTCAAACTCGGTGCCGCCGCCCCGCGCATAGCGCTCGTCGGTCGCGGAGGTCAGGGTCAGATTCTCGATGTTGGTGAACAGCCCGGTATAGCCCGGAGCGTTGAAGTCGATCGTGTAATTCCCTCTCAGGAACATGCCGTCATAGCCCGCTCCGCCGTTCACCTTGTCGCCGGTAGCGAACCTCTCCTCGGCGTAGAAGAAGATATCGTTGCCGAGGCCGCCGGTCAGGGTGTCCACGCCCTTGCCGCCGTAGACGACCAGGTTCGCGTTGGTCTCGGCCGAGCCGTCGAAGGTGAAGTCCTCGCCCGCGAGCAGGGCCGCGCCGTTGATCCGCGCCTGCACCCCCGCCGCGAAGTTCGCGTCGTCGATGGTGAGGACGTAATCGTAGCGGTTGGTCCCGGGCTCGCCGAAATTCATGTTCGAGCCGGCGAGGATCGAGATGTTCTCGATCTGGGTGATGTTGGCGGTCAGGGTGAGCGCGCCGTAGGGGCCCTGCAGCACCAGCGTGTCGGTATCGGCGCCGCCGTTCACCACATCAGCCGAGGTCAGCGAGCCAATGAAGAAGATGTTGTCGTTGCCCGTCCCGCCCCGCACGGTGTCGTCGCCGCCGTCGTAGAGCCGAAGCACGTCGTTGCCGTTGCCGGCCGTGATGACGTTATTGCCTGAATTGCCGCGCAAATCGTGATTGGTGTCCGAGATCGCGGTCAGATTCTCGACGTTGGCAAAGGCCGCGAGGCTGAAGCTGGCGAGCATGGTTTCGATCCGGTCGGTCCCCTCGCCGGCATTCTCTTCGACCACGTCCGCGACGTTGTCGACGACATAGACGTCGTTGCCGGCCGCCCCGCGCATCGTATCGGCACCGCCGCCGCCGTTCAGCCAGTCGTTGCCCGTATTGCCGGTCACGATGTTCGCGAACCCGTTTCCGATCAGGGTCTGGCCTTCGTTGCTGATCCCGGTCAGTTTCTCGACATGCGCGTCCGCGGCGAGAATGAAGGAGAAGGAGAAGACCCTGATCTCGTCCGTCCCCTCCCCTGCAAGCTCGACGATGGTGTCGTTGTAATCCGCCCAATCGTAAATGTCGTCGCCGAGCCCGCCCCGCAGCTGGTCCGCGCCACCGCCGCCGTCGAGCCTGTCGTTGCCCGCGCCGCCGTCGAGGACGTCGACGCCGCCGAGGCCGAAGAGAATGTCGTCGAGGGACCCTCCCGAAATGGAGTCCGCGGCGGAGGTGCCCGAAATCTCGAACTTCTCAATGCCGGTGAACTCGACCCGGTCGCCGGCGCCGTTGGCGATCCAGCCGTCGTGGCCGCCCAGCGGATTGGCGGTCAGCGACCGGGTTAGGCCGGCGGGCTGGATCGAATCCGGAAAGCTCACGAACAAGGTGTCGGTCCCGGCGCCTCCGTCGACCGAGGCGGCATCGGTGCCGAAACGCGCGGCGACGTAATGGAGAAGATCGTCGCCCGCGCCGCCGATCAGCCGATCGTTGCCGGTGCCGCCCTCGAGTGTGTCGGCGCCGTCCCCCCCGTCGAGCGTGTCCGAGCCGGTGGTGCCGACGATCCGGTTGGCGAGCGCGTTTCCGGTCAGTGCCTGGCCGAAGCCGAAGCCGGAGAGATTCTCGACATTGGCGGTGAGCGCATAAGCGCCAAGGCCGGTGTGGACGATGTCGATGCCGGAATCCGCGGCCTCGATCACCAGATCGCCGCCGTCGACGCTGTAGACGTCGTCACCCTGGCCGCCGGCAAGCTCGTCCGCTCCTGTGCCGCCATGGAGAAAATCGTCGCCGCCCTCGCCGAAAAGCCGGTCGTTGCCCACGTCGCCCGTCACATAGTCGCCGCCGCCGCCAGCGCGGATGACGTCATTGCCGGCGCCGCCGCCGATCGTCTCGTCCTGGTCGCCGGTGGTGATGTCGTCGTCGCCGCCATGACCGAAGATTTCATAATCCGCCCCGGGCGGAACCTCGGCTTCGCTCCCGGTGACGATCGCGTCGGCAAAGTCGGTGCCGTGGATCAGGCTGAAGGTTTCGAACCCGCTGACCGTGCCTCCGCCGAAGCTGAACGTGGCGCCGGCGAACAGGCTGGGAAGGTCGAGCGTGACTCCGGTCGTGGCCCCCCGAAGGGTCAGCGAAAGCCGGTCCGACCCGGCTCCGCCGTCGGCCTTGTCGCCATAGCCCGCCAGGATGTAGTCGTCGCCATCCCCGCCGCTGAGATCGTCGAACTCGCTTCCGACATCGGGATCGAGAGTGTGTTCGGAAGAACTGAGGAAGTCGTTACCGTCCCCGCCGCGCAGGATGTCGCTCCCCGCGCCGCCGGATAGTCGGTCGCTCCCCGCGCCGCCGTCGATATAATCGTCGCCGCCCCTCCCGGAAATCCCGTTGCTGCTGTCGCCGAGCGTCAGGTGATCGTTGCCGTCGCCGAGCTCGATGTCGATCACCTCGAAATTCGTGAAGCTCAGGTCGCCGGCGACGAAAGTCCCGCCGGATTCGGTGCCGATCATGGCTGGACCCGTCCGGTTGAGGGTGAGCCAGACCTGGTCCCTCCCGCCGGCGCCGCCATCGATCGACGCCTTCAAGGGGCCCGCATAATCGGACAGTTGAACTATGAACAGGTCGTCGGCCAGGCCGGCAAGGATATTGAACTCTTCGATGGTGCTGGTTTCGGTCGTCCCCGTCCCGGTCTCGAAACGGCCCGTCACGCCCGTGTTCACGCTGCGCAGAATGAAGTGGCGAAAGAACGTGTCCCCACCGACCAGCGAAAGATCGACGAAAATCCTGTCCCAGCCGCCGTCGCCGGTGAGGAGGTCGTTACCGTTCGACGAATAGAAATCGTCGTCCCCGGCCGTGCCGGTGATGACATCGTCCCCCTCGGTGCCGTGATAGACCGTCATGCGCGGTCAGCCCGCAAAGACGCACGCGCGCTAGCGCCGCCGCGCCGGTCGCAAAGAACGGTCAAACTCCATCTCCTCCGCAGCCTCGAAGTCGCCGGAAATGGCTGACTACCCCTCAAGTTTTTACCGCAAGCGCCTGCAGGACAACATCAATCTCATCCGAAACGGACTTGGAACCTGAGCGCTGAGGCCACCTCCGTCCGACCGGTTGGGGCAGCTTCAAGGGTGCTGGCGCGACACCGCGGCCGCTTCTATCAAGTCGTCATGGCACGGCCGCTGGACGGAATCCGCATCATCGAGCTCGCCGGCATCGGCCCGGCGCCGTTCGCCGGGATGATGCTCGCCGATCATGGCGCCACCGTCATCCGGGTTGAGCGCGAGGATCGGCCGCCGGTCATCCCGCCGGAATATGACGTGCTCGGCCGCTCGCGCGCCTCCACGGTGCGTCTCGACCTCAAGTCCGACAAAGGCGCCGCCCGGGTTCGCGAGCTGGCGCGCGACTCCGACGGGTTGATCGAGGGGTTCCGGCCGGGCGTGATGGAGCGGCTCGGGCTCGGGCCGGACCTGCTGCTCGAGGACAACCCCCGCCTCGTTTACGGGCGGATGACCGGCTGGGGGCAGGACGGGCCGCTCGCCCACTCGGCCGGGCACGACATCAACTACATCGCTCTGGCCGGCGCCCTCCACACCTACGGCCGCGAGAGCGGGCCGCCCACCCCGCCGGTCAACGCGGTCGGCGATTTCGGCGGCGGCGGGATGCTTCTCGCCTTCGGCATGCTGGCCGGGATCCTTTCGGCGCGGACGACGGGCAAGGGGCAGGTGATCGACTGCGCGATGGTCGACGGGGCGGCGCTGCTGTCGGCCCTGACCTGGTCATTGAAGGCGGCGGGGATGTGGAAGGACGAGCGCGGGGTCAATCTGCTCGACACCGGCCGGGCCTATTACGACGTCTACCAATGCGCCGATGGCGAATGGCTGGCGGTGGGGGCGCTCGAGCCGGAATTCTTCTCGGTTCTGAAGGAAAGCCTGGGCTTGCGGTCGGAACAGCACGATCCCGGCCTTCGCGACGAACTTGTCGACACCTTTCGTCGCAAAGACCGGCGATTCTGGTGCGAAAAGTTGCAATCTTCGGACTCTTGCGTCGCCCCGATCCTCTCCCTGGCCGAGGCGCCGCTCGATCCGCACAATGTCCACCGCTCCACTTTCCTCAACCTTGGCGGAGTGATCCAGCCCGCCCCCGCTCCCAGATTCACAGGCAAGGACTGAACATGCTCGACCTCTCCCGCCGCACCGCCTTCACTTCCGAGCACGACCAGTTCCGCGACTCCGTCCGCCGATTCTTCGAGCGCGAGCTCATCCCCCATCTAAGCCGCTGGGAAGAGGAAGGAATCATCGACCGAGCCTTCTGGACCAAGGCCGGCGAGGCGGGCCTGCTCTGCCCGACCGTGCCCGAGGATTATGGCGGCCCCGGCCTCGATTTCGGCTTCAACGCCGTCATCGACGAGGAGCTGGCCTATGCCGGCTCGACCGCCGGAATCACCCTCCATTCCGACATCGTCGCCGACTATCTCGTCGCCTACGGCTCGGAGGAGCAGAAGAAGCATTGGCTGCCGCGCATGGTCTCCGGCGAGACCGCCACCGCCATCGCCATGACCGAGCCCGGCGCCGGCTCCGACCTCCAGGGCATCAGGACGACGGCGAAGCGCGACGGCAACCATTATGTCCTGAACGGCTCCAAGACCTACATCACCAACGGCCAGCATGCCGACCTCGTCATCGTCGTCGCCAAGACCGATCCGGCCGCGGGCGCCAGGGGCGTGTCGCTGATCCTCGTCGAGGCCGACCGCGAGGGCTATGCGAGGGGCCGCAACCTCGACAAGATCGGCTTCCATTCGCAGGACACGTCCGAGCTCTTCTTCAACGACGTCCGGGTGCCGATCACCAACTGCCTCGGCGAGGAAGGGGCCGGCTTCGCCTATCTGATGAACCAGCTCCCCCAGGAGCGCCTCTCCATCGCCTGCGCCGCCCAGGCCGCCGCCCAGCGCGCCTTCGACGAGGCGGTCAGGTTCACCAAGGACCGCAAGGCCTTCGGCAAGACCGTGTTCGATTTCCAGAACACCAAATTCACCCTCGCCGACCTCGCCGCCAAGCTCCAGGTCGGCTGGGCCCATCTCGACTGGGCGATCGCCCGCCACATCGCCGGCGAGCTCACCGCCGCCGAAGCCTCGGCCGCCAAGCTCTGGCACACCGAGCTCCAATGGGAAGCCTGCGACGCCTCCCTCCAGCTCCACGGCGGCGCCGGCTACATGAACGAATACCTCATCGCCCGCCTGTGGCGCGACGCGCGGGTGACGCGGATCTTCGGCGGGACGAACGAGATCATGAAGGAGGTGGTGTCGAGGTCGATCTGAGCGGGATAGGCCGGCGAGCGCGGGCCGGCTCAATGTCTGCTCGGCGCCCTGTGATGACGGCCGTCAGCGCCGTCCCTGCGCGTAGAGTTTTGGAGGGCAGCCAAACTGACCGACGAACGCCCGCCGAAAGGAGCGTATGTCTCCGAAGCCATAGCGTTGGCCAATCAAATGAGGGGGCCGGGCGTCTTCCAGGAGCTCGACGGCGGCCTTATCCAGCCGCAGACGCCGATGGTAAGAGGCGGGCGGCGCTCCGAACGCCGCCTTGTAGGACCGCAGCAGGTGGAATTGAGACAGCCCCGCCGCCCGTGCCAGTTCATCCAGCGGCACCTGACGGTGCGGATTGTCGTGCAGGAAGGCCCGCGCCCTGTCGAGCCTCGTATAGAGATCGCGGCGCGTAACGCTGCTCGCCGCCTCTATCGCCGCGAGCCCACGGCGGACGTCGACCAGGGCCGAATGAAGGTGGTATGATGTGGCCTGGCAAATAGTTTCGGCGATCGCGCTGCCTATGGAGGGATCGGCGGCGAGGGTCCGGCCCGTCGACTGCAAATGGCGCCCGAGCCTGGTCCCCGAGGCGGACAGGACCATCACTCGGCCGCCCGTCCGCTCGCGGGCGTCATCGTCGTCTTCGCCAAGCGCTACATAAGGCGCCCATTCGTCCTGCCGGACGTATATGCACAAACCGACGGTGCAATCGCGTCTCGGCAGTATCGCGCGCAGCCGGGTTCCCGCTTCCACCAGGAGAAACTCACCCGGCCGGACCACGCGGATCCGGCCGTCGACCTCGTATCTTTCCTCCCCGTCCAGGACGAATTTGACGGCCGGCGTAGCGCAATAGATCGGGCTGTCTCCGCGCCCAATCGTCGAGATGACGACCCGCCCTTCCGGGCAGCCGGGAGGGCGCGAGGTGATATGCGCGCGAACGTGCCCGAACGTAACCATCCGCGCAGCAGCCTATCCACCGCCTTGGCCGGTGCCAACTCCTAACGAGCGATCGTCGCCCCGCCGCCGTCGCGCCGCAGCCGAGGGCGCCCAGGACCGAAATTGCTAAACTTCGTCGCCAACTCCCCAAGTGTTTTGGGGGCGCGTAGGATTCGCCTCCACAAGAGGGTCCGTGGAGATGAAGAATCCGATCCTTCGCACCGTGAGCGCATCCGTGCTGGTTTTGGCCCTCGGCGCCTGTGGGGGCGGTGGAGGCGGTGGAGGCGGAGGAGGGAGTGTCCAACCGATTCCGGCACCCCCGCCACCGCCTCCACCTCCGCCGCCGCCCCCGCCGCCGGCCTCCGGAATCGGGTTCGACACGCAGGAATATCAGAACTCCCGGGCAGCGGCGCAGGCCAATGCGGTCGCCGCCTATGATAAAGGGGCGACGGGTAAGGGGGTTACCGCCGCCATCATCGACGACAGCTTTGCGTCGACCCTTCCCGCGTTCGCGGGTCGAGTCCATCCGGCGTCCACGGATGTGGTCGCATCGCGCGGCCTGGACGGCGAGCACCACCACGGCACGGCGGTGGCTTCCATATTGGGCGCGGCGAAGGACGATGCCGGGATCCACGGCGTGGCCTTCGATGCCACGCTGCTGATGCTGAGAACGGATGCCCCCGGCACCTGCACCGCCACCTCCCCCACCTGCCAGTTCAACCCCGCCGACCTGGCCAAAGCGTTCGATCTCGCCATTCTAAACGGCGCACGCGTCATCAACATGTCCATGCAGCTAAACCCGATGCCCGCAATCCTTGCCGAGGCGGTCGACCGGGCAACGGCCGCCGGTATCGTCGTCATCCTTCCAGCGGGAAATACTTTTCCAGTGGGAGCGCCCGAGCCGTTCGCCTCTGCGATGATCGCGACGAAACCTGAAGCGCGCAGCACCGTGATCATTGCCGGCGCCACCAATAATGCCGGTACGGACCTCACGTCCTTCAGCCACCGCGCGGGCAGCGGCGCCAGCTTCTACCTTGCCGCGGCAGGCGAAGGGCTGCTGATCTACGACAGGAACGGACACCTGCTCTCCGGCGCCCTTGGGACATCGTTTTCGGCGCCGACGATAGCGGGCGCAGTGGCTCTCCTCGCACAGGCATTTCCCAATCTGACGGGGCAGCAGATCGTGAACCTGTTGCTGACCACCGCCACGGATATGGGGGCTCCGGGAACGGACACTATTTACGGCCGGGGCAAGCTGAACCTGACGAACGCTTTCGCGCCGCAAGGGACGATTTCGCTGGCCGGTTCGACGGCTCCGGTCTCGCTCACCGGCAACGGCGTTTTGTCATCGGCGATGGGCGATGCGAAGGGCGATCTCAAAGGCACCGTCTTCCTCGACAGCTACGCCCGGGCCTATGAGACGGATCTGGGCCGCACCCTTTTCCGAGCGGCCCGGGACGCCCCTTTGCGGGCGGCGCTGGACGGCCGCTACAGCACGAACTGGGCGGCCATGGGCCCTCTCGCAGTCTCCGTCACCTTGAGCCGCGACCGGCACGGCCCGCCCGAGGCGCGGCTTCAGCCGATGGCGCTTTCCGTGGAGCAGGCGCGCACGGCAAGGGCGATAGCGGCCACGGCCGCCCTGCGCCTCTCACCGAAAACGGCGGTGGCGCTGGGCTTTTCCGAAGGCGGCCGAGCCCTCCAGCAGCGCCTCTCGGGGCACCATGGCCAGGCTTTCCTGGTGGCGCGGGACCCGCTGGCGGACAACGGCTTCCGGGCCCGCGCCGGCTCCAGCATCGGCATAAGGCACGACTTCGGGCCGCTCGCCCTCACCATGACCTCGGAACGCGGCGAGGTTTACGACCTGTATCCGGCGCAGCGTTCAGGGCGTTCGTCCTACCGAACCACGGCGATCGTTGCGGACCGGCGGCTGGGCCGGATGCGTTTCAGCTTCGGCGGTTCGCGTCTCGAAGAAGAGGAAACGATCCTCGGCGGCCGATTCTCCCCCGCCTTCTCGAGCGCCGGCTCGACAAGCCGGTTCGCCGACGGCGCGGCTTCGCTCGATCTCGGCGGCGGATGGGATGCCTATGCCGCTTACCGGCACGGCTGGACCTCCATACGAGCCGGCGATGCCCTGGTCCGAGGCGGCCGGCTCTCCAGCAACGCCTTTGCGATCGATCTGACGAAAACCGGCGCTTTGGCATGGAACGACAAGATCGGCCTGCGCATCATGCAGCCGCTCCGAGTCCTCACCGGGGGCCTGGATATCAATCTTCCGGTCGGCTACGATTATGCGTCCGGCACAGTCGCCTATCAGCACCGTTTCTTCAACCTCGCTCCGACAGGGCGCGAACTGAATTACGAGCTGTCCTATGGGATGCCCCTGTTGGGCGGCAACATGGCCGCACATGCGTTCGTGAGGACCGATCCCGGCCACATCGAATCGATGAAGAACGACATTGGAGGCGCCCTTCGTTTCATGCTCGGCTTCTGATCCCGGGCAGAAGGCGCGGTCGGTTGAGAGCCCCCGCCCCCCTCAACCCTTATTGTCGAACAGCCTTACCTCCACCGCTCCCGCATCGAAGCCGTCCAGAAGCCGCGCGTTTACCCCCATCCGTCCGAAATCCTCGCCGAGGGTGCGCCAGTGGGTGCCGCAGCCGCAGGTCGGGCAGTGGTGGATGCCGATCATCCGGTCGCCCCAGATGTAGGGCACGGTCTCGCCCTCAACCTTGACGGCGCCGTCGGGGTAATAAGCGACCAGCCAGGCCGTCTTGGTGCAGAGCGAGCAATTGCACGAGGCGACCCAGTCGGGCGGGGCCGGGGCCTCGAGGCGGACGGCACCGCAGTGGCAGCTTCCGGTTGCGCTCATGTCTCCTCCTCGCCCCTGCGTCATTCCGCGAAGGAGAAATACGCTAACAAAGTCCTCGCCGGCGATTAAGCCCTATTTATCCCGGTCACTGGCGCGGCGGTTGCGGATAGAGGACGAACGCGGCGTGGTCGGCGATCGCGAAATCGGCCGAGGCGTAAAAGCGTTCGATGCCGTTCAATCGATACGACACCCGCAGGAGGGTGTCCGGCCGCCGCCTGCCGGACGGATTGGTGACGGAGCGGGTGATGGTCAGGATCGGCACCAACCTGTTCACGTCCGACAGCGAGAGCTTCTCGCCGCTGATGACCCCTTCCTCCTCGGGCTCGAATTCGGCGATGTATTCAGCCGTCATCCTGCGGTCGCGCAAATCGGCATCGATGCTCCGGACCTTGAACCGGACGGTAATGACGCCGCCGCCGGGGACCGGGCCTTCGATCAGCCGAATTTCGTTGGCCGACTTTCCCGCCGGCGCCTCGAAAGCGTCAGGCGCGACGAACTTCAGCGTGATCTGAGTGCCCGTGGTGCCGTAGGCGATGTAGTCGTTGCCGGAGATATCGGAAGGCTCGAAGGTCACGACCCGGTCGGGGAGTCCCCGAGTCCGGGGCCGGGACCTCAAGTCGGTGCGCTCCCCCAGCCTCTTCCAGAAGTCGGCCATGTCCACGCCATCGAAGTCGAGGGCGAGCTCGACCCCGGCCTCGACGCTTCGCAGCGGGTAATTGATGCGCTCGAACTCGGCGAGCGTGCGTTCGGCCTCGGTCAGCCGCCGGTTCGATTCGCGCGCGATCTGCATCGAGATCTGGGCGGCGCGGCGTTGCTGCTCGGCGGCGGCGGCGGCGATCAGGAAACGTTGCTCGAGGAAGCGCTTCTGCTCCGCCGAATCCGCTTCGAGACGGGCGAGGGCGGCGGCCTGATCGCGCGCCGCGGCCGCCTGATCGCGCGTCGCCGCCATGGCCTCGGCTCGCGCTTCCTTCTCCGACGCGAGGCGGGCGTCCTGCCGCTTCGCGTCCGCGGCCTGCCTTTTCTCGTCGGCGACCCGCCGCGCCTCCTGCCTGCCGATGACCGTTTCGAAGCCCAGAGACAGGAGGCTGATCAGAGTCGCGGCGACCGTGATTCCGATCAGCACCCGGCCCTGCAGGGTCAGCCGTTTGACTCCGTCCGCGGCCTCGTAGGTGATCTTTTGAGTCATGCTCCACAGAGCGGAGGCCAGACCGACGACCGGTCCGCTGAATTTCAGGACGGCAAGGATGGCTTCGCTCGTCACCAGGCCGCCCCCCTCGCGACGCTTGTGCCCCTCCGTACCATAGTCGATTTCTCGAGCCCGCGCATCCAAGATGGGACAGGCTCGGTGGCCGGCGCTTTTCCACCTCGGCTCGGCTCGACTGCTGACGGCGGCGGCGCGCGGCGCTAGGCTGGGCGGCGATCAAAGGCGCCGGACATGACGGCAGGGACTCGATCGGTCGCCGAGGAGGGCGGAATGAAGATCATCGGCAGCTACGTCAGCCCTTACGTCAGGAAGGTGCTCGCCTGCCTGGCGCTGAAGGGGCTGGAGTACGAGATCGACCCGATCACCCCCTTCTACGGCGACGACGAGTTCGAGCGGCTGAGCCCGCTTCGGCGGATACCGGTGCTGATCGAGGGCGATCTGACTTTGTGCGATTCCTCCGTCATCTGCGCCTGGCTGGACGAAGCCTGGACCGAGCGCCCGCTCCTTCCCGCCGGAGCGAACGATCGGGCGAGGGCGCGCTGGCTGGAGGAATATGCCGACACCCGGCTCGGCGACGTCTTCATCTGGGGCCTGTTCTACCCGAAGTTCGTCCATCCTATCGTCTGGGGCGAGCCGGGAGACCAGGCGCGGATCGCGAAGACTCTGGGCGAGGACCTCCCCCGCGAGCTCGATTATCTCGAAGCTCAGCTCCCCGATGAAGGCTGGCTGTTCGGCGACGATATCGGCCTCGCCGACATCGCGATCGCGACCTTCTTCCGCAACGGCGCCCACATCGGGGTCGGGCCCGATCCCGACCGCTGGCCGCGGGTCGCGGGCTTCGTCGGGCGCGCCCTCGCCCATGACTGCTTCGCTTCCCTGCTGCCCTTCGAGCAGGTCCAGCTCGGCGCCAGCCCGGCCGGCCGCCGCCAGGCCCTGCTCGCCGCCGGCGCCCCGCTGACCGCGGAGACGATGGCGACGAGGGCTCCGCGCAAGGGCGTGATGAAGCTTTAGGGTCCGTAGCCGGCTTGTCAGCGAAGGCGAAGGGTGCGAGCCTGTCCGGCGCAACGATTTGCAACGGCTCGGGGGAGGCGACGATGGACGGCAGGACACCTTTGCATCTGTGGATCGTGGGCGCGCTGGCGACCCTGTGGAACGCGTTCGGCTGCTTCGACTATCTGATGACCCAGACCCGCAACGCCCAATATCTGGCCAATTTCACCGACCCGCAGCGCGCCTATTTCGACAGCTTCCCGATCTGGATGGAAGCGGTCTGGGCGCTCGGCGTGTGGGGCGGGATGGCCGGCGCGCTGCTTCTTCTCTTGCGCAGCCGCCTCGCCGTGACCGCCTTCGCGGTGTCGCTGGCGGGCCTCGCGGTGAGCACCTTCTACCAATATGTGCTGTCCTCGCCGCCCGCGGACATGATGACCGGGGCGATGATCGGAATGAATTTGGCGATCTGGGCCGTCGCGATCGCTCTGCTGGTCTATGCGATGAGGATGCGGCGGCAGGGCGTGCTGCGCTAGGGCGACCCGTCCCGGCCATGCCCCAGGACGGCCGCGGCCAGCTCTTCCGTCGGGCGGGTGCCGTCGAGCCTCAGGACCGGCGTGCCGAGCCCGGCCAGCCATTTTTCATGCTTGGGCCGGCTCCGGCCGGGGAGCGTGCCGTCGTCATAATGAGCGGCCCATTCGATGAACTCGCGATGGGTCTCGTGCATCGCTCCGCCCGGCAGCAGCGCCTCTCCGAACCGCGCCTGCTCGCGGGCCCGGAGGCGTTCCAGCCGGACCGGAGTCGGCACTTCCAGGAAGACGATCAGCCCGGCGTGTGCGATCGCGGGCTCGGCCCAGCGGTCGAGCGTTCCGGACAGGACCCAGCGTCCGCTGCGCGCCTGCTCGGCGGCGATGCCTTCGAGCCGTTCGGGGACGTCACGCTTCTCCCGATAGGGCGGATCTGAGGCTATCCAATAATGATCGTCGGTGTCGATATGGACCGCGCCCAGCCGGGCGGCGAGCGCGGCGCCCAGCGTGGTCACGCCGCAGCCGGAGGCGCCGGTGATTCCGATCCGATCGAGCGCGCCATCCATGGCGCCCTCTTCGCATCCGCGCCGGAGACTTTCCAGCATGCTCCCGGCCGAGCCGATTCATTACCGGCCTAGCCACCCCGCCTCGCGTGTCGTAGCGTCCGGGCCAAGACAGAGAGCGAGAGGACAAGCCCATGAATTCCGACGGGAAGAGCGGCCATATCCGCCTCACGTCGCATCCGGGATCGCGCGGACCGGTGCGGTTTCCGCTGACGTGGGGCGCGGCGACCGCGCAGGAGCGGGGACCGGTGATCGCTACCGTCAACGCGCGCTCGGACCGCAACGCGATCGGGGCGCATGGCGGCTCCTATTCCATCTACCGGGCGCTCGCCATCTCGTCGGGGGCGATGGACCCCAATGCCAAGCCCGATCTCCACGACACCTCGCCGGTCTGCGAAATCGGGCCGCATCCCCAATGGGGTGATCCCGGCAAGATCGTGTCGCTCGATCCGTGGGGGCATCGGGTCGCCCACGATTTCGGCGAGCTGATCGAGCAGGGCATCGACATCCGTCCGTCGATCGCGATCACCAGGGCGCGGCTGACGCTGCACGAGATCCAGGGGGCGATCGCGGCCGGTCGGCTCGAGGTGGACGGCGACATCGTCCACGAGGCGGGCGACGTCTCGGTGACCAAGATCGCGGTCGATCCGGTGTGGTGGCTGCCCGGGGTCGCCGAGCGGTTCGGAGTGGCCGAGGGGAGCCTGAGGCGCTGCCTGTTCGAGCAGACCGGCGGAATGTATCCCGAGCTGGTCACCCGCCCGGACCTGTCGGTCTTCCTTCCGCCGATCGGGGGCATGACCCTCTATATCTTCGGCGATCCGGCCTTCCTCGGCGATACCAGCCGGACCCTGACCTGCCGGGTCCATGACGAATGTAACGGCTCCGACGTGTTCGGCTCCGACATCTGCACCTGCCGCCCCTACCTCACCCACGGCATCGAGGAGGCGACCCGCCAGGCCCAGGCCGGGGGCACCGGCCTCATCGTCTACAACCGCAAGGAAGGCCGAGCCCTGGGCGAGGTCACCAAGTTCCTCGTCTACAACGCCCGCAAGCGGCAGCCCGGCGGGGACCAGGCCGCGACCTATTTCGAGCGCACCGAATGCGTTGCCGGAGTGCAGGACGCCCGCTTCCAGCAGCTCATGCCGGACGTGATCCACTGGCTGGGTATCACCCGGATCGACCGGTTCGTGTCGATGTCGAACATGAAATACGACGCCCTCGCCGCGGGCGGGGTCGAGATCGGCGAGCGCGTGCCCATCCCCGACGGACTGGTGCCGCCCGACGCCAGCGTCGAGATGGAGGCGAAGAAGGCGGCCGGCTATTTCTCGCACGAGAAGGCGCCGTCGGCCGACGAGCTTCGCGGCGTCGTCGGACGCGACCTCGGGAAATTCTAGGGGTGACGGTATCCAGGGCCGTCATTGCGAGGAGCGAAGCGACGAAGCAATCCAGGGGGCCTCGGAGGCCGGACTGGATTGCTTCGCTTCGCTCGCAATGACGGAAGCCAGCATGCACGGCATCGATCCCGCCCTCCAAGGATTGCTCAGCGCCGCCGCCGTTCGCGAGCGGGCGCATGAGATGCTGGAGATCGCGCTTCAGGGAGGCGTCGACGGCTGGGCGGTGGACCTCGGCCGGCTCGACGACTCGGCCGACCTTACCGCGAAAGTGACCCGTGAGGCCTATCCCGATCTCGCCATCCCCTTCCACGCCCGCTGGCGGCACTTCGTCGCCGGCGAGCCCCGCCTGCCGGACGGCGATCGCCCGGCCCGGGCGCGAGCGGCCTTCGACCTCGTCATCCTGTCGGTCCTGCTCGACGCTGGGACGGGCCCGGGCTGGCGGTTCGTGGACCCAGTCGGCGGCGGGACGTTCGCCCGCTCCGAGGGCCTTGCCGTCGCCAGCCAGCGGCTGATCGAAAGCGGCGCCCTCGGCACCGGCGGCGACGCGCTCGCGGCGCTCGACGACGAGATTCTGGCCCGCGGTTTCCAGGCCGATGATTCCAATCCTCTGGCGGGCCTGGAAGGCCGCACCGCCCTGCTCCGGCGCCTGGGGGCGCAGGTGGTGGCGCGGCCGGACCTGTTCGGATCCGCGGACTCGCCCCGGCCGGGCGGACTTTACGACGTGCTCGCGGCCCGGGCCGGCGGCGGAAGGCTTCCGGCGCCCGCGATCCTCGAAACGCTTCTCGAAGCGCTCGGGCCGATCTGGGCGGACCGGCTGGTCCTCGACGGGCTGCGGCTCGGCGACTGCTGGCGCCATCCCGCGATCCGGCGGGACAATAAGACGGACGGGCTCGTGCCGCTCCACAAATTGTCGCAGTGGCTGGCCTACTCGCTGATCGAGCCGCTCGAAGCGGCGGGAATCGAAGTGGTCGACGTGGACGGCCTCACCGGCCTCGCCGAATATCGCAACGGCGGCCTGTTCGTGGATACGGGCGTCCTGAGGCTCACCGATCCGGAGGCCGCCGGGCGAGCGCACCAGGTCTCGGACCCGCTGATCGTCGCCTGGCGCTCGATGACGGTGGCCTTGCTCGACAGGATGGCGCCGCTCGTTCGGATGAGGCTCGGAGTCAGCGCGGAGAGCTTTCCCCTGGCCCGGATGCTCGAAGGCGGCAGCTGGGCGGCGGGACGCCGGATCGCCGCCGAGCTTCGCCCGGGCGGCGGGCCTCCTTTCATCATCCTCAGCGACGGAACGGTATTTTAGACATGGACGGACTGACGATCGTCGACCACCCTCTGGTCCAGCACAAGCTCACCATCCTTCGCGACAAGGACAGCTCGATCCTGCTGTTCCGGACAGTGGTCCGCGAGATCGCGACCCTGCTCTGCTACGAGGTGACGCGCGACCTGCCGACCGACCTGGTCAGCATCGAGACCCCGATCGCGGTCACCGACGCGCCCGCCATCGCCGGCAAGAAACTGGTCATCGCGCCTATCCTTCGCGCCGGCCTCGCCATGGCCGAGGGCATGCTCGACCTCGTCCCCTCCGCCCGGGTCGCCCATATCGGCCTCTACCGCGAGCCGGTCTCGCTCGAATGCGTCGAATATTATTTCAAGACTCCCGAGGACGTCGCCGAGCGCCTCGTCATCATCGTCGATCCGATGATGGCCACCGGCCACACCGCCATCGCTGCCATCGACCGGCTGAAGGAAGCCGGGGTGATCGACATGCGCTTCGTCTGCCTGCTCTGCTCGAGACCCGGGGTCGAGGCCGTCCGGGCGGCCCATCCCGACGTCCCGATCTGGACCGCGGCGATGGACGAGAAGCTCAACGACCACGGCTATATCGTCCCCGGCCTCGGCGACGCCGGCGACCGGACCTACGGGACTCGCTGAGCTTCCGTCATTCCGGCGAAAGCCGGAATCCATGAACACGGCCGAACGCGCTTTCACACCCCGGTGCTCATGGATCCCGGATCAAGTCCGGGATGACGAAGAAGGGTCACTCCGTCGCGGGCATGGCGGACGACCAATGGATGTGGACGATCTTCCACGCTCCGTCGGAGCCTCGGCGAAGGACCATCGTCTCGACCATGATCCGGTCGACATCCTGTCCCCTGAACCGGCCCTTGGTCCGGCTCTCGCTGGCGATCAGGGCGAAGTCCCCCGCGGATTGGCCGGTGCGGCTCAGCCGCTTCGTTGACACCGCCTTCGAGAAGGCCGCGTCAGCGCCGGCATGGTGAAGCGCATATTCGGCCTTGGTCCGCTCGACCCGGCCGTCCTCGAAGACGATGGCGTCGTCGGCCACCAGGGCCAGCGCCGCCTCGGCGTCGCCCCGGCGAAGCGCGGCGTGGAAGGCGTCGACGGCGGCGGCAGCGGCTCGGGCCGGCTCGGGGAGGGTTTCCGGCACGGGCGCGGGCGGAGCGGCGGAGCCGGACGGAGCGAGAGCCAGGAGCATGGCGACCGCCGCTCCGCGAAATGCCAAATCCATCATGACCTGCCCTTCCCACGAAGCGGCTGTTCTAGGCGGACAACTATTTGTTTTTCAACATCCTTCGCTGCCGCGAAGCCGCAACCCTATTTTTCTACGTTGCGCCTTCGCGCTTTCGTGCCTTCTCTCAAAAACAAATCCGGCACGGCAGCTTCAGACAGGGCGCTGGAGGCACTGGTGCCGACCAGTATTTGCACTCGGTCGGGCACTTCGAATTTCAACTCGGCCATCACAGCACCCGGTTTTGAGGGAAGGCGCGGAGGCGCAAAGGCACAACGTAGGAAATTAGAAGGTAGATGGCCCCGCTTCGCGGGAGGCGGATTAGATCGAGCACAACGCTCGCGCCTCGACCTCATCGGTTGCGGCGGCCTTCGATCAGACCGTCCACCAGCCCGGGATCGGCGAGCGTCGAAGTATCCCCCAAACTCCCGAAATCGTTCTCCGCGATCTTCCTCAGGATCCGGCGCATGATCTTGCCGCTGCGCGTCTTGGGCAGGCCGGGCGTGAAGTGGATGAGGTCGGGGCTGGCGATCGGGCTGATCTCGGTTCGGACGTGCTGGCGCAGCGCCTTCTCCAGCGTCTCGCTCCCCTCTTCGCCCTCCATCAGGGTGACGTAGCAATAGATGCCCTGGCCCTTGATGTCGTGCGGGTAGCCGACGACCGCGGCCTCGGCGACCTTGGGGTGGCTGACGAGGGCGCTCTCGATCTCCGCCGTGCCCAAGCGGTGGCCGGAGATGTTGAGGACGTCGTCGACCCGGCCGGTGATCCAATAATAGCCGTCCTCGTCGCGGCGGCAGCCGTCGCCGGTGAAATATTTGCCGCGATAGGTGCTGAAATAGGTCGACACGAAGCGCTCGTGATCGCCGTACACGCTGCGCATCTGGCCGGGCCAGGAGCGGACCAGGCACAGGTTGCCGGAGGCGGCGCCTTCCAGCAATTCGCCTTCCGGGCCGACCAGCTGCGGCTCGACCCCGAAGAAGGGACGGCCGGCGCTGCCCGGCTTCATGTCGTGGGCGCCGGGAAGGGTGGTGATCATGACCCCGCCGGTCTCGGTCTGCCACCAGGTGTCGACGATCGGGCAGCGGCTCTCGCCGACCACTTCGTAATACCAGCGCCACGCTTCCGGATTGATCGGCTCTCCGACGGTGCCGAGCAGTCGGATGGAGCTTCGGTCGTGCTTCCTGACCGGCCCTTCCCCTTCGCGCATCAGCGCCCGGATGGCGGTGGGGGCGGTGTAGAAGATGTCGACCTTGTGCCGTTCCACCACGTCCCAGAAGCGGCTGAAATCTGGATGATTGGGCACCCCCTCGAACATCAGGCTGGTGGCGCCGTTGGCGAGCGGGCCGTAGACCACATAGCTGTGGCCGGTGACCCAGCCGACGTCGGCGGTGCACCAGAACAGCTCGCCCTCCTTATAGTCGAAGACGTAGTGGAAGGTCGCCGCCGTCCACACCGCATAGCCGCCGGTGGTGTGGAGGACGCCCTTGGGCTTCCCGGTCGAGCCCGACGTGTAGAGGATGAAGAGCGGGTCCTCGGCGTTCATCGGCTCGCACGGGCACTCGTCGGGCACCACGCCGGCCATGTCGTGCAGCCAATGGTCGCGGCCCTCGGTCCAGTCGATCTCGTTGCCGAGGTGGCGGACGACGAGCACCGCCTCGACCTCCGTCCCCTTGGCCAGGGCCGAGTCGACATTGGCCTTGAGGGGCACGAGCTTGCCGCCGCGGCGGCCGCCGTCGGCGGTGATCACGAAGCGGCTGGCGCAATCCTCGATCCGGCCGTGGAGGGCCTCGGGCGAGAAGCCGCCGAAGACGACCGAATGGACCGCGCCGATGCGGGCGCAGGCGAGCATCGCCACCGCGGCTTCCGGGATCATCGGCATGTAGAGGGTGATGCGGTCGCCCTTAGACGCGCCCAGCGCCTTCAGGGCGTTCGCCATCCGGACGACCTCGCGGTGGAGCTCGCCATAGGTGAGGCTCCGGCCGGTGCCGGGCTCGTCCCCTTCGAACAGGATGGCGACTTGGCCGGAGCGCTCCTCGAGGTGGCGGTCGACGCAATTGTGGCAGAGGTTGAGGACCCCGTCCTCATACCATTTGATGTCGACCGGATCGAACGACCAGTTGCCGATCCGCTTCGGCACCCGGATCCAGTCGATCCGCCGCGCCTGCTCCGCCCAGAAAGTGTCCGGATCGTCGAGCGACTGTCGGTATAGCGTCTCATAAGCCTGGGCATCGGCGTGACTGGCAGCGACCAGCTCGGCGGGGGGTGGGATGCGGCTGTCCATGCGCCGTCCCTAGGCTCGGAGGGCGCCGCCCGCAAAGACGCAAAATCTTTGGCTATTATGTACGTGACAAAGCATGACTGATTCGGCTAGAGAGGCTGGCGACAGGCCGGCGCAATCACTGAGACGCGTTAGCCCTTTGCTCCAGCAGGTCGAGGGTTTCGCGCACACGTCTCGACAGCCCCTTGAGGACCGGCAAGATGGGCTCGCCCTCAAAGGGCTGTCCTTTGCCAAAGCATATGGTGAAGGTCGCCTTGTGTTGGCGCTCGGGTTCGAGGGTCTCACCGGCACCAAAGATCAGGACAGGCGAATTTTTGCGCGATGTTATTGTGATCCCGGAGACGCCGCCACCGTCCCTCAAGCTGACACGGTCAAATACAATCCGTGCCGTGGCAGGCAACAAGACCAAGTGTTTATCGGCAATATCCAGAACGTGAAGCTTCAACAGGTCAGAGCCGCTACCTTGGAGAAACGGTTGAATCTCGTCGAATATGACTCGGATGATCTCATCGCTGGGGCCGCAACCGTCTTTGGCATGACCTTGGACGGCGCCTTCAAGGTCTTGCCGCGTGCCCTTCTCGGTAAAGGGGAACTTGACGTACCTGTTGATGGTCCCTCCGTTGGCTTTGACGAGGATACAGTACGCGTGATCCAGGGCGGCCCTGAGGTTGTGCAATGCGTCTCCGAGAATGGTGGGCGTATGGACCGGAAAATCATGCCCAATTGGAGTGGCCCGTTTCCGCATGTCACGATAGCGATTGGGACTCAGAGCCTTTTCGTTCGAACGGATGTAGCTCCAGAAAATACGTTCGAGCTCGTGGATGTGGTCTTCGGCCCTTTCGGCCTTTAGATAGGGGCCGGTGAAATCAATGGGATCGGCCATGCCAGACAATTCCACACCGAAAGAAGACGACGTTCTCCGGCGCATGCTGGCGACGCCACCGGAAAAGCACAAGCCGTTTGGCAAGGGTGCAAGGCCGGGACGGAAGCCGTTAGAGAAGCCGGAGTGAAGGCGGAATACCTCTATCGCGGTGGCATCCTGTGTCTCTCGCTGTCCGTCTTGGCGATCGGGGTGCCCCTCATCTTCTTTCCAGAGGCTGACGACGATTGGTATTTCCTAGGCTTTATGGCGCTGTGTCTCGGCACAACGTTGGTATCCTATCGCCCATCGCAGAAGCCCGACTAGCGGCCTTATCCCCTGCGCGCTTGCCGCGCCGCCCTCAACAGCGTATCCGAATCCCGCGCTCCTGATCGTGGAAGTGAGGGAGCGTCCGCCTTAGGGCGCGTGGTTCACAGGCACCGGCTTCGGTCGGGTGGCCTGCCGAATAAAATACCCCTCGGGGAAATAAGCAGGGCGCGAACCCCTGTGGACCTCGCGCTTCCAACCGCCCGGCTCGGGGCCGGATGGGGCGGTGGCCGCAGGGGTAGCCGCATGTCCAAACCGACACGATCCGAACTCGCGCTCGTCGCTGCGTCATGGGCGATGTTCGCCTTCACGCTCCTGGTAGCCTTCAGATACTGGCCCGGTCCCTCTCGCTAGGCCAGATGCCTCGCGTTGGACCACGGCGCGAGGCGGGGGCCGGAGTGTTGCTGAACACAGGGCTCCGGCCCCCAAACATCAGGAAAAATAAGCAATGACGATAGGCACGATTATCGCTGTTGCGAGCGCGATTCTTGCGGTGATATTTGCCTTACGCGCCTCGGATGCAGCGGTCTCCGCTGCAACGGCGGCTCTGTCGGCAATAGACAAAGCAGCCGCTTCGCGAGCCTCGTCGCGCTCGGCGGCGGCATCAAGGCGTTCCCGCTCTTTCAAGTCCAACCAAAGCTGAGCGAGGTTACGCTTTGGCGGCATGTAGTAGCCGCTCGCGATTTTACCTCGCACGACATCCTCGCCAAGTTTCTCGCAAGCGTCCCAAACCTGCCGCTGAAGCTCGTCCATCGCCTTGCCCCCGAGTCGCGTAGGCGCGAGGCTAGGCTCGTTATCTAGCGAGTCCAGCGCTTGCGGCGCTCCCCGATGGGCGCGACGCGATAGTGGATCTCAGGCGGCGAGTGCACCAATCCGCCGATAGGTCAGGCGGCGCCCGTAAATGCCCTTGAGGGCCATGGCGGCGCGCTCCTGATCCTCAACGCCGTTCGCCGAGCGGTTACAGTAGCGGAAGTCGAATTCGGCCAGATAGCGGTGCAGATGCTTCTCAGCGCAATGCTGATAGATGCCTTTCATGCCGCGCTTGAAGATGGAAAAGTAGCCCTCGACGGTGTTGGTGTGGATGCCGCCACCAAGGCTATATTCGCCCTTGGTGTGAGCAACGATGTTGTGCCCGCCGAAGTCGCCGCGGATGCCGCGATAAGGCATGCCGTCATCGGTCATGAGAGTGGTTTCGCGCAGCACGTTCACGCGAACGATCGGCATGATCGTCTCTTTGAGGATGTTGTCGATCACCATGGCACGGCTGCGGCCGGTGGCGCGGTCAACCAGCGCGAGAACTTTCATCTTGTGATGATAGGCGCGACGGACCGGCATGCCCGCCTTCTTGCCGATGAAAGTCTCGTCAACCTCAACGACCTGTCCCTCGCCACCGAACGGCGTGGTGTCGTCGGAACGCATGGCCTCGCGGATGCGATGGAACATGAACCACGCCGTCTTGTACGTCACGCCGAGCATGCGGTGGAGCTGGTGGGCCGACATGCCTTTCTTGCTCGAGCAAAGCAGATGGGTCGCGAGAAGCCATTTATGCAGCGGAACCTTGGAACGCTCAAAGACGGTCCCGACGGTGACGGAATACTGGTCGCGACAGTCGTTGCACTGAACGACGCCAGCGCGAAGCGCGCCTTCCGGGTTGGCCTTCGTCTTGCGACCGCGAACCGCAGGGAGCCGAGTCGCGTTGACGGAACCGCAATGGGGGCAGAACGGGCCATCAGGCCAGCGCAGCGCTTCGAGATGCTGGCGGGCTGCGGCTTCGTCGTTGAACTGCGGGGCGGTGATATTCATCGTTCGGCTCCTGTCCTCCCCTCCTACGGGGGCAGGGTTGCTTTGTCAAGTATATAATAGCCAAATCTTTACTAGCACAGGTTAAGGGGTCGCAATGATCGAGGGGTGGGTCACAGCCATCGAGACGATGCCGGAAATTTCCGCGGCCACGGCCGCGCTTACCCGGCGGCGAGTCCCGCCGCCGGCTTCGCTTTGCCCTGCCCTGCCCTTCGCCCGCTTCTGCGAGGAGGCGGCGCTGGTCCGATCGTGGCAGCGGCTGGAATCGGCGGCCTCGCTGCCGATGCAGACCCATGCTTTCGCTTCGGCCCTGGCCGGCACCCTGCTCGCCGATGCCCATATCGAAGTCTTCCACATCCGGAAGGCCGACGACGTTCCGGCCCTGCTGGCCTTGTGCCGGCGGCCGGGGCGGTTCGCCCGCTGGACGACGGTCGCCGCCCAGCAGGTGTGCGAGCCCGACGATGCCCTCTACCGCAATCCGCAGGCCGCCCGTCTCCTCGCCGACGCCATCGTCGGCGATGCGCGGGCGGTGGAGCTGGACCGGGTGCCGGCGGGCTCGGAGCTGATCCCGGCGCTTCGCGCCGCGCTCAGGGGCAAGGGCTGGATGTCGGTTCGGCCGGCCACCCCGACGCCGACCATCAGCCTCGACCCGCGCTGGAAGGATCCGGCCTCCTGCTTCAATTCCGGCCGCCGCTCCGACTTTCGCCGGGCCGAGCGGCGAGCAAGCGGGTTCGGCCAGGTCTCGTTCGAGATATTGGCGCCGCGGCCGGACGAATTCGACGCTTTGTTCGACGAGGCGGTCGGAGTCGAGGCGCGCAGCTGGAAGCGCGAGGCCGGGACGGCGATCGCCGTCGACGGGGCAAAGGAAAGCTGCTTCCGCCACTATTTCCGCTCCGCCTGCGAGCAGGGAGAGTTCCGGATCGCCTTCATGCGCATCGACGGAAGGGCCGTCGCCATGCAGATGGCTCTGGAAAGCCTCGACCGCTACTGGCTGTTCAAGATCGGCTTCGACGAGCAATATGAACGCTGCTCGCCCGGCACCTTGCTGATGCTCCACACGATCGGCTGGGCCGCGGCCCGACAGCTCAGGGCCTATGAGCTGCTCGGCAATCTCGAGCCGTGGATCGCGCAATTCTGGACCCGCGAGCAGCATGATTGCGTCTGGGTGCGCGCTTATCCTTTCAATGCGCAGGGCGCGGTCGCCTTCGCCGCCGACGCCTTCGCCGCCTTGCGAAGGCGGCTCGTCCGGGCGAGGAAATGAAGTCCCGCCTCTGGGCGGCCCTCAGAAACGCCCGTTACGCTTTGCCGCGCCACCTGGAGCGGGTCCTGCCCGGTCCAGGCCCCAAGGCGGCGGCGCGCCGCTGCGCGGCGCTCGATCGCTCCGGGCTCGCTTCGACGATCGGCTATTTCCAGGCGAGCGACGCCCGGCCGGAGACGATCGTCGCCGCCAACGCCTCAGTCGCCCGATTCCTCCAGGCGCGCGCCGGCGACGTCTATCTTTCGATCAAGGCGCCCCCGCTCGGCTTCGACCCGCTCCGGGTCCGAGCCATTGCCGATTCGGCGCGGGCGGCGGGCCTCGCATTGCTGTTCGACGCCCATGCCCCGAAGGATTCGCAGCGGACCCTCGATCTGGTGTCCGGCCTTCTGGGCGAATTCCCCGGGACCGGCTTCGCTTTGCCCGCGCGCTGGCGCCGGAGCCTGGCCGACGCGTCGACGTTCCGGGACAGCGATGCCCGGATCCGCGTCGTCAAAGGCGAATGGGCCGATCCCGACTGGAGCGATCCGGACGTCGAGGGGAATTACCTCGCCCTGGTCGAGCGCCTCGCCGGGCGCGCCGCCCCGGTCGCGGTAGCGACCCACGATCCGGACCTGGCCGAGCGCGCGCTCGCCTCGCTGCTCGCCGCCAGCACGCCCTGCGAGCTGGAGCAATTGCGCGGCCTGCCCCGGCGGCGGACCATGGCCGTCGCGAGGCGCCTTGGAGTAAGGGTCCGGGTCTATGTCCCGTTCGGCCCGGGCTGGTGGCCCTATGCCGTGGATAAGGCGTTCGCGAGGCCCCATCTGTTGTCCTGGATGATCAGGGATCGGCTGGCGAGGCCGATCGAGACCTCTCCCCAGCTTGCCGCGAGAGAAGACAGGCATAAGTCCGATATTGGAAAAATGACTGCCTTATAAGGCCCGTCGCTTATAAGGGAGGGCTCCAGGGCAACGCCGGCCAGCCGCAACTGGGTGAGGGGTGCAGGCCGGCAGCCTGATCTCGGCAACACCCCCTCCTGCCGACGCCTGGGTTCGGGGCCTCTTCCATGAGAAGGGTCGAGTGGGCGGCTTAACGCAACCCGGCACGTTCGCCCCGGAACCCCGCCACTGCCCGGCGGTTTAACGGAGATCATGACGCCTCCGAACCAGTCTGCGCCCGTGGCCGACGCGCCGACCCAGGATAACGGCCCCGAAACCGCCCTGTTCTTCACCTCGAAGAACGATCCCGGCACCCATCAGCTGACCGCTCCGATGCAGGTGACCGAGGTCGGAGTCTATCGCGGCCCGCATTATTACAGCCACACGCCGATGGTCCGGATCCAGCTCGACCTGGGGCGGCTGGAGGAATGGCCGAGCAATCGGATCGCGGGCTTCACCGACGCCCTGCTCGGCCTCCTGCCCGGGGTCGGCCGCCATGGCTGCTCGCTCAGGGTGCGCGGCGGCTTCGAGCGGCGGCTGCGCGAGGGCACCTGGCTCGGCCATATCGCCGAGCATGTCGCGCTCGAGCTCCAGACCCTGGCCGGCTCGCGCGCCACCCGCGGCAAGACCCGGTCGGTCAAGAACCGGCCGGGGGTCTACAACGTCATGTTCGCCTATAATGAGGAGAAGGTCGGGCTGATGGCGGGGCGGGTCGCGCTCGAGCTGGTCCATTCGCTCCTCCCGGCCGACCTGCAGGGCCTGAGCGGCCTCGACCGGATCTTCCCGCTGGAGGGCGAGTTCGATCTGGAGCAGCGGCTCGACGCCCTGAAGCGGATGGTCCGCCGCAAGGCGCTCGGCCCGAGCACCAAGGCCCTGGTCGACGAGGCCGAGCGGCGCGGGATCCCGGTGATGCGCCTCGACGAGAGGAGCCTGCTCCAGCTCGGCCACGGCCGCCACCAGCAGAAGCTGCGGGCCTCGATCACCGGCCAAACCTCGCTGGTCGCCACCGACCTCGCCGGCAACAAGGACATGACCAAGAAATTGCTCGACGAGAGCGGCGTCCCGGTGCCGCGCGGGATCGTCGTTCGCGACGTCGAGGACGCGGTGCGCGGCGCCAGGCGGCTTCGCTTTCCCCTGGTGACCAAGCCGCTCGACGGCAATCACGGCCGCGGGGTCACGATCGGCATCATGGATGAGGAGCAGCTCCGCTTCGGCTTCGGCGAGGCCCAGGCCCAGGCCAAGGGCCGCGACATCATCGTCGAGCAGTTTTTCGAGGGCAACGACCACCGGATCCTCGTCGTCGGCGGCAAGATGGTCGCGGTCGCCGAGCGCATCCCCGCCCAGGTGGCGGGCGACGGGATCAGCAGCATCCGCCAGCTCATCGCCGAGGTGAACCGGGATCCACGCCGCGGCGAGGGCCATGAGAACGTCATGACCCGGATCCGGATCGACGCCCATGTCGAGGAGTTCCTCGCCCGCTCCGGCCTTACCCCCGAATCCATTCCCGAGGCCGACGAGATCGTCCAGTTGCGCGCGACCGCCAACCTCTCGACCGGCGGCACCGCCATCGACCGGACCAACGAGATCCATCCGGACAATGTCGAGATCGCCCGGCGGGCGGCCTTGATCATCGGGCTCGACGTCTGCGGAGTCGATTTCGTCTGCCCCGACATCAGCCAATCGGTCCGCGAGACCGGCGGCGGAGTCATCGAGGTCAATGCGGCGCCGGGCCTGAGGATGCACATCGACCCCTCGGAAGGAGCGCCCCGCGACGTCGCCAAGCCGATCATCGAGATGCTGTTCCCGCGGGGCCAGTCCTCGCGCATACCGATCATCGCCATCACCGGCACCAACGGCAAGTCGACCGTCGGGCGGATGACCAAGCATATCTTGCGCTACACCGGCTGCACGGTCGGCCTCACCTCGACGACCGGCGTCTACGTCAACGACATCCTCACCCACGAGGGCGACGCCACGGGACCGCGCAGCGCCCGGATGATCCTTCGCGATCCCACGGTCGAGGTGGCGGTGCTGGAGACGGCGCGCGGCGGGCTGCTGCGCGAAGGGCTCGCTTATGAGCGGGCCGACATCGCCGCCTGCCTGAACGTCACCGCCGACCATATCGGGCTCAAGGGCATCGAGACGGTGGAGGATCTCGCCAGCGTCAAGCAGGTGGTGGTCGAGGCGGTTCGGCGGAACGGTCATTCCATCCTCAATGCCGACGATCCGCTGACCGTGAGGATGGCCCGCAGCGCCCGCGGCCGGATCATCTGGTTCTCCTTGTGCGGCGGCGCCGAAATGTCGCCGATGCTTCGCGAGCATGTCGACGAAGGCGGAATGGCGGTGGTGCGCGAGCCGGGCCCCGACGGCGGCACGATCGTCCTTTACGACGAGTCCCGCCGCGAGACGATCATGAAGACGGGCGCGATTCCGGCCACCCTTCACGGAATGGCCGAGTTCAACGTCGCCAACGCGCTCGCCGCCATCGCCATCGCGCTGGCGCACGAAGTGCCGATCCTCACCATCCGCTCGGCCATGACCCAGTTCATTTCGACCTTCGAGCAGAATCCCGGCCGACTCAACGTCCACGACGCCCACGGCTTCCGGGTCATCCTCGACTATGCCCACAATGCCGCCGGCCTCGCGGCGCTCGGCAAGGTCGTCCGCGGCCTCAGCAACCGCTACAAGCGAACGATCGGAACGGTCTCGATCCCGGGGGACCGCCGCGACGAGGATATCATGGAGATGGGCCGGATCGCCGCCGGAATCTTCGACGAGCTCATCTTCCGGGAGGATCCCGGCCTCCGCGGCCGGCCACGCGGCGAGGTGATGCACTATCTCCAGCAAGGCGCGCTGGCGGCGGGCCGCTCGCCCGAGCACATCCACCTCATCGCCGCCGAAACGCCGTCGACGGCCGCGGCGCTGGCCATGGGACGCCCCGGGGATCTCATCGTCATCACGCCCAACGACATCGCCGGCACCTGGCAGCAGATCCACGACTTCAAGCCCGCCGCCGAACGCACCTCCGGCCGCGCCGCCTTCCTCTCGGCGGAATAGTGAGCGACGAAGGCCGGCGGCGGCGCGGCTGCCTGATCATCATCGGCGGCGGCGAGGATCGGGCTCCGAGCGGCCAGCGGGTGATCCTTCGCGAGATCGCCCGGCACGTGCGCGGCGGCAAGCTCGTCCTCGCCACCGTCGCGAGCCACCGTCCGGAAGGCTATTTCGCCGAATATGAGAAGGCCTTCGCCGACCTCGGCCTCGGCGAGCTGGTCGAGCTCTACGTCGAGGAGCGAAGCCAGGCCCAGGACCGCGACAAGCTCTCGGTGCTCGACGACGCCGCCGGGATATTCTTCTCCGGTGGCGACCAGCTCAGGATCACCAGCCAGATCGGAGACACCGGTATCGAGGCCAAGGTCCGTGCCCTTTACGAGCGCGGGGGAGTCGTCGCCGGAACGTCGGCGGGTGCCTCGGTGATGAGCGAGACGATGCTGATCAAGGGCACCAGCAAGGTCACCCACCGGATCGGCGACCTCCACATGGCGCCCGGCATGGGGCTGATGCGCGACGTCATCATCGACCAGCATTTCGCCGAGCGCGGCCGCTTCGGAAGGCTGATCGGGGCGATCGCCCACAATCCGCGGATCCTCGGCCTCGGCCTCGACGAGGACACCGCCGCGGTGGTCGAGGGGGATTGCTTCAAGGTCATCGGCAGCGGCGCGGTCTACGTCGTCGACGGCTCCGACATCAGCTATTCCAACATCGCCGACGCGCAGTCGCTGCAGGCGCTGTCGATGCACAACATGCGGGTCCACGTGCTGTCCGATCACGACAGCTTCGATCTCAAGGAGCGGCGGGCGATCCCGCCGCCGCGGATTTGAGCTCAATCGTCATCCCGGCGAAAGCCGGGACCTCGTAGCGGAAAGGCGCCTTCTCGACCTGAGGTCCCGGCTTTCGCCGGGATGACGGAAAGATTGCAAGGCGCGCAACCCGATTCCCGTATCGTCGTTCTGCCGCTAAGAAGAAGGAATGCGTTTGGACCAGACAGCCCAGTGGCAGCCGACCCCGGCCGAGTATCAGGCCCCGGGAGGCCCACCCCAGCAACCGCCGCCCGGGCCGCGCAGGCGCGCCTGGTACAATCCGCTGCGCTGGGGCTGGAAGCGGATCGTCCTCGCCCTGCTCGCCTTGTTCATGCTGATCGTCGCCTGGCTGGCGATCACCGCGCCGCTGTCCAAGTCGCTCCAGCCGATCGCCGCGCCGAGCCTGACCCTCGTCTCGGTGGAAGGCGACGCGATCGCCCGGCGCGGCGCCGACATACGCGAGCCGGTCAGCATCGCCGCCCTTCCCAAGCATGTCCCGAACGCCTTCATCGCGATCGAGGACAAGCGCTTCCACGATCATCTCGGGATCAGCGTCCGCGGCATCGCCCGGGCCGCCTGGCGCAACCTCGGCGCGGGCGGAGTCCGGGAAGGCGGGAGCACGATCACCCAGCAGCTCGCCAAAATCTCCTTCCTCAGCGCCGACCGGACCGCGGCCCGCAAGGCGCAGGAGGTGCTGATCGCCTTCTGGCTCGAAGCCTGGCTGACCAAGGAGGAGATACTCGAACGCTATCTCTCCAACGTCTATCTCGGCGACAACACCTACGGCCTGCGCGCCGCCTCCTGGCATTATTTCAGCGTCCCGCCCGAGAAGCTGACCGTGCCCCAGGCGGCGATGCTGGCGGGGATGGTGAAGGCGCCGTCGCGGCTTGCCCCCACCCGAAACTACAAGCAGGCCCGGGAGCGCGGCCGGGTCGTCATCGCGGCGATGATCGACCAGGGCTACGTCACCCGGCGCGAAGCGCGGCGGCTGAAGCCGGCGCCGCTCAGGGTAGAGCGGCAGAAGCAGGTGCCGACGGGCACCTATTTCGCCGACTGGGTGCTGCCCATGGCCCGGGCCCGCGGCGAAATCGGCTATGGTGACCAGGAGGTCCAGACCACCCTCGAGAGCCGGATGCAGAAGCTGGCCCTGCAGACCGTCCGCCGCGCCGGCCTCGGCCGCGCCCAGGTGGCTCTGGTGGCGATGCGGCCCGACGGGCGGGTCGTCGCCATGGTCGGCGGCCGGGATTATGCGCGAAGCCCGTTCAACCGGGCGACCCAAGCGCGGCGTCAGCCGGGCTCGGCCTTCAAGCTGTTCGTCTACCTCGCGGCGCTGCGCGCCGGCATGACCCCGGACAGCCCGATCGCCGACACGCCGCTCAGGGTCGGCGCCTGGCAGCCCAGGAATTACGGCGACCAGTATCGCGGCTCACTGACCCTTCGCGACGCCTTCGCTCTGTCGAGCAACGTCGCCGCAGTCCGGCTGTCGGAGCGGGTCGGCCGGCAGAACGTCATCGCCGCCGCCCGCGACCTCGGCGTGAGGAGCCCGCTCGACGACAATCCGAGCCTCGCGCTCGGCACTTCGGGAGTCACGTTGCTCGAGCTGACCTCCGCTTATGCGGCGGTCGCCGCCGGCGCCTATCCGGTCCGGCCGAAGGGGCTGGAGGACGAGGAGAAGCCCTGGTGGCAGCGGATGTGGAACCGGGCGACCGGGACCAGCGGCGATCCCGCCTTCGACGAGCTGAGGGAGATGCTCGGCGCCGTCGTCAGCCAGGGCACCGGCCGGGCCGCGGCGCTCGAGGTCCCGGCCTTCGGCAAGACCGGAACGACCCAGGACAGCCGCGACGCTTTGTTCATCGGCTTCTCCCAGGATTTAGTGGTCGGGGTCTGGGTCGGCAATGACGACAACAGCCCGCTCGCCGGCCAGATCGCCGGCGGCGGCCTGCCGGCGCGGATCTGGCGCGACTTCATGACCCAGGCGGTCGGCACCGCGCCCGCCAGGAAGCTGGCGCCGCCGCTTCAGGCGCCGGTCGCGACGACGGGGCTCAACGGCTCGGTCACTTTGCCGATCGAGGGGACCGGCTATGAGCTGGGCGTGCAGGTCGACGAGAACGGGATCGTCGTCTCCGCCCAGCCGGGGCAGGAGGCGCCGACGGACGACGAGCCGCCCTCGGAGCGGCCCGTCCCGACCATCATCGCGCCGCCGGCGCCACCGGCGCCGGACGACGAGCCGCCCGAAGACGCGCTATAGGATCCCCCTCCCTGGAAGGGAGGGGAGGTTAGAGGACCGGACCGCCTGAATAAGCCGTTGAAGCGTTCGCGGTGCGGGCGCGGTTGCGGCGGTCCCAGAGCTTCTTGGCGACCCAGGCGCCGCCGACGGCGAGACCGAGCGGGCCAAAGGCGCGGCGGGCGATCGCCGGGGCCAGGGCGCCGACCAGGAGGCCGGTCCCGCCATTGTAACGTCCCGCCAGCTTGCGTCCGAGGACGGCTCCCGCGATTTTGCTGATCATTGCTCAACTCCTTGAATAGGTTCGAGGGCAGAGCGCGGGAGAGGAACGGAGGTTCCGTCATTGCGAGCGAAGCGAAGCAATCCAGTGCCGCTTCGGAGGCCCACTGGATTGCTTCGTCGCTTCGCTCCCCGCAATGACGGGTCAATCCAGGAACAGCTCTGCCGCCGCTTCCACGATCGCGTCCACGTCCAGCCGGTACTCGCGATACAAATCGGGCAGAGTCCCGGTCTGGCCGAAGCGCTCGAGGCCGAGCGGGCTGACCCGGTGACCGAGGACCCCGCCGAGCCAGGACAGGGACGCCGGGGCGCCGTCGAGCAAAGTGACGAGGCCGGCGCCCGGGGCGAGCGACGAAAGCAATTGCTCGACGTGGCTGGGAGCAGCCCCCTTCCCGCCCCAGCGGCCGCGTCGGCGCTCGCTCCAGCCGCGGTGGAGCAGGTCGGGCGAGGTGACGGCGAGCAGGCCGAGGCCGGGCACATCCTCGCTCAGCGCCTCCCAGGCGGCGAGCGTCTCGGGTGCGAGCGCGCCCGAATAGACCAAAGCCGCCTCCGATCCCGGGCCCGGCGCGCGAAGCCAGTAGCCGCCGGCAAGCGCACCCGGCTTCCAGCCCTCGTCCGGCCGCTCGACCTGGGCGATGGTTCGGGTGGTGAGGCGCAGATAGACGCTCTCGCCGTCCGGCGCCTGGATCAGCCGGAAGGCCTCCTCCATGAACAGGGCGAGCTCGTCGGCGAAGGCGGGCTCGTAATGCCTGAGGCCGGGCTGGCCGAGCGCGATCAGGGGCGGGTTGATCGATTGGTGGGCGCCGCCCTCCGGCCCCAGGGTCACGCCCGACGGGGTCGCGACCAGGAGGAAGCGGGCGTCCTGGTAGCAGGCGTAATTGAGCGCATCGAGGCCGCGGGCGATGAACGGGTCGTAGACGGTTCCGATCGGGAACAGGCGGGTTCCGAACAGGTCGCCGGCGAGGCCCAGAGCGGCGAGCATCAGGAACAGATTGTTCTCGGCGATGCCGAGCTCGATATGCTGGCCCGCGTCGGTCGCGCCCCATTTCTGGGCCGAAGGGATCTTGGCGGCGGCGAAGACGTCGGCCAGCGCCTGGCGGCGGAACAGGCCGCGCTGGTTCACCCAGGCTCCAAGGTTGGTCGAGACGGTGACGTCGGGCGAGGTGGTGACGATGCGATCGGCAAGGCCGCCGCCGGCGCGGCTGAGGTCGAGCAGGATCCGGCCGAAGGCGGCCTGGGTCGACTGCTCGTCGCCGGCCGGCGCCGGGATCGCCGGCACCTCGACCTGGTGCCAGGGCCGCTCGCGCTTCGCCCGGGCGATCCGGCTGTCCTCGACCAGCGCCTTCGCCGCCTCGGCCGAATTGCCGCCAAGGCCCGCCCAGGGCGCCCACTCCTCTCCTTCCGCGATCCCCATCGCCAAGCGCAAAGCGGCGATCTGGCCGGGGTTCATCAGGCCGGCATGATTGTCCTTGTGGCCGGCGAAGGGCAGCCCGAAGCCCTTGATCGTGTAGGCGATGAACAGGGTCGGGAGGTCGTCGCGGGCGCCGTCGAACGCCTCGACCAGGCTCGCCATGTCGTGGCCGGCGAGGTTGGTCATCAGCGCCGCGAGCGCCTCGTCGTCGCGGGCGTCGAGCACAGGCTTCGAGTCGGGCGCCTCCTTCTCGAGCCGCTCGCGCCAGGCCGCGCCGCCCAGATAGGTGAGCGCGGCATAATCGGCATTGCCGCAATCCTCGAGCCAGGCCTTCAGCGCCTCGCCGCCCGGCTCGGCGAACGCCGCCTCCAGCGCCTTGCCATATTTGAGGGTGACGACCCGCCAGCCGCAGCTGGCGAAAATCTCGTCGAAGCGGCGGAACATGCGCTCGGCCGTGGTCGCGTCGAGCGACTGGCGGTTATAGTCGACGATCCACCAGCAATTGCGGATGTCGTGCTTATAGGCCTCGATCAGGCATTCGTAGATATTGCCCTCGTCGAGCTCGGCATCGCCCATCAGGGCGACCATCCGGCCGGCCTCGGCCGGCGCCATCTCGCCATGGGCGATCAGATAGTCCTGGACGAGGCTGGCGAAGGCGGTGATCGCGACCCCGAGGCCGACCGAGCCGGTCGAGAAATCGACCGGGATCCTGTCTTTGGTCCGGCTCGGATAGCTCTGCATTCCGCCGAAGCCGCGGAAATTCTCGAGCTGCTCGCGGCTCTGGCTGCCGAGCAGATAATGCACGGCGTGGAGCACCGGCCCGGCGTGCGGCTTCACCGCCACCTTGTCGTTGGGGCCGAGCGCATGGAAATAGAGCGCCGCCATGATCGCCGTCATCGAGGCGCAGCTCGCCTGGTGGCCGCCGACCTTGAGGCCGTCCGGACTCTCGCGCAGATGGTTGGCGTTGTGGATCGTCCAGGCGCTGAGCCAGCGCAGCCGCTCTTCGAGCAGGCGAAGGGCGTCGAGGTCCGGAGCGGAGGTCTTCTTCAGCATGGCGGCGGCCATAGCGAAAAGCGACAAGGGCGACACCTTAGTTTCATAAGTTCCGGCTTCCCATAGGAGGGATTTTTCCGCCGTCGCGCGTGTCGCCCTTGTCGCTCTTCGGGCCGTACAGGCCGTCGAGCATCTCGTCCAAAGCCCGGCGGGCGGCCGCCTCGGTGGGAGCCCGCTTCATCGCCTCCGCTCCGCGCTCGGCAATCGCCTCGGCTTCGGCCCCTCGCGGCCGCCTGAAGGCCGGCCGCGGCTGTGCGGCAGACCGCGGCGCCCGCCCCTCCGCCCGCACCTGCCGGACATGGGCCACGACGCAATCCCAGGCGGCGGCGAAGCTCTCCCCGCCCGGCCGCTTCCTCAGGGCGTAGGCGTTCTGCCGGTTCTTCCCCACCGACCGGGCCGCGTCCCCCGGTGTGAGGCCCTGCGACAAGGCAAGGATGAAGCGCAGCTGGAGGTCGGGAGACCAGCCGTCCGAGCGGTGGCGAAGGGGCACGGGGGTGAAGGCGATGACGGGGGGCGCGGACCGGCTAGCCAAGGTTTTCGTCCCGCCCGGCCCTGCGCCTTTCCCTGGCGTGGTTGAGGGCCGCGACCCAGGCGGCGGTGAAGCTCTCGGCCCCGGGCTGCTTCCTCAAGGCATAGGCGGTGCTGCGGCTCTTGCCGACCAGGCGCGCGGCCTCGTCGAGCGGCACTCCGCGGGCGAGCGCGGCGATGAACTCGACCTGTTGCCGAGGCTCCCAGCGGCGGCTGCGGCCTCTGACGGAGACAGGGGTGAATTGGAAGTCGGGCAGTGACACAAAAGGAACATAACAGGAACATTATACTCGGTAAAGCCCTTGTCCGGTGGGAAGAGCGAAGCCTTGGCGGTCATTTGATCGGCGCGGATATCTGTGCGTAGAATGACGCCGGGGAAACCGGGGGAGAATATTCATGACCGACACGCATTCCGTAAGGCTTCACGGCGACGAGATCGATTTCGGCCATCTGGACGGCCTGGCCGGCAATTGGCACGGAGCGAACGGCTTCAACCTGATCGCGGTCCCCGACCAGAAGGGCGATTTCGAGCTCCTGATCGATCCCTACACGGAGGATCTGGTCGTCACCAAGGTGCCGGCCACGACTCCCAACCGCGGCCTCACCGTCATCGAGAATATCCCGACCCTCCAATATGCGACGACGATCTCGGAGACCGCGGATTCGAAGAACAGCCTGATGCATGTCGAAGGCGGCTTCTGGGAATTGTCGACCCAGCCGGGGCGGAATGCCGGGTTCGACATCTTCAGGATCGCCAGCGTCCCGCACGGCAATGCCGTCGAGGCGATGGGCAATTCGTCGGTCTGCGAAGGCCCGCCCGACTTCGAGGCCCATTTCAGCGCTCTGCCCACGGGCGACCTGCCGATCCTGAGCGGCTATACGGACAAATATATCGGGGAGCCTCTCTACCCCGATTTCAGCCCCCTGTTCCCGACCCGGACCCTCAGCAACTACCTGCAGAAGCAGATCGACAGCGGCCTCAAGGTGACGAAGACCGTGACGTTGCAGGTCAGCACCCGCAACAAGGGCGGGATAAGCAACATCGCCTCGATCCGGACCAATGCGAACGCGACCGAGTTCGACGCCATCTTCTGGATCGAGACGCTCGAGGATAGTGACGGCCATGTCTTCCGCCAGCTGCAATATGTGCAGCGGATCATGATCGAGTTCCCGATAAAGGCCGACCTGCCGGGCCAGACGATCGCCTGGCCGCATGTCAACGTGAACACGCTGACGACGATCACTTAGGTCCGTCATTGCGAGGAGCGAAGCGACGCGGCAATCCAGCCGGCCTCGGAGACTGCGCCGGATTGCTTCGCTTCGCTCGCAATGACGGGATCAGGCGAAGCGGTTCGCGCCTCTCGCCACGCTCATCCTATGCCGCGCGGCAAGCCTGGTGGAGCGGGTGCGGATCGTGTCCAGCGACAGCCATTCGCCGGTGGCCCGATCGCGGGTCAGGGTGAGGGTCAGGTAGCCGCGGCGCTGGACGTCGGTCCATTTGAGCGCCGGGTTGCGCGCCCGAAGCGTTCGCGCCACCTCGGTCGGGGCGATGCCGGGCACATAGGCTTCGAGGCCCGGCGAAGTGACGCTCATGCCGGCGAATTCGGCGCCGGCCGGAGCGCCGTCGAGATCGAGGTCGAAGGCCCAGCCGTTGTGGCTGTCGCCCGAGAGGACGACGAGATTGGCGTCGGCGTCGAGGGCCGAGCGGAGCAGGCGGTCGCGGGCGGCGGGATAGCCGTCCCAGGAATCGAGGCTGAGCGGAAGGCCGACCTCGGAAGCGGCGGCGCCGATCGCGGTCGCTCGCTTCACCTCCGCCGGAGCGTCGGCGCGAAGCCAGGCGCGGGCCTCTACCGGCAGAGCGAGGGCGCCCATCACCGTCTGCTGGGCGAGCAACTGCCAGCGCGTCCCCTGCCCGGTCGAGCGCTTGAACGCGCCGGCCAGCCAGGCCTCCTGCTCGCCGCCGAGCATGGTTCGCTCCGGATCGCGCCAGGCGCCGTCGCGGAAGCGCATCAGCGAGGCCTTGAGGTCCTCGCCCTTGCGCAGGTGCCCGGCATATTCGAGCGGGCGGCTGCGCGCGGTGAGCCGGGTCTCGGGGCGGAAGAGGGTGGCGAGGTCGCCTATCTCGTAGCTCTCCCACGGCTTGTCCGAGACGGGCAGCCATTCGTGATAGGCGCGCTGCGCCGCCGCCTTGCGCGAGGCCCAGGGGCCTTCCTTGGCCGGATCGTGATTCTGGGCGCCGCCCGACCAGCTGTCGTTGGCGGTCTCATGGTCGTCCCACATCATCACCATCGGGAAGAGGCTGTGGAGGCGCTGGAGGTCCGGATCGGCGCGGTAAGCGGCATGGCGGAGACGATAGTCGGCGAGCGCGACCGCCTCGCCCGCCGGCTCGAGGATCCGGCCGGCCAGGGCGTCCCGCGCGGACGGATATTTGCCGCGCTCGAACTCGTAGAAATAGTCGCCGAGATGGACGAGCAGATCGAGGTCGCGGCGGGCGGCGGCGTGGGCGTAGGCGTTGAACCAGCCGAAGGCGAGGTTGGCGCAGGAGAAGACGCCCAGCGTGAAGCGCGAGGTGCGGCCTTCGGGAAGGGTGCGGGTTCGGCCCGTCGGCGAGACGGCGCCGCGGCCGTCGCGGAAGCGATAGAAATACCAGCGGTCGGGCTGGAGCCCGGTGACAACCGGCTTCACGCAATAATCGTGCTCGGCCTCGGCGGCGGAATCGCCCTCGGCGACGATCCGGCGGAAATCCGCGGTGGGCGAGACCTGCCAATGGACCCGGCCCCCGCCGGCATGGCGGGTCCACAGCATCACCGACCGCTGCCTGGGCTCGCCGCTGGCCACTCCGTGGGTGAAGCCTCGGGCGGCCGTCAATTGCGCCATTCCCGGCACGGCGAGCGCGCCGAGGCCGAGCGTTCCGACTTTGAGGAGGAGTCGGCGATCGAGGTCGAGGGTCATGCGCAGGGTTGTGCAGACGAACTCCCCTCCCTGCAAGGGAGGGGTTGTAGAGAATGGGGACACGTACTTTTTCGCGTAGAGAATGGGGACACGTACTTTTTCGCGAAAAAGTACATGTCCCCTTTTTCGGCGACTTGGAGTTTCGGCCGCCTTCGGCGGACCCACCCCCCAGCCCCTCCCTGCAAGGGAGGGGAGTTAGAAGGTCTGCGGATCGGGCGGGGCGATGCCGAAGAAGACGAGATCGGGATGGATCGCCGCCGCGAGCGCGAACGCGGCGAGCAGCAGGGCCAGAGCCAGGCGCCGGCGGGAGGACAGGATCCTCATGGCTAGGCGAGAAGCTTGAGCGGATTCTCCACCAGCTTCTTCAGATCCTGCATGAAATTGGCCGCGTCCCAGCCGTCGACGACCCGGTGGTCGCAGCTCAGCGACAGGTTCATGCGCTTGCGGATCTCGAGCTCGCCGTCGACGACCACCGGCTTCTCCTCGACCTTGTTGACGGCGAGGATAGCGACCTCGGGGCGGTTGATGACGGGGGTCGAGGCGATCCCGCCCATCGGGCCGAGGCTGGAGATGGTGATGGTCGAGCCCGACAATTCCTCGCGGCTCGCCTTGCCTGTGCGGGCGGCTTCGGAGAGGCGGAGGATCTCGCGGGCGATGTCCCAGATGGAGAGCCGGTCGGCGCCCCGGATGACCGGGACCATGAGGCCGTTCGGGGTCTGGGTCGCCATGCCCATGTGGACGGCGCCGGAGCGGTGGAGGACGTTCTCGTCGTCGTCGTAGCGGGTGTTGATCTGCGGATAATCGGCGAGGGTCCGGGCCATGGCGATGATCAGGAAGGGGAGCATGGTGAGCTTGGGATTGCCGCCGCGGTCGGAGTTCATCATCGCCCGGGTCTGCTCGAGCGCGGTGACGTCATATTCCTCGACCAGGGTGAAATGCGGGATCCGGCGCTTGGCCTCCTGCATATTCTCGGCGATCTTGCGCCTCAGGCCGACGACCTTGACCGCCTCGTCCTGGCGGGGCGCGCCGCCGGAGCGGGCGACTCCGCCGCCCTGGTAGAGGAGATAGGCGTCGAGATCGGCGTGGCGGACCCGGTCGGCGGAGGTCTTCACCTGCGCGAGGTCGATGCCGAGATCGCGGGCGCGGGCGCGGACGGCCGGCGAGGCGAGGAATCGCGGCGGATCGGGCTGGGGATTGAAGCCCTGGGCTTCGCCGGGCGAGACGACCCCCTTTACCCGGGGCGGATCGGGTTGCGGATTGAAGCCTTTGGCCTCGCCGGGATTCACGACCGCGCCGCCGGCGGCGGTGCCGGCCTGCTCCCGACGGTCGCCCTGACGGCGGTCCGGATCCTCGCGCGGCTCGGCACGGCGGTCGTCGCCGTCGCGGCGGTCGCTTGCTCGGCGATCCTCGCCGGTGCTGGGGATGGCGGCCTCGAGCTCGGGACTCTCCTCGACCAGCCCGTCGGCGAGTGCGACCTCGTCGTTGCGCTCGGGCGCTGCGGCCGTCTCCGCACCCTCGCCTTCGGTCTCGATCACCACCAGCACCGAGCCGATCGGGATCTGGTCGCCGACCTCGCCGGCGAGCTCGATCACCTTGCCGGCGACCGGGCTCTCCATCTCGACCGTCGCCTTGTCGGTCATCATGTCGGCGAGCTGCTGGTCCTCCTTGACCTCGTCGCCGATCTTGATGTGCCATTGGACGATCTCGGCCTCGGCAATGCCTTCGCCGATGTCGGGCAGCTTGAATTCGAAGCGCGCCATGTCCGTCCTCTAGTCTTGGGGTGTCGTCATTGCGAGGAGCGAAGCGACGAAGCAATCCAGCGGGCGTCCGACGCTGCGCTGGATTGCTTCGCTTCGCTCGCAATGACGGGAGGGAGATGCGACCATGATCCCGTCAATCCTCCAAAGCTTTCTTGAGCGCCAGCCCGAGCCGGACCGGGCCGGGGAAATAGGCCCATTCCATCGAGTGCGGATACGGCGTGTCCCAGCCGGTGACCCGGGTCACCGGGGCTTCCAGATGATAGAAGCAGCGCTCCTGGACCAAGGCGGCGAGCTCGGCGCCGAAGCCCGAGGTCCGGGTCGCCTCGTGGACGACGAGGCAGCGGCCGGTCTTCTTCACCGAGGTTTCGATCGTCTCGATATCGACGGGCACGAGGGTTCGAAGGTCGATCACCTCGGCGTCGACGCCTTCGGCCGCCGCGGTGGCGAGGGCGACATGGACCATGGTGCCGTAGGCGAGGATGGTGATCGCCTCGCCCTCGCGGACGATGGCCGCCTTGCCGAGCGGGACGGTGTAATGGCCGTCCGGCACCTCGGCCGCGGGATGCTTCGCCCAGGGGGTGACGGGGCGCTCGTAATAGCCGTCGAAGGGGCCGTTGTAGATCCGCTTGGGCTCGAAGAAGACGACCGGATCATTGTCCTCGATGGCGGCGATGAGCAGGCCCTTGGCGTCATAGGGGTTGGACGGGATCACCGTCTTGATCCCGGCGATGTGGGTGAACAGGGCCTCGGGCGACTGCGAATGGGTCTGGCCGCCGAAGATGCCGCCGCCATAGGGCGTCCGGATCACCATCGGCAGATGCCACTCGCCCGCCGAGCGGTAGCGCATCTTGGCGCATTCCGAGACGATCTGGTCGAAGCCGGGATAGATATAGTCGGCGAACTGGATCTCGGCGACGGGACGCAGGCCGTAGGCGGCCATGCCGACGGCGATGGCGACGATGCCGTTCTCGCTGATCGGAGAATCGAAGGCACGCTGCTTGCCGAACGTCTTCTGGAGCCCCTCGGTGACCCGGAAGACGCCGCCGAAATAGCCGATATCCTCGCCGAGGACGACGGTCGCCTTGTCCCGCTCCATCATCACGTGATGGGCGGAGTTGAGCGCCTGGATCATGTTCATGACGCTCATTTGCGCTTCGCCTCCGCCTCGGCCAGCGCCTGGGCCTGCTGCTCCTTCAGATGCCAGGGGAGCTCCTCGAACACGCCTTCGAACATCGAGGCGATGTCCAGATAGGGGTCGGACTGGAGGGTGCCGAGCTTCTCGGCCTCCTTCTGGGCGGCGCGGACCTCGGCGTCGAGCGCCGCGAGCTGCGCCTGGTGGCGTTCGTCGTCCCATTCGCCCAGAGCGACGAGATGCTGCTTCAGGCGCTCGACCGGATCGCCGAGCGGCCAGGCGGCGCCGGCATTCTGGGGGCGGTAGACGGAAGGGTCGTCGGAGGTGGAATGGCCCTCGACCCGGTAGGTGAAGAATTCGATCAGGGTCGGCCCGAGATTGGCGCGGGCGCGGTCGGCGGCCCAGCGGGTGGCGGCGTAGACGGCGAGGGCGTCGTTGCCGTCGACCCTCAGGCCGGCGATGCCGTAGCCCACCGCCCGGGCTGCGAAGGTGGTGAGATCGCCGCCGGCGATCCCCGAGAAGGTCGAGATCGCCCACTGGTTGTTGACGACGTTGAGGATGACCGGGGCGCGATAGACCCCGGCGAAGGTGCAGGCGGCGTGGAAATCGCCCTCAGCGGTCGAGCCGTCGCCGATATAGCCGGCGGCGATCCGGCTGTCGCCGCTGATCGCCGACGCCATCGCCCAGCCGACCGCCTGCGGGAATTGGGTGGCGAGATTGCCCGAGATGGTGAAGAAGCCGTGCGCGTTGGACGCGTACATGATCGGGAGCTGGCGGCCCTTCAGCGGATCGCCCCGGTTCGAATAGATCTGGCACATCATCTGGACGAGCGGATAATCGCGGGCGACCAGAAGGCCCTGCTGGCGGTAGGTCGGGAAGCACATGTCGTCGCGGTCGAGGGCGTGGGCGCCGGCCACCGCGATCGCCTCCTCGCCGGTGCATTTCATGTAGAAGCTGGTCTTGCCCTGCCTCTGGGCGCGGTACATGCGGTCGTCGAAAACCCGCACCATCATCATGTCGCGCAGGATCCGGCGCAGGGTGTCGGGATCGAGCTTCGGGTCCCACGGGCCGACCGCCTTGCCCTCGTCGTCGAGCACCCGGACCAGCGAATAGACCAGCTCGTGGGTCTGTGCGGCGGGAGCGGCGACGTCGGGCCGGCGGACGCTTCCGGCGGCGGGTATCTCGATATGGCTGAAGTCGATCTCGTCCCCCGGCCGCGCCGGGGGCTCCGGAACATGGAGGGAGAGCGCCGGGCGGTTCGGGCGCTCGCTTGCTTTGTTCATTCCTGGCCCTGTTCGTTACGGCTCGAAAGCGCCCGTACCCGCTGACGGCGCCCTTGTGAAGCGGCCCGCGGCGGGGCAGGCTAAGGGGTAAAGGAGCGACACCATGACCTTGTTCCGTCCTCTCGCCGCGCTGCTGCTGATCGCGCTGGCGGCCTGCGCCACCACAAAAAGCGAGCCGGCGGCGCCGAGCTGGTATGTGATGCGACATCTGCAGAAGGCGGAGGGCCAGGATCCGGCGCTGAGCGCGGAGGGTCACGGCAATGCACGACGGCTGATCGACTTCTTCGGGAAGGACCCGCCCGGGGCGATCTATGTCAGCACCACGAGGCGGGCCCTGGAAACGGCCGGCCCGCTGGCGGCGAAGCTGGGAGTGACGGTGAAGGAATATGATCCTCGCGACACGCCCGGGCTGGCCGCCCGGGTAAAGGCCGAGGCCGGAACGGTTCTAGTCGTCGGCCACAGCAACACCGTGCCCGAGATCGTCGCCCAGCTCGGCGGCGCCCGGCCGGCCGATCTCGCCGAGAGCGATTATGGCGACATCTTCCGGGTCCGCCGCGACGGCAGCGTCGAACGGATGAGGCTGGAGACGCCGCCGCGCTGATTCGTCATGCCAGCGAAGGCTGGCATCCCAGCGGGTGAAAGGCTTCCGTGCGCTTCACCCGCCGGGGCCCCAGCCTTCGCTGGGGCGACGAACCATCCGTTCCGGAGCGAACGGCTCGCGCGCGGCTGGACTCGGCGGGGGGAATGAGTCAGCATCCGTCCCGACGCCAAGCCATCAAATCCTTGGGGGGAGGATCGGCCATGAGCGACGTGGACTTCGATCCGACGATTGTGACTCCGACGCGGCCGACCCTGATCGGCTTCCTCGTCGGCGGGCGGGTGCTGCCCGACCTTGCGGCGCGGGTCGGGATCCGGCTGGCGCGCTGGTACGGCAAGCCGTTCCGGTTCCTGCGCTGGGTGATCGCGGCGCGGCACGCGCATGCGGTCGAGATGCTCCAGCGCGACCTCGATTTCGGGATCGCCCCGGTCAACGCGGTCAAGATCGGCGAGGTCAATGCCGGGCCGTTCATCCTCGGCATGGACCGGTCGGCGGCGCTCGAGCGGGAGCGGCGCGGGCTCTACGAGGCGCTCGCCGCGATCGACCTCGAGCGGCTGCGCTCCGAGACCGAGGAGGATATCGAGGCGGTGCTGGCCGCGATCCCCGCCGGCGGCGAGATCGACGCCGTCGCCGATTATGCCCGGCCGATCGCGGCGCGGACGGCGCGGCGGCTGTTCGGCCTCCACGCGCCGTCGGAGCGGATGCTGATGGAGGTGGCGCGCTCGGTCTTCAACCACACCTTCATCAACCCGCTGAACAAGGCCGCGATCCGGGAGCGGGGGATTCGCGCGGGCGAGCATATGAAAGCCTGGATCGACGAGGAGATCGACCGCCGCGACCCCGCCGATCCGGGCGAGGACATGATCGGCCGGCTGCTCGCCCAGGGCATGCTCGACAGGCACGCCGTGCAGCGGACGATCGGCGGCACCTTCGTCGGCTCGATCGACACGACCACGACCGTCGTCGCCAAGCTGGTCACGCTGGCCTCGCGCAATCCGGACATCGAGTATGCGATGCGCCGCGACTCCGGCGATCTTCACCGCCTCTACGGCTGGTGCCTCGACGCGATGCGGCTGTGGCCGCACAATCCGGCCATCCTGCGCAGCGCCCTTGCCGACACCGCGATCGCCGGGGTGGCGGTCAGGCGCGGCGATTCGACGGTCGCCTGGACCCAGGCGGCGATGCAGGATTCGAGCATCGTCGAGGATCCGCGCCGGGTCCGGCCGGACCGCGACCGCTCGATCTACCTCCATCTCGGCGGGGGCTTGCATCCCTGCGCCGGCCGGTCGGTGAACAGCTTCCAGATCCCGCTCCTGGTCGGCGGGCTGGTCGGGCGCGGCCTTGCGCGGGTCGGCGGGATCGCCTGGGCGGGCCCGTTCCCCAACCGGCTGCCGGTGATTCTGAGGGAAGGGCCGCGCTGATGGACAGCCTCACCACCATCGTCGCCGCCATACGCGGTTCCGAAATCCCCGCCTTCGACTCGGCGATCGACGGGCTCGGCAACCCGGCCGACGGGAAGCTGAGGAAGGCGCTCGACCGGCTCGACGAGGACGGCGGCGGCACCCATTTCATGAGCCTCCACGCCATTCCGGGCCCGGACGGCGGCGACGCCCATCTCGTCTTCGAATTCACCGCCGACGGCAGCGAGCGGCGGGCGCTGGAGCGGATCGTCGCCGCCATCGGGCCGGAGCTCGAGCCGATCTTCCGCCGGGTATCGGACTGGAGCGACACTGTCGGGCTGCTCGACTATCTGCTCGCCCACCGGCTGAAGGTCGGCCAGGGGCTGTTCGCCCAGGCCGGCCTCTGCTTCCCGGGAACGCCGGCGATGAGCGTCGGCCGGATCCGCGGCGAGGCGGAGCTGGCGAGGTTCGTCGCGCCGCTCATCGACAACGGCCATCCCGACCTGCGCCCGATCGACCGGCTGGCCGAGGTCAGGAAGGCGGTCGAGGCCGAACCCGGCCTGGCCTGGGCGCTCGACCCGCCGCCGCCGCCGCTTCGGACCGGCTCGAACCCGCCGCTCTTCAGGCTGATCCTGAGATACGCCCTGCCCTTCTTCCCGCAATATATGTGGCCGTTCGGGCTGCTGCTGGCGGCGATCGCCCTCGCCCTCATCCTGACCCTTTCGGGCTGGCATCTCGTCGCCGGGCTGCTGCTTGCGGTCGCGGGCGTCGTCACCTTGATGTTCACGACGCTCACCCTCCTCTATTTCGCGCTTCGCAAGCAGGAGAAGAACGACTGGGCCGATCCCGGCTCGCCGGATCCGGACACGCTTCGGGAGATCAACGCGCGCGAGAATCACTGCGCCCAGAACCACATGGTCTCGATCACCCGCCGCAAGCCCGGCCCGGTGCGCTGGTTCACCCTTCGCACCGCTTTCTGGTCGGGGCGCCTCAACGTCACCAAAATCTATCCGCCCGGCTTCCTCGGAACGATCGGAACGATCCACGCCGCGCGCTGGGTCACCATCCCGGGAACCCGCCAGCTCGTCTTCTTCTCCAATTACGGCGGCAGCTGGGAGAGCTATCTCGAGGATTTCATCACCGAGGCGCATGAGGGGCTGACCGCGGTCTGGTCCAACTCGGTCGGCTTCCCCAAGGCGAGGAATTTGTTCCAGCAGGGCGCCACCGACGGCGAGCGCTTCAAGCGCTTCGCCCGCGCCAGCATGCGGCCGACCCGTTTCTGGTACAGCGCCTATCCTGAGCTGATCACCGACCAGATCCGCCGCAACGCCGACATCCGCCGAGGCCTCGCGGCGACCCTGACCAACGACGAGGCCATCCAGTGGCTCGCCCTGTTCGGCTCCTATCCCCGGCCCGCCGCCAAGCTCCAGACCAGCCAGATCCAGAGCCTCGTCTTCGGCGGCCTCGGCTTCATGCCGCACGGCACCTGCCTGCTGTTCGACCTGCCCGGGGACGAGGCGCGAGCCCGCGATTTCGTCGCCAGGCTCTACCCCTGCACCGCCTTCGGCGACGGCCGCAAGTTGCGGCGCGATGCGGTTCTGACCGTCGCCTTCGGCGGCCGGGCGCTCGAGCGGCTGGGCCTTCCCGGGGAATGCCTCAGCGGCTTCCCGCCGGCCTTCCTCGAAGGGATGGGCACCGACGGTCGGGCGCGGATCCTCGGCGACACCGGCGAGGATGCGCCCGGGAAATGGCGCTGGGGCCGGCAGGCGAGCGACGTCGCCTTGCTCGTCTACGGGGTGACCGGGGAGGACGTCGCCGGGCTGGAAAGCGAAATCTGCGCCGCCGCCGCCGCGAACGGGATGGCCGAGCCCTACCGGATTCCGCTCGCCGTCGCGGAAAAGCCCTCGATCGAGCCGTTCGGCTTCGTCGACGGAGTCTCGCAACCGGTGATCCGGGGCACCGACCAGGCCAACCGTTCCAACGATCCCATCCACCTCGTCCAGCCCGGCGAGTTCGTGATCGGCTATCCCGACAATCGCGGCAATCTCCCGCCCCAGCCCGAGCTGTCGCCGCTCGCCGACCCGAGGAATTTGCTTCCGCTCGCCGACGGCAGCCGGGCTTTCGGCACCGCCGTCGCCGAATCGCCGCGGGCGATCGCGCGCAACGGCACCTTCCTCGTCATCCGCCAGCTCGAGCAGGACGTCGGCGCGTTCAACACCTATTGCGAGGAACAGGCCGCCGTCCTCGCCGCCCGGCTCCCCGAGCCTTATGAGGTCGACGCCGATTTCGTCGCCGCCAAGCTGCTCGGCCGCTGGAAGGACGGCTCGTCGCTGGTCCGCAATCCTTATTATCCCTACGGCACCGAGCGCAGCCGCAAGGCGGAGCGCGATTCCAGACGGAAAATTGCGCCGCTCGATCCGCCGCAGCCGGAGGCGGCGGAGCCGCTGGCGACGGCCCGCCCGGAAAGCGCACCGGCCGAGGGCGCGGCCATCCCCGCGCCGACCGAGCCGAGCAGCCGCCAGGACAATGATTTCCTCTACGGAGTCGAGGACCCGCAGGCGCTGCGCTGCCCGATCGGGGCGCATATCCGCCGCGGCAATCCGCGCGACACCTTGCTTCCCGGCTCGCTCGAACAGGTGGCGATCTCGAACCGCCACCGGATCCGCCGGGTCGGCCGGCTCTACCGGGAGGGGCCGGGCGAGAAGCCCGGGCTGCTCTTCATGTGCCTCAACGGCGACATCGAGCGCCAGTTCGAGTTCGTCCAGCAGACCTGGCTCGCCAATTCCGGCTTCCAGGGCCTGGACCGGCAGCAGGATCCCTTGATCAACGACCGGGCCCGGGGATCGACCGGCTATCTGATCCCGAGCAACGACGGACCGGCCCGGCTGGCCCCCTTGCCGAGCTTCGTCCGGACCCTGGGGGGAGGCTATTTCTTCATGCCGGGGCGGAGCTTCCTGGCGTTCCTGGGGGGGCTTTAGATCCTCCCCGAGCTTCGCTCGGGGAGGGGGACCAGGCGAAGCCTGGTGGAGGGGTAGCTGGCAGAAGCCTCGGCAATTACCCCTCCACCATGCTTCGCATGGTCCCCCTCCCCATCTGGCGATGGGGAGGATTCTAAAGATCGATGCAGGCGGCGATGCTCTCCAGCTTGCGGATCCTTTCCTTCAGATCGGCAAGCTCGATCCTCTCGGCCATTCCGCCGTGGCTCGCCGTCCTCGGCTCGGCGCCGGCCAGCTCCAGCCGCTTCAGGTCGAGCCAGCCCTGCCAGCCCTTCGAAGCGGCGAAGAGCAGGATGCCGAGCGCGGCCAGGCCGAAGCCCGCCATCGCCATCATCGTCATCGGTTCGCTCATCAAATCCTCCCGTCTCTCTCAGCTTCCGGTCAGCGCAGGCTCTCGATCTCGCGGGCCAGCGGGGTGTTCTGCGCGGTCACGTAGGTCTCGATCTCGGCCATGCGGCGATCGATGTCGCGCATCGAGCGGTTGAGTTCGTAGGTCGAGGTGCGCAGCGGCCGGTCCAGCGCCTCTCCGCCATAGCCGGCGGCGGGCCTTTTCTTGCCGATCATCGCCGCCGCTCCATAGGCCAGAAGGGCCCAGGGGAAGGTGACGAGGGTCAGCAGCACGACGGCGACCCGGACGAAGGTCGGATCCCAGTTCATATGGTTGGCGAGGCCGGCGCAGACCCCGAAGACCTTGCCATTGGCCTTGTCGAGATAGAAACTCTTCTTCATCTTTCCCTCCTGAGTGTCTCGAGTTCGCGGCGGGTTCCCCGGTTCGCGCCCGTCTTCGGGTCGCAGCTCAGGGTCCGCCAATCGGGGTTCCGGGCATTCATGATCCGGTAGATCCAGTCCTCCATCGCCTCAGCCTTCCCGGCTCGCGGCGAGCCGGGCCTTCAGGGCCTCGAGCTCGGCATCGATCTTCTCGGCGTTGCGAAGCTCGGAGATCTCCTCGTCGAGCGTCTTGGGCGGGGCGCCGAGCATCAGCGCGTCGGCGCGGCCTTCGGCATGATCGACCTGGCGCTCGAGCTCGTCGAAGCGCGAGAAAGCCTCGTCGACCTTGGGGCCGGCGGTCATCTCGCGAAGCCGGGCGCGCTGGTTGGCGCTCTCCAGCCGGCTCTGGGTCGCGCTCTGCCGCATGCGGGCTTCGCGCAATTTGCCCTGGAGCTTGGCGATGTCGGCCTCGGAGGCGCGCATCGCCTCGTCGAGCAGGTCGATCTCGGAGCGAAGGCTCTCGGCCAGCTCGGCCGCCTTGCGCTTCTCGGTGAGAGCGCCGTGGGCGAGGTCCTCGCGGCCCTTGCTCAGCGCCAGCTCGGCTTTCTCGGTCCAGCTCTCCTGGAGCTTGTCGAGGCGGGCGATCTGGCGCTGCATCTCTTTCTGATCGGCGATCGTGCGCGCCGCCGACGAACGGACCTCGACGAGCGTCTCCTCCATCTCGAGGATGATCATCCGGATCATCTTCGCCGGGTCCTCGGCCTTGTCGAGGAGATCGGCGAAGTTCGCGGCGACGATGTCGCGGGTGCGGGAGAAGATGCTCATCGGCAGGAACTCCGTGAAACCGAAGCCGGCGGGACGCGGGCTGCGCGGGCCGTTGCGGGCTTCGAGGCGGCGCGGGCCGCCGGGCCTCGGCGGGATCCGCACCAGCTTGTCGGCGGGCACGAGGATCGTCTCAGCCATGGGTCTGGGCGACCGACGCCTGGACGTAGACATAGCGGCCGGCGTCGTCGGCCTGGGCGGGGCTGATCGTGGCACCGATCGCCGTTGCCGAAAGCACGACCGCCAGGACGGCCGCCGCGGCGCTCTCCTGGATCTTGCGATAGTCGAACATTTGCCTGCTCCTTGAAACCTGTTGCTCCCCGCTCGAAGCGGTTGCCGACAGGATTACAAGGGCCGTGCCAAGTGCAGGAAATGGCGGAAATCAGCGGAAAATGGGGTGCAGGCCAATCCGTAGCCAGGTTAAAGCCTGCCTAGGATTGGGAAATCACACCAACGGTTGGCATTAGGCCTTGGAATTGGGAGATCCGTTCGGGCTGAGCCTGTCGAAGCCCTCTCTTCCGCGGCGCCCGCAAGGCAAGGCCTTCGACAGGCTCAGGCCGAACGGGTGGGGGCCGGGGCCGAGGCTAAGCGGCCCGGGCCCGCTCCAGGACTCTCTGGAGGGTGGCTCGCCGATGGCTCGGCCCCCTCGTCGCGTCGAGGATCTTGGCGCCGGCCATGAAGACGGCGCCGGTGCAGGCGGCGAAGAGGAGCCAGCCGCCGAAGCCGGGATATTGCTCGGTATAATGGAGGCCGCGGGTGACCCCGCCGACGGCGAGCGCGTAGATGATCGCCCAGGCTTCGAGCCGGGTCTTGATGACGAAAAGTCTTAACGCCTTCTTCAGCATGTCCGTTCAGCAGCAAGATGCGGGCCAGCGGCGGAAAACTGCGGTTTTCGGATTGGGGCGGAGGCGAAAGTGTAAACGATTCCGTCATTGCGAGGAGCGAAGCGACGAAGCAATCCAGCTCGGCGCGTGACAGGGACGCAGTGCTGGATTGCTTCGCTTCGCTCGCAATGACGTATCTATTTCAGCTCCACCCAGGTCGGTGCGTGGTCGCTGGCCTTGGCTTTCGCCCTCGCCTCGCGGTCGACGCCCGCGGCCTTCAGGCGGCCGGCGGCGACGGGGTTGAGCAGGAGATGGTCGATGCGGATCCCGGCATCGCGGGCGAAGGCGTTGCGCCAATAGTCCCAGAAGGTGAAGACCGGTTCCTTGGGGTGGAGATGGCGCAGCGAATCGGTCCAGCCCTGGCCGACGAGCCGGCGATATTGCGCCTGGGGCTCGGGCTGCATCAGGGCGTCGTCCGTCCACCGCTCCGGCTTGTAGACGTCGATCGCCGTCGCGGTCGGGATGATGTTGTAGTCGCCGGCCAGGACCACCGGTTCGCTTAGGCCGACCAGCTCCGCCGCGCGGGCGATCAGCCGCTCGTTCCAGGCCAGCTTATAGTCGAACTTGGGCCCGGGATGCGGATTGCCGTTGGGGGCGTAGAGGCCGCCGATCAGGATTCCGCCCACCGCCGCTTCGATATACCGGCTTTGCGAGTCCTCCGGATCTCCGGGAAGGCCCCGGCAGGTCTCGACCGGCGCGCAGCCGCGGCCGAGGATGGCGACCCCGTTCCAGCGCTGCTGGCCGTGCCAGATGGCGCCATAGCCGGCCTTCTCGATCGCCTGCGCCGGAAACTTGTCCTGCGGCGCCTTCAATTCCTGAAGACAGACCGCGTCCGGCTTCGTCTCCGCAAGCCATTCGAGAAGCGCAGGCAGCCGGCCGTTGACGCCGTTGACGTTGAAGGTGGCGATCCTCATCCCGTCCGAAAGCGTACGCTCGCGACCGGTTCCGAACGCGAGCAAGAGCGGTCAACCCGGCGGGAATGGCGGAAATCCGCCAAGCCTTTACGTGGCACCGATTTTGCTTACGATTACATTTGTGATCGACTCGACACCTTTCTACCTGATGCGCGACCATGGCGAGGGCGAGCGCCTGCCGCTGAGGCACGGCTGCGTCGTGCTTTCCAGGCTCGAGGGCGGGCGGAGCACGGTCCGGGCGCTGGCGCCTTCGGTCAAGTTCGTGCTGAGCGGCGAGGAAGTCTACAAGATCGACGGCCGGGCCCGGGCGGTGAAGCCGGGACGCTTCCTTCTGGTCGAAGCCGGAACCGAGTTCGAAGTGTCGACCCCGCGACCGGACGAGACGGTCGGCCTGTGCGTCTATCTCGGAGTGGCCGCGGCGCCGGCAGTGGACCGCGGGCCGCTCGGCCGGGTGATCGAAGGCTGCGGCGCCGAGCCGCTCGCCCCCCTCCTCTCGCGCTACGCGCGGCTGCTCGCGGCCCGGCCCGACGCCGGGCCGGCGCTGGCCTCCAAGATCGTCCAGCAGGTCACCGCGGGCGCCGAGGATTATCTTTCCACTTTCGCCAGCCGGCTCGAGCGGCTGAGCAGCCTCAAGCGCTCGACCCGGATCGAGACCCTGCAGCGGATCGAGCGGGCGCGGGCCTTCATCCACGACCATCAGGACCGGCCGCTCACCCTCGACGACATCGCCGCACGGGCCGCGCTGTCCCGCTTCCACCTCAGCCGAAGCTTCGCCGAGGTGCACGGCCTGCCGCCGCTCGCTTATCATCGCCGGCTCCGGCTGGAAGGCGCGTCGCGGCTCCTCAAGCAGGGCGCCGCCTCGCCGACCGACCTCGCCGACCGCCTCGGCTATGCGTCGCTGAGCGCCTTCACCCGCGCCTTCCGCCAGGCCTATGGAGTGCCGCCGAGCCGCGCTCAATAAATCCTCCCCATCGCAGATGGGGAGGGGGACCAGGCGAAGCCTGGTGGAGGGGTCCTTCGATACGGGCCTTCGCCAGGCTCAGTCCCTACTCAGGATGAGCGGATGGGATTATTTTCGACCGCTCATCCTGAGTAGCCGCTGAGCGAAGTCGAAGCGGCGTATCGAAGGACCCCGCCACCACCCTACCGGTGGTCCCCCTCCCCCTCCGCTTCGCGGACGGGGAGGATAGAAACCCCCTCCGGCCCGAAGTCGAGCTTCGCCGTGAGCAAGGCCCGGAAGACGTTGTAGCCGCCGGTGCCGGGATGGAAGGCGTGGAAGAAGAGCTGCGGCTCGCCGTCCAGGCCGGGCGCGACCGAGGCGTGGCCGGGCGCGGTCCAGGCCCGGGTCGAGCGCAGCAAAGGCTCGGGCTGCTTGGAATAAGGGCCGAGCGGATGGTCGGCGACGGCGACTCCGATGCCGTAGGCCGGGGTCGAGAAATCGTTGCCGGCGTAGAACAGCCAGTAGCGGCCCTGCTGGAAGGTGACCCAGGGGCCCTCGATCAGATGGCCTTCCCAATCGAGATCGTTGGCGAGCACGATCACCGGCTCGCCGACCAGGGTCTCGCCGTCGGCGGCGAGCCGCTGGGCGTAGATCGGCGTCCGCATCGCCTCGAGGATGGCGCCGGCGAGGCCGCATTGCGCCAGCGCCTGCTGGACCGGCACCCAATTGGCCAGCGCCGCCTCGATCAGCGGCTGCATGAGGAAGAAGCGCTCCATCGGACGGCGGCCGCTGGCCCAGCCGACGATCGCCGCGGCGAAGGCGGCGGTGCGGCGATCCTCCTCGCGGGCGAACAGTCGGCCGATCAGCTCCGGCCGGTCGCGGAGCAAGGCCGCGAGGGGGCGCGGCCAGACCCCGTTGGTATCGGCCTTCCAGAACAGGAATGGCCGGCCGCCCTTATCGATGAAGATGTGCGAATCGATGACTCCGCCGCTCAGCAACGGCCTCGCCGGGTCGTCGGGCAGGCCGGTCGTGTTGACGACATGGCGCGAGAGCAAAGGCCGGCCGGGGTCGCGCCACGGGCCGAACGGGCTGTCGCTTTTGGCGAGCCCGATGGCGAGGCCGTTCGAGGCCTGGCGGGCGGTGAAAGCGAGCCAATATTCGTCGCCGACCCGGGCCATTTCCGGCGCCCAGAAATCGGCGACCCGTACCCCTTTCGCCGCCCAGGCCGGGGTCTCGCCTTCCGGGAAGACGAAGCCTTCATGATGCCAATGCTCGAGATCGTCGGAGCGCAGGATCGGGAAGGCGTCGGGCGCGTCGTTCGAGGTGGCGACGAGGATGTAGCCGAGGTCGGTCTTGAGGACGGCCGGGTCGCCATAGCCGGCGAGAATCCGCGGCGAGACGTTGTCGGTGAGGAGCGGCCGCCACTCGACCTGCGCTTCGGGAGCCTGCGAGGGTTCGGCGAAGGCGTGCGGGATCCGGGTGCCGAAGTCGTTCGCCAGCGCCCGGTAGAAAGCGGCGTAATCGCCCTGATCGCCCGCCGGAATGACATAGGTTCGGGCCATGCCGGCGGCGCGGACCTCTATCCTTGTCCCCTGCCCTTCCTCGCGGGGATCGACCTCGAAGGCGAATCGTGCATTTTCCGACATCGGCGGCCCGGTAGCGACCTCGCAATCATCATACAAATGGATTATCGGTCAGGGCCTTCGGGGGCGAGAGAATGAAGGCATGGCGACGGCCGGGGAAAACTTGCATGAAGCCGCGCCGATCCTGGGCGGCCTCTACGGCGATGGAATCATCGCGCTCAAGGGCGCTTTCCCCCGCCCGTGGGTGGAGCGGATGCGCGAGGATATCGGCCGGCTGTTCGAGGAGGCGCGGCAGGTGCCCGGCGGGGCGCTGCCGCGCGGGCCGCAGCGCTGGTATGTCGAGGTCCATCCCGAACGGATCAGGGGCTTCGTCGACATCGCCGCCCATCCCTGGTTCGTCGCGGTGTGCGAGGCGGTGCTCGGGCCGGACTACCGGATCGTCGAGGTGGGCTTCGACATCCCCTTCCCCGGCGCCGCCGACCAGCCCTGGCATCGCGACTTCCCCGCTCCGGAAGCGACTCTGAAGGGCCGGCGCCTCGACTCGCTCGCCTTCAACCTGACCGCGGTCGACACCCGCCCCGAGCACGGCGCCTTCGAGATCGCCCCGGGGACGCAATGGGACGATCTGACCGGCTGCAAGGACGGCATGTTCCCGCCGAGGGAATGGTGGCCGCGCTACAGCGCCCGCAAGCAATCCAGGCTCGCCCAGATGGGGGACATCTCGGCCCGCTCGGCCCTCACCATCCACCGCGGCACGGCGAATTGTTCCGAGGAGTGGCGGCCGGTGCTGGTGGTGGGCGTCGACGCTCCGGACGCGACCAACGCCGGCCATCACGATCTGCAGGTCACCCGGGCCTATCTGGAATCGCTGCCGACGCGGGTTCGCGATCATTTGACTTACCGGGTTACGGAGGAGCTCAAGCCGGTGATCCAGCATCATGTGATCGGAGGCCTGCTGGAAGCGGATTATTGATCCGTCATTGCGAGGAGCACAGCGACGAAGCAATCCAGTGGGCTTCCGAGGCCCACTGGATTGCTTCGCTTCGCTCGCAATGACGGATTAAGGCAGCACCTCCACCCGCATCGTCAGGCTCATCGCCTCGCCGGGCTCCAGCACGCGCAGGCCGAGGCCGGCCCATTCCTCCTCGGGCTCGTTCATAGCGGCATTGGCGTGGGTGACCGGCTCGGCGACGAACAGGCCGCCGGAGGCCGGCGAATAGAGCTGGAAGAAATCCGCGTCGGGGGAGGACATGACGATCCGGAACGGAAGGGCCGGATCGGAGATGATCGCGCGGCCGCTCCAGCCGCCGAAGCCGTGGTCGAGGCCCTGGCCGCAGACGAGCCGGTCGTTGAGGTCGAAGCGGCCGACGGCGGGCACCTGATCGATGGGAAGCACATGCTCGTCGATCGTCCACGCGGTCGCCACCCTGGTGTCCAGCCGGGTCGCCGCGGTGCAGGGGAAATAAGGATGCTGCCCCAGCCCGCACGGCATCGGCGCGTCCGACAGGTTGGTGCAGGACAGGACCAGGCTGAGCCCGCCCTCGTCGAGATCGAAAGTCTGGCGCGCCTCGTAAGCCCAGGGCCATTCGCCCGCCTCATGGCGATAGGCGAGCTCGGCATGATCGGCGCCGAGCCGTTCGACCGTCCAGGGCGCCTGCCAGCCCTGGCCGTGCAGCGGGCTCGGGTCGGGCGGCATATTTTGGGCGAGTGTGACCCTGCGGCCACGGAAGGAAAAGGCGCCGTTCCGAACGCGGTTGACGAATGGCACGAGCGGAAAGCTGGCGAGCGAAGTCGGCGACGGATCGCTCGCATCGCGAGGACGGAATATCGCTATATTCCCGCCACTTACCGCGCAGCATTCGAAAACGGCAATGCCGCCGCCGAGGGCCGGCGCGAGGCTCAGCGAGAGCGGTCCGCGAGCGAGGCGTGGGAAGGAATCGGATGCCATTTCGGGGCCCGCCATAAACCGGCGTTCAGAGGAGCGAAACTCTCCTGTGGGTAAATGCAGATTAGCCTTGCGGCCGGATTCCGCTGCGAGCTAACACTCACGCGGGGAGTGACCGGGAGGGGTTCTGGTAATGAGTAGACGAGTCAAAGATTTTATCGAAGTGAAGGACCTCGGGTCGCTCGACGCCCTGATCGAGCGGCTTCAGGAGGTTCGCTGCAACCTCCCCGCCGAGGCTCAGCCGGAAGTGAAGATGCGCGGCGACGACATTTTCGGCCGGCACATCTGCATCAGCTTCTATCGCCCGCAGACCGAGGAAGAGGTCGAGTGCGACGCGCGCTACGCCGAAGCCTATCGCCAGTCGCGCGAGCGCGAGCTGAGCCGGCTGCACGACGAGCTCGGCTTCTGCCCGGTGCCTGCGCGGCGCTCGGGCAAGCTCAGGATCGTCGCTTAATCTAATCCTCCCCGCGATTTCGCGGGGAGGGGGACCGCGCGAAGCGCGGTGGAGGGGTTCTACGGACTCGGCAAGGCCCCTCCACCAGGCTTCGCCTGGTCCCCCTCCCCTGCAAATGCAGGGGAGGAATTTCCGCCTACCACTCCGCGAACGTACCGTCCTGGTGGCGCCAGATCGGGTTGCGCCAGCGGTGGCGGTCCTTGTCCGCCTCGCGCACCTTTTCCTCGTCTATGTCGATGCCGAGGCCCGGGCCCGGCGGAACCGCCAGCCAGCCGTCGGCGGCGGTGAGCGGCGCCGGGTCCTTGCAGAAAGTGTAGAGGTCGCCGCCGACATTGTAGTGGATCCCGAGCGACATCTCCTGGAGCGCGACGTTGGGCGCGGTCGCCGCGACCTGGAGGCAGGCGGCCAGCGCGAGCGGGCCCAAGGGGCAGTGCGGAGCGACGGCGACGTCATAGGCCTCGGCCATGGCGGCGATCCGCCGGGCTTCGAGGATCCCGCCGCAATGGCTGAGGTCGGGCTGGACGATGTCGACCGCCCCGGCCTCTAAGAAGGGCTTGAAGTCCCAGCGCGAATGAAGCCGCTCGCCGAGCGCGATCGGGGTCGAGACGAGCTGGGCGAGCTGGGCCAGCCCTTCCGGATTTTCCGACAGCAAAGGCTCCTCGATGAACAGCAGGCCGAGCGGCTCGAGCGCTTTGGCGAGCTGCTTGGCCATCGGCCGGTGGACCCGGCCGTGGAAATCGAGGCCGACGTCCATTCCGGCACCCTGCGCCGCCTCGACCCGGGCGACGACCTCGTCGAACTTTTTGGGGGTGCCGATCCAGTCGAGCTCGGCGGTGGCGTTCATCTTGACCGCGGAGAAGCCCTGGCCGCGGCGCGCCGAGGCGGCCTCGCCGATCTCGTCGGGACGGTCGCCGCCGATCCAGGCATAGGCCCGGACCCGGTCGCGGACCCGCCCGCCCATCATCTCCCAGGCCGGAAGGCCGAGCGCCCTGCCCTTCAAATCCCACAAAGCCTGCTCGAGCCCGGCCAGAGCCGACATCAGGACTGGGCCACCGCGGTAGAAGCCGCCGCGATAGCCGATCTGGAAGACGTCCTCGATCCGGAACGGGTCGTGGCCGAGGAAGCGGTCGCGAAGCGCGGCGAAGGCGCCGTCGACGGCCTCGGCCCAGCCTTCGAGGCTCGCCTCGCCCCAGCCGACCGCGCCCTCGTCCGCTTCCACCCGGACGAACAGCCAGCGCGGCGGGACGTAGAAGGTCTCGATCTTCGCGATCTTCATGTGAATTCCTCGGTGCGTCCTTCGATACGGGCCTTCGCCAAGCTCAGTCCCTACTCAGGATGAGCGGTGGGGGTTACGCCAAACCGCTCATCCTGAGTAGCCGCTGAGCGAAGTCGAAGCGGCGTATCGAAGGACGTATCGAAGGACGGGATGACGCGCCGGGGATCATACCGTCGTCTCCGGATTGGCCGGCTCGGTGACGAAGCCCTTGAGGTGCTTGGCCGCCTCCTCCTGCTGCTCGCGCGCGAAGCCGCGGTCGGCCTGGGAGGGCGGGACGATCGGCACCGACAGGCACAGGCTGGAGGCGGGCAGGACGTCGCGCCAGTCCGAGATCAGTTTCTTGTAAGCCGTGCCGACGTTGCGGATGTTGCGGTCGAGATCGTAGAGGCCGAGCGGGTTGACGTTGCCGTTCTGCTCGCGGAGCGCCGTGTCCCAGTCGACCTGGTCGGTCAGCGAATACCAGGTGAAGCCGACCGTCGGGATTCCGACGTTTCGGATCCTGAGCACGTTGGCCCATTCCTTCCAGAGCCAATGCACCGCCTCGTCGCCCCTCGGCCCTTCGCGCAAATTGGTCTCGGTGTGCATCACCGGCAGCCGGTAGCGGTTGTAATATTGGCGGGTGATCTCGCTATAGCCGAACACCTCGCCCGAGCTCTCGGTATGGCCGTCGGCGTAAACGCGATGCTCGTTGGTCATGTAATAATCGTTGCCGAGGATGCAGTGCTGCTTCAGCCGGTGGTTGAGGAAGAAGTGGTACTCCTCCCGGCTCATGCCGTTGTCCATGAGATATTCGTACATCTCGCTGTCCACCCGGCGCCCGTAATTGAGGTCGAGACTGAGGAAGCGGCGGGAGTTCATCAGCTCCGCCTTGTGGATCGCGGGCGGGCTGTCGGCGTGGAAATATTCCGAGCTTTCCGACTGGATGAAGATGGCGTCGGGCCGGCGCTTCAATATCTCGATCATCGCCAGGACGTTCGCCTTGACGATGTGCTTCAGGGCGGTGACGAAGCTGCGGTCGTCGTGCATCTGCTCGTTCCACCAGCCATATTTGGCGGAGAAGATGGCGCAGATGAACATCTCGTTCACCGGGGTGTAGAGCTGCACCCAGGGGAAGCGGTCGGCGAAGGCGCCGGCATAAGTGGCGAAGAGCTGCGGAAAGTCCGGATTCTGGAAGTTGCCGATCCAGTCGGGCACCCCGAAATGGCAGAGGTCGACGATCGGCGTGATGTTGCGCCGCTTCAGCTCGGCGAAGCTCTGGTCGGCGAATTCCCAATCGTGCTTGCCCGGGCCGAGCAGGGTGCGGTGGAGCGGCGGGCCGTAGCGCAGGAAATGGATTCCGAGCTCGTCGACGCAGTCGAAATCGGTGCGCCAGTGCCGGTAATGGCCGCACACGTCCATCTGGTCGACGCGGGTCCGGCCGCCGTTGATCGTCGGGATGCTGTTCTCGATCCCGGTGGCGAACATGAAGTTGGCGATGACGGCCCTCCTGCGGTCGTGCAGCGTCCGCGCTAACCCGGGCGCCGCGGCGGTGCCAGCCCGCAATGTGGCGGTCGAGGCAAATAATCCGTGCGCGGCGGAAAAGTTGCCCCGCAGGGCGACGCGCAGGCGGCTGCCAGTCGAACCCGGCCCGGCAAAGCGGCGTCAGGCGGAGGGCGCGCCCGGCGGGCGCGGCCGCGAAGTCGCAACGGCGGGTTACGCCATGGTCGCGCCCTGGACGCCGGTGGTCGCGCCTTGCTGAATCGAAGCGAAGTCCCCGGCCGCATTTTGCGGGCAATATCCTAGTTCGCGACAAATCCGTGCAAACGTGGCGTCCTTGAACTCGAAGAGTTTGTCCAGCAGGCTCAAAAATTGCTGGATCGCGAACCAAAGGGTCTTCCAATCCACCAGCTTCAGGAGATCGGCCAGGGGTCCGGCGGTGAGCGCGGCCTGCACCGTCGCCGCCTGGGCCGCCGTGAGCTTTACCACCGCCCCCGCGACAAAGGGGCTGCCCGCAACGGCCAGCGCGGCAATGATCAGGGCCTCCACGAGCAGCTTGCACATCTTACAGTTCAAGCCGCCAGGTCCGTCTCCCAGCTTTTTCAGCAAGCGTACCCAAATGATGCGGAAGCGCTCGCGACCTTTTGACCACAATCGCAGCGTAATATTGCGGGCGTCCTCGACGAGGCGTCCCGCGAACACCTTAACCCGTGCGTATGTCGAGACCTGCTCCAAGGACTCGTCGGGCAGCGACGCCTCGCATTCCGCATCGGGATCGTCGCTCAACTTCTCGACGATGAGCATCAACTCCTGCATGTGAAAACCCTCGGCCAGGTCGGTGCGAAAGGATATGCTGTGCTCGCCCTCGCCGAACTCGACTTCGAACTCGTTCAGATCCCACATTGCCGTCTCCTGCGATCAATTGAGATGAGTCTGGTCGCAATCTATCACAAGCGCGGGTCCACTACATGCCTCGGGATATGGAGACGCGTCGGGAGGAGAGAGGTCGTGCGCTGGTGGAGACGGCGCTTGCGGGCTAGAGCGCCGCCGACGGTGCGGCAAACTTGTGGAGATTGTGAGCAATGAATCCCGGCGAAACACTCCAGCACAGGCTGGCCGAATGCCCGCTGGTCGCGATCCTGCGTGGAATCACTCCGGCCGAAGCGGAGGCGATCGGCGAGGCCGTCTTCGAGGCCGGGATCCGGATCGTCGAGGTTCCGCTCAACTCGCCGGATCCGCTGGCCAGCATCGAGCGGCTGGCCCGACGCTTCGGGGAGAGCGCCCTGGTCGGCGCCGGGACCGTGCTCGAGGCGGCCGACGTGGCGCGGGTGAGCGATGCGGGAGGGCGGATCATCGTCTCGCCCAACAGTTTCGCCCCGGTCATCGAGGCGGCGGCGGCGGCGGGCATGGTCTCGCTCCCCGGTTTCTTCACGCCTTCCGAAGCCTTTGCCGCGCTTCGCGCCGGAGCGACCGGGCTCAAGCTGTTTCCGGCGGAGGGCGCCGTGCCGGCGGTGGTGAAAGCGCTGCGGGCGGTGCTTCCCAGGGACGTGCCCTTGCTGGTGGTCGGCGGCATCTCTCCCGGCACCCTGCAGCCCTGGCTGGATTCCGGCGCCCAGGGTTTCGGCCTCGGCTCGGGCCTCTACCGGCCCGGCCAGTCGGCGCAGGAGACCGCGGCGAAGGTGCGGGCCTATATCGACGGGCTCCGCGGCCTCTCGCCGCTCGACGAGAGCTAGGCTGCTTGCTCCTCCCCTCCCTGGAAGGGAGGGATCAGGGGTGGGTCCGCCGAAGGCGGCCGAAACTCCGAGTCAGCAGAAAGTCTCGCTGCGCTCGCCTACCCACCCCCGGCCCCTCCCTTCCAGGGAGGGGAGGCGAGCGCCGCCTCCGCTTTGGCGAAAGCCGCCTCGTCGTCGACGTCGAGCCACCAGCGGCCGCCTATGTCGCGGGTGAAGGCGCGGCCGGCGTCGGCCAGCGCCTGGACGCCCTCGGACAATGAGCCCGTCCCGCCGGCGGCGAGGCTGGACCGAAGCGCCTCGAGAAGCGCCGGAGTGGCGATGAAGATGCCGGTGTCGATCGCGTCATATTGCGCCAGGGTCTTGCCGATGCGCCGGATCCGGCCCTTCTCGCCGAGCTCGATCTTGGTCGCGTCGTCCAGGTCCAGAAGCGGATTGTCCACTTCGTGGTCGGCGCCCAGGGTCAGCGCCGCCTCCCCGCGATCGGCGGCGATCATGTCTCGGAGGATCTCCGGGTCGAAAAGGTGGTCCGACATCAGCAGGACGAAGTCCGACTCGAGCCGGGCCTGCGCGGCGAGGACGGAAACGCCGTTGGGGCGGGCCCAATCCGGGTTGCGCACGATCTCGATGGGCAGGCCAGTTCGCCCGGCAAGCTCGCCGAGGAAAGCCTCCAGGGGCTCGGGCTCGTAGCCGGTGACGACGACGAACCCGGTGGCGCCGCCGGCGGCGGCGGCGCCCATCACATGCTCGATGAGCGGCCGGCCGGCGACCCGGGCGAGCGGCTTGGAGGCGGCGATGCTGCGCAGCCGGGTCCCCTGGCCCGCCGCGATGATCAGGCATTTCATGACGCGCGCCTTAGAGGGCACAGGGGCGGCAGGCGAGGGGCAATGCCGGCAGGCTGGCAAAGCGGCTCGCGAAAGACTAGTTTCCAGGCGGAAGCAGGAGACGATGCGATGCGAACTTTCCTCAGCCTGACCCTCTTGGGCCTCGCCGCCAGCGCGAATGCGGCGCCCCAAGCTACCGAGATCAAGATCCCCTTCATCAGCAGCATGAGCAACGTCGAGTGGAAGGCCGCCTCCGACGATTCGCTCTACCTGAGGGGACCTAAAGGCGATTGGTATTTCGTGCGCACCACGAACCGCTGCAGCCGGCTGCTCGCGGCCCGGGGAATCGGCTTCCAGACGGTATCGGGCCAGCTCGACCGCCACGGCGCGATCATGGTCCAGGGCGTGCGCTGCCCGGTGGCGAGCATCGCCCTTTCCGACGGCCCGCCCGAACGGCGCAAATCCAGCTAGGCAACGTCATCCCGGACTTGATCCGGGACCCATGAACACCGCGGGACCCGGTCTGGCACCTCGGTGTTCATGGATTCCGGCTTTCGCCGGAATGACGGAACTAAAAAAAAGGCCGCCGCGACCTGAGTCGCGGCGGCCGGATTACGCCAGGGCCTCGGATCAGAAGCCCATAACCAGAGTTGCGCTGATCGTGCGCGGAGCGCCGATCTGGACGAAGGGCGGAGCGCTGTAGCCGGTGATCCCGCCATTGGGGATGCCGCCGGCGCATCCGGCCACCACGGTGCAGCGGTTGATGGTCTGGTTGAGGCCGCCGCTGAACCCGCCGACGTAGAACTGATCCAGCAGATTGTAGACGTTGAACTGGAGATAGGATTTCTCCAGGCCCCATTTCGCCATGCTCAGGCGCGCATCGAGGTTGACCAGCCAATAAGCCGGAGTGCTCGCCGGGAAGACGACCGTGTCGGTTCCCGCGCCGGCGCCGATGAAGGCCCGGACCGGCTCGTTGGTGTCGAAGATATAGCGCGGGCCGGTCCGCTTGCCGGTGATCCCGATCTCGAGCGGCCCGAGGGTCCCGCGAACGGTCCCGCCGAACGTATATTTCGCCGCGCCCGATTCGCGCTTGCCCGCGGTCGGGGCGAAGATCGGAGCGTTCAGGGCGGTACAGCCGGGGACGAAGCCGACCTGAGCGGCCGTGCACTCGCCGATGATCAAATCGTCCTTGATCTCCGACTTCAGCGCCGAACCGAACAGATAGACGTTGAGCGCCTTGATCGGCTGATAGGAAACGTAGCCGTCGATGCCGTATTTATCGACCGTGCCGAGGTTACGGAAGGTGCTGACGTTCAGCTCCGGATCGAAGGCCGAGGCGGTACGATCCTTGTAGCGGTTGAAGAAGCCGCCGAGCTGGGCCTGGACCTTCGGGCTGCGGTAACGGACGCCGACGTCGAAATTGTCGGTCCTCTCCGGATTGGGCGCGGCCGCGGCCGTGCCCGGAGCGAAGAAGAAGCTGTTGTAGAGATTGTCCGTGCTCGGCACCGACAGGCCCTTCGCGTAATTGGCGAAGACGCTCATCCGCGGCATGAAGTCGTAGGTGAAGCCGACATTGGGCAGAAGCGCATCATATTTGAAGATGCGCTGCTGCGGCCCCTGCACGGTCGGGTTGAGAGGCGCATAGACCGCGTAGCGCGGGTCGCCACGGCCGAAGCATTCGACGAAGGTCGGCGAGCTTGCGGCGCAGAAATTGTTGAGGTCGCGCTTGAAGAAGGGAGCGCGAAGGCCGGCGTTGACGACCAGCTTGCCGTCCACGAACTCGCCGCGATATTCGGCCCAGAGCTGGTGCAGGATCGCGTAGGAGAGACGATCGCGCTTCTGGAGGTTGACCCCGGTCACGTCCGGCTGGGCGACGTTGACCGCGAAGACGTCGATGGGCTCGCCGTTGGGATGGAGGAAGCCGACCTCGCCGGTCTGGCGGTGCCGGGCGCGGTCGAACGTGTAGCCGGCGCGGATCGCATGGTCGTCGTTGATGTCGTAGCGGACGCCGGCGATCACGCCGAAGCGATGGGTCTGGGTCTGGCTGGGCGCGAGCACGGTCACGCGGTCGAGCACGTCGCCGTCGCCGTTGATGTCACGGCCGAAGAAGGGCGAGCCGCCGAGATAGCCTGCGACGCAGGTGCGGGCGGCGGTGAGCGGGTTGGCGCGGCATTCGGCGGTCGAGGCGACCGCGGCTTCGGCGCCGGGCGGATCGATCGGGTTGATGTCGCGCAACCCTTCGTCGCCGGTCACCGTTCCGCCGCCATTCGCCTTCACATATTGATAGCTCGGATCGACGGTCAGGGTGAACGCCCCCAAGGTGAAGCGCGACGACATGCGGATGTTGCCGGTGTTCGACGGATTGTAGCGCCGGTCGAACTCGGTTCCGCAGCTGCCGTAATTGGCCTGCGGATCGGGCGAGAAGATCAGCCCGGGGCGCGGGTCGGAGGACGGCGCCGGAGCGTCGGCGACTCCGGGCTGGGCGGTGTCGACGAGGCAGGGATAGTTGAGCAGATATTCGCGCTCGTCGTTGTTCGTCGGATAGCGGTTGTTCGTCTGGGTCCCGACGAGGCGCGGCACCGTCACGCCGCTGACCACCCGGGTCAGGTCCTGGCGGAGCGGCGCGGAGCCGAAGAAGTTGTTGCGGTTCTGGTTGTAGTGGCCGGCGATGGCGACGAAGTCGCCTTTGGTCCCGATCGGCTGGTAGACCTTCGCATTATATTGCTGCTTGTAGACCTTGCCGTAATTGTTGAACGGGTTGTCGTTGGAAGCGTAGGAAGCCGAGACGAAGGCGCGGGTGTCCCAGGGCGTAAAGCTGCCGGTTTCGATCATTCCGAACAGGCGATGGAAATCGAACTCGCCGATCGAGGCGGAGACCATCGCACCCATCTCTTTCCTGGGAACGATCGTACGATAGTTGACGGTGCCGCCGGCCGCCGAGGCGGTGGGGCTGTCGACGTCGGTCGTGCCGAGGTTGACGTTGACCTCGCCGATGATCTCCGGGTCGAACTGCTGGTTCGAGAAGATCGCGTAATTGCCCGAGTCGTTGAGGGGAATGCCGTCGACGGTCAGCGAGATCCGGTCGGCCGAGAAGCCGCGGATGTTGAGCGTTCCGCCCGACGAGCCGTAGGCGTCGTTGTTCTGGAAGCTGACGCCCGGAATGAGGTTGATCGTGTCGAGGATCGTCTGGCCCGGATTCTGCCGGCCGATCACTTCGGAGGTCAGCGCCGCCTTGGCCTTGGTCGTGTCGGGCGCCTGGATGCCCCCGACCTCCTGGTTGCGCGTGCCGGTGATGATGATCTCTTCTTCTTCGAAGTCCTGCGAACCGGTGGACTGAGCGAAGGCGGTGACCGGCATGACGAGCGCCGTGGTCGCCCAAAGCAGCGAGAGCTTCTTCATGGTAGCTAATTCCCCTCGGAGGCCGAATCGCCTCTTTCCCGGCGTCTGCTATAGCCCGGATGGGACGAATCGAAGACTCAAAGTGCAACCGGCGGCAAAAAAGTTAGCATGGGTTGCAGCGATGCCGCACCACTATCTAAGTCCCTGACAAGGCTTGCGGAACAAATCAGGTTCGAGAGGCCTCGCGAGGCCCGTCGAGGCGGCGGCCGAAGGCCACCGCGAGCGAGACGAGCGGCGGCACCAGAACGATCGAGAGCACCACCTTCGCCAGCATCTGGCCGATCAGCAGATCGGTGATCGGGAAGACCCCGTAGAAAGAGATGGTGATGAAGAGCAGGGTGTCGACGATCTGCGACAGGATCGCGGCTATACCGGCGCGAAGCCAGATCATCCCCCCCTCCCCTTTGCCGCGCAGGGCGCTGAAGATGGTGACGTTGAGGAATTGCGAGACCCCGTAGGCGATGATCCCCGCGATCCAGATCCGCGGAGTCCCGCCCATGATCGTGTTGAAAGCCCCGAGCCGGTCCGCCGGCATGTCGTGGGCGGCGGGCAAAGCGAGGACCAGGATCGCCAGCAGGATCGACAGGACCAGGGGCGCGAATCCGATCGTCACCAGCCGGTTCGCCGTCTCCTTGCCGAACAGCTCGGCGACCGCGCTCGACATCACCACCAGGAGGAGGAAGGCGAATATCCCGGCCTCGACCCCGAGCGGACCGAGCGCGACCTGCTTGTTGGCGAGGACACCGGCAATGCAGACCATGCCGCCGTAGACGATCGAATAAGCGAAGAGCGAGCGGGGAATGGCGGGCGCCGGGGCTTGGGTGGACATGACGGCTGCGTAACCGGTTTGGGCCGCCGCAAAAAGGGCTTTCCGTCCGGCGCTCTTGCCGCCATCAGTGCGGCCGTGACTGGAACCCGCCTGGACGTCCTCGCCATCGGCGATGCGATCGTGGACGTCATCGCCCATGTCGAGGAGAGCTTCCTCATCGAGGAGCGCCTCGTCAAAGGCTCGATGCAGGTGCTCGACGCCGAGGGCGCGAGGCGGCTCTACTCCAAGATGCCCCAGGCGAAGGAGACCAGCGGCGGCTCGGCGGCGAACACCATGGCGGGGGTCGCGGCGCTGGGCGGAGCGGCCGGGTTCGTCGGCCAGATCGCCGACGACCAGCTCGGCGACATCTTCGCCCACGACATCAGGGCCCTGGGAGTCGAGTTCCAGACTCCGCCGCTGAAAGGCGGGCTTCCGACCGGCCGCTGCCTGATCGTCGTCACCCCCGACGCCCAGCGGACGATGAACACCTTCCGGGGCGCGGCGCACGAGCTGACCGTCGAGGCGCTCGATCCCGGGCAGATACGGGATTGCGCCATCCTCTATCTCGAAGCCTATCTGTGGCGCTCCAGGGGCCCGCGGGCGGCAATGGAGGAGGCGATGCGAATCGCCCACGGGGCTGGACGCAAGGTCGCCTTCACTTTGTCCGACATCGCCTGCATCGCTCCCCACCGCGCCGAGATGATGGCGATGATCGACGGCGGAGCGATCGACCTGCTGTTCGCCAACGAGAATGAGATATGCGAGCTGGCCGACCTCGCCGACCGCGACTCGGCGGTCGCCGCGATCCGGGACAAGGTGCCCCTGCTGGTCGTCACCTGCGGCTCCGAAGGCGCGGTCGCGGTCGAGCAGGGGCGCCGGGTCGAGGTGCCGATCGCCAGGATCGGGCGGGGCGTGGTGGACACGACCGGGGCTGGCGACCTGTTCGCGGCCGGCTTCCTGGTCGGCCAGGCGCAGGGCCGGAGCCTCGAGCAGTCGCTCCGGATCGGGTCGGTCGCGGCGGCGGAGGTGATTTCCCACATCGGCGCGCGCCCCGAAGCCGGCCTCAGGGAATTGGTGGAGGGATTGTGAAGCGCCTCGCCGTCTACTGCGGATCGAGCATGGGCACCGATCCGGCCTTCGCCGAAATCGCCCGGGCCACCGGCGAGGAGATGGCGCGGCGGGGGATCGGGCTCGTCTACGGCGGCGGCCATCGCGGGCTGATGGGCGTGGTCGCCGACGCGGTGCTTGATGCCGGCGGCGAGGCTTATGGGGTGATCCCCCAGGCGCTGGTCGATCTGGAGGTCGCGCATACCGGCTGCACCGAGCTCTATACCGTCACCTCGATGCACGAGCGCAAGGCGAAGATGACCGAGCTGACCGACGCCTTCGTCGCTCTGCCCGGCGGAATCGGCACGTTCGACGAATTGTTCGAGGCCTGGACCTGGAACGCATTGGGCTACCACGCCAAGCCGTTCGCACTGCTCAACGTGTCGGGCTTCTGGGACGGGTTGATCGGCTTCCTCGATCAGGCCACGATGAGCGGGTTCATGTCGCCCGCGCGGCGGGCGCAGTTGCTCGTCGGCACCGACATAAGCGAAGTGATCGACCAGCTCGACTCCGCCATCGCGGCGGGCGAGCGCAAGATGGTCTGGTGAGGGGGGATTTATGGGGGCCGACGTCAACCGGATATTGATGGGGCTCGCGGGGATCGCCGCGATCCTGGCGATCGCCGTCCTGCTGTCCTCCAACCGCCGGGCGATCCGCCTGCGCGTGGTCGGGGCGGCCTTCGCTCTGCAGGCGGGCATAGCGGTGCTGGTCATCTACAGCGACGTCGGCCGGGCCGGAATCGCGGGCATGTCGCGCGGGGTCTCCAACCTGCTCGGCTATGCCAACAAGGGCACCGAATTCCTGTTCGGCCCGGCGGCCTCGAACCCGCTCGCCAACACCTTCGCGATCGCGGCTCTGCCGGTGATCGTCTTCTTCGCGGCGCTGGTGGCGATCCTCTATTATCTCGGGATCATGCAGCGGGTCGTCCGCTGGGTCGGCGGGGCGATCGGCTGGATCACCGGGATCAGCCGGGTCGAGTCGCTGGGCTCGGCAGCGAACATCTTCGTCGGCCAGTCCGAATCGCCGCTCGTCGTCCGGCCCTATCTCGCCGCCCTCCCGCCTTCCCAGCTCTTCACCCTGATGGTGGTCGGAATGGCCGGAGTCGCCGGGACCATCCTCGCCGCTTATGCGAGCCTGCTCGGCGATTCCTATCTCCCCTATCTCCTCGCCGCCGCCTTCATGTCGGCGCCGGGCGGGATCCTGATGGCGAAGATCATGATGCCCGACGAGCCGGTCGCGGCGGACGAGCTTCCGCTCGAAGGCGCCGAAGCGCCCGCGGAGCCGAAGATCGACGTCGCCGAGACCTTCGAGGAGGGCGAGCAGCCCGCCAACATCATCATGGCCGCCGCCCAGGGGGCGCAGACCGGAGTCCGGCTCGCCGTCGCCGTCGGAGCGATGGTGCTCGCCTTCGTCGCCCTCGTCGCGCTCGCCAACGGCTTGCTCGGCGGCATCGGCGGCTGGTTCGGCTATCCGAACCTGAGCTTCCAGCAGATCGTCGGCACGATCTTCGCGCCGGTCATGTTCCTGATCGGGGTGCCGTGGAACGAGGCCGGCACCGCCGGCGGCCTGTTCGGGACCAAGGTGGTCCTGAACGAGTTCGTCGCCTTCATCGATCTCGGCGCACTGCCGGCCGGAACTCTGAGCGACCGCAGCCGGGCGATCGTCACCTTCGCGCTTTGCGGCTTCGCCAATTTCAGCTCGATCGCCATCCAGATGGCGGTGACCGGCAACCTCGCCCCCAACCAGCGGCCGATGATCGCCAAACTCGGCATCAAGGCGCTGATCGCCGGCTCCCTCGCCAATCTGATGAGCGCCGCGCTGGCCGGCCTGCTGCTGCCGTAACTCGATACGAAAGCCGTCATTGCGAGGAGCGTAGCGACGAAGCAATCCAGCGGGCGGGGGCGCAGCGCTGGATTGCTTCGCTTCGCTCGCAATGACGGGGATGGGTGACGAGCTATGCCGTTCCGGGTAAAAGGCCCCCATGTCCACGCTCGCCCAACCCCGCATCGCCTCCGTCTCGCTGACGGCTTCCGACTCCGACCCCGAAGGCTTCGCCCGCGAGCTCGGGGAATCGTTCGAACGCTACGGCTTCGCGATCGTCGCCGATCACGGCATCCCCGCCGACCTCATCCACCGGGCGGAGGAGAAAGCGAAGGCCTTCTTCGCGCTCCCCGAGGAGGTCAAGAAAAGCTACAAGATCGAGGGCGGCGGCGGCGCCCGGGGCTATACGCCGTTCGGGATCGAGACCGCCAAGGGCGCGACCAATTACGATCTCAAGGAATTCTGGCACGTCGGCCGCGAGCTTCCGCCGGGCCATAAATATGAGTCGGAGATGGCGCCGAACGTCTGGCCGGAAGAGGTGCGCTCGTTCCGCGATACCTTCATCGAGCTGTTCGCCGCCTTCGACAAGGCCGGCCTCCGGATCCTCCAGGCGATCGCCCGCCACCTCGGCCTCGCGCCCGATTATTTCGAGGATACGGTGAAGGACGGCAATTCGGTGCTTCGACTGCTCCATTACCCGCCCATCCCCGGCGACGGGCCCAACGTCCGCGCCGGCGCTCACGAGGACATCAACACCATCACCCTGCTGCTCGGCGCCGAGGAAGCCGGCCTCCAGCTGCTCGACCGCGACGGCAACTGGCTCCCGGTCAGCCCGAAGCCGGGCGAGCTCGCCGTCAATATCGGCGACATGCTCCAGCGCCTCAGCAACAACGTGCTTCGCTCGACCACCCACAGGGTCGTCAACCCGCCGCCCGAGCGCCGCGGCCAGTCGCGCTACTCGATGCCCTTCTTCCTCCACTTCCGGCCCGATTTCCTGATCGAGACCCTGCCGGAATGCCTGGAGGGACGGCCGAACCTCTACCCCGAGCCGATCACCGCGCACGAATTCCTCCAGGAGCGGCTGCGCGAGATCAAGCTGGCCTAGCTTGCCTCCCCATCGAAGATGGGGAGGGGGACCAGGCGAAGCCTGGTGGAGGGGTGGAAGGCGCAGGCGCTAGCCCTCATCCACGCTAACTCCGCAGCCCGAGAACTACCCCTCCACCACCCTTCGGGTGGTCCCCCTCCCCACCGCTTCGCGGCAGGGAGGCAAGTTAGCCCGCGTCCCTCAGGTTATCGGGCCCGAAGCCGAACGGGATAAGCTCCGAGATCCGGTTCACCCGAATCGCGGTCCCGTCGCCATTGGCCGAGATCACCTCCAGGTCGCGCCCCGACACTTGCGCCGCCTCGAGAATCGACTGGCGGCAGCCGCCGCAGGAGGTGACCACCGCCTCGCCGGCGAGGACACCGTCCGCGACATGGCCTCCCGCGACCGCGATCCGAGCCACCTTGTCGAGGCCGAAGGCCTGCTGGGCGGCGGTCAGGGCGGCGATCTCGCCGCAGACGCCGAGCCGGTAGCAGGCATTCTCCATGTTGGCGCCGACCGCGATCTCGCCGTCGACCGATTCGATCGCGCAGCCGACGCTGAAGCGGCTGTAGGGGGCGTAGGCGCCGAGAGCGGCGGCCCGGGCGCGTTCGACGAGGGGGTCGGGAAGGTCGGTCATGACCGACATCCATAAAGCCATTGGCGATTCGCGCCAGAGCGTGCCACCAGCCGCGCAGCTTTGGCGGAGGATGAGATGGCGAGGATGAGGTTGGCGGCGGCGTTCCTGCTGGCGCTCGGCGGCTGTGCGACAACACAGCCTCGTGCCGCGGCGCCGGTCGAGGTGAAGCTGATCGCCTTCAACGATTTCCACGGCAATCTGCAGCCGCCCAAATCCACCGTCGACCATCCGGCGCCGGGGCCCGACTCGGTCCGGGTGCCCGCCGGCGGAGCCGCCTATCTCGCCTCCGCCATCGGCGAGCTGCGCTCCCGCGCCCCTTACAACCTGGTCGTCTCGGCAGGCGACATGATCGGCGCCTCTCCGCTCGTCTCGGCCCTGTTCCTGGACGAGCCGACCATCCACGCCATGAACCTCATCCGGGTCGACTATAATGCCGTCGGCAACCACGAGTTCGATCGCGGCCAGACCGAGCTTGTGCGGATGCAGAAGGGCGGGTGCGAGAAGAACACGGTCCGCCAGCCCTGTGCGATCGAGCCTTTCCCGGGCGCCCGCTTCGGCTTCCTCGCCGCGAACGTCGTCCGGCAGGACGGTTCCACCCTCTTCCCCGCTTATGCGATCCGAAGCTTCGGCAAAGGCAAGCGCGAGGTGAAGGTCGCGATCATCGGAATGACCCTCAAGGAAACTCCGACGGTGGTGACTCCCGCGGGCGTGGCCGGGTTGGATTTTCGCGACGAGGCGGACACGGTGAACGCGCTCATCCCGAAGCTGAAGGCCCAGGGCGCCGACGCGATAATCGTTCTCATCCACCAGGGCGTCGCCTCGAAGCTCGGCTATGACGACCACAGCTGCGCCGTCGAGGGCGACCTGATTGCGATCCTCGACCGGCTGGATCCCGCCGTGGACGCGGTGGTCTCGGGCCACACCCACAATGCCTATGTCTGCGATTACGGCCGGATCGATCCGGCCAGGCCGTTCCTCCTCACCAGTGCGGGAAGCTACGGCAGGCTGGTCACCGACATCGATCTCGTCATCGATCCCGAGGCCGGTCGGGTCGTTTCCAAGCGGGCCCGGAACCTCGTCGTTCAGAGCGAGGCCTTCACCGGTCCGCGTGGGCCGACTCCGCTGACCGACGCCGTTCCCGCTTATTCCGCCGAGCCGGCCGTGGCGGCACTGGTCGAACGCTACGCCAAGGCCGCCGAGCCGATCGCCGCTCGGGCGGTAGGCCGTCTCGCCGGGCCGGCGCTGCGTGAGGAGAACGACTCGGGCGAGCAGGTGCTCGGCAACCTCATCGCCGACGCCCAGCTCGCCGCGACGAAAGACCCCTCCAGCGGCGGCGCTCAAATCGCCTTCATGAATTCCGGCGGAGTCCGCGCCGACCTGGTGCCGGCCGCGGACGGCGGGATCAGCTTCGGCCAGCTCTTCGCCGCCCAGCCCTTCGCCAACATGCTGGTGGTGAAGAGCCTGACCGGGCGCCAGCTACGCGGCCTGCTCGAGCAGCAATTCGCGAGCGGCTCGAACACCGTCGAGGACCCCTACATCCTCTCCCCGTCGCACAATGTCCGCTTCGCCTACGATCTGTCGAAGCCGGAGGGGCGCCGGATCACGCTCCTGACGGTGGACGGGCAGCCGGTCCGCGACGAGAAGGTCTACCGGGTGGCGATGAACAGCTTCCTGGCCAGCGGCGGCGACAATTTCACCCTCTTCCGCGAGGGCATCGACCCGACCGGGGGAATGCAGGACGTCGACGCGCTGGAAGCCTATATCGCGGCGGCGGGGAGCCTGACCCCGCCGGCGCTTGGGCGGGTCGAGAACAGGAGTCCGAAGCCTTGACGGTCCTTCGATACGCCGGTTCGACAAGCTCACCGGCTACTCAGGATGAGCGGTGGAGGACAATCCCCCCGCTCATCCTGAGTAGGGACTGAGCTTGGCGAAGGCCCGGATCGAAGGACCCTCGTCCACCGTCCCCCTAGCGGAACGGCGGCTCGTCGAAGCTTCTGAGCTTGCGGCTGTGCAGATTGCCGCCCTGGTTCTTGAGGATCCGAAGGGTCTCGATCCCGATCCTCAGATGCTGGCTGATCGCGCGCTCGTAGAAGGCGTTGGCCTGGCCGGGCAGCTTGATCTCGCCGTGGAGCGGCTTGTCGGAGACGCAGAGCAGGGTGCCGTAGGGGACCCGGAAACGGTAGCCCTGGGCGGCGACGGTGGCCGATTCCATGTCGATGGCGACGGCGCGCGACTGGTTGAAGCGAAGCGCCGAGGACTGGATCCGAAGCTCCCAATTGCGGTCGTCGGTGGTGACGACGGTTCCGGTCCTCAACCGCCGCTTGAGGTCCTGCGGCTCCTCGCCGGTCACTTCCGCGGCGGCATCGTACAGCGCCTGCTGGATCTCGGCGATGGGCGGGATCGGGATCTCGACCGGGAGGGTGCCGTCGAGGACATGGTCGTCGCGCAGATAGGCGTGGGCGAGGACGTAGTCGCCGATCGTCTGGCTCGGCCTGAGGCCGCCGCAATGGCCGATCATCAGCCACACTTCGGGGCGGAGCACGGCGAGATGGTCGCAGATCGTCTTCGCGTTGGACGGGCCCACGCCGATGTTGACGAGGGTGATCCCGCCTCCGGCCGGAGCGATCAGATGGTAGGCGGGCATCTGGACCTTGCGCCAATTTCCCGCGGCGACCACCGCGACCGGATCCTCGGTGTCGCGTGTGACCAGCACTCCGCCCGGCGCGGACAGCGCCTCGTAGGGGCTGTCCTCGCGCCTCAGCTCCTCGACCGCCCAGCGGACGAACTCGTCGACGTAGCGGACATAGTTGGTGAACAGCAGGTAGCGCTGCGTGTGCTCGACCGGAGTGCCGGTATAGTGGCGCAGGCGGGCGAGGCTGAAATCCACCCGGGGGCCGTCGAACAAGGCGAGCGGCCGGTCGGCATGGCGGCTATAGTCCCAGGTGCCGTCGGCGACCTCGTCGCCGATATGGGAGAGCTCGGTCGCCGGGAACCAGCGGCTGAGGTCGGCGGCATGGGCGCCGTCGAGCCTGAGGTCGTCGGTTCCGTCGAGGACGTAGGGATAGGGGATCTCGCTCGCCGACAGGCCGACCGAAATTTCCACCTGATAGTCGCGGACGAGATATTCGAGCTGCTCGGCAAGATATTTGCGGAAGTGACGCGGCCGGGCGACGCTGATCGCGTAACGTCCGGGCTGGTTCAATCGGCCGAACGCGCGCGGCGGGAAATGGGGCGGGCTGTCGAAGCTGTAGTCGATCCTGAGCTCGGGATAAGCGAACAGGCCCCGCGCCCTGGCTTCCGGATCGGGGCGCTCGCCGCGCAGCAGATAGGCGGCGAGCGCGCTGCGCAGGGCCGCGACCGATTCGTCGAACATCTCGCAGAGCTGGTCGATCAACGTGGGTATGGAATCGAGATCGCTCATCTTCCCCTCCCCTTCGCATGGCTTCGGGCGCGGGGCTAGCCCGTCGCACTTCGTCATTGCGAGGACCGAAGCGACGAAGCAATCCACTCCGCGCTGGATGGCTTCGCTACGCTCGCAATGACGCGGGTTCCGCGATAGTCTGGCGCCGTGCCCGAGCTTCCCAACCCCGTCTACTGGTCGATCCCCGGCTTCGTCGGTCTCCTCCTGCTCGAGCTGTGGGTGGCGCGGCGGCAGCGGAGACGGCTTCACGAGGGCAAGGACACTCTGACCTCGCTCGGCCTCGGCCTCGGCAGCCTCGTCGCCGGGATCGCGTCCGCGGGGCTGGTCGCGGCCCTGTCGATCTGGGTCTACACTTTCCACCTGATCGACATCGGCTATGCCTGGTGGGCGTTCGTCCTGTGCTTCCTGCTCGACGACCTCGCTTATTACGCCTTCCACCGCTCGGCCCATCGGGTACGCTGGTTCTGGGCCAGCCACGTCGTCCACCACACGTCCGAGCGCTACAATCTCTCGACCGCGCTGAGGCAGACCTGGACCGGCTTCATCAGCCTCAATTTCCTGTTCCGGCTGCCGCTCTTCCTGATCGGCTTCCCGCCGCCGATGGTCTTCTTCTGCGTCGGCGTGAATCTGGTCTACCAATATTGGATCCACACCGAGATGATCCGGCGGATGCCGCGCTGGTTCGAGGCGGTGATGAACACGCCCGCCCACCACCGGGTCCACCACGCCGTCAACCCGCGCTATCTCGACCGCAATTATGCCGGCGTGTTCATCGTCTGGGACAAGATGTTCGGAAGCTTCGAGCCCGAGCGCGACGAGGACCCGCCGCGCTACGGCACGGTCAAGCCCTTGGGCTCCTACAACCTCTTCTGGGCGGCCCTGCACGAATGGGCGGAGATGGCGAGGGATGCGTGGCGCGCGCCGGGCCTCAGGGCGAAGCTCGCCTACCTCGTCCGCGAGCCCGGCTGGAGCCACGACGGCTCCCGCGAGACCAGCGCCATGATCCGGGCGCGGTGGCGCTCCTCCGTCACCCCAGCGAAGGCTGGGGTCCCAAGGGGTGAAGACCGCTGAGCCTTTCACCCGCCGGGGCCCCAGCCTTCGCTGGGGCGACGACTAACCCTTGAAAGCCAGCCTCAGCCCCGGCCTGGGCCACCGCGCCTTGTAGAGCCTGCCGGTGCCCGAGGCGGTGATCCAGGCATCGCGCATGTCCTCGCCGCCGAAGCAGATGTTGGTGCAGATCGGGTCGGGGAAGGGGAAATGCTCGAGCGTCCCGTCCGCCTCGATGGCGGTGATTCCGCCGTTGACGATGGTGGCGACGCAGACCCGGCCGTCGGCCTCGACCGCGAGGCTGTCGAGCAATTGATAGCCGGGGAGGTTGGCGACGACCCGGCCCGGCGCGAAGCCCGGCGGCGCGAGTTCGCCCGGCGCCTCGACGTCGAAGGCCCAGAGGCGCTGGAGCAAGGTGTCGGCGACGTAGAGCGTGCCCCCGTCCGGGGAGAGGCCGACGCCGTTCGGGGCGATCAGCCCGTCGCGCCGGCGGCCGATGCCCGACCCGTCGGCATAGCATAACGCTCCGAAGCAGCGGCCGTCGGCGGTCGTGCAGCCATGGTCGGTGAACCAGAGGCCGCCCGCGGCGTCGAAGACGAGGTCGTTCGGACCGACCAGGCGGCGGCCGTCGCAGCTTTCGTGCACCGTCTCGAGGCGGCCGCCGACCAAGTCGTAGCGCTGGATCGAGCCGCCCTCATGCTCGGGCGGGGTCGGACCCGGGACGGTGAGCCCCATCTGCTCGTGCCACGAGAAGGATCCGCCGTTGTTGGCGATCCACAGCGCCCCGTCCGGGCCGATGGCGAGGCCGTTGGGGCCGCCGCCGGTCTCGACCAGCACGTCCTTCGAACCGTCCGGCCGGACCCGGCTGATCCGCTTGCCCTTGATCTCGGCGACGATAACGGAGCCGTCCGCCATCGCCACCGGCCCCTCGGGGAAGTCGAGCCCCTCGGCGACGAGAACGAGCTCCATCAGGCGTGGCCGAGGATCGCCTTGGTCTCGAGGAACTCCTCGAAGGCGTGGTCGCCCCATTCCCGGCCGTTGCCGGACTGCTTGTAGCCGCCGAACGGCGCCATGAAATCGAGCTCGGCGCCGTTGATGTTGACCTGCCCGGCCCGGAGGCGCGCGGCCACCTTGCGGGCATGGTCCGTGTCGGAGGAATGGACGTAGGCGGCGAGGCCGTAGGGCGTGTCGTTGGCGATCGCGATCGCCTGCTCCTCATCCTCATAGCCGATGATCGACATGACCGGCCCGAATATCTCCTCGCGGGCGATGGTCATCTGGTTGTCGACGTCGCCGAACACGGTCGGGCGGACGTAATAGCCGCGCTCGAGACCGTCGGGCAGGCCCGGTCCGCCGCAGATCAGGGTCGCGCCTTCGGACACCCCGCGCTCGATCAGGCCCTGGATCTTGGTCCACTGGACGTCGGAGACGACCGGCCCGAGATTGGCGTCGCCCTTCGGATCCCCCACCTTGGTCTTCTCGGCGACGGCGCGGGCCGCCTCCTTCGCCTCCTCCATCCGAGCCCTGGGGACGAGGAGCCGGGTCGGAGCGTTGCAGGACTGGCCCGAGTTGGTCAGCATGTGGCGCATCGCCGCGGTCACCGCCTTGGCGACGTCGGCATCCTCGAGGACGATGAAGGGCGATTTGCCGCCCAATTCCTGATGGACCCTCTTCACCGTATCCGCCGCCGCCTTGGCGACGGCGATCCCGGCCCGGGTCGAGCCGGTGAAGGAGACCATGTCGACGTCGGGATGGGCGGCGATGGCGGCGCCGACTCCCGGCCCGTCGCCGTTGACGAGGTTGAACACGCCCGCGGGAACGCCGGCGGCGTCGAGCACCTGGGCGAAGAGGTAGCCGGAGAAAGGTGCGACCTCGGAGGGCTTGAGGACCATCGTGCAGCCGGTCGCCAGCGCCGGGAAGACCTTGGTCGAGATCTGGTTGATCGGCCAGTTCCAGGGGGTGATGAAGCCGCAGACCCCGATCGGCTCCTTCTTGATCAGGGTCGAGCCGCGCTTCTCTTCGAATTCATAATCCTTGAGCACCCCGATCGCGGCCTGGAGGTGGCCGATGCCGACCGCCGCCTGCGCGCGTTGGGCGAGCATGGCCGGAGCCCCCATCTCCTCGGTGATCGCCTCCGCGATCTCGGCATAGCGCTTCTGATATTCGGCGGCGATCGCCTGGAGCAGATCGAGCCGCTCCTCGCGGCTGGTCTCGGAATAAGCCGGGAAGGCCGCCTTGGCCGCCGCCACCGCCCGGTCGACGTCCTCCGGCCCGCCGAGGCTGATCCGGCCGGCGACGCTCTCGTCGGCCGGGTTGACGACGTCGAGGGTCCGGCGCTCGACGGGCTTCACCCATTCGCCGCCGATGTAGAAATCGAGATAGTCGCGCATGGTGATTCCCCTCCGGATGAGTCGGGGATCGCTATAGACCGCTCGCCCCCTCATAGGGGAGAGGGTCCTTCGATACGGGCCTTCGCCAAGCTCAGTCCCTACTCAGGATGAGCGGTTGAGATCATTCCCTCCGCTCATCCTGAGTAGCCGTTGAGCTTGGCGAAACGGCGTATCGAAGGACGCCTCCTAGAACTTCACCCCGGCCGCGATTCCGAAGCGCCTCGGCTCCAGGGTGAAGACGTTGGTGAACAGGCCCGAGGACTGGTCGGTGACATACTGGCCGGTGATGGCGTCGTTCTTGGTCAGATTCGAGACGAAGGCCCGGGCGAACCAGCGCTCGTCCTTGCCGTTCACCTGGATCTGGGCGTTGACCACCTCGTAGCCGTCGATCCGGTCGATCGGCTTGTTGAAGCTTCGGGCCCAGAATTTGCCGGTGTAGGCGATGTCGGCGCGAGGCACGATGGTCATGCCGTTGCCGAGCCGGATCGTATACTGGAAGCCGGCCGAGAATTTCCAGTTCGGCGCCTGCGGCAGCTCGTTGCCGCTGAGATCGTACGGGACTCCCTGGGTGACGGTGAAAGGCAACGGACCGGTCGGAGTCGCGAACAGCCCGCGAAGCGGCGCCGACGGGTTGGCGATGGTCGCGGCCAGAGCGTCGCAGACGGAGAAGGCGCCAGTCGTGTTGGTCCCCGGCACCGGCACCGGGCCGGCAAGGCCGAGCGCGCCGTTGAACGCGGTCACCAACGTGTTGGCGCCGAGGGCGTTGCCGGCGGTGTTGGGGACGAGGGCGCAATTTGACGCGTTGGTGACGTCCTTGATGATCACCGTGTCGGAGCGGCCGCCCGAGACGTCGCGCGGGTCGGACAGCAGCAGGTCCTTGATCTTGGTGTGGAGGTAGCTGCCCGACAGGTTGATCAGCAGGTCGCGGCTGGGCCGGAACACCGCTTCCGCCTCGGCGCCGTAGATCTCGGCGTCGGTATTGTCGTTGACCGAGGTCCGGGCGACGATCCGGCTGAGCTGCAGGCCCTTGTAGTCGTAATAGAAGGCGCTGAGATTGAGGCGCACCTTGCCGCCCGCGAAGCTGTTTTTCGAGCCGATCTCGAAGGCGTTGATGATCTCGGGCGCGAAGGTAGCCGGAACCGCGAAGATCGGGTTGATCGGCGGGTTGAGGCCGCCCGATTTGTAGCCGCGCGACCAGGAGAGATAGATCAGATTGTCGGGCGTCAGATTGTAGTCGACGACGACGCGGCCGGTGAATTCGTCGAAACCGGCGCGGCCGATATTGTAGGGCTGGTTGCCGGCCGTCGTCGGATCGGCGTCGAAATTGCCGATGAAGGGCGAGAGGTTGGCGTCGGTGATGCCGAAGGGTACCGGCCAGCTGAGCAACGGCACCCGGGCGACCTGGCGCTTCTTGTCGTTCGAATAGCGGATTCCGCCGGTCAGGCGCAGCTTGTCGGAGACGTCGAAATAGACCTCTCCGAACAGGCCGTAGCTCTTCAGCGAGAAGAGATTGACCTCGCTGTTGTAGGTGGTCGGAGCCAGGAAGACGTTGGGGAAGGCGACGTTGCCCGCCGCCCGCTGGCCGAGCGCGGTCGCCGCGCCGAGGATGCCGGCGGCATAATCGAGCCCGAAAGAGGCGACGTAATAGTTCGAATCGGTGAACCTGTTGTCGAGGTAGATTCCGCCGATCAGGAAGTTGAACGGCCCGTCGAAATCGCTGTCGAGATGGGCCTCGATCGAATATTGCCGGGAGTGGCTTTGCGAGCGGTCATAGTCGGTACTGCCGGCGGTGCATCGATTGATGAAGCCGCCGTAGATGCCCGTATAGTTGAGAGTCGTCTCCGAGGTGCAGACGACTCCGCCCGGCCCGTTCGGGATGAGGGCGGCGCGGGCCTGGACGTAGGGATTGACCCCGCCCGGGAAAAGCGCGCCCGGAGCCGCCGCCGTCCCCGCGAGGGTGAGCAGGCCGGGATTGTTGGCCAGCGAATTGCCGGCAACGAGATTGTAATCGGTGCGGCTGTCGACCGCCTGCCTCGTCCAGCCGCCGGTGACGGTGAGGTCGAGCGTGTCGCCGATCTCCTGCTCGATCCGCGCCATCAGATGCTCTTCTTTGGCGAAATAGGTCGGGTTGAAGTCGGTCCGGACGGTGCGCAGGTCGGCCGGATTGACGACTCCGCCGAAGAAAGCGTCGGCCCCGTAGAGGCTGCCGAGGCCGAAATTGGTCAGCGCCGCATTGTTGATGCGGAAGAATTCGCGCGAGGTCAGGATCGCCGCCAGGGTCGCGTTGCCGTTGACCGTCTCGAAGGCGAGGCCGTCGGGCCGGCAGCCGAGGATGCCGGTGTTGTCGCGGGCGCAGAGCTGCTTCTGGATTCGCGAGCGATCGTCTTCCTCGCGGAAATAATAGCCGATCAGGTCGACCGTGGTGGTGGACGTCGGCTGGATCCGGATGGAGGCACGGAGGGCGTGCAGGTTGCGTCCGTCGATCCGGCTGTTGTCGAACGTGTTCTTCATGAACCCGCCGCGGTCGAGCCAATAGCCGGCGAGCCGGATTCCAACGACGTCGCCGATCGGAATGTTGACCATTCCGGTGACCTTCTTGGAATCGTAATTGCCATATTCGGCGCTGAGGCTGGCATGGAAGTCATTGAGGTCGGGCCGGGCGGTGATGAAGTTGACGACGCCCGACGTGGCGTTGCGGCCGTAGAGCGTGCCCTGGGGCCCGCGAAGCACCTCGACCCGCTCGAGGTCGAAATATTCGGTCTCGAACAGACGGGTGGAGGTGAGCGGCATGTCGTTGACGTGGATTCCGGTCGCGCTGTCGCACGAGAAACCGGTGCACAGATCGCCGATGCCGCGGATGGTGAAGCTCGACGAGGTGAAGTTGGTCTTGGTGTAGGTGACGTTGGGAAGGCTCTGCTGGAGATCGCTGGCATTCTCGATCTGCTGGCGCTCGAGTGCCTCGCCGCTGAAGGCGGAGACCGCGATCGGAACGTTCTGAAGCGATTCCGCGCGGCGCTGGGCGGTGACGATGATGTCGGTGTCGTCGCCGCTTTCGGCGCTGTCGGTGGTCCCGCTGGAAGCTTCGCCGGCCTGGTCGGCGGCGGCGCCGGTCTGCTCGTCCTCCGGAACGGGCACGGTCTGGGCCGAAGCCGGGGTCGCTGTGGCCATTGCGAGCACAGACGCGCCGAGCGCGAGAATCACGTTCCTGTTCATTACGATGTTCCTCCCCAGGGCCCTTGTCGGGCCCGTTGTCCCCAGTGCCGGTTTCGTTCGGCAACTTTATGCTTCTTGTCGCACTCTCCTATTGCGCCTTATTGGTGTCAAGCACAGGCGTCGATGCGGGAGGTCCGGGGGGAACTATGTTGCAAAACGGGAATGCCCCATCGGACGGGCCGGCCGCGGCGAGCGGGGCGGTCGAGCATTTCGACGTGCTGTTCGTCGGCGCCGGCCTGTCGGGCGTCGGCGCGGCCTATCATCTCCAGCAGGGCAGCCCGGGCCATTCCTACGTCATCCTCGAAGGCCGCGAGGCGATCGGCGGCACCTGGGACCTGTTCCGCTATCCCGGAATCCGCTCCGACAGCGACATGTACACCCTGGGCTACAGCTTCCGTCCCTGGGAGGAAGCCAAGGCGATCGCCGACGGCCCTTCGATCCTGCGCTACGTCAACGACACGGCCGACCGCTACGGCATCCGCCGGCATATCCGCTTCCGCCACCAGGTGAAGAAAGCCGACTGGTCCTCGGTCGAGGCGCGCTGGCGGGTCGAGGCCGAGCGCACCGATACCGGCGAGCGGGTCCGCTTCAGCTGCAGCTGGCTGCACATATGCAGCGGCTATTACAATTATGCCGAGGTCTACGACCCCGAGTTCGCCGGCCGGGAAAGCTTCCGGGGCAAGATCGTCCACCCGCAATTCTGGCCGGAAGGCCTCGACTACAAAGGCCGGAAGGTCGTCGTCATCGGCAGCGGCGCGACGGCGGTCACGATCGTTCCCGAAATGGCGAAGGACGCGGCGCACGTCGTCATGCTGCAGCGCTCGCCCACCTACATGGTGTCGCGCCCGTCCGAGGATGTTATCGCCAACGCGCTGCGCCGGGTCCTGCCCTCCAAGGTCGCCTACGGAATCACCCGGTGGAAGAACGTGCTCCTGCAGATGTTCTTCTTCAACCTCGCCCGCAAGCGCCCCGCCAAGGTCAAGGAGAAATTGCTCGAGGAGGTGCGGAAGCTCCTTCCCGAAGGCTATGACGTCGGCACCCACTTCACGCCGCGCTACAATCCCTGGGACCAGAGGCTCTGCCTGGTGCCGGACGCCGACATGTTCGAGGCGGTGAGCAACGGCAGCGCCGCGATCGTCACCGGCGAGATCGAGAGCTTCACGGACAACGGGATACGCCTGAAGAATGGCGAGACCCTGGAGGCCGACATCGTCGTCACCGCCACCGGACTCAAGCTGCAGCTGGCGAGCGACATCGCCTTCGCCGTCGACGGCGAGGCGCGCGACCTGTCTAAGACCCTGAGCTATCGCGGAATGATGTTCAGCGACATGCCCAACCTCTCTTATTCGTTCGGCTATACCAACGCCTCATGGACCCTGAAGGCCGATCTCACCGGCGGCTATCTGTGCCGGCTGCTCAACCATCTGAAGAAGACCGGGGCCGAGATCGCCCTCCCCGCCCGCGAGTCGGGGATCGAGGAGGTGCCCTTCCTCGATTTCACCTCGGGCTATGTGCAAAGGGCGAGGGACGTCCTGCCCAAGCAGGGCTCGAAGAAGCCCTGGAAGCTCTACCAGAATTACGCGCTCGACATGTTCAGCCTCAAGTTCGCCTCGGTCGAGGACGGAGTGATCCGCTTCCTGCCCCGCGGCGCTCCGGCCTCGCGGCAGGCGGCCCGGGAGATGGAGGCGGCATGAAGGTCGAGGGCCGCACCGCCGTCATCACCGGCGCCGCCAGCGGAATCGGCCGCGGCACCGCTTTGGCGCTGGCGAAGCGCGGCTGCAACCTCGCCCTCGCCGACCTCAACGAGGAAGGGCTCGCCGAGACTGCGGCGCTGGCCGGGAAGCATGGAGTCGAGGTCAGCCGTCACAGGCTGGACGTCGCCAGCCGCGAGGCCGTCGCCGCCTTGCCGGCGGCGGTCCTCGCCGCCCACGGCCGCGCCGACCTTCTGTTCAACAATGCCGGAGTGGCGATCGGGGGAACGTTCGAGCAGGTCGCCGAAGAGGATTTCGACTGGCTGATGGAGATAAATTTCTGGGGCGTGGTTCGGATGACCCGCGCTTTCCTTCCACTGCTGAGAAGTAGCGATTCCGCGCGAATAATAAACATTTCGAGCATTTTCGGAATCATCGCTCCACCCGGCCAGACGGCCTATTCGGCGAGCAAGTTCGCGGTCCGCGCCTTCTCCGAATCACTGCGGCGCGAGCTCGAGGCCGAAGGCGCGAAGATCGGAGTCACCGTCGTCCATCCCGGCGGAGTGGCCACCTCGATCGCCAAGAACGCCCGCCCGCCCCGCGGAACGAACGACGTCGACCTCGAGGCGCAGAAGGAAAGGTTCGAGAAGTTCCTTCGAATGCCGCCGGTGAAAGCCGGGGAGATCATCGTTTCCGGCGTCGAGAAGGACCGCCCGCGGGTGATCGTCGGCAACGACGCGCGCTTCATGGCGGCCGTCGAACGGCTCGCGCCGGTATCCTATTGGAAGATCCTGGGGAGGGCCTTGAAATGATCCCGTTCCTGTTCGCCGGGGCCGCAGGCCTCGCGGCCCTCGGCGGCGGCCTCGCCGCCTTCAGCGGCGCCACCGCCCGCAAGATCGAGAAAGCGGTTCCGCGCGACGGCGAGCTGATCGAGGTCAACGGCCAGACGATCCATTATACCGACGACGGCTCCGGTCCGGCCATCGTCATGATCCACGGCCTCGGCGGTCAGCTGCGCAACTTCGCCCGGGCGATGGTCGACGACCTCGCCCGCGACTATCGGGTGATCCGGGTCGACCGGCCGGGTTCCGGCTACTCGCCGCGCGCCGCAAGCACCTCCGCGCGCCTGCGCGTGCAGGCCGAGACGATCGCCGAGTTCATCCGAATCCTGAAGCTCGACCGGCCGCTCATCGTCGGCCATTCGCTCGGCGGCGCTCTGGCGCTCTCGATCGCGCTCAACCATCCCGACGTGGTCGGCGGGCTCGCCCTCGTCGCGCCGCTCAGCCAGGTGCAGGCCATCAAGGACGTGCCGGAGGTCTTCAAGGGCCTCGTCATCCGCTCGCCCGCCTTGCGCAGGTCGATCGCCTGGACGATCGCGACCCCGATCGGGATGGCGAAGGCCGAGCAATCGCTGAGGGAGGTGTTCGCGCCGGAGCCGGTGCCGGCCGATTTCGGAACCGAGGGCGGCGGCCTGCTGGCGATGCGGCCGAACAATTTCTACGCCTCCTCGTCCGACCTCTGCGATCTCGAAGGCGAGCTCGAAGGCATGGTCGAACGCTATCCGACGCTCGCGGTCCCGGTCAGCATCCTCTATGCCGGCGCCGACAACCTCCTCAATTCCCAGCTCCACGGCGAGCGGACGGCGGGCGAGATTCCGAATGCCGCGATCGAGCTGGTCGAGGGCGGCCACATGCTGCCCTTCACCCAGCCGGAGCTGACCGCCGCCTTCGTCCGCCGAGCCGCCGCCCGGCAGGAAGAACCCCATGCCCGACGCGCTGCAGGCTGATTATGTCATCGTCGGCGCCGGATCGGCCGGCTGCGTCCTCGCCAGCCGGCTGACCGAGGACGGCCGCACCCGGGTCATCCTGCTCGAGGCGGGCGGCGACGACCGGCCGCTGAAGCAGCCGTCCCAATTCCTCTCCAACGTGATGATCCACGTCCCCGTCGGCTATGCGTCGACTCTGAAGGACCCGAAGGTCAACTGGCTGTTCACGACCGAGCCGGATGCGGGCACGAAGGGCCGAACCCACGTCTGGCCGCGCGGCAAGGTTCTGGGCGGCTCCTCCTCGATCAACGCCATGCTCTACATTCGCGGCCAGCGCGCCGATTATGACGGCTGGCGCCAGCTCGGCTGCGAGGGCTGGGCGTGGGACGACGTCCTGCCGTATTTCCGCAAATCGCAGCACCAGGAGCGCGGCGCCTGCGACCTTCACGGCGCCGGCGGGCCGCTCAACGTCTCCGATCCGACCACCGGCCACGAAGTCTCCGAGGCGGTGATCGAGGCCTGCGAGGCGCTCGGCCTGCCCCACCGCGACCCGAACGGCGCCGAGCAGGAAGGGGTCGGCTGGTACCAGGTGACGATCAAGGACGGGAAGCGCTGCTCGGCCGCGGTCGCCTATCTCCATCCGGCGATGGAGCGGCCCAACCTTCAGGTCGAGACCCGGGCGCTTGCGACCCGGGTGCTGATCGAGGGGAAGCGCGCGGTCGGGGTCGAGTTCATCCAGAACGGGGTGAAAAGGGTGGCACGAGCGAGCGCCGAGGTGATCCTGGCCGGAGGCGCAATCAATTCGCCGCAGCTGCTCCAGCTGTCGGGCGTCGGGCCGGCCGCCCTGCTTCGCGAGCACGGCATCGAGGTCGTCGCCGACCTGCCCGGGGTCGGCGAGAACCTCCAGGACCATTTCGTCACCGGCGAGACCTTCCGACTGAAGAAGGGCATCGTCTCGGTCAACGAGCTCGTCCGGGGCACGCGCTTCCTCAAGGAGACGCTCAAATATATGTTCGGCCGCAAGGGCCTGCTCACCCTTTCCGCCGCCCATGTCGCCGTCTTCTGCAAGTCGCGCGAAGGCCTCGCCGCCCCGGACATTCAATTCCACATCCTGCCCGCGACGATGGACCCGGACAAGCTCGCCAACGCCCAGAAGATGGAGCTGGAGAAGGAGCCCGGCCTCACCATCGCCCCCTGCCAGCTGCGCCCGGAATCGCGCGGCACGATCCGGATCAAGTCGCCCGATCCTTCCGCCTATCCGGCGATCCGACCCAATTATTTGTCCGACCGGCTCGACCAGGAGGTGATCGTCGCAGGCCTGCGCTGGGGCCGGCGGATCGCGGAGCAGCCCGCCCTCGCCCGCTATATCGAGCACGAGCTGATGCCCGGACCCGAAGCGGTCACCGACGAGCAACTGCTCGACCACGCCCGGACCTGGGGCACGACCATCTACCATCCGGTCGGGACCTGCGCGATGGGGCACGGCCCGCAAGCGGTGGTCGACCCGCAGCTGAGGGTTCACGGCGTGGAGGGGTTGCGCGTGGTCGATGCGTCGGTGATGCCGCGCCTGGTCTCGGGCAACACCAACGCGCCGACGATCATGATCGCCGAGAGAGCGAGCGACCTGATCCGCGGCAAGGTGATGGTGGCGGCCTAGGCCGTCATTGCGAGCGTAGCGAAGCAATCCAGGCGCTTGAACGGACGCAGAGGCTGGATTGCTTCGTCGCTGCGCTCCTCGCAATGACGGCTAGCGCCGCTTCGCCAGCCTCTTGCCCAGCCCCTTCGCCATCTTCCCCCAGGGCGGGCCGAGCCGCTCGAAGACGTTGATGAAGCCGATGCGGTGCACCGCCCGGGCGTGGCTGAAGCGCTTATAGCCTTCGTGGCCGTGATAGGCGCCGATCCCGCTCGCCCCGACTCCGCCGAAGGGCAAATTCTCCTGGGCGACGTGCATCAGGGTGCCGTTGAGCGTGGCCCCGCCTGAAATCGCCCCGTCGAGCACCCGCTCGCGCTCGCGGCGGCTGTTGCTGAAGCAATAGAGCGCCAGCGGCCTCTCGCGGGCCGCGACGAAGGCGATCGCCTCGTCGAGGCTCCGATAGGGCAGGATCGGAAGCACCGGCCCGAATATCTCCTCGCTGAGGAACAGGCTTTCTTCCGGGGCGCCGAGCAGAATTGTCGGGCCGATCTTCCCTTCCGCCCGGGCGCCCTCGTCCTCATGACTGAGCAATGTGGCGCCGCCCGCCCGCGCCGCCTCGATCGCGTCGGCCAGACGCTGCCGGTGGCGCTCGCTGATCAGGCCGGAATAATCGTCATTGCCGGCGATGGTGGGATAGGAGCGCCGTACCTGGGCCATCAAGGCGTCGGCGAAGGCTCGCTCCTGGCCTTCCGGCACCAGCACATAATCGGGTGCGATGCAGGTCTGGCCGGCATTGACGAACTTGCCGAAGGCGATGCTTCGCGCCGCCTTGGCGAGATCGTAGCCGGGGCAGACGAGGGTCGGCGACTTGCCGCCCAGCTCAAGGGTCACCGGCACCAGATTGGCGGCGGCGGCCTGGTAGACCTTGCGCCCGACGGCGGTCGAGCCGGTGAACAGCAGATGGTCGAACGGCAGGGAGGCGAAGGCCTGGCCGATCTCGACTCCGCCGGTGATCACCGCCACCTCCGCTTCGTCGAACCGCTCGGCGACCAGGCGGCGCAGAAGCTCCGAGAAAGCGGGCGTCAGCTCGGAGGGCTTCAGCATCGCGCGATTGCCGGCGGCGAGAGCGTCGACCAGAGGCGAGAGGGCGAGCTGGAGCGGATAGTTCCACGGCGAGATGATCCCGATCACGCCGAGCGGCTCGTGCCGCACCCGGGCGCTGGCCGGCTGGAACAACGGGTCGACCCGGCGCCGTTCGGGGCGCATCCACGCCGCCAGATGCTTCCTGGCGTGGCGGATCGCGTTCAGGGTCGGGACGATCTCGAGCAATTCCGTCTCGGTGCGCGAGCGGATCCCGAAATCCTGCGAAATGGTTTCGGCGAGAGCGGCCTCGTTGCCGGCGACGAGTGCGCGAAGCCGCTCGAGCCGGTCCTTGCGAAGCTCGAGGTCGGCGGCGGGACCCTGCCGGGACGCCCGATGCTGAAGGTCGAAGACCCGGCGGCCCTCGCCTTCGTCCGCGACAAGCCTGGCGGCGGATTGATCGGCCATGCTGAATCCTCCCGAAACGCCTCATAGCCGATCGGCCCGGCCAAGGCATCCTTTGCCGTCACCACCGGTTGTTGCCTCCGGCCGCCAATCACCCCATCAAACGCCGAATTTCCGCCAGGAGCGCTTATGCCGATCCGGATCGCCATCGTCGGGTACGGGAAGATCGCCAGGGATCAGCACGCGCCGTCCATCGCGGCCGATCCAAGGTTCGTCCTCGCCGCGGTGGTGAGCCCCCGAGCCCCGGCCGACGCCGGGGTGCCGGTCTTCCCCTCCACCGAGGCGATGCTGGACGCCATGGCCGGCGAGCTGGACGCGGTCGCGATCTGCACGCCTCCGACCGTCCGCCTCGCCGTCGCCAAAGCCGCCTTCGCCGCCGGGCTCGACGTCCTGCTCGAAAAACCGCCGGCGACGACCCTCGGCGAGATAGAGGAGATCGAGCGGCTCGGCCGCGAGGCGGGACGGACCCTGTTCACCGCCTGGCATTCCCAGCACGCCGCCGCCGTGCCCGGCGCCAAGGCGGCGCTCGCCGGAAAGACGGTGCGCGCGCTTCAGATCCGCTGGCACGAGGACGTGCGCAAATGGCATCCGGGGCAGGAATGGATCTGGGCGCCGGGCGGCTTCGGAATCTTCGATCCCGGAATCAACGCCCTGTCCATCGCCACCCGGATCCTTCCGACGCGGCTGTTCGTGCGGGAGGCAAGGCTGTCCTTCCCGCAGAACAGGCAGACCCCGATCGCGGCGCGGATCGCCTTCGAGGGCGAGGCCGGCAGGTTCGCGGCCGATCTGGACTGGCGCTGCACCGAGGGCGAGCGCTGGACGATCCGGGTCGAGACCGGGGACGGAAGGATCGTCGAGCTGCTCGACGGCGGCGCCCGGATGATCCTCGACGGCGAGCCGCAGCCGGTCGAGGCGCGCGGCGAATATCCCGCGCTCTACGCCCGCTTCGCCGAGCTCGTCGAAGCTCGGCAGAGCGACGTCGACCGCGAGCCGCTCCGGATCGTCGCCGACGCCTTCCTGGTCGGCCGGCGCGAGATCGTCGATCCGTTCGAATAGCGGCGTCCGCATGGCGCTGGTGCCGCCCCCAGGAAGGAATTATAGGATTAAACGGGCATAGCGAGCGGAGAGCGTGGGGACCATATGAGGGCCGTGGAGGAGCCTGGCGGACGCGCCGACGCGCAGGGCCGCAACCTGACCTTCGCGATGCTCGAGGCGCTCGGCCGGGCGATCGTCACCGGCGCCTATGAAACGCAGCGCTTCCCGACCGAAGCCGAGCTTGCCGTCCACCATGATGTGAGCCGCTCGGTGACCCGCGAGGCGGTCAAGATGCTCACCGCCAAGGGCCTGCTCACCGCCCGCCCGCGCAAGGGGACCACGGTCCAGCCCTCCTCGTCCTGGAATCTGTTCGACACCGACGTCCTGCGCTGGCTCCTCGAGCGCAAATTCTCGCTCGAGCTGCTTCGTCAGTTCAGCGAGCTCAGGATCGCGATCGAGCCGGAAGCGGCGGCGCTGGCGGCGCTCGGGGCGGACCCGGCGGCGGTGGCGGAGATCCGCAAGGGCTATGAGCGGATGGAGGCCGCCGAAGCCACCGGCGAGGACACTCTGGACGCGGACATCGCCTTCCACGTCGCCATTCTCAACGCCTCGGCCAATCCCTTCTACATGCAGTTCCGCGACGTCGTTGCGACCGCGCTTAGGACCTCGATCCGCTTCACCAACCGCTTCAAGGGGCGGACGGCGAGCCTGCCCGCCCATCATGCCGTTCTGGTGGCGATCGAAGCGGGTGACGGCCTTGCCGCCCGGGGCGCCATGGCGGCGATCATCGCCGAAGTCATGTCGATGATCGAGGATTCCGAGCGGGCCGGCTAAGCCACGGCGGAGGAAAGAGTTTTTGCTGGACGCGGTCGGCACCGTGCGACAAGCCGAACCGGCTTCAACCGCGAGAGGATCGTCCGCGATGCCAACCCATCGCTCGTTTCTGGCCGGCCTGCTGCTCGCGGCGGCCGCCACCGCGTCGGCCGCGGAGCCGAGCTTCGTGCCGGTGTTCAGGGACAATTTCCCCGACCCGCACATCGTCGAGCACCAGGGCGAGTTCATCGCCTACGCGACCAACGCCGGGATCAACCTGCCGATGCTGAGCTCGCGCGACCTCGTCCACTGGACCTGGGTGGCCGGGCCCGGCGGCAAGCGCCGCGACGGGATGCCGGAGCTCGCCCCCTGGGTGAAGGAGGGCTTCACCTGGGCGCCCGAAGTGATCAAGGTCGGCGGCAGGTGGCTGCTCTATTACACGGCCAATCACCGCAAGCGGAACGTCCAATGCCTCGGGGTCGCCGCGGCGGACGATCCCAGGGGGCCGTTCAGGGATGCCTCGGCCGAGCCCCTGGTCTGCCAGTTCGACCTCGGCGGCACGATCGACGCCAACCCGTTCCGCGACGGGGACGGCAAGCTCTACCTCTATTACAAGAGCGACGGGAACCGGGTCGGGAGGAAGACGGTGATCTGGGGCCAGCGGCTGGCGGAGGACGGCCTGTCCGTGATCGGAGCGCCCGTCGCCCTGGTCGAGGACGACAAGGAATGGGAATATAGGCTGGTCGAGGCGCCGGCCATGGTCCGCTCGCCGGCCGGGCATCAGCTCTTCTTCTCCGCCGCCTTCTTCGGCTGGGATCCGAAGGAGAGGCTGTCGCGCTACGCGACCGGCTACGCGACCTGCGCCGGCCCGCTCGGCCCGTGCCGGGACGCGCCGGAAAATCCGATCCTCAACAGCTTCAACGACAAGGAAGCCGGCTGCCTCAGCGGCCCCGGCCACACCAGCATCTTCCAGGCCGCCGGCCGCCACTTCATCGCTTTCCACGCCTGGGAGGCGACCAGGGGCTGCCGAAAGGCCGACGACAAACGCTACCTCTACGTCGCGCCTTTGTTCTGGAAGGACGGCAGGCCGCAGATCGGAATGAGCCTGCGCGAGGCGGGGAAGTAGGTGCTCCGCTCACCGTCATTGCGAGCGTAGCGAAGCAATCCAGTGCGGCCTCCGAGTCCCACGGGATTGCTTCGTCGCTTCGCTCCTCGCAATGACGGCGCGGATCAGAAGCGGAAGCGGACTCCGCCGGTGAGGACCGTTTCCTCGAAGCGCACGACCATCGGGAAGACCTCAGTCCCAGTCGCCATTCCGGTCCCGTTGTAATTGACCCGAACGATGTCCGACTGGAACGGCTTGCCGAGGATGTTCGTCCAGTCGAAGAACAAGGTCAGATTGTCGTTGAACGCGTAGCTGCTCGACCAGTCGAGCCTCGAGACGGAATGACCGCGGCCCTGAAGCGTGTAGCCGCCGCGATCCGACAGGGCGCCCTCGGGGAAGCCGGTGCGCTTGTTGTAGGCGAGCCGAAGCGTGAGCCCATGCGCCTCGTACATGCCGACGAGGTTGTAGGTCCATTTCGAGACGTCCGGGATGCGCAGGCGCCGGGTCCCGCCGGGGACCGGGAAGTCCGCCTCCGCCTTGATATAGGTGGCGTTGGCCTGCGCTCCGAAGGACTTCAGCCAGTTCGGCAGGCCGTCGAAGTCGAAGAAGGTGCTGAGCTGCGCCTCCATGCCCTGGATCCGGCCCTTCTCGGTGTTGAAGGGCCCGGTGAGCAGAACCGGAACGCCGCTCACCGGATCCGGCGCCCCGAACTCGGACTCGCCATTGGCGATGAAGCCCCTCATGTCGCGGCGGAAAGCCGCGATCGAGGCGAAGCCGTTGCGCGAGAAATAATATTCCAGGCTCGCGTCGTAATTCCTGGAGTTGAGCGGGACCAGGAAGGGGTTGCCGCCCGAGGCGCGCCGGAAGCAGCTCGTTGCGCCGGGGGTGCAGACCACCGGTGGCCCCAGGCTGAGCGCGGGATTGAGCTGGTCGAAGGTCGGCCGGGTCCGGGTTTCCGTCGCCGCGAGACGCAATTGCCATTCGGGCGAGAAGCGGATGCGCATGTTAAAATTGGGCAGCCAGTCGGTATATTCGCTCTGGAAGCTTACCGGCTGAGTTCCCCCGCCGAAGAGGAAGAGGGTGCCCGTGATATCATCCTCGGTCTTGACCACGCGAAGGCCGATCGCGCCGTCGACCACGGTCTCGCCGCCGAGATTGAACTCGTAGTTCAGCTGGCCGTAGCCGGCATAGGATCTTTCGCTGATCTCGAACGAGCGTCCCGGATCGACCGGCGGCCCGTCGATCGAACCCTGGCCGTTCAAGCCGATGTTGAACTGCCTGAACTGGGCAAGGTTGTTCCACACGCTGCTGAAGGTCGGCGCCAGCCAGGTCAGCGGCGAGGGCTTGTGGTTGTCGCCGTGGAAGGCGGAGTGAAACAGCTCATAGTCGAGCGGCACGGCGGTGATCGGCACGTTGCGGCCGCGCTGGTTCCAGTAGAAAGCGCCCGCGGTCCGTGAGGCGTCGCGGTCGACGAAGCGGACGCCCGCCTGGATCTTCGGGAGGAAGTCGATCCCGGGCTCATATTCGAGGTCGAGGCGGGCCTGCCAGTCGTCGCCCTTGGCGGTCAGATAATCCTCGAAGAAGCCGCGGTAATTGTAGATGGCGGGATTGGAAGGATCGATGCCGCGCACCTGGAAGGTCGGCCCCGAACCGCCGGGCCTGCCGGTGAACCAGTCGACCGAGAAATTGTTGGTGTTGAGCTCGTAGTCGACGCTCTCGGTCCTGAGGTTGAATTCGCTGCTGGTGCGGGCGAGATCGGCGGAAAGCCGCAACGGGCCGGCATCGTAGCTTCCGCCGACCGCGAACTGATAGGTATCGGTCTCGCGCTTGGTCGCGCCTTGGAAGCCCCAGGTTTCGGTGGACGAGCAGCAGGCCGTGGGCCGGTTGACGGTTCCGCTGATGATGTTGGGGCCGTCGCGGACGATGTTGTCGTAGCTGGCGCCGCCCCAGAGCGGCTGGGCCCACATATTGTCGGTGACGTTCTCGCGATAGCCCTGCCACAGCCCCTCGACGTAGAATTCGAGCCCGGGCGACGGCCGCCACTGGAGGGCGCCGTTGATCGAGGGCCGCCAGCGCTCGGCCTGGTTGTAGTGGATCTCGGGCCAGTCGGGCGAACGTCCGCCGGCGAGATCGGCGATGAAGAAGCCGTGGCGGCGGATCGAGTCCTGATAGTGGAAGCGCGTGTAGGAGAAATTGATCAGAGCGCCGATCTCGCCGCCGCCCACGTCCCAGCGATTGCTGATCAGGAGCTGCGCGTTGGGGCTGACATCCTCGGACTGGCTGGGATAATTCGCCCAGACCGAGCCGGCGATCTCGAAGCCCTTGAAATCGAAGGGCCGGCGCGAGCGGACGTTGATGAGGCCGGACAGGCCCGGCTCGACCAGGTTCGCGGTCGACGTCTTGAACGCCTCGATGGCGCTGATCCCGCCCGCCGGGAAATCCTGAAGGGCGACGGAGCGCCGCTCGGCGGTGAAGATCTCCCGGCCGTTATAGGTCGTCGTGAAAAAGTCTTCGTTGAGGCCGCGAAGGAGCACGTTCCCGGCCTCGCCGCGCTCGCGCACGACCTGGATGCCCGGAATTCGGGCGGCGGTGTCGGATACGGCGATGTCGGGCAGCTTGCCGATATCCTCGGCGACGATCGCGTCGACGATCTGGTCCGAGTTGCGCTTGAGACCCTGGGCCGACTGGAGGCTTCGGCGAAGGCCGGTGACGACGATCTCGTTCTCGCCTTCGGCCTCAGGGGGACCGGCGGTTACGTCGGTCGAGCCGTCATCTTCAGGATCGGTCTGCGGCTCTTCGCTCGTATCCGGGGCCGCGGGATCTGCCTGGGCGAAAGCGGGCGTTGCGGCGAAGGCGAGGATTGCGGCGGATGACGAGCACAGGACGAGTGTCTTCAGGCGCATGGCGCGGCCTCCCCGGCGGTTGAGCCCTTTTCCGGGCTTCTGTGGGCCGGTTCCTACAGCCGGTCGGCGGAAGCTGACAAGCCATTTATCGGATTTATAAGCCGGTGTGGCGGAGCGGACGCAAGACAGGTTAGGGGTGGGCCCGATGAACGAACATGCCATCCGCCATATCGTGATCGTCGGCGGCGGAACGGCAGGCTGGATGGCCGCCGCGGCGCTCGCCCGACTGCTCGACCGCCGCTCGCTCGACATCGTTCTGGTCGAGTCCGACGAGATCGGAACGGTCGGGGTGGGCGAGGCGACCATCCCGCCTCTCATCGCCTATAACAACATGCTCGGGATCGACGAGGACGAGTTCCTCGCCGCGACCCAGGGGACGTTCAAGCTTGGCATCGAGTTCGTCGACTGGGGGGCACTGGGCGAGCGCTATTTCCACCCGTTCGGCGACCATGGCCAGGATTTCCGCGGGGTCCATTTCCATCAAATCTACCTGCGCGAGCGCAAGCGCCGTGAGCTTCCCGCCATCGCCGCCTGGTCGATGAGCGCGACGGCGGCCTCGCTCGGCCGCTATGCCCGCCCCGGCCCAGACGCGCGCCTGCCCTTCTCGCAGCTCCTCCACGCTTTCCATTTCGACGCCGGCCTCTACGCCCGCTTCCTGCGCGGGCGCGCGGAAGCGGACGGCGTGCGCCGGGTCGAAGGCAGGATCGTCGACGCCGCGCTCGACGGGGCGAGCGGCGATGTCGAGTCCGTCACCCTGGCCGACGGCACGATCCTGAAGGGCGACCTGTTCATCGACTGCTCCGGCTTCCGCGGGCTGCTGATCGAGGGCAAGCTGGCGACCGGCTACGAAGCGTGGAAGCAATGGCTCCCCTGCGACCGCGCCGTGGCGGTGCCGAGCCTTTATCCGGGCCAGCCCGATCCGTTCACCCGCTGCACCGCCCGTGCCGGCGGCTGGCAATGGCGGATTCCGCTCCAGCACCGGATGGGCAACGGCCTCGTCTATTCGAGCGACCATATCTCCGATTCCGACGCCGCGGCGCTGGTGCTCGCCAACCTCGAGGGCGAGCCGCTCGCCGAGCCGCGCCACCTCGCCTTCATCGCCGGCCGGCGCCGGCTCGCCTGGAACCGCAACGTCGTCTCGCTCGGCCTCTCGAGCGGCTTCATCGAGCCGCTGGAATCGACCAGCATCCACCTCATCCAGAGCGGGATCGTCAAGCTTCTGGCGCTCTTCCCCGACCGGCGCTTCAACCCCGTCGAGCGCGACGAATATAATCGCCAGATGCAGGACGTGTACGAGGACGCGCGCGACTTCATCATCCTCCACTACAAGGTGACGAGGCGGGACGATTCCGGCTTCTGGAACCATTGCCGGACGATGGAGGTGCCGGACAGCCTGGCCCGCAAGATCGAGCTCTGGCGGGCGAAGGGGCGGGTCTTCCGGGAAGGGCGCGAGCTTTTCGGAACCCCGAGCTGGGCCGCGGTGATGCTCGGCCAAGGCCTCGTTCCCGAGGACCATGAGCCCGCCGCCGACGCCCTCGACCCGGAGACGATCGCCGAAGCCCTCGACAAGATGCGGGAGAGCTATGCCCGGATGGCGGAGCATATGCCGATGCACGGCGAGTTCATCGCCCGCTCCGGCGCGGCGGCGAAGACCGGCTGACCCGCACTTTCTTCGTCATGCCGGACGTGATCCGGCATCCATGAACACGTCCGCATGAGCTTTCGTGCCACGGTGTTCATGGACCCCGGATCAAGTCCGGGGTGACGATCCCGCCTCCACCGCCTCCAGCCCAAGCCACTGCGCCATCAGCTCGAGCTCGGCGGCGAGGCGTTCCCGGGTCTCGGGCGGCGCCTTCGGCTCCAGGGTGATCCGCTGCACCAGCAGCCGCGAGCGCTGGCGGTCGGCCTTGAGGTCGACCCGGGCGACCAGGGCCTCGTCGAGCAGGAAGGGCAGGACGTAATAGCCGTGCAGCCTCTTCTCGGCCGGAGTGTAGATCTCGATCCGGTAGCGGAAGCCGAACAATCGCTCGGTCCGGCTTCGCTCCCAGACCAGGGGATCGAACGGCGCGAGCAAAGCCTGGCCGGAGATACGGCGCGGCCGGCGGGCGTCGCGGTGGAGATAGGCGGTCCTCGCCCAGCCCTTCACCTCGGCCGGAATGAGCATTCCTTCCTCCACTAGGTCGGCGACCGCCGCCCTCGCCTCCTCGGGCTTGAGCCGGAAATAGTCCCTGAGGTCGGTCTCGGTGGCGATTCCGAGCGCCGCCGCCGCCCGCTCCACCAGCGCCCGCTTCGCCTCGGCCTCGGCCGGGGTCGGAAGCGCGAGGATCGCGGCGGGGATGACCCGCTCGGGAAGGTCGTAGAGCCGCTCGAAGCTGGGGCGGCGGGTGGCGGTGGTGATCAGGCCGGCCCAGAACAGCCATTCCAGGGCGCGCTTGGTGTCGCCCCATTCCCACCACCCGCTCCTGCTCCTGCCCTCCTCGAAATCCGAGGCGGCGAGCGGCCCCTCGGCCCGGACCCGCTCGAGGATCGCCTCCGCCTCCGGACGGCGCTCGCCGGCATAGGCCTTGAGGCTTCCCCAGCCGATCTCGCCGCGCTCGGCGCGCGCCATCCGCCAGCGCAGCAGAGGATGCATGTCGAGCGGCAGAAGCGAGGCTTCATGGGCCCAATATTCGAACAATCGGCGATCGCGCCTCGCCCCCCAGGCCGTGCGGTCGACGAGGCCGCAATCATAGGCGCCGAGCCTCGAGAAGGCGGGCAGATAATGGGCCCGCACCAGAACGTTGACGCTGTCGATCTGGTGGAGCCCGAGCCGGCCGACGGTCCGGCCAAGGTCGCGGGACGTGACCGCCGCCGGCCGCGGGCGGCCGAAACCCTGGGCCGCAAGCGCGATCCGGCGCGCCAAAGCAGGCGAGACTCGCTCGGTCACGCCCGCCGGTTCTTCCTCCAGATGGAGACGAGGATCAGCGAGAAGGCGGCGAGGCGGAGCAGGAAGAGCCAGCTGCGCTCCTCGACCGGGATATCGGCGAAGGTCAGCAGCGCCTGGGCGAGGCCGAGCAGCCAGAAGGCCGCGGCGAAGGCGACGAACAGGCTTTCGTGGGTCCGCTTCCAGAAGCGCAGGAAGAAGAAGCCGGCGACGACGAAACCCATCGTGATCGCGCCGGAGAGGAAGTCGAAAAGGGTCTCCACCTAGTCCTCCAGATCCCAGATGAAGCCGAACAGCAGCACACCGAGCGCGGCGAGGGCGAGCCCGTAGCGGGCAAGCCGGAAGTCCACGTCCGGGATGAGCAGCAGGTCGAAGATCACCAGCAGGTTGTTGGCGGCGAGGAACAGGAAGCAGAGCGCGCTCCAGAACAGCAGGCGGGCGCCGGTGCGGCGGTAGCTGCGGGCGAGGAGCAAGGCGCAGGCCGCGCTGGTCAGGAAGCAGAGCAGATAGACGGCGGCCGGGAACCAGGTCGACATCGCTTCAGTCCTTCCTGAGCCGGAAGGCGTCGGCGAAGGCGGTGATGGCGGGATTGGCCGCGGCGACGATCATTCGCCGGACCAGGTCCGGGCTCCGGGCGTAGAGGGCCGAGGTCCGCTCGACGAGCCGGTCGAGCTCCTCGGAAGCCGGATTATAGCGCGCCGACCCGTCCGCCTCGGCGATGACCAGGCCCGCCGCCGTCAGCGCATCGACGCTCTGCGTGACCACCAGATCGCTCCCCCTCAGCCCCGCCACCATCTCCTGGTGCGACAGGGTGCGGGCGCGATCCTGCCTGAGGAAGCAGAGCAATTCCAGTGCCCAGACCGAGCGGAAGGTCGAGCGAATGAAGCTGGAGACATCCTCGTCGGAGGGCATTGCGGGCGCTCGATCCTCATCGCGCCGCTACGGCACGTCAGACATTGTCCCCGCCCGGGCCGCCTTCTATCCGCCCAGCCGGCTAAGACAAGGCAGCGAACTGGTTAATCGCACGCTTGGCAAATTTCTGGGGTGGATTTTTTCATCCTTCGGCTATGTTGCCGGCACGGGCGGGGGCCTGGCACTGATTTCGGGCGGGGGGAAGACGCACGAAGGAGTGGTGAGTTGAACGTACAGGCCCCGCGCGATTTCATCGATCGCCGCCAGCTGCTTAGCGCTCTCCGCAGCTTCCGCCGCGGTGACTTCACCGTCCGCCTCTCCGAAGACCTTCCCGGCGAGGACGGCGAGATCGCCCGCCTGTTCAACGAAACCGTCTCCTTGAACGAGCAGATGACCGACGAGCTCGAGCGGCTCTCCCAGGTGGTGGGAAAAGAAGGCAAGATCAGCCAGCGCGGCCGCGTCAAGGCGGCGACGGGGGGCTGGGAATCGGCGATCCGCTCGGTCAACGAGCTGATCGAGGACATGGTCCAGCCGACCGCCGAGGTCGCGCGGGTCATCGGCGCGGTCGCCAAGGGCGATTTGTCGCAGTCGATGACCGTCGAGATCGACGGCCGGCCGCTGAGGGGCGAGTTCCTTCGCATCGGCAAGATCGTCAACACGATGGTCGAGCAGCTCGCCTCCTTCGCCTCCGAGGTGACCCGCGTGGCGCGCGAGGTCGGAACCGAGGGCAAGCTCGGCGGCCAGGCCAATGTGAAGGGCGTCGCCGGCACCTGGAAGGACCTCACCGACAACGTCAACGCCATGGCCACCAACCTGACGGGCCAGGTCCGCAACATCGCCGAGGTGACCACCGCCGTCGCCTCGGGCGACCTCTCCAAGAAGATCACGGTCGAGGTGAAGGGCGAGATCCTCGAGCTGAAGAACACGATCAACGTCATGGTCGACCAGCTCAACAGCTTCGCCTCGGAGGTCACCCGAGTGGCGCGCGAGGTCGGAACCGAGGGCAAGCTCGGCGGCCAGGCGCGGGTGGAGGGCGTCGCCGGCACCTGGAAGGATCTGACCGACAACGTCAATCTCATGGCCGAGAATCTGACCGGCCAGGTCCGCAACATCGCCGAAGTGACCACCGCCGTCGCGAACGGCGACTTGTCGAAAAAGATCACAGTTGACGTAAAGGGCGAGATCTCCGAGCTGAAAAACACGATCAACACGATGGTCGATCAACTCAGCTCCTTCGCCGCGGAAGTGACCCGCGTGGCCCGTGAAGTCGGCACCGAAGGCAAGCTCGGCGGACAAGCTGACGTGAAAGGTGTCGCGGGCACCTGGAAGGACCTGACCGACTCGGTCAACTTCATGGCCGGCAACCTGACCGCGCAGGTCAGGAACATCGCCGACGTCACCACCGCGGTCGCCAACGGCGACCTCTCCAAGAAGATCACCGTCGACGTGCGGGGCGAGATCCTCGAGCTGATGAACACGATCAACGTCCTGGTCGATCAGCTCAACGCGTTCGCCTCGGAAGTCACGCGCGTGGCGCGCGAGGTCGGCACCGAAGGCAAGCTGGGCGGCCAGGCGGAAGTGAAGGGCGTGGCCGGCACCTGGAAGGACCTCACCGACAACGTCAACCTGATGGCGAGCAACCTCACGGTGCAGCTGCGCGACGTCTCGAAGGTCGCCACCGCGATTGCCACCGGCGACCTCACGCAGAAGGTGACCGTCGACGTCCGCGGCGAGATCCTGCAGATCAAGAACGTCATCAACACGATGGTCGACCAGCTCCGGTCGTTTGCCGCGGAGGTCACGCGCGTGGCGCGCGAGGTCGGCACCGAAGGCAAGCTGGGCGGGCAGGCCGAAGTCCGCGGCGTGGCAGGCACGTGGAAGGACCTCACCGACAACGTCAACACGCTGGCGGGCAATCTCACCTCGCAGGTCAGAAACATCGCCGAAGTCACCACCGCGGTCGCGCGCGGCGATCTCTCCAAGAAGATCACCGTCGACGTCCGCGGCGAGATCCTCGAGCTGAAGAACACCATCAACACGATGGTGGACCAGCTGTCGTCGTTCGCCTCGGAAGTGACGCGCGTGGCCAAGGAAGTCGGCACCGAAGGGAAGCTCGGCGGCCAGGCGGAAGTCAAGGGCGTCGCCGGCACCTGGCGCGATCTCACCGACAACGTCAACCAGCTGGCCGGGAACCTGACCGTGCAGCTCCGCGACGTGTCGAAGGTCGCGACGGCGATTGCGAGCGGCGACCTGAATCAGAAGATCACGGTCGAAGCGGCCGGCGAGATCCTGCAGATCAAGAAGGTCATCAACACGATGACCGACCAGCTGAACGCGTTCGCGTCGGAAGTCACGCGCGTGGCGCGGGAAGTCGGCACGGAAGGCAAGCTCGGCGGGCAGGCAGACGTGCGCGGCGTTGCGGGCACGTGGCGCGACCTCACCGACTCGGTCAACTCGATGGCCGGCAACCTGACCGCGCAGGTCAGGAACATCGCCGACGTCACCACCGCGGTCGCCAAGGGCGACCTCTCGAGAAAGATCACCGTCGACGTCCGCGGCGAGATCCTCGAGCTGAAGACCACCATCAACACGATGGTCGATCAGCTCAGCGCGTTCGCCTCGGAAGTCACGCGCGTGGCACGCGAGGTCGGATCGGAGGGGAAGCTCGGTGGCCAGGCAGACGTGCCGGGGGTTGCGGGCACCTGGAAGGACCTGACCGACTCGGTCAACTTCATGGCCGGCAACCTGACCGCGCAGGTCAGGAACATCGCCGACGTCAC
>DASTFN010000031.1:0-31726 GCA_035719905.1 Allosphingosinicella sp.
TGCCGCCCAGGCTCGGCTGGGAACATCGCTGAACGCGCCCGGTTGAATCCCGCGCGCAAGGCCCCTAAAGGGCGCGGCACATCCGGGCGCGTCCGCGCCGGGGCTATCGCCCTGCCCGGCTTTCGAATTCAAGGGGAAGGACCTTTTCATGACCGTCGTGCTCATTGCCATAGCCTGCGGAATAGTCGCAGTGCTCTACGGCATTCTCACCAGCCTCCAGGTGCTCAAATCCCCGGCCGGCAATGAGCGCATGGTCGCGGTCGCCTCCGCCATCCAGGAGGGCGCCAACGCCTATCTCCGCCGCCAATACACCACGATCGCAATCGTCGGCGTCGTCGTCGCGGCTTTGGTCTTTTTCTTCCTCGGCCCGATCGAGGCCGGCGGCTTCGCCATCGGCGCCCTGCTTTCGGGCGCCGCCGGCTTCATCGGCATGAACATCTCGGTGAGGGCCAACGTCCGCACCGCCGAGGCCGCCCGCACCAGCCTCCAGCGCGGCCTCACCGTCGCCTTCCGGGCGGGCGCGATCACCGGAATGCTGGTCGCCGGACTTGCTCTGCTCGCCATCGCCGTCTTCTTCTACATCCTGGTCGGCGCGATGGGCCTCGCCCCGAACGACCGCCAGGTCGTCGACGCCCTCGTCGCGCTCGCTTTCGGCGCTTCCCTGATCTCGATCTTCGCCCGTCTCGGCGGCGGCATCTTCACCAAGGCCGCCGACGTCGGCGCCGATCTGGTCGGCAAGGTCGAGGCCGGAATCCCCGAGGACGATCCCCGCAACCCGGCCGTGATCGCCGACAATGTCGGCGACAATGTGGGCGATTGCGCCGGCATGGCCGCCGACCTGTTCGAGACCTATGTCGTCACCGTCGGCGCCACCATGGTGCTGATCGCGCTTCTCGTGAGCGCCGGCGCCGAGCAGATGCTGGCGCTGATGAGCCTTCCGCTGATCATCGGCGGCGTGTGCATCATCACCTCGATCATCGGCACCTACATGGTCCGCCTCGGCTCCAAGCAGTCGATCATGGGCGCCCTGTACAAGGGCTTCTGGACGACCGCGGCGCTTTCGATCCCCGCCATCTATTATGTCATGTGGCAGACGCTCGGCGGCGACATGAACGCCGTCATCGGCGGGGCCGCCGAGGCCGCGGGAAGCGATGTCGCGGCGGACGTGGCGCGGACCGCGGTCGGCGGCGGCTTCACCGGCATGGACCTCTTCTGGTGCTCGCTGGTCGGCCTCGGAGTGACCGGCCTCATTGTCTGGATCACCGAATATTATACCGGCACCAACTACCGGCCGGTCCGCTCGATCGCCAAGGCCTCGCAGACCGGCCACGGCACCAACGTCATCCAGGGCCTCGCGATCAGCCTCGAGTCGACCGCTCTTCCGACCCTCGTCATCTGCGTCGGGATCATCGTCTCCTACCAGCTGGCCGGCCTGATCGGCATCGCCTTCGCCGCGACCGCGATGCTCGCGCTCGCCGGAATGGTCGTCGCCCTCGACGCCTACGGCCCGGTCACCGACAATGCCGGCGGTATCGCCGAGATGGCCGGGATGGAGGAGGACGTGCGCACCCGCACCGACGCCCTCGACGCGGTCGGCAACACCACCAAGGCGGTCACCAAGGGCTATGCGATCGGCTCCGCCGCTCTCGGCGCCCTGGTGCTGTTCGGCGCCTACACGACCGATCTGGAGCATTATGCTTCCGAGCTCGGCATCGGCGCCGGCGGGATCGATTTCTCGCTGTCCAACCCCTATGTCGTCGTCGGCCTGCTGCTCGGCGCCCTCCTCCCCTATCTGTTCGGGGCGATGGGGATGACCGCGGTCGGCCGTGCGGCCGGCAACGTCGTCCTCGACGTGCGCGAGCAGTTCCGCTCCAACCCGGGCATCATGGACGGCACCTCGCGGCCCAATTACGCCCGCACCGTCGATCTCGTCACCAAGGCGGCGATCAAGGAGATGATCGTCCCTTCGCTGCTTCCGGTGCTGACCCCGATCCTTGTCTATTTCGTCATCGCCTGGATCGCCGGCAAGGAGCAGGGCTTCGCCGCTCTGGGCGCGCTTCTGCTCGGCGTGATCGTCTCCGGCCTGTTCGTCGCCATCTCGATGACCTCGGGCGGCGGCGCCTGGGACAATGCCAAGAAATATATCGAGGACGGCAATTACGGCGGCAAGGGCTCGGAGGCCCACAAGGCCGCGGTGACCGGCGATACGGTCGGCGATCCCTACAAGGATACGGCCGGCCCGGCGGTCAACCCGATGATCAAGATCACCAACATCGTCGCCCTGCTCCTGCTCGCGGCGCTGGCCGGCGGCGCCGGCTGATCGATCCGATCCTTAAATTCGGCTTGCGAGAGCCCCGCCCGGAGCAATCCGGGCGGGGCTTTTCTTTAAGGCGCGGAAGGACTTGCCAGCCGCCGCGGCGGCATTAGGGTTTGTCCCGGCCATCATCCGGGGGCGGACCATGTTGAGATATTTTGCCGAATATGTGGCCGCGGTCGCGCTTGCGGCGCCGATGCCGGCGAGCCTGGCGGCCGCCCCTGCCGTCCCCGAGCGGATTTCCGCCGAGACGTTCGGCGCCTTCGCCAGCTACGGCAGCCCCGAAATCTCGCCGAACGGCAAGCACGTCGTCGCCATCGCGCTGAGCGGCAAGCAGAAGTCGATCCTGGTCTACGATCTGGACGGCGATTCGAACCAGCTCACCCGGATCGGCGTCCCCGAGAAGATGGAGGTGCTGTCCGTCCGCTGGGCCGGCAATCGCCGGGTCCTGATCAGCGTCTTCGGAACCGTCAAGTACCTCGGCAACGAGGTGCCGATGACCCGCCTGTTCCTGCGCGACCTCGACACCGGCCTCACCAAGACCCTCGGCGGCGACAAGGTCGGCGGACTGTTCGGCGGCGACATCGTCTTCGTCGATCCCGCCGGCGCCTACGTCCTGCTGTCGGCGCAGCGGAGCTTCTTCGAAAGTCCGTCCGTCCTTCAGATCGACCTCGCCACGCTCAAATCGAAGGTGGTCGCCCCGGCTCGGGCGGGCGTGTGGAGCTGGTATGCGGATCCGAGCGGCACGGTCCGGGCCGGCCTCGGCAGCGACATCGACAGCTGGTGGCTCTATTATCGCGAGCGCGAGGACCAGAGCTTCCGCAAGATCAAGGGCAAGCGCAGCGCCGCGATGAGCCTTTCGAACCTGGAAATGCTCTTCCCGATCGCCAGCAGCAACAAGGGCTATGCCATCGCCAACAAGACGACCGGCCGGTACGGCGTCTACCGCTACGATTTCCTCACCGACACGCTGGGCGAGCCCGTCTTCGAGCATCCCAGGGTCGACGTGGAGGGGATCGTCCGTTCGAACCGCACCGGCGAGCCGGACGCGGTGGTCTTCACCGACGAGCGCGAACGCATGGCCTGGCTCGACCAGGGGATGCAGGCCATTCAGGGGCGCCTGGACAAGGCGTTGCCGGGACGGGTGAACCGGATCGTCTCGCGCGACGCCTCCGACAACCGGATGATCGTCCTGTCGACGACCGGATCGGATCCCGGCGCCTTTTATCTCTACGATCGCGCGAAACGGACTCTCGACGAGCTCGCGAAATCCTATGAGGCCCTGGGAGGAAAACCCCTCGCTCCGGTCGAGCCCGTCACCTACGCGGCCCGCGACGGCCTCGCCATCCCCGCCTATCTGACCCGGCCGCTGGGTCGCGGCGACAAGGCGCTGCCCCTCATCGTCATGCCCCACGGCGGCCCGTTCGTCCGCGACAAATGGACTTATGAGCCCTGGGCCCAGTTCCTCGCCAATCGCGGCTACGTCGTCCTCCAACCCAATTTTCGCGGCTCGACCGGCTACGGCAAGGCGTTCGTCGACGCGGCGTCGGGAGAATTCGGACGCAAGATGCAGGACGATCTCGACGACGGAGTCCGCTGGCTGGCCGACAAGGGCCTCGTCGATCCCAAGCGCGTGTGCATCATGGGCGCCTCCTATGGCGGCTATGCGGCGATGTGGGCGGCGGCGAGGAACCCGGAAATCTATCGATGCGCGATCAGCTTCGCCGGAGTCTCGGACCTTCGTCCCATGCTGCGCTACAATCCGTCGCAATGGATCGCCCAGCGTTATTATCGCGACTGGCGGGACCGGATCCGGGGCGATTCCAAATTCGATCTCGAAACGGTGTCGCCCCTCGCCCGCGCCCGGGACATCCGGATCCCGCTCCTCATCGCCCACGGCAAGGACGACAAACGGGTTCCGGCGTCGCAGTCGACCAAGCTCCACGAGGCCCTGCAGCGGGCCGGCAGGCCGCACGAATATATTCTCTACCCGGAAGAAGGCCACGGCTTCGCCAAGCCGGAAAATGCGGTGGACTTCCTGAAGCGGGTCGAGGCGTTTCTCGGGAAGCACAATCCGGCGAGCTGAACCTGTCCGCAATCGAACATGAAGGCGTCCGCCTTCGTCCGCCAATTTTCGGTGTAGAATCCCAATAGTTGAAGCAGGCATCTGGCGCTGCTTTGGCTTCTTCTGTCGAAAAGCGCAATTTTCTGCCGTTTTCGCGGTTTGGCACGCTCCATGCAAACCTTCCTGGCATGGTCGTCGGATGGTCCGGCGCCCGTTCAGGGAGACACAAAATGACCTTCAACCTCACCAGCCTGCAGCACATCGCGGTTTCCGCCATCGGCGCCATCTTCGCCGCGACCCTGTTCATCTCCGCCGCCGTCGGCCCGGCCGCTCAGATCGTCTGAGCGCCCGGCCTGTGGGCAGAAGTGAAGCAATCGCCATCAATCGCGAGAAATCGCCACGAATGTGAAGGAAAGGCGCCATGAACGGTCCTTTCACCCTCGACAAAGCCAATGGCAAGATGATGGGCGTCTGCGCCGGCCTCGCCGACGCGACGGGAGCCGACGCGACGCTCATCCGCCTGGCGGCAGTGCTCAGCCTGTTCGTGCTGGGTCCGGTCGCGATCCTGCTCTACCTGGTCGCCGGCTGCATCGCGCCCGAGCGCGGCTAGATCATTCGGCCGCGACGGCGCGCGACGCCCGGAGCGCGGCCAGCCGGCGGGCATGGCGGGCATCGATCTCCGCCAGCCGGCCGAGCACCCCTTCCATCTCCTGAGGCCCGGCGAAGTCGCCGCGCGGCATCTCCGCGACCAGCGGCGCGCCGCATTTCATGCAGCCCTCGTCCCCCGCGAACGAATAATGGCCGCAGCCGCGGCAAAGCAGGATCTCGCCGTCGGGATTGTTCGGCTGGGGCGAGGCCGGATAGGCGCTTTCGGGCAGCTCCCGGCCGTCGGCGGTCTCGAGGACGAGCCGCCACAGGCCCTGCGCAAACGGTTCGTCGGCCGCCGCCGAGACCTGCTCGAAGCGCTCGCGCATCCCCGCCTCGCGCAGGGTCCGGGCGCGATGGTCGCACATCGGGTTGTTGCCGGGGATTCCGAGGAGCGCGCCGGCGGTCCAGGTGCAGCCGGACTTGCACACCGACCTGTAATAGCAGCTGCCGCAAAAGCCCCAGGCCGGACGCTCGACATTGGGCCGGACGGAAGCCTGCATGGCCTGCCAGATCTCGGTGAGGCTGCCGCGGTCGCGGACGTTGCCGCCGCCATAATCGCCCTTGTGGAGCGAGGGGCAGCCCTTGACCACGCCGTCGGCCTCGATCGCCATCCCGCTCTCGGCGGCGCCGCAGCCGTCCCAATAAGCCGGCTCGTCGGTCATCGTCCGCCAGAGATGCTCGTAGGGGCCGAAATAGCCGATATTGTTGCCCGAGAAGAGCCGGAAGCCGGCCTTGCGGCCGCGCTCGTACAATCGGGCGAGGGTGTCGTAGGTCTCCGGCACCTGCCAGGGCTGGAGGATGAGGTCGACCTGCTCGGCCGCGTTGCCGGCCGGGACGGTGAGCTGGATCTGCCACATCCGGGCGCCGGCGGCGTAGATATGCTCGTAAGTCTCCTCGAGCACCGGCGCCGACAGGCGGTTGACCTGGGTGTTGCAGCCCGGCTTGATCCCGGCGCGGGCGAATTCCTCGATCGCGGTCAGCGCCTGGCGGAAGCTGCCCGGAACCCCGCGCAGCCGGTCGTGCACCGCTTCGGTGCCGTCGACCGAGACCCCGGCCGAGGTGAGGCCCGCCTCGACGGCGGCTTCGATCTTGGCGCGGGTCAGCGCCCGGCCGCCGGTCTGGAGCCCGCACTTGATCCCCGATTCGGCGACGGCGCGGATGATGTCCAGCCAGTCGCGGCGGAGATAGGCCTCGCCGCCGATCAGGCTGATCTCGCGAGTGCCGAGCGCGGCCAGCTCGGAGACGATCGAGCGGATCTCGTCGATGCTGAGCTCGTCGCTGCGCGGCCGGCCGGCGCGGGAGCCGCAATGGGCGCAGCGCAGATTGCAGGCGAGAGTCAGCTCCCAGACGACATGGACCGGATGGCGGAGCCGGCGGTCGGCCTCGGAGCGGATTCGGACCGGCTCCGTGCGCGTCCCTCCGGCATCCGCCATGACGTCAATACCCGCCGCCGCGGCGCTGGATCTCGGCGTCGAGACGGTCGAGCGCGGCCTTGAGGTCGCCCTGGGCCGACAGCACCTCGCGGGCGTGATCGCGATGCGCGATCAGCTCCTCGAGGCTGGTCGAGGGATCCTTCAGCGCATCGCCGATGGCGACCCCGTAAGGGGGCACCGGGCTCCTGGTTGCTTCTGTCATGTCCTTCTCCCTCCAGTCAGCGGCGGCTGATCTCCGCTTCGAGCTTCTCGAGAGCGCCGGAAAGATCGCCTTGCTCCTCGAGCTGCTGCCGGCCCTGGTCGCGAAGCTCGGTCAGCCGCTCCAGGGTCGTCTGCGGGTCGCCGAGCGCGTCGTGGATGACGACTCCGTAGAGCGGGACGACGCCGCCGCCCGGCTTGGCATAGCCAGAGCTGCGCGACTGGATCTCGGCTTCGAGCTTCTCGAGGGCGCCGGCGAGATCGCCCGTCTCCTCGAGCTCCTGCCGGCCGCGGTCGCGCAGAGCGCTCAGATCTTCGAGGGTCGAGTTCGGATCGCTGAGCGCGTCGCTGATCGCAACGCCATAAGGCCTGACCTGACCGCCTGTCGGAATCGCCATGACTTCCTCCCTTGTTGGTCGCCCATAATAATCACGGCAGGCCGGGCGAGTCCGACGGGATTGCTTCCGAATCGGTTCCAATTCCGCGGTGCGGCCGAGCGCCCGGCGGTGTCGCGCTCGCCGTGCCGCCGAATGGTCTCATCTGGACCGCCGCGATGGGCGCTTGAGGGTGACGGCGGCGCGAATTGTCGCTACCAGACGCTCGGGAGGAAGCGTGATGGAAGGACTGGAGCTGGGAACCGTGGTCCTGGTGTCGTCGCTCGTGCTGGGCGCTCTCGCGCTTCCGGTCACGGCCGTGGCGATCCACCAGCGCCGGCGCCGCTCCTTCGAGCGCCGGGCCGGCGTCCGGCGCAAGGAAAAGATCCAGCTCTGAGCCCGGGGCAGCGGCGGTTTCGTCCCGAACACGGTTAAAGACGGCGGCCCAAAATTTTTTTTGAGCTTCGATTCACCGACGCTTCCGAACGCCTCATCGCCGCAGTTTTCCGCGCTTTTCGACCCCGCCGGCAGGACGCCGCCCGGCCCTGGCGGGGCTCCGTTCATCCTGAAGCCATGAAACTCTTCAGACTCGCCGGTCGTTGGGGCCGCAAGTGAGTGGAAAGGGAGCCAAAGTATGGCGACGAGTATCCTTGAGGACCGCGGCGGCTGCATCATCCCGCAGGCCGACCAGCGCGGCTATCACATCGTCTATCGCGAGCATGAGACGAACTATTGCCCCGGCTGCGGGCGCACCCACTGGTATATCGGCCGGTCGATGGCGGAGTGCGCCTTCTGCACCACCGCCTTGCCGCTCGAGAACGCGCCGATGATCGCCGGCGGCGCCATCGTCCGCACCATCCGCCGCCCGGGGTTCGCCGCCGACCACGCCTACGCGGCCTGAAATCGCTGGCGGCGCCTTCGCGGCGGCCGCCGTCGCGCCGGCCCCTTATCATCCTACGCGAGGGGCCGGCGCGTAACCCGTCATTGCGAGCGAAGCGAAGCAATCCAGCGCGGCCTCCGAGGCCCGCTGGATTGCTTCGTCGCTGCGCTCCTCGCAATGACGCCTTAGTGCGTCGCGTTCCGCACCGGCACCTGGGCGTTGCAGATGTCGACGCCGCCGGCCGGACGCTGGAAGAAATCGCCGCCGCGATTGGCGCGGCCCGTCACATATTGGCTGAAGGCGAGGCTGTCGGAGCGCATCGCCTCGAAGGCGGGCCGCTCGGCGGCCGGAATGTCGGCGGCGAGGCGGGCTCGGGCGATCCCGATATGCTGGGCCGGTTCCTTGTAGAAGCCGAGGGCCTCGGTGCCGCGGGGCCGGGCGGAGAGCAGGGCCATGCCCTCGACGACCCGGCCGATCACGGCGATGTTGAGATCGAGATGGCGCGGCGCGTGGCCGATCACGGCGTAGAGCTCGCCGCCGGTGCCGGTGTCGGGCGCAAGGTCGCGGCCGACGCCCACATAGGAATAGCAATGGGTGAGCCAGGCCCGGCCTTCCCCGGGGTCGTAGCCGACCGGCCAGCCATTGGCGTGGCCGACCATCGGGGCGTAGCTGTCGGGGAAGCCGAGGGGCCGCACCTGAAGGCCGGCGAGCGGCCGGAAATATTCCGCCGGGGGCTGCCGGACGACCCCGGCCGGAAGCTCGGTCTTGGCGTCGCCATTGCCCCATTGGGAGACGTAATTGTCCTGGACCCGGTAGATGGCCGCCCCGTTCCACCAGCCCGCTTTGGCGAAGGCGCGGACGTTGGCGATGTGGATTGGGGCGAAATCGGGGGCCAGCTCGATGACCACCCGGCCGCCCTCCTTCAGCTCGATGACGAGCAGGTCGGAGGGATCGACCGGCCGCCACGCGTCGGCCGGAGCCTCCTGGACGATCTTGTTGGGATCGGGCGCGTCGACCACGGGCGCCGGCGTCCAGAAGGCGCCGGCGGCGGGCTCGGGCGGGGCCTTGGCGGCGCAGGCGGCGAGGCAGGAGGCGGCGAGAGCGGCGAAGAAAGGCTGGCGCATCGTCTAATCTCCGGTTTGCGCGTCTAGGTGACCCAAGCCCGCCGTTTCGGCAAGCCGTGACAGGAAAGTCACAGAGAAGCTTGAATCCGCTTTTATTCCTCGGACCAGGGAACCGGGCCCGGCGGCGGCGTTTTAACGCAGGTTAGGTCGGCCTGTTTGGGCCGGCCGAGGGGCGAAAGAGATTGATGACCGATACCATCGCCCTCGCCGGCCTGCGCTCCGCTTTTGCCTCCCTCGACCCCGAACCTTTGCTCGCCGCGCCGCCGGCGCTGATCGAGTTCCTGCCGCTCGCAATCTATGCCTGCGACGCTTCCGGGCGCTTGCGCTGGTTCAACGCCCGGGCGGCCCGGATGTGGGGCCGTTCGCCCGAGATCGGCGAGAAGCTGGAAGCGTCCCCAAGCTCCCATGTCTACGGCCTCGACGGCGGCCTGATCGCCGACGCCGAAACTCCGACGGCCCATGCGCTTCGCACCGGCGAGAGCGTCGAGGGCCGGACGCTGCTGATCGAGCGGCCGGACGGAAGCCGGATCAGCGCGATGGCGCACGTCACGGCCCTGCGGGATTCGGGCCGGAACATCGTCGGCGCGATCGCCTGCTTCCACGACGTCACCGAGCATCTGCAGGAGGAACGCAGCGCCCGCGAGAGCGAGCGCCGGCTCCGCGAGATCCTCGATGCGCTTCCGGTCGCGCTCTACACGACCGACGCCGAGGGCCGGATCACTTATTATAACGAGGCGGCCGTCGAGATGTCGGGGCGCCGGCCGGCGATCGGCGACGACAAATGGTGCGTCAGCTGGAAGCTGTTCGAGACCGACGGAACCCCGCTGGCGCATGATGTTTGCCCGATGGCGACCGCGCTCAGCGAGAAGCGCCCGGTGCGCGGCGCAGAGGCGGTGGCGGAGCGGCCGGACGGCAGCCGGGTGCCCTTCATCCCCTATCCGACGCCTCTGTTCGACTCCGCCGGAGCGATGGTCGGCGCGGTCAACGTGCTGGTCGACATCGGCCACCGCAAGCAGGCCGAGACAAGGCAGCGGCTGCTCTTCGCGGAGCTCAACCACCGCATCAAGAACAACATGCAGATGCTCTACGCTTTGCTCGCGGCGGCCCGGCGCGAGACGGACAGCGAGGACGCGCGCTCGGCCCTCGACGAGGCCTCCCGGCGCGTGGCCGCCATGGCGGCCGCCCAGACGGCGCTCTACCAGTCGGACAATCTCAGCCGCTTCGACAGCGAGGCCTTCATGACCTCGGTCTGCGCCGCGGCGGCGGGCGCCTGGGGCGACAAGGTCCGGCTCGACCTCCACGCCGATGCCGGCAGGCTCGCCAACGACATGGCGGTGCCGCTCGCCCTGATCCTCAACGAGCTCGTCACCAACGCCGCCAAATATGGCTCGGACGCCGAGGGGCGCGGCACGATCAGGGTGGCGCTGACCCAGGCCGACGGCCGCTTCACCCTCGCCGTCGAGGATGGGGGGCCGGGCTTCGATCTTTGCGAGGTTCGCCGGAAATCGTCCGGCCTCGGCCTGGTGGCCGGCCTGGCCCGGCAGATCGGCGGCAGCTTCCGGGTCGAGCGGAGCGGCGGCGCCCGCTGCCTGCTCGATTTTCCCGGCCCGCCGGGCGCCGCCGGGTAACCGGCCCGCTCCATGTTCACCCGTCGAGCGACGACTGCCGAAGCGCTGCTGATCGAAGGCGGCGGCGAAGGCGGCGCGGGTTATGCCGCGCCGATCGAGGAGCCTGGCGCCGCGGAGCGCCCGGCGGCCGGGCCGGGCCCGTGCATCCTTCTGGTCGAGGACGATTTCCTGGTCGGGATGGAGGCCGAGACGGGGCTCCGGGAGGCGGGCTATGAGGTGGCCGGGATCGCCGCCACCGCCGAGGAGGCGATCGAGCTCGCCGGGCAGCGCCGTCCGGCCCTGGTGATCATGGACATCCGCCTCGCCAGCGACCGCGACGGGGTCGACGCCGCGCTGGAAATCTACCGGACGCTCGGAATCCGCTCGATCTTCGCCTCGGCCCATGGCGACGCCCAGGTCCGCGCCCGGGCCGAACCGGCCCAGCCGCTCGGCTGGGTCGCCAAGCCTTACCGGGTCGAGACCCTGCTGAAGGCGGTCGCGGAGGCGTTGCGGAGTCTGTAAATCCTCCCCATCGCCAGATGCGGAGGGGAAGGATTCCTACTCGACGAGCCGAAGCGCCGGCTTCTCCACCGGGTCGCTCAGCGCCTTCATCCGTCCCAGGTGGAGCTCGGAGAGCGCGAGATGGGCGATCGCCGCCTCGGGCGAGGCGGCGCTTCGGGCGCGGTCGAGCTCCTCGAACGCGCGGTCGACATGGTGGCTGATCCGATCCTGGCGGGACATTTCGACCGTTCCCCCGACTCGGGTGGGACTCTACAGCGACTCGAATTTGGCTTATTCGGTTCGCGCCCGCAACTACATGGATTAGACTTCGTCATCCCGGACTTGCTTTCGCCGGAATGACGAAAGTCAGGCCGCCTCGCGGGCCGCCAGGGCGTCGTGGTGGAGGTAACGCTCGTTGAAATCGCCGACCTCGCGAATCCGCTTCCAATCCTCGATGACGATCGAGCGGCGGTCGCGGGTGATCAGCCCGTCCTCGCCCAATTGCTTGAGCACCCGGTTGACGTGGACCGAGGTCAGCCCGACCGCGTCGGCGAGCTGCTCCTGGGTCATCGGAAGCTCGTAGCTATGGTTGCTGGCCAGCCCCGCCGCTTCGAGCCGGAGCGAGAATTCGCACAGCAGATGGGCGACCCGCGCCCGGCTGTCGCGGCGGCCGACATTGACCACCCACTCGCGGAAGATCGAGGCGTCGATCAGGGAATCGATCCACAAGGCGCGGCCGATCGCCGACCGGGTGAGCGCCAGCTCTTCGAGCACGCCCGGCGGGATGAAGGCGAGCTCGCCCTCGGTCAGCATCTGGACGCTGTGGTCGGCCACACCGAGGAAGCTGTTCTGCAGGTCGAGGAATTCGCCGGCGACGTGAAGCGAGATGATCTGGCGCCCGCCCTCCCCGGTCAGTTTGTAGCGATAGGCGTAGCCGGAGAGGAGCAGGCTGCAATATTCCGGGGCGTCGCCGTCGCGGACGATGTGGCCGTTGGCGGGGAGCTTCCTGACCGTGTGCGGCAAGGCGAGCAGCGCCTGGCGATCGGCCGGGTCGAGCGGCGAGCGGCGCTCCAGCCGGCGCACCATCTTCTCGAATGTCGGATGCAGGTCCGGCACGATCATTCCTCGCCCATAACGAGCACGGCCGCTTCAGGTTTCGCGCGGGTGCCCCCCGTTGATCCCGCTGAATAGACATGCGTTGGAATCCGCGTCCCTTAACCAGATTAAGTTGGAGATTTTATCCGCGATTTCCAGTGCTTTGTGTGGGGAGAAGACCCGTCGCCCCAGCGCAGGCTGGGGGCCCGGTGGGTGAAGACCGCCGTGCCTTTCACCCGCTGGGGTCCCAGCCTTCGCTGGGACGACGATCAGCGGGCCGAGGCGAGGTTGGTCGGGCCGCCGGCCTCGAGGTGGAGGTAGCGGGTGTTGAAATCGCCGATCTGCTGGAGCCGGTCCCACTGGACGATCGAGACCGACCTTTTGGCGCGCTCGATCAGGCCCATCCGGCCGAGCTCCTTGAGCACCCGGTTGACGTGGACCGGGGTGAGGCCGGTGCAGTCGGCGATCTGCTCCTGGGTCATCGGGATCTCGTAGCGATTATCGCGGGCGAGGCCGGCGGCCTCGAGGCGGAGCGCGAACTCGCACAGCAGATGGGAGATCCGGCTGATCGAATCGCGCCGGCCGACATTGACGATCCACTCGCGGAAGATGGCGGAATCGATGAGGGTCTCGATCCACATCGCCCGGCCGATTTTGGGATACTCCTCGGCGAGCCTGCGCAGCGCCGCCACCGCCACCGTCGCCACGTCGCAGCGGGTGAGCATCTGGACATTATGGTCGGCGACCCCGAGAAAGCTGTTCTGGAGGTCGAGGAACTCGCCCGGCATGTGGACCGACATGATCTGGCGCTCGCCATTGCCGGTCACCTTGTGGCGATAGGCGAAGCCGGTGAGCAGCAGGGCGCAGATTTCCGGCGGCTCGCCCTCGCGCACCAGATAGCTGGCCGGCTCGAGCGTTCGATAGGTGAAGGGAAGGGCGCGGATCGCGTCCTTGTCGTCGGCGCCCAGCGGGCCGCGCGTTTCGAGCCGGCGCAGGACGCGGTCGAGACCTTCAGGGGCTGACATCAGGCTCTCCGCACGGAAGTTGGGCGGGAGCGTGAAAGAGACTCTCGGCCATCGATGCCCGTTTTGATCTATCGACGGTGACCCTATTTAACCCAGGCCTGCCTGGAAGTATTTCACCTGGGCTAGCCAGATTATATTTAACATGGATTAGCTTTTTCGGCTCTTGTCATGGCCGCGGGGCTCGCCATGCTATACCTTGGGGACATGGCCGGCACCCAGCAGCAGCTCGCGGACAGGGCCCTCGACACGCCTCTCGTCGCCAAGCTCCAGACCCGGGCCCGGCTGAACGACGAAGATCGCGACTCCCTCAACGCTCTCTATGCCGACGCCCGCGAGATCGGCGCCCGGCGGAGCATCATCCGCGAAGGCGACCGGCCCGACCACGTCCATTTGATGGTGGAAGGCTGGGCGGCGCGCTACAAATTGCTTCCCGACGGCGCCCGCCAGATCACCGCCTTCCTCATCCCCGGCGACTTTTGCGACCTCCACGTCACCATATTGGGCGAGATGGATCACGGCATCTCGACCCTGACCCGCTCCAGGGTCGCCTTCATCCCGCGCGGCCGGATGGAGGCTCTGACGGAGCGGCCCTCGCTGGCCAAGGCCTTCTGGTGGTCGACCCTGGTCGACGAGGCGGTGCTCAGAAGCTGGATCGTCAATATCGGCCGCCGCGACGCGTTCGAGGCGATCGGCCACCTGATCTGCGAGCTCTACGTTCGGATGAAGAATATCGGCCTGGCCGACGGCCAGCGCTTCGACCTGCCGCTCACCCAGGAGGAGATAGGCGACGCGCTCGGCCTCACCTCGGTCCACGTCAACCGGGTGCTCCAGCGCCTTCGGTCGGAGGATCTGATCAGCTTCCGGCAGGGTCTGCTCACCATCCGCGACTATCGCGCGCTGGAGACGGCATCGGGCTTCAACCCGAACTACCTCCATATCGAGCGGCGAGTCGACAGGCCCGCCCTGATCGAGACTCCCGCCACATAAATTAAGTTGGTCGTGCGGAACTTAATCTATATTAAAGTCGCTTAGACTCGGACGGCGGCGGCTTTCCCCACCCCGTTCGGGGAGGCGTCCGCAAGAGTGGGGAGCTTCGCGGACGCCTCTTAGCTCGACGCCGTCGCGAAGCGGAGACTGCATCATGAAACTCCCCGGGCGCACAGCGGCATGAGCGCGAGCTCCTATTCGCTGCGCGCCCTCGCCGGACAATGCCGGCAGCTGGCGACAAGAGCGGACATGGCGAGCGTCGTCGAGGCGCTGAACGAGATGGCGGTCGATTACGACCGCCAGGCGCAGCGCGCGGACAAGGCCGAGGCTCGGACTCCGGATTTGCCGGCGGGACGCCCGCCGGGCTGAAGCAGCTCTCCCTGGCCAATCAAGCAAGAGCTGCACCGCAACTCCACTGGCGCCGCCCACGCCCGCAAACTATCCCTCTGTTCCGACGGCATTCCGAGGGGAGAAGGCGATGCGATTCGTGGCGATGAAGGCGGCTCTGCTCGCCGTGACGGCGGCAGCGGGAGCGGCGGGAGGCGGGGCGGCGTCGGCGGCGCCGGCGGCGAGCGCGATCGAGGTTCCGCCGCTCCAGTATAAGGAACGCAAGCTCGGCAACGGCCTTCGGGTGATCTCGATGCGCGACACCAGCACCGCCAACGTCTCGGTCTCGGTCTGGTACGAGGTCGGCTCCAAGCACGATCCGGAAGGGCGCTCCGGCTTCGCCCACCTGTTCGAGCACATATTGTCGCGCAAGACCCGCAACATGCCCTACAACATGATCAACCGGCTGGTTGAGGATGTCGGCGGCGACCGCAACGCCAGCACCGCCTCGGACCGGACCAATTATTACGAGAGCGTCCCGGCGCGCTACCTCGAGACGATGCTGTGGACCCATGCCGAGCGGATGGCCCGGCCGGTCATCGATCCGCAGGTGTTCGAGACCGAGCGCAACGTCGTCAAGGAGGAGTATCGCCAGGGCGTGCTGACCCCGCCCTACGGCCGCCTGCGGCTGCTGTTCACCGACAATGCCTGGGACATCTCGCCCCACCGCCGGCCGACGATCGGAAGCATCGAGCAGCTCGACGCCGCGAAGATCGAGGACGCCAGGGCCTTCCACGAAGCCTATTACGGCCCGGACACCGCGACCCTGATCGTCTCGGGCAATTTCGACCAGAAGCAGCTGGACGCGTGGGTCGACCAATATCTCGGCCCGATCCCGGCGCGCCCCGGCAAGATTCCGCTCGCCATCGCCGTCCGCGAGAAGCCCCGCACCCAGCCGCGCAGCGCGACGATGTATGCGCCCAACGTGCCTTTGCCCGTGGTCGGCTCGGTCTGGCGGATTCCCGGAGCGGCGCATCGCGACCTGGCCGCGATCCAGGTGCTCGACGGGATCCTCACCGCCGGCGAGAGCTCGCGGCTCCACAAGAGCCTGGTCCGCGAGAAGAGGATCGCCACTCAGGCCGGCGCCCAGCTCGCCCCGTTCGAGGAGGAAGGCTATTACGCGCCGAACGTGATCCTCGCCGGCGGCCGAAGCGTCGAGGAGGCGGAGGCTGCCCTGGCCGCCGAGATCGAGCGCCTCCGCACCGAGCCGGTCACCGCGGCGGAGCTTGCCGAAGCGAAGAACGAGCTTCTCGCCGAGGCGCTTCGCCAGCGCGAGACGTTCAGCGGCCGGGCCTCCGGGCTCGGCGAGGTGCTGGTCCGCTCGGGCGACCCGAAGCAGTGGGACAAGGCGATCGCGGCCTGGCAGCGGGTCACCGCCGCCGACGTCCAGCGGGTCGCCCGGACCTGGCTCACCCAGGCCTCGCGGGTCGACCTTCGCTACCTCAACGAAAGCGCCCGGCCGGCGGGCCAGGCCGATGCCTGGGCCAACCCGGCGCCTATGCCGCGCTTCAAATCGGCGCCGCCCGCGACCCGCGCCCCGAACGCGCTCGCGGCCGAGGGCGAGCGCGAGGCTCCGCCGGCGCCCGGACCGGCGGTCCGGGTGACTGCGCCGGCCATCTCCGAGACCCGGCTGCCGACCGGCCTCACCGTGGTCACCGCGCGCAGCGGCCAGGTGCCGCTGGCGACGATGACCCTGGTGGTGAAGGGCGGATCGTCGACCGATCCGGCCGGCAAGGCCGGCCTCGCGACGATGGCCGCGGCGCTTGCCACCAAGGGCACGGCGAGCCGCAGCGCCGAGCAGATCTCGGCCGAGCTCGAAGCGCTCGGAGCGACCCTCAACAGCGGCGCCGGCGCCGACGGATCCTTCCTGTCGATCACCGCACCGGTCGCCAACCTCGAGGCGGCGGGCCGGGTCCTCGCCGACATCGCCCAGAACGCCACCTTCCCGGCCGAGGAACTGGAGCTCCAGCGCAAGCAGGCGATCGATTCGCTCTCGATCGCGCTTCGCAACCCAGGCCAGCTCGCCGGAATGATCGCTCAGCCTCTGGTCTACGGGAGCGCGCCTTATGCGAGCCTCGCCAACGGCACCCCGAGGTCGCTCGCCGCGCTGAGCCGCGAGGATTTCGTCGGGCAGCACCGCAAATGGTGGCACCCCGGAAACAGCGCCCTGGTCATTTCGGGCGGCATCGATTCGGCGCGCGCCGACGCCTTGGCGGCCTCGCTGCTGGGCGGCTGGAGCGGCGAAGGTCCGGCGCCGATTCCGCCGGCCGAGCGCGCCGGCCAGGCGCAGAAGGTGCGAACGATCGTCATCGACCTGCCAGGCGCCGGCCAGGCGGCGGTGCTCGCCGCGGTTCGGGGCATCAGCCGCGGCGATCCCCTCTATTACCAGGCCAACGCGGCCAATGCCGTGCTCGGCGGAGGCTCGAGCGGGCGGCTGTTCCAGGAGGTCCGGACCAAGCGGGCCTTGTCCTACGGCGCCTATAGCGGAATGCCGGCGCGGCTCGATTCCGGACTGCTCACCGCCAGCGGCCAGACCAAGAACGAGACCGCGGCCGAGGTTGCCAAGGTCTTCCTCGACGAGCTCGACCGGCTCGGCAGGCAGCCGCTGGAGCGGCAGGAGGTGGCCAACCGGATCGCGTTCATCACCGGCGCCTTCAACCGCCAGGCGGAGACCAGCGGCGGCCTCGGCGCGATGCTGGCCAACCTCCTCCAGCAGGGCATGCCCCCGTCCGAGGTCGGCCGCTTCGTTGCGCAAATGGAGGCGGTGACCCCGGAAGGCGCGTCTGCGGCGGCGGCGCGCCTGGTCGGGGCCGACCGGGCCACTCTGGTGATCGTCGGCGATTCGGCGAAGTTCATCGACAAGCTTCGCGCCGTCCGCCCCGACGTGGAGGTGATAAGGTTCGACGAGCTCGACCTCGATTCGCCGACGCTGCGCAAGACGAGCTGACCTCCTCCTCGACTCGTCATCCCGGGCTCGACCCGGGATCCATGAACGCGGCGCTTCGAGGTTTCGACCCGCAGAGTTCATGGATTCCGGCTTTCGCCGGAATGACGGTTTAGTCCGTTAAGGCGGCGATCATCGCTTTGCTCCTAGGCTGGCCGCCCTTGCCAGCTTAGGGTCCGCTCATGCGCCTGCTCCTCGTCCCCCTCGCCGCCCTGCTGCTGCCGGGCTGCATCGCCAAGACCGCGCTCGACGTCGCCAGCATCCCGGTCAAGGTCGCCTCGGCCGGAGTCGACGCCGCGATCACCACCCAGGCCGAAGCCGACCAGAAACGCGGCGCCCGCATCCGCCGCCAGGAAGAATGCGTCGGCAAGGAGGACCGCAAGGCCCGCAAACAGGGCCGCGAGCCCGATTACGAGAAGTGCGAGCCGAAGAAGTAGCCCGTCGCCCCAGCGAAGGCTGGGGCCCCGGCGGGTGAGAAGCGCCGGCACCCATCGCCCGCCGGGATGCCAGCCTTCGCTGGCATGACGGACAATCAGGCCAGGATCGATTTCGCCGCTTCCACCGTCTGCTCGGGATTGCCGCGCGGCGGGATGGTCACGCCTTTCTGGACCGCCGGCCGGGCACGCACGGCCTCGAGCCAGCGCTGGAGATGGTCGAGGCCTTCGATGGATATCCCGGGCCACGGCCAGGTCTGCACCCAGCTCCAATTGGCGATGTCGGCGATCGAATAATCGCCCGCAAGCCATTCGTTGCCGGCGAGGTGGCCGTCGAGCACCTCGAACAGCCGTCGGCCCTCGCGCCGGTAGCGGTCGATGACGCTGGGCAATTCCTCGGGGAAATAGCGGGTGAAGACGTTGGCCTGGCCCATCATCGGGCCAACGCCGCCCATCTGGAACATCAGCCACTGCATGACGAGGCTCCGGCCCTTCGGGTCGGGCGGCAGCAGCTTCCCCGTCTTCTCGGCCAGATAGACCATGATCGCGCCGGATTCGAAGATTGCGAAATCGTCCTCGTCCCTGTCGACGATGGCCGGGATCCGGCCGTTGGGGTTGATCGCGGTGAACCAGGGCTCCTTCTGGGCGCCCGAGCGAAGGTCGAGGACGTGGACCTCGTAGGGCAGGCCGAGCTCCTCGAGCAGGATCGAGACCTTCCAGCCATTGGGCGTGGCGGCGGTGTAGAGGTCGATCATGAAGCGCGCTCCCCGTGGACATGGACGTGGTCGTTGTTCGCAAGTCCCCGGTCAAGCCCGCGAAGCGGAACCTATTTCCCTTCTACGTTGCGCCTTCGTGCCTTCTTTCCAAAAAAAATCGGGCACTTCGCTTGAGGGAGAGGCGCTGGATACCTCGGTGCCGGCTCTGCCTTGCACTCGGTCGGGCGATATTGCCTGTAAATCGGGCGCCCTTTCACCCTGTTTATAGAGAAGGCACGAAGGCACGAAGGCACAACGTAGAAAGGGAGATTTCCGCTTCGCGGGAGGAGTGGCGTTACAGCGTTCGTAACGCCCGCGCCGGGCGGGCCGCCAGAGCAGGCAGGGAGCCGAGCAACCCGAGTGCAAGAGTCACCAGCGCCCCGACGGCCAGCGTCGCCGCCACCGTCCCCCAGTCCGGCGCCCAGTCGAGCTCGAAGATCCTCACCACCACCCACCAGCCCGCGGCGCTGCCGAGGGCGAGGGCGACGAGGCTGACGACGAGGGCGAGAGCGGCGAACTCGGCGGCCTGGGCGGCGAGGATTCGGCCGCGGGTGGCGCCGAGCATCTTGAGGATGACGCTGTCGTAGGTGCGGGCCCGGCGGCTGGCGGCGAGCGCTCCGACCAGGACGGCGATCCCGGCGAGGATGGCGACCGAGGCGGCCGAGCGCACGGCGACGGCGAGCTGGGAAAGCATGTTGCCGACCGTCTCGACCACCTCCTTGACCCTGATCGCGGAGACGCTCGGAAAGGCGCTCGAGACCGCCCGGGCGAAGGGCCGCTCCTCCGCCTCGGGCATGGCGATGGTCGCCATGAAGCTGTGCGGGGCGTCCTCCAGGGTGCCGGGCGCGAAGACGATGACGAAGTTGAACCCCATCGTGTCCCAGTCGATCTCGCGGAGCGAGGCGATCCGGGCCTCGATCTCGCGGCCGAGGATGGAGATGGTGAGGCTGTCGCCGACCTCGAGCCCGACCGCCCGGGCCGCGGCGACATCGAGCGAGACGAGGGGCGGGCCGGAATAATCCTCGGGCCACCAGCGGCCGGCGACGATCCGGCTCCCCTGCGGCAGGGTGGCGGAATAGGTGAGGCCGCGGTCGCCGCGGAGGAACCAGGCCTCGGGCGGGATCTCGGCCATGTCGGCGACCCGGCGCCCGCCCACCGCGACGACCGAGCCGCGAAGCGACGGGATGGTGACCAGCTCGCTTTGCGGCGCCGAACGCGCGGCGAGCGCCCGGAAGCGGCCGATCTCCTCGACCGGTATGTCGAGCATGAAGAAGCTCGGCGCCTTGGCCGGGATGGTCGTCCGGATCTGGCCGGCGAGGTTGCTCTCGATCACCGCCAGGGTGGTGAACAAGGTGAGGCCGAGCCCGAGCGCCACCACCAGACGCCCGGTCTGGGCGCCGGGACGGTGGAGGTTGGCGAGCGCGATCCGGAACACCGGATGCCGCGGCCTCGGCAGCCGCGCGGCGAGGGTCCGGATCAGCCAGCCGAGCAAGGTGAGGAGCAGGACCAGGCCGAGCGCCGAGCCGATGAAGCCGGCGGCGAAGGCGGGCTCGCGCGCCGTCCCGACGGCGAGCGCGGCGATGGCGGCGGCAGCGGCGAGGACGATGAGGAAAGCCGGCCATCCCGGCCGCCGCGACGGCTCGAGATCGCCCCGGAACAGGGTCGCCGCCGGAACCGTCCGGGCCCGGGCGATCGGCAGCAAGGCGAAGACGGCGGCGATGAGCAGGCCGTAGGCGGCGCTGGCGAGCAGAGGCTGCCAGTAGAGCGACAGGCGCGGCGGCACCGGCAGCGAATCCCCGGCGACGGCGACGACCGCGGCCGGCACCAGGGCGCCCGCGGCGAGGCCGGCGACGGTCGCGGCCGCGGCGACCAGCCCGACCTGGAAGAGATAGGAGAGGAACAGGGTCCGGCTGGTGGCGCCGAGCAGCTTCAGGGTGGCGATTCCGGAGCGCTTGGAATCGAGGTAGGAAGCGACCCCGTTGCCGACCCCGATCCCGGCGACGATCAAAGCGGTGAGCCCGACCAGGGTCAGGAACTGGCCGAGCCGCTCGATGAAGCGGCGGGTGCCGGGGGCGCCGTCGGTCCGGTCCTGGACCTGGAAGCCGGAGGCCCCGAAGCTTTTCCTGAGCCGCTTCGCCACCGCCTTGGGATCGGCGCCGGGCGGGAGGGTGAGCCGGTAGGCGCTGGTGTAGAGGCTGCCGGGCTGGACGAGGCCGGTGGCGGCGAGGCCTGCGCGGTCGACCAAAGCGGTCGAGCCGAGGGTGAAGCCCTGCCCGACCCGGTCCGGTTCCTGGGCGATCAGGCCGACGATCCGGAGCTCGGCGCCGCCGATCCGGACCCGCTCGCCGACCCGCACCCCGAGCCGCTCGGCCAGCTCCGGCCCGACCGCGACCTGCGCCCCGCCCGGCCGCGCCGCCCGGGCGCCGGGCTGGAGCCGGAAATTCCCGTAGAGCGGCCAGGCCTCGTCCACGCCCTTCAGTTCGACGAGGACGCTCTCCGAGCCGTCGAGCCTGGCCGCCATGGCGCGCATCCGGGTGATGTGGCTGACCCGCCCTTCGCGGGCGAAAGCGGCGAGCTCGTGCGCCGTCGCTTCGCGCTGCGCGACGACGAGCTGGACGTCGCCGCCCAATATCTCCTGCCCGCGCTCGGCCAGCGACGCGACGATGGCGGCGGAGAGCGAGCCGACCCCGGCCAAAGCGAGCACTCCGAGGCACAGGCAGATGGCGAGCAGGCGAAGACCGGCGAGGCCGCCGCGAAGATCGCGCAGAGCGAGGCGGAGGGGGAGGGTCAAAATTCCTCCCCTGCATTTGCAGGGCAGGGGGACCAGGCGAAGCCTGGTGGAGGGGTAGTTGGCGAGGCCTGGTCGGTTACCCCTCCACCACCCTTCGGGTGGTCCCCCTCCCCACGAGCTTCGCTCGCGGGGAGGATAAGAAAGGCCCCCCTCACCTCCCCGTGTCCGTCACGATCCGCCCGTCCTGCATCTCGAGCACCCGCCCGCAGCGTGCGGCCAGGGCCGGATCGTGGGTGATGACCAGCAGGGTCGCGCCGGTCCCCTGCTGCCGCTCGAACAGCAGGTCGAGGATCGCCGCGCCGGTGGCGGCATCGAGATTGCCGGTCGGCTCGTCGGCGAAGAGCAGGGCCGGGCGCGGCGCGGTGGCCCGGGCGATGGCGACCCTTTGCTGCTCGCCGCCGGACAATTGCGCCGGATAATGGGTCAGCCGGTGGCCGAGGCCGACCGCTTCCAGCTCCGCCCGGGCCAGCTCGAACGCGCTGTCGCGGCCGGCCAGCTCCAGCGGCACCGCGACGGTCTCGAGCGCGGTCATCGTCGGGAGCAGATGGAAGGCCTGGAGGACGATCCCGATCCGCCCCTGCCGGGCCCGGGCCAGGTCGTCCTCGCCGAGCGACGTGAAATCCGCCCCGGCGATCCGGATCGAGCCGCCGGTGGCCCGCTCGAGCCCCGACAGCACCGCCATCAGCGACGATTTTCCGCTCCCCGACGGCCCGAGCAAGGCAAGGCTTTCGCCGCTCGCGACCTGAAGGCCGACTCCGCGCAAAATCTCGACCCGGCCCGCGCCGGAGCCGAGCGCAAGCGTGACATTCGAAGCGTCGATAACGTAGGAGCCGGTCATGAAGGGGAAGGAAATCCGATGGCGTTACGGGTCCCATATGGGGCGCTTCGGCGGCTTGTCTATGCGCTGCTGCTGATCGCCGCCTCGGCGGCGCCGGCCGCGGCCAAGGACGTCCACATCCTCGCCTTCGGCGACAGCCTGACCGCGGGCTACGGCCTTCCGCCCGGTTTGGGCTTCGCCCCGCAGCTGGAGGACATGCTCCGGCGCAACGGCCTGCGCGCCTTCGTCACCAATGCCGGAGTGTCGGGCAACACCGCCGCCCAGGGGCGGGCCCGGCTCAAATGGACCCTGGACGGGCTCGAGGCGAAGCCCGACCTCGCCATCGTCGCATTGGGCGCCAACGACATGCTCCGCGGCCTGCCGCCGAAGCAGACCCGGGCCGATCTCGATGCGATCGTGGCGGAGCTGAAGCGCCGCGGGATCCCGGTTCTGATCGCCGGAATGCTCGCCGCGCCCAACCTCGGCAGCCGCTACGGGGCCGATTATGACAGGATCTTCCCCGATCTCGCCCGCAAGCACGGCGCCACCCTCTATCCCTTCTTCCTCGCCGGAGTGGCGGGCAATCCGGCGCTGGCGCTGCCCGACCGGATGCATCCCAACTTCCAGGGGATAAAGAAGATGGTGAGCGGGATCACGCCGGCGGTGCTGAGGGCGTTGGGGCGGTAGGGGCGGGAAACCGTCATTGCGAGCGCAGCGTAGCCGCTACGCGCCTCGCAATGACGGCGGTCAGCCCAATACCATCTCGTGGCCGAAATTGAGGCCGATCCGGCCGTCGCGGACCCAGCGGACGAAGGCGTGGATCCGGCTGCATTCGGGGAATTCGACCAGCACGGTCTCGCCGAGCCTCGGCGCGATGGCGCTTTCGATCATCGTTCCGCGGGTCGAGATGTTGAGCACCGGCACCGAATGGCGCTCGCCCCGGAAGAGAATGACGGCGCTGTCGATCAGGCCCTCATGACGCGGTTCGCAGCGGCGGTCTTCGAAGCTCTGCTCCTGGTGCTGGACTCGCATCGCACTCTCCCCTCGGGCCGGGGCGAGGATGGCATGACAGAGGTTACGATATTCCTAGCAGGGGCGGATTTCCGCCCAACCTTATTCAGGCGCCGGCGGATTAGACGGAACCGGGGCTTCGGCAGGAGGGTTCGTTATCCACCGCCACAATGAATGGACAGGAATGACGGCTCAACGACAGGAGACGCCTCCACTGGAGCTGTGGGGCGGCGCCGAATGCACGATTGTCCGCCTCCACCAATTTTATCGGGACCAGGCAGTCGAAACCGGCCATCGCGACCGGCGCGAGGATTTCGACCTCATCGCGGGGCTCGGCCTCACCACCGTGCGCTTCCCGATCCTGTGGGAAGCGGTTGCTCCGGAGCGGCCGGACCGGCTCGATTTCGCCTGGTGCGACGATCGCCTGGCGATGCTTCGCGAGCGCGGCGTCAAGGTGGTCGGCGGCCTGCTCCACCACGGCTCCGGCCCGAAATATACCGACCTTCTCGATCCCGATTTCCCCAGGAAGCTGGCCGATTATGCGGCCCGGGTCGCGACACGCTATCCGTGGATCGAGATGTGGACTCCGGTCAACGAGCCGCTCACCACCGCGCGCTTCTCCGGGCTCTACGGCCATTGGTATCCGCACGGCCGCGACTATCCGACCTTCCTTCGCGCCCTGGTCAACGAGTGCCGGGGAATATTGGAGGCGATGCGGGCCATCCGCGGAGCGATTCCCGGCGCGCAGCTCCTCCAGACCGAGGATCTCGGCAAGACCTTCGCCACCACGCCGTTGCTCCACCAGGCGGCGCATGAGAACGAGCGGCGCTGGCTGAGCCTCGACCTGCTCGACGGCCGGGTCGACGCCGGGCATGACTGGCACAAGAGGCTGCTCGACGCCGGCATCGGGGCCGAGGAGATCGAGCTTTTCGCCGGCGGCGAGGCCCGCCCGGACCTGCTCGGGATCAACCATTATCTGACCAGCGAGCGGTTCCTCGACCACCGCACCCATTTATACCCCTGGCTTCAGCCGGGCGGGAACGGCCGCGACACCTATGTCGACGCCGAGGCGGTGCGGGTGAAGAGGCTCGAGCCGGAGACCGGGCTGGCGCCCCGGCTGCGGGAGGCCTGGGCCCGCTACGCCATCCCGATCGCGATCACCGAAATCCATCACGGCTGCCATCGGGACGAGCAATTGCGCTGGTTCGCCGAAGCCTGGGAAACGGCGGGAGAGCTCCGCCGGGAGGGCGTGGACCTGCGCGCGGTGACGCTCTGGTCGCTGTTCGGCAATGTCGACTGGCGCTTCCTTCTGTCCCAGAGGGTCGGCCATTACGATGTCGGCGCGTTCGACGTTCGCGGCGAGACGGTGCGGCCCACCGTGATCGCCCAGGCGGCCAGGGCCTATGCCGGAGGCGAGAGCTTCGACCACCCCGCGCTCGACTCCCCCGGCTGGTGGCGCCGCCCGCCGCGCCTCTATCCCTGGAGCGGAAGGTGCAACAGGCATCCGTCCGGCGGCCGCAAGCTTCTGATCGCCGGCGCCACCGGGACGCTCGGCAACGCCTTCGCCCGCCTCTGCGAGGAGCGGGCGCTTCCCTTCTGCCTGACCACGCGCGGCGAAATGGACCTGGGCGATCCCGTCTCGATCGCCCGGGCGCTGGAGCGGCACGAGCCCTGGGCGGTGATCAACGCCGCCGGCTTCGTCCGGGTCGCCGATGCCGAACGCGAGGTGGGGGCCTGCATGGCCGCCAATGCCGAAGGCGCGGCGGCCCTGGCCGAGGCCTGCGCCGCGGCGGGCGTGCCGCTGGTCGCCTTCTCGTCCGACCTGGTCTTCGACGGCCGCCTCGGCCGTCGCTACCACGAACAGGACGAGACCAAGCCGACGACCGTCTACGGCCGGAGCAAGGCGGAGGCCGAGACCCGGGTGCTCGCCGCCGGCGGCAGGCCGCTGGTCATCCGCACCAGCGCCTTCTTCGGGCCCTGGGACCGCTACAATTTCGCCTGGCACACGCTCGGCGCCCTCGCCCGCGGCGAAACCGTCCGGGCCTGCTCGCGCACGCGGGTCTCGCCGACCTGGGTGCCCGACCTGTGCCATGCCGCGCTCGACCTTCTGATCGACGGCGAGACGGGGATTTGGCATCTGGCCAATGACGGCGAGGTCAGCTGGCACGAGTTCGCGCGGCGGGTGGCCGACGGCGCCGGCTACGATCCGGCGCTGGTCGTGGCCGAGGATGGGCCGGAGGAATTGAGCACGGCACTGACCAGCCGGCGCGGGATGATGCTGAGGAGCTTCGACTCGGCGCTGGAGGATTTCCTGCGGTCGGTGACGGTCGAAGAAGAGACCGCGGTGGCAGCGGAGTAAATCCTCCCCGTGCGAAGCATGGGGAGGGGAACCACCCGAAGGGTGGTGGAGGGGTAACTGCCGTAGAGTCTGAGGATCGCTCGAGAACCTACAAGTCCGCGCCTTCCACCCCTCCACCATGCTTCGCATGGTCCCCCTCCCCATCTCCGATGGGGAGGATTTCCGAGCTACTCCGCGGCCTCGGTCCAGATCGAGCCGCGGCTGCCGCCGGCTTCGACCTGGCGGGCGGCGTCGAGGCGGCGGAAGGCGGTGAGCGCCTGGCCGACCACCTGGTCCATATTGTAATAGCGATAGGTCGCCAACCGGCCGACGAAGGTCACTCCCGGGGTCGAATCCGCAAGCGCCTCGTATTTCTTGAACAGCGCCTGATTCTCCTGGCGCGGGATCGGATAATAAGGATCCCCTTCCGCCGACGGATATTCGTAGGTGATGCTGGTCCTGGCGTGGCTCTGGCCGGTCAGATGCTTATACTCGGTGATCCTCGTGTAGGGCACCTGCGGATCCGGATAGTTCACCACGGCGACGGGCTGATACTGGCCCTGGTCGACCACCTTATGCTCGAAGCGCAGGCTCCGGTAAGGCAGCTTGCCGAACCGGAAGTCGAAATATTCGTCGATCGGGCCGGTGAAGACGACATGGCCGGCGTCGATTTCGTCGACCACGTCCTTATAATCGGTCGAGAGCAGCACATCGATATTGGGATGATCGAGCATCCGGTTGAACATCGCGGTATAGCCGTGCTTCGGCATGATCTGGTGCTTGTCGCCGAAATAGCGGTCGTCGGTGTTGGTCCGGGTCGGGATCCGAGCCGTCACCGCCTTGTCGAGGCCCGAGGGGTCGATGCCCCATTGCTTCCTCGTATAGCCCTGGAAGAACAGCTCGTAGAGCTCGCGCCCGACCGCGTTGATCACCACGTCCTCGGACGTCTTGATCTCCTCGACCGTCTCGGCGCGCGAGGCGAGATAGGCGGCCGCCTCCTCGTCGGTCTCGAGGTCGAGTCCGAACAGCTTGTTGAGCGTGGTCCGGTTGATCGGGATCGGCACCAGCTGGCCGCGCACCTCGGCGAGCACCTTGTGCTCGTAGGGCCGCCACTCGGTGAACCCTGACAGATAGTCGACGATCTCGTCCGAATTGGTATGGAAGATGTGCGGCCCATATTGATGGATCAGCACGCCCGCCTCGTCGAGATGGTCGTAGGCGTTGCCGCCGACATGGGGCCGCCGGTCGACGACGAGGATTCGCGCATCGTGCTGGCTGGCCAGCCGCTCGGCGATCACCGAGCCGGCGAAGCCGGCGCCGACGACGAGATAGTCGTAGCTCTTCTTCGCGGCCGACTTGACGATGTTCGGCCCCGCGCTCGGCACCGCGATCGCCTCGTGGACCAGCCCGGCCATCCGCGCATAGGTGATGTCCCAGCTGAGGTTGGCGAGCTTGAGGTCGACCGCGTTCAGCCAGGAATCGCCGGAGCGGACGAGAGCGAGAGCTTCCTCGCAGCCCCTGATGAAGGCCTCGGTCCCGTCGGCGACGAACACCGATTCGAGGTCGCCATAATGGCGGATGACGTCGGCGATCGGGGTCGACACGACCGGGCGGCCGCCGGCGAGATATTCGGGAGTCTTGGTCGGCGAGATGAACCTGGTCGAATCGTTGATCGCGAACGGCATCAAGGCGACGTCCCAGCCGCCGAGATAGGCCGGCAGCGCCTCATATTTCTTGTTGCCCAGATAATGGATGTTGGGCCGGTGCGGCAGGTCGGCGGGATCGATCTTGACCACCGGACCGACCATGACGATCGACCATTCGGGATGGGCGTCGGCGACGGCCGCGACCATCTCCAGGTCCATCCGTTCGTCGATCACCCCGTAGAAGCCGAAGCGCGGCCGCGGCAGCGAGCCCTGGTCGTCCGGCGCCGAGTCGATCGCCCGCGCCTGGCCGAAATGGGCCCGGTCGACGCTGGACGGGAAGGGGTGGATGTTGGGGTGGAGGCCCTTCTTGGCCTCATAGAGGCTGTAGCCGCCGGTGAAGACGACGTCGGCGCTCGCCAGCAGCTCGCGCTCGAGGCCGAGCAATTCGGCCGGGGCGAAGCGGAAGTTGGCGAGCTCGTCCATGCAGTCGTAGACGGTGCAGGCGGCTTCGATGTGCCTCGAGAAAGGCAGCATCATCGGCGTGTAATACCAGCGGACGAAAGGCCCCTGCTCGCCGGCGAGATAGGTGTCCAGCAACGACTTCAGGACCGGCTCGCGCTCGTCGGCCGCGAGCGTCTCGGGAAGCGACGGAGTGACCACGATCACTCCGGTCTCGGCGCAGGTGCGGACGCCCAGCGCCGGCTCCATCTCGGCAAGCGCCGTCTCGGGCTCCTCCCAGAAGATCACCCGTCCCGTCTCGGCGAAGCGGCTCATCAGATGCTGGGGCCGCTGAAAGACGAAGTTCCACCGCAGGTGGGAAAAGCAGATGAGAATCTGGTCGGCGGCCGGGCGGGCGAAGTGGCTCCGCCCCAGCGTCGAAGCGGTGGAGAGGCTGATCAACGCGAACATACCTTAATGGTTTGAAAGACTTCGACAGAACGCCCGCCGTGCGCGCGAAGTTCCCGCAGTGCAGCATGAAATCTTATTGATTTAGGTCAGGACTAAGCTGGATCGTTGCAGGACCGGTATGTTTCTCCGGCCATTTGAAGTTGGTTTCGCCCTCCCGTCATTCCGGCGAAAGCCGGAATCCATGAACAGGGCGGCGCCGGACTGCGCGGAGCCGGCGTTCATGGATCCCGGATCAAGTCCGGGATGACGGGCAACAGCCCGCTTCGCGCTAGTCGCCGAACGCCGCCTTCAGCTCGTCCAGCCAGGGCTTCGAATTCCCGTCCGACGGCGCGCGCCAGTCCCCCCGCGGCGACAGCGCTCCGCCGGCCGAGACCTTGGGCGAGTTGGGCATGGCGCTGCGCTTATACTGGCTGATCTGGAAGAAGCGGTGGAGGAAGACCTCCAGCCATTTGCGGATCGTCGGCAGATCGTAGGCGCGCTTCGAGGTGTCGGGAAAGCCGATCGGCCACTTCCCCTCGCCGGAATCGCGCCAGGCCTGCCAGGCGAGGAAGGCGACCTTGGACGGCGGCTGGCCCGAGCGGAGGATGTGGAAGAGGAAGAAATCGTGAAGCTCGTAGGGCCCGATCGTGTCCTCGGTAGACTGCATCTCGCCCTTGGCGTCGGCCGGGATCAGCTCGGGCGAGATTCTGGTCGCCAGGATCGCTTCGAGGATCCGGTCGGTCTCGGCATCGAACTGGCCGGTCTTGACCGCCCAGCGGATCAGATATTGGATCAGGGTCTTGGGGATTCCGGCATTGACCGCGTAATGGCTCATCTGGTCGCCGACTCCGTAGGTCGACCAGCCGAGCGCGACCTCGGACAAATTGCCGGTGCCGACGACGAAGCCCTGGCGCTGGTTGGCGAGGCGGAACAGATAGTCGGTGCGGAGGCCCGCCTGGACGTTCTCGAAAGCGATGTCGTAGACTTTTTCCCCCTCGGCGAAGGGGTGGCCCATGTCCTTGAGCATCTGCATCGCCGCCGGGCGGATGTCGATCTCCTCGCCAACGACGCCGAGCGCCTTCATCAGCGCCCACGCATTGCCCTTGGTCGTTTCGCCGGTGGCGAAGCCGGGCATGGTGAAGCCGAGGATCGCCGTCCGCGGCAGCTTGAGGAAATCGCACATCTTGGCGGCGACGATCAGGGCGTGGGTCGAATCGAGACCGCCCGAGACCCCGATGACGAGATGGCTCCCGCTCGTCGCCTGGAAGCGGCGGGCGAGGCCCTGGACCTGGATGTTGAACGCCTCGTAGCAGTCGGAATCGAGCTGCCCGGGCCGGTTGGGGACGTAAGGGAAGCGCCGATAGCGGCGCCGGAAGCCGATGTCGGCAAGGCTCGGCCGATGCTCGAAATGGATCCGGCGCGCGCTCTTCTCGGGATGGCCGGCGGCGACCGCATTGTCGTTGAAGGTCGGCATCCGCATCCGCTCGAGCCGCAGGCGCTGGGCGTCTACATCGGCGACGCACAGCTCCGGCCCCGGGTCGAAGCGGCTCGAATCGCAAAGCAATTCGCCCAGCTCGTAGATCGAGGCCTGGCCGTCCCAGGCGAGGTCGGTCGTGCTCTCGCCCGGTCCCGAGGCGGCAAAGACATAGGCGGCGCAGCAGCGGCTCGACTGGGAGGCGCAGAGCAATTTGCGCTCGTCCGCCTTGCCGATGGTGATGTTGGAGGCGGAAAGGTTGCACAGGATCAGCGCCCCGGCCAGCGCCCCCAAGGTGGAAGGCGGCTGCGGCGCCCAATAATCCTCGCAAATCTCGACGTGGAAGATGAAGTCGTCGAGATCCTCGGCGGCGAAGATGAGGTCGGTTCCGAACGGGACGATCTCGCCCGCCACCGCGATGTCGATGCCATTGAGGCCGATCCCGGAGACGAACCAGCGTTTCTCGTAATATTCGCGGTAATTGGGGAGGAAGCTCTTCGGGACGACTCCGAGGATCCGCCCCTTCGCCACCACCACAGCGCAATTGTAGAGCCGGCCGTTGCGCCTCAGCGGCGCGCCGACGACGAAGACCGGGCCGAGCTTCGCGGTCGAATCGCGGAAGCGGGCGATGCCGTCCTCGACCGCGTCGAGGAAGGCCTCCTGAAGGAAGAGGTCGTCGACCGTGTAGGAGGAGATGTTGAGCTCGGGATAGACGGCGAGGTCGCATCCCTTGCCATTCGCTTCCTCGGCGAGCGCGATCGCCTGGTCGACGTTGAAGACAACGTCGCCCGACGAGCCGGTCGGGCTCGCCGCTGCGACCCGGACAAAGCCGTGGCGGTGGATCGCCTCGAAAGGCGGGCGTTTGGCCATCACAGCATCTCCGTCATCATCTCAACGGCGACCTTCATGCATTGGACCCGCGTAGCACCTCTGCCGCCGGGATCGAAATGCTCCTCGCGGCGGGCGGTCGCCCGGAGGCCTTATGGAGCGGGCGCCGGGTCGCCTCCCCGGTCTCGTCGGGCCGCAAAGGCGACAGGGTCTCGGTATCGTTCAAGCTTCTTCTTCCCCGGTCGTCCGCGCCAAGGAACCGGTCCCTAGCGCCGAATGTTCCAGAGCCCAAACGAGGAGGACATCGATGGTTATCGCACGCGACATGGACGCCACCCATCTGCTGATGGAGGACCACCGCAAGGTCGAGGATCTGTTCGAGCAGTTCGAGAAGGCAAGCGGCGACGGCCGCAAGGAGAAGATCGCCCGCCAGATCTGCACCGAGCTCAAGGTCCACACGACGCTCGAGGAGGAGATTTTCTACCCGGCTTTGCGCGGCAAGATCGACGATGGCGATCTCGACGAGGCCTATGTCGAGCATGACGGAGCGAAGGTGCTGATCAACGAGATCGAGGCCGGCGGCCCCGACGACACTTTCTACGAGGCCAAGGTGAAGGTGCTCAAGGAGCAGATCGAGCACCATGTCGAGGAGGAGGAGAAGATCCGCGACAACATCTTCCAGCAGGCCCGGGCGACCGACGTCGACCTCGAGGCGCTGGGGCGCCAGATGGCGGCTCGCAAGGAAGAGCTGATGATGCTCGCCGATGCCGAGGGCCTTCCACCGGCGCAGCCGGCGACGATGGGGACGGAGGGCTAGATGAGTCGCAAGGGGGCCATTTTCACCGGCATCGCCGCCGCCTGCGCGGCGGGCCTGGGCTTCGCCGCTTCGTCGCTCTGGCGCCGCCGCTCCTCGGGCGGCGCCGGCCCCGGCGCCCGGCCGGCGATCAGCGGCACCGGCGGCCACGGCGCCGTCGGCGAATCGGGCGCGGCCCGCTCGGCCGGCCCGGAAGCGATGCGCGATCCGCCCAGGGATTGGGAGCAGGTCGACCAGGCCTCGGACGAAAGCTTCCCGGCGAGCGACCCGCCGGCGATCAACCCGCACGTGGATTGATATCCTCCCCATCGAAGATGGGGAGGGGGACCGCCCGAAGGGTGGTGGAGG
>DASTFN010000032.1:0-25679 GCA_035719905.1 Allosphingosinicella sp.
GCGGCACGCTCAACATCAACGACCCGATTCGTGCCGTCGACGTCAACGGCAAGACCGTCGAAGACGGCCGCGTCACCAAATTGTTCGCCTTCCAGGGGCTGGAGCGAGTGCCGGTAGAAACCGCCAGGGCGGGCGACATTGTCGCCATTGCCGGGCTGATGACAGCGACCGTATCGAACACGATCGGCACGCCGGCGATCACCGAGCCGCTGCACGCTCGCGAGATCGATCCGCCTACGCTCAGCATGACCTTCGCGGTCAACGATAGCCCCTTCGCCGGCAAGGATGGCGACAAGGTCCAGAGCCGCGTGATCCGCGACCGGCTGGAGCGCGAAGCCGAGGGCAATGTCGCAATCCGGCTTTCGGAAACGCCGGGAGGCGAGGCGTTCGAAGTCGCCGGGCGCGGCGAGCTTCAGCTCGGCGTGCTGATCGAGACGCTGCGCCGCGAAGGCTTCGAATTGTCGATCAGCCGTCCGCGCGTGCTGTTCCGCGACGGTCCGTCGGGCCGCGAGGAACCCTACGAGACGGTCGTAATCGACGTCGATGACGAATTCTCCGGCACGGTTATCGACAAGATGGCGATGCGCAAGGCCGAAATGACCGACATGCGCCCCTCGGGCGGCGGCAAGACCCGCCTGACCTTCTCGGCGCCCTCGCGGGGCCTGATCGGCTATCACGGCGAGTTCCTCTCCGACACCCGCGGCACCGGCATCATGAACCGCCTGTTCGAGAAATACGGGCCCTACAAGGGCCCGATCACCGGCCGCCAGAACGGCGTCCTGATCTCGATGGAGCAGGGCGAGGCCGTCGCCTATGCGCTCAACATGCTGGAAGAGCGCGGAGTCCTGTTCATCTCGCCCGGCGAGAAGCTCTACGAGGGCATGATCATCGGCGAGAACGCCAAGCCCCAGGACCTCGAGGTCAACCCGCTGAAGTCCAAGCAGCTCACCAACTTCCGGGCGAGCGGCCCGAAGGACGAGAGCATAAGGCTGACCCCGCCGCGGCGGATGACGCTCGAGCAGGCGATCGCCTACATCCAGGACGACGAGCTGGTCGAGGTGACCCCGCGGGCGATCCGGCTGAGGAAGCGGCATCTCGATCCGCACGAGCGCAAGCGCCAGTCGCGCAAGGCGGAGGCGGCCTGACGGCCGTCCCGGTTCACAACAAGAGAGGATCCGACGAACCATGCCGCCATTCAAGGATTCCTTCCAGGATCGTGTAGGCCAAGCGGCCGAGGCCAAGCGCAAGGCGCTCGAAAATCTGCGCGCCAAGGCTCCGGTCGACGCGGAGGTCGCCGCCGCTCGCCAGGAAGCCAGCCGTCAGCGCGAGGCCCGGGCGGAAGAGAAGCGCTTGGCCAAGGCGGAAAAGGCCAGGGCGGCCGAGGAGGCCAGGGCGACCGCGGCCGCCGCGCAGGCGACCGCCCCGGAGCCGCCCACCGAAGCGGAGCGCAAAGCCGCTCGCGACGCCCGCTACGCGGCCCGCAAGGGTCGGAAGTGAACGGCGCCCTAGGGATCAGGGACATTCCAGGCTGACGCTCGCCGCTCCGCCGCCCGCGCCTTATCCGTCCGGCGGATCGGCCGACAGGTCGAGCGGGCCGATCGGTGGAAGCTTCGCGCCGCACCACGGGCAATAAGCGATTTCGATGACGCTTTCCGCATAGCCGTCCTCCCCGTCCCGGACGTAGAGGCCATAGCCGTCATTGACGGGCGCTATCATCGCGTCGGGACAGGCCTTGCGGTCCGCGTGGTGGTCGCAGCGCTGGCCCAGGTCATAAGCCATTCGGTCGCAGCAGGGCGAGGTCATGCCGTTCTTATGGGCTTTTTCTCTCGTCTCGAACAGTCTGGGAGCGGTAGGCCTTCGGCCGCAGCGAGGGGGCAATTCGAATGGGCGCCCATGCCGTTGCCTGCCCAGCGGGGCCGCTCTAGGACAGGGCGGTGAGAACATCTCGCGCCGACCAGACGCTGCGGCGAAGCGGGCCTCGAGGAGCTGATCGTTCGGGGCGGCGGGCAGCAGGACGGAACTCGGGATGATGACCGAGGACGAGGTCGGCGCCGTCCATGAGGCAGCCCATGCGGTCTTCGCCGTGTTCGGGCCGTGGACGAGGCTGGCCGGCCCGGTCATCCTCAGGGGACCGGGGCATGGCGACGTCGTCATGGCGACGGACACCGACGCGATCCGTCGCAGCCTCGAGGCCGATTCCGGCTTCGACCGGGACCTGCCGCGTATCCATCTGGTTCGGGCGCTGCTGGCCGGCCCGATCGCCGAGCGCCTCCTCGCCCAGCGTGGCCGGGCGGCCCTCAGCGAGGACGATCTCTCGGATTCCTCGCAAGGCGATTATGCGGTCGTTGCCGAGCAGCTCGGCGCGCTTCGGCCGCCCCGGCCCGATCTGCTCGCCCGGCTCGAGCGCGACGTTCGGTGGCGGCTCGAGCAGCCTTCCGTCTGGTCCGCGGTCGAGCGCTTCGCCGCGATCCTGCTCGATCGCCGAAGCCTGGAGGCGGTAGAGGCGTCGGCAATCCTCGAGGCCATGGGACCGGTCGACCTTTCATCGGCGGAGGGACGGAGCCGGGGATGGCGGGCCAGGCTCCTCGCCCTGATTCCGATGGCTCGCCGAGCGGTGCGCCGCAATCGACAATGGGATTGACGTAACCGTCCGGTTACGCGATACGCGTAACCAGGGAGTTACGGATGGACTCGGATATCGTCTTCAAGGCGGTGGCGGACGGCACCCGGCGGGACATCATCGCCGCGCTCGCCGAAGGCCCGCTGCCGGTCCACGCGCTGGCGGCGCGCTTCGCCGTCACCAGGCCGGCGATCTCCAAGCATCTGCGGATCCTCGGCGAGGCCGGGCTGGTCCGGGCCAGCCGCTCCGGCAAGGAGAATGTCTACCGCCTCGACGAGGCGCCGCTGCGCGAGCTGGCCGAGTGGCTCGGCCGGTTCTGGAGCGGACGCCTCGCCACCCTCAAGCAGCTCGCGGAAAGGAAGCATTGATGCTGACCGACATTGCCGAGTCGATCCATATCGAGGCCGGCCGCGAGCGGGTCTGGACCGTGCTGACGAGCGAGGGGCTGGTCGAGCAGTGGCTCGGCTGCCTGGGCTTCAGGCCGGTGGTCGGAACCTTGTTCTACATGCAGCCCGACCCGGGCAAGCGTGCTTCCGGCGACGTCGAGGGAGCGACCCATTGCGAGCTCGAGGCGCTCGAGGCGCCGGACAGGATGCGTTTCTCCTGGTTCATGCCGGGGACGCCCAAGACCCATGTGACGATCGAGCTGACGGACTCGGCCGGTGGAACGCTCGTCCATCTGCGGCACAGCGGCTGGGATGCCTTCGATGAGGATGACGTCCGCGGGGTCCACGCCATGCTGGCGGGCGGCTGGAAGTCGTTCGTGCTGCCCGGATTGAGGCGGGTCGCCGAGGGCGGGTGACGCCGGCCTTGTCGGTCAAGCCGTCGCTTCCCGTCGCGCCGGCGGCTGGCCGCCGATCCAGCCGGCCGCTCCGGCCAGGATTCCGGCGGCGAGGCCGAGGCTGGCGACGAGGGCGGTCGGCACCTCGGCCAGCGAGACGTAGAGAGTCACCCAATCCGGAGTCCGGCCGAGCGTTTCGAACAGCAGGCTCTGGAGGACGATCAGGCCGCCGACGACGAGATACGGGCGGCCGTGGCCGGGCGCCTTCAGATAGAGCAAAGCCGCGACCGCGACGGCGATCCCGTTGGCGATGTGGACGCCGTAGGCGAAGAGGTAGAAGGTCTCCGGCCCGGTGATCGCCAGGGGCGGAAGCGCCGGCATCAGGCGCGACAGGATCGGGCCGAGCAGGAACAGGACGGGCGCGAGCATGTAGCGGGCGTGCAAGTGGACCTTCCGGCGCCACCTGATCGCCATGTAGAACAGCAAGGGCAGGGCGATCGAGGACACCGCGTCAATCGTCCCCAGCCGGGCTCCGAAGAGGTCGTAGAACGGATCTGCGCGCGTTGCGACCTTGTGCGCCATGGTCTGGAGCACGAGCAGGCCGCCGACCAGGAAGAAGGGGAACAGGGCGAGGCTCGTCACGCCGACGCTGCGGTGGAGCGCGTTGCGGCGGTGGTGGATGGTCCAGCTCTGGGCCGCGAGCAGCCCGATCCACAGCGCCGCCGTGATCCCGTGGACATGAAAGGCGACGGGCGAGGCGGAGAATTTCGAGAAGTAAGCGGGCCAGAAGGCGAGGCCCGTGAGCGGGAACAGCGCCAACAGATACCAATGGGCGTGACGGTGCGGCATCGACTCTCCCCCCGGAGTTAGGTCAAGCCTAACCGCGCTGAGGTCGATGGGCTAGCCCTAGGCATCGGCTGTGGACGCTCCAGAGCGGCATTGGGTCCGGACCAGGCTTCTAGCCCCGCTTTGCCGGCGTCGTTCCGCCAGGACCGGCGGTGACTGGGACATGTGCTTCCGGGGCAGTTGCCTGAATGTTCGGCTCCGAGACCGCGGAGACGATATTATTACCGGTAGCAAGGAGTGTAAGCGCGACAAGCGCGTACAGGATTTTGTGGAGGCTGACTTCGACGCTGATCGTCATGCGATCGATCAGCCGCTCCAGGAGCGTCGGCTTGTCCGCTTCTGGGAACGGGCCTTCGGGATCGGGAGGAAATGGCATCGTAGCTTCCCATGGCGAGCGGATGAGCGGGGCCGTTCAGTGACGATCAGGGGATTGTCACCGAAGCCGACCCGGCCGACGAGCCGCGGGAAGGGGATGACCTGAACGAACTGGATGCCCACGCGCCGTCTCCGACATGAGATGCAACTTGGAACTGAGTAGCGACAAAATCCGCCCTCGAATCCACTTATGCCACATCATCAATTGCCCGATGATTAACGTTTCGCCACGCGACCCGGCGACAATTGGTGGCCTGATTCAAACGTCAGGCGAAGGTGGAACGGTCTGGAATTTTCCTCTCTCTCGCTCTCGATGCACCAGATCAAATCGCCTTCGGAGACGGTGAGGCAGAAAGCGGGGGGGGGGGGGCGCCCCATGGATAGTCGCTAGTCCGGGGCCCTGCACCGATTCTCCTTTTCCATTGCGCCAGGGCTGCAAGAGGATGTGCGACAAGCGAAGCTGACGATTCACCTTGCAAGGGCGAGACGATGACGGGACAGGCACAGATGGGCGGCGGCGGCCAGGTCTGGCGGATCGTGGTGTGGGGCGGAGCGGCCGTCTTGATGCTGGCGCCCGCCGTTGCGACCCAGGTCACGGACGAGATGGCGTGGGATTCGGCCGACTTCACGCTGGTCGGAATCATGCTTCTCGCCGCCTGCGGCGCCTGGGAGCTGGCGATGCTCAAGACCCGGAGCTGGGCCTATTCGGCCGCCGCCATCGCCGCCGCCGCAACGGCCTTCCTGCTCTTCCTGGTGAACGGGGCGGTGGGCTTCATCGGCGACGAGGGCAATCCGGTGAACCTGGTCTTCTTCGGAGTGCTCACCTTGGCTCTGGGCGGAGCGGTCATCGTCCGCTTCCGGGCCGAGGGCATGGCCCGGGCCATGGCCGTCACCGCCGGCGCCCAGGTCGCGGCGGGCGCGCTCGGAGTCGCGATGGTCCCGGACGTTCTGGGCTTCCTGGTGGGGACGGCGCTGTTCGTGCCGCTGTGGCTGCTCTCGGCCTGGCTGTTCGCGCGCGCGGCGCGCGACGAGCGGGCCTAGGCCGGCCTACTTCTCCGCCGGCTCCCCGCGCAATTGCTTGAGCTCGGCCTCGATCCTGGCGAGGCCTTCGAGGATGTTGGTCTGCTCCTCATGGGTGAAGGCGTCCCGGTTCTCGTTCAGCCTGTCGACGAGCCGGACGACGATCAAGGGGGCGACGCAGAAAACCGAGACGTGCATCAGGAAGAAAGCGAGGAGGTGGCCGCCGACCGACTTGGGCGCGATGTCGCCGTAGCCCGTGGTCGTCGCGGTGGTTCCGGCCCAGTAGAGACTGGTCTCGAAGTCCTGGTGCTCGAACAGCATGAAGAGGAAGGTGCAGCCGAGCAGCAGCAGGGCGTAGAGGAGGGCCAGCTCCTTCAGGGTATCGGTGGCCGCCCGTAATTTATGCATGATCAGCCCCTTATCACGTGCGGGAGGAACCGCGCCCGATTGCCGGTGATGAGGCCGTCCTCCCTGATGCCCATCCCGGCCGCCTCGCCGTCGACCACCCAGCTTCCAAGCACAGGATAGCCGCCGCCGAAATCGCGCAGCGGATAGAGCTCCTGATACATTGTGAGGCCCTCCACATATTCGCCCTGGCTTCGCGCGACGGTGCGGCCGCGCTCGACCACCTCGATGTTCGAGCCTTCGCGGGCGAGGAAGGGCTTGGCGACGTAGCTGTCCCCGATCTTGCCGGGCCGGACCGAGGCGGCGAGGAGATTGGGATGGCCCGGGAACATGTTCCAGAGGATCTGGAGGATCGCCTTGTTGCTCCAGATCATCTTCCAGATCGGCTCGAGCCAGGCGGTTTCGGGAAGGTGCCGGACGACGTCGGGCCCATAGGCTTCGTTGACGATCCATTCCCAGGGATAGAGCTTGAAGATGGCGGTGATCAGCTGGTCCTCATGGTCGAGGATCCGGCCGGACGAATCGAGGCCGATATCGTCGATCAGCACCGCGTGGGTCTCGAGCCCGGCTTGGGCGGCGAGGTCGCGCAGGTAGGTGGTGGTGATCGTGTCCTCGTGCGAGGGATCGGCGGTGTGGGTGAACCAGAGGCGCTGGCCGAAGAGGCGCGGGCGAAGCTCCGCCCAGCGCGCGATCAGTTTCTCGTGAAGGCTGTTGAACTGGTCGAGCTCGGGGAAGAGGTCCTCCTTCCATTCCCACTGGATCACCGCCGCTTCGAGGAGCGAGGTCGGAGTGTCGCAGTTGAACTCGAAGAGCTTGGGCTCGCCGCCGCCGTTATAGCCGAAGTCGAAGCGGCCGTAATTGAGCGACGGCGGTTCCTGCTTCCAGGCCGCTTTGATCGCCCGGTGGCAGAAGTCCGGGATCCCGAACAGCTCCATCAGGGTCGGATCGTTGGCGATCTCCTCGCCGGCCTGAAGGAAGAGGCCGTAGACCGTCTCGGTCGCCGCCTCGATCGTCTCGATCTCGGCCAAAGCGAAGGAATAATAAGCGCTTTCGTCCCAATAGGGCTGGTCGGCCTCGCTGTGCCAGATCAGCCCCTGCGCTTCGACGGTCGCTCGCCAGCCTTCGCGCGGCGCGACTTCATGCCGCTCCATCCGCGGGTCAGGATCGCCCGCCGCCGAAGCGCCGGGAGCTCGACCCGAGACCGCCGCGCGACACGGCTGCCGAGCGGGTCATCTTGGTCGAGGCGGGGGCTCGCCCATAACTGACTCCGGGCCGCGGCACGAAGGAGCCTTGCCGGCCCTGGCGGGCGTAGCGGCTGTCGTAGATCGAATCGCCGTAATAGGGGACCGCGGAGTTGCGGCCGATATAATACCAGAGGAAGGCGCTCGAGGCGCCGCTGCTGTGGTGGTGGTTGTCGTTGCACAGATCGTCGTCGACCCGGCTGCCCTGCTGGTTGACGCAGACGGCGGTGTCGCGGTCGGCGACCACGTCCTCGTTCCAGCCGTCGTTGGACGAGCAGGCGGGCAGAGCGACCAGGGCCGCCGCCATCGCCGTCGTCATGGTCAATTGCTTCCTCATCCGTCGAACCTCCCGTCCCGCCGACTCAAGGAACCATGCAGGCGGCCTGGAGGATTCCGATCCCCAGCCCGGTTCCGCCGACGAATATGCCCGAAGCGGCGCACCCTTCCGCGATCCGGGTCGAGATCGACCGGAAGAGCAGACGGGAGATGAGGAAGAAGACCGCCAGCTGAACGATTGCCGCGACGGCGCCCCACAAAAGCATGTCGGGAATGTTCACCGAATGGCCGATGACCATCGCCACCGGGACGCAGAAGCCGAGGAAGGTGCCGGTGAGCTGTAGCGCGGCGGCGCTGTTGCCGTTCCTGATCAGATCGAACTCGCGGTGCGGCGTGATCAGGACGTAAAGGGCGAGGAAGGCCGCGGCGAGCAGGATCGCGGCGCCGAAATAGGCGAGGAAATGCGGCAGCGTTTCGGTGAAATAGGCGAACATCGGGGCCCCTTCCCGTGGCAGCGGATGAGCGAAGCGTAACAGGCGGAAAGCCGTTGCGAAAGTGGCTCCGGACGCGGGCAGCGATGAGGCGCCGCTTCGGCCGGCCACAGGCTCTTGGGGCTTTACCTATTGTAAAGGCGTCGTTTCCTAACGTCGCCGGACATTGGGGGGAAATAGATGCCGTCTTATATCCGCACGCGGACCGAGTTCGCGGTCAACAGCTTTACGGCCGACAACCAGACGGCGCCGTCCGTCTCCACCTTCGCCGACGGCGGCTTCATCGTCGTCTGGGGCACCATGGACGGGAGCCAGGACGGCAGCGGCAGCGCGATCAAGGCGCAGCGCTTCGACTCGGCCGGAAGCAAGGTCGGCTCTGAGTTCCTGGTCAATTCCTCCGCGTCCGGCCACCAATTCACGCCTTCGGTCGCGACTCTCGCCAACGGCAACTTCGTCGTCACCTGGGCGACCACCGGCGCCGAGACCTTTCCCATGGGCAGCGGCCACAATGGGATCAGCGCACGACTGTACAATTCGCTGGGCTCGGCGCTGGGCGCCGAGTTCCAGGTCGACACTTCGAATTCGACCTCGCTCTTCGAGCCGGTCGTCACGGCGCTCGCCAACGGTGGTTTTGTTATCAGCTGGTCCGACTGGAACGGAGTCGACGTCAAGGCGCGGCTCTATGATTCGGCGGGCTCGGCCCTGGGCGCCGAGTTCAGGCTCAACACCAACGTCAACGGGACCCAGGACGGGGCCGACCTCACCGCCCTCGCCAATGGCGGCTTCGTGGCGGCCTGGCGGACCACCGACTCCGGCGCGGACGGCAGCGGCGAAGCCGTCAAGGCCCAGATCTTCGACTCCAGCGGCGCCCGGGTCGGCGCCGAGTTCCTGGTCAACGGCCAGACGTCGAACGGACAGCTGGAGCCCAGCATCACCGCGCTCGCCGGCGGCGGCTTCGTCATCACCTGGATGAGCCGCGATCCGGCGCAGGACGGCAGCAACGGCGCGGTCAAAGGACAGATATTCACAGCCTCGGGCACGAAATTGGGCGGCGAGTTCCTCGTCAACACTCAGGCCGCCGACATGCAGCGCGACGCGGTGGTGACCGGGACGCCCGACGGCGGCTTCGTCGTCGCCTGGACCAATTACAGCAGCAGCCAGGACGGCAGCGGCCTCTCGATCAAGGCGCAGGCCTTCGATTCGGCCGGCATCAAAACGGGTGCCGAGATGCTGGTCAACACTCTGGCCGGCGGCTCGCAATTCCTGCCCGACATCGCCACCCTTGCCGACGGCCGGGTCATCGTCACCTGGGCGAGCGAGAGCGGCGACATCGGCGGCTATGCGGTGCGTGCCCAGATCCTCGGCACGGAGCCGGCGGCCCCGGTGCCGAACGCCCAGCCGATCATCATCTGGCCGTACGGCAGCACCGGCAATCTCATCGTGGACGAGGGGGTGACGGCGGTGGTGACGGTCGTCGCTTCGGACGACGGCGAGCCGAACGCCCTTCGCTATTCGATCGCGGGTGGGCCCGATGCCGGGCTGTTCACGATCAACGCCCTGACCGGCGCTCTCGCCTTCATCGAGGCGCCCGAGCATGTCGAAGGCGGCACCAACAGCTACAGCGTGAACGTCGCCGCGAGCGACGGCGAGCTCAGCGGCTGGAAGCAGGTCTATGTCTCGGTCCGCCACGTCAATCTCGTCACGATCGTGTCGGACGGCGCCCAGGATTGGGCCGAAGTCTCGATCGACGAGGCGCAGACCGCCGTGACCGTGGTCAGCGCGATCGACGAGGACGGCCTTCCCCTGACCTATGCGATCACCGGCGGTGACGATGCGGGCTTCTTCACCATCGACGCGCAGAGCGGAGCGCTGAGCTTCGCGGTCGCGCCGGATTACGAATTCCCCGAGGATTATTGGGGGGACAATGTCTATTTCGTGCAGGTGACGGCCACCGACGGCACGCGGAGCGACAGCCAGGACATCGCCGTCTACGTCTTCGACGTCGAGGAGCCCGAAGGTTTCGCCATCGCCTCCGACGGTGCCGGCGACCATGCCGAGCTGAGCGTGGCGGAGAATGAGACCGCCGTCACGATCGTCGCCACCAGCGGCGCCGCCGGGCCGGTGACCTACGGGATCGTCGGCGGCGCCGACGCCGCCTCGTTCACCATCGATCCCGAGACCGGCGAGCTCCATTTCGTCGAAGCGCGCGATTTCGAAGCGGTGCCGCCGGGCTATCCCAACATTTTCGACGTCATCGTCGGCGCCACCGACGGCCAATCCTTCGACGAGCAGCATTTGAGCATCGTGCTCGAAGACGTGGACGAAGCGCCCATATTTTATTCCTACTGGGGCGAGGCGGAAGTCGCTCTGGCCATGCCCGAGAATGCCTGGGAGGTCGGCTGGGTCGGAGCGGGCGATCCCGATCACTTCTCGTGGGTGACCTATGGGCTCGAGGGCGCGGATGCCGATTTGTTCGAAGTCGATGCGTATAGCGGCGCTCTCAACTTCCTCTATGACCTTCGGCCGGACTATGAATCGCCGACCGACGCCGACGGCGACAATGTCTACCAAGTCACCGTCGTCGCTTATTCGGGCTGGCTGAGCGCCAGCCAGAGCTTCTCGATCACGATCGAGGATGTGGTCGACGGAGTCCACATCACCTCCGACGGCGGCGGGGACGAAGGCGCCCTGTGGGTGGCCGAGAACGACGGCGCGGTGACCGTCGTCGCAGCGGACGGCGGCGAAATGATGACCTATTCGATCGCCGGCGGCGCCGACTCCTCGGCCTTCGTCATCGACGCCGCGAGCGGCGCCCTGAGCTTCGCCTCGGCGCCCGATTTCGAATCGGCCGCCGATGCCGATCACGACAATGTCTACGAGGTGATCGTCCGCGCCAGCGACGGCGCCTATGCGGACGAGCAGCTTCTCTCGGTGAATGTCGGCGACGTCGACGAGGTGCCCGAATTCTTCGACTATCAAGGCGACGGGACCCACCCGCTGTCGATGAGCGAGAACAGCGCCTTTGTCGCCGACCTGCTCGCCTACGACCCGGACGCCGGCTCCGAGCCGATCCACTATCTGATCGTCGGCGGCGCCGACCGCGACCTGTTCAGGATCGACTCCCAGACCGGCAGGCTCACCTTGTTAAACCCGTCGGGGCTGGATTTCGAAAACCCGGCCGATTTCGGCCGCGACAATGTCTACGACGTGGAGGTCATGGCGGGGTCCGGTGGGTTGGGCCGGATCCAGGCGTTCGCGATCACGGTCACGAACTCGAACGAACCCCTCACCATCCTCTCCCCCGCGGCGATCTCGATGGACGAAGGCGGAACCTACGTCACCCTCGTGGTCGGCCACGACCAGGACGGCAGCTTCCCCACATATTCGATCGTCGGCGGCGCCGACTCGGCGCGCTTCAGCTTCGATGCCGGGACCGGAGTCCTCCGCTTCGTCGACGCGCCCGACTTCGAGGCCCCGACCGACGCGGGGGGCGACAATGTCTACACCGTCGAGGTCGCCGCGACCGACGGCCAGTTCACCAGCTCGCAGACGATGCAGATCACGGTCCGCAACGTCGCCGAGAGGGTGACGATCACTTCCTACGGCGGGGCCGAGAACGTGATCCTGGACCTGCCGGAGAACGGCACCGCCGCGGCCCTGCTGCTGGCGGTGGACCCGGACGGCGGCCCGGTCTCCTACTCCCTCGCCGGCGAGGATTCGGCCCGGTTCGCCATCGACCCGGCGGGCGCGCTTCGCTTCATCGGCTCGCCCGATTTCGAGGCTCCGACCGACGTCGACGGCAACAACAGCTATTTGGTGACGGTCATCGCCAGCGACGGGACGTCCACCGACACGCAATTTTTCCGGATCAGGATCGGCAATGTCGACGAGGCCGTCGTCATCATTTCGAACGGCGGCGCCGCCGGCGCCGCCGTCTCGGTCGCGGAGAACGGCCTCGGCGTCACGATCGTCGCCGCCGCCGATCCGGACGGGGGGTCGCTCACTTATTCGATCGCGGGCGGAGCCGATGCGGCGCGCTTCACCATCGATGCGGCCACGGGCCTCCTGACCTTCATCTCCGCGCCCGATTTCGAGGCACCCGCCGACGGCGGGGCGAACAACGTCTATGACGTCGTCGTGGCGGCGAGCGACGGCAGCTCGATCGACACCCAGGCGCTCGCGGTCAGCGTCGGCAACGTCAACGAGGCGCTCGCCATCGGCTCGAACGGCGGCGGCGCGACGGCCGCGGTCTTAGTCGCGGAGAACGGGCTTGCGGTGACGATCGTCTCGGCTTCCGACCTTGACGGCACGGCCGCCACCTACTCGATCGTGGGCGGCGCCGACGCGGCGCGCTTCACGATCAACGCGCAGACCGGGGTCCTCCAGTTCGTCGCCGCGCCCGATTACGAGCTTCCCGCCGATTCCAATTTCGACAATGTCTACGCCGTGGTCGTCCGCGCCAGCGACGGCCAATATTCGGACGACCAGGTTCTGAATGTCTCGGTCGGCAACGTCCGCGACGGCAACAACGTGACCGGCACCTCGGGGGGCGATTCGATCTCCGCGACCAGCACCAACGTCGCGCTTCGTACCTCCGATGAAGAAGATATTGTGTTCGGCCGGGACGGCCACGATACGATCCAGGGCATGGCCGGCGACGACGATCTGTACGGCGAGGCGGGCAACGACGTCCTGACCGGCGGCGCCGGCGCCGACCGTCTGACCGGCGGCTTGGGCAAGGACAATTTCACCTACAATCTGGTGTCCGATTCCACAGCCGCCCTGCGCGACCAGATCCTCGACTTCAGCCGCTCGCAGAACGACAAGATCTCGCTCAGCGCGATCGACGCCAACAGCAACGCCGGAAACAACCAGGCCTTCGCCTTCATCGGGACGGCGGCCTTTTCCAACGTTGCCGGGCAATTGCGCTACGAGACGTCGGGCGGGGTGACCATCATCTCCGGCGACGTGAACGGCGACGGCGTGGCGGACCTGCAGATCCTGGTCTCGGGCTCGCTCGCTTTGGTGGCGTCGGATTTCGTTCTTTAGGAAGCCCGCATCCCGGACTTGATCCGGGATCCATGAACCCGAGAGGGGGGCATTCGCCACATTCGGAGTTCATGGATTCCGGCTTTCGCCGGAATGACGAAGCTAGCGTGACCGCCGGCGGTTGAAGCGCCGGATTGAATCAAGCAGGCTTTGCTCTTCCGCCGTGACGATGTCCGAGATTCTCCACCCGGCGGCGGTGCGGACCAGCTGCAGGCTGAGGTCGCGGCGATCCGAGCCGCCGAAGTCGAGCAGGACGTGGACCGTCGCCCTGAAACGGCCGAGCCGGCGAACCTCGCCTATGTCGGGGCTCAGCCCGCCGGCATCCTGGCACTGGCAGAGCGGATCGGCGTCCATGTAGCCGACCTCGTCGCGCGAGAGCCTCTGGTCCTCGCGAATGGCGGCGACGAGCGGCGCCGCGAACACCCGTCCCGGACGGGCGAGGGGGCTGTAGTCGGAATCGCGATAGCCGGCGTAGAGCCGCTCGACGAAGGCCCGCGGAGTCTCGGCCGCCGGGGCGGGAGCGAGCAAAGCGGCGAGGAGGGCGAGGCTCATTCGGAGTCTCCTCCCAGATCGAGGATCGCCGCCCATTCCTCGTCGCGCACCGGGGCGACGGAGAGTCGGGACTGGCGGATCAGCTCCATCCCGGCCAGCCGGGGATCGGCCTTGATCGTCTTGAGGGTGACGGGACCGACCGCCCGGACCGGCTCGACCGCGACCGATACCCAATCGGGGTCCTTCGGGTCCGGCTGCGCTTGCCGGGCGATGCGCATGATCCCGACGACGGAGCGCTCCTCGCCGCTATGGTAGAAGAAGGCCTCGTCGCCGGCCTTCATCGCCTTCAGGTGGAGCCGGGCCGCCGAGTTGCGGACTCCGTCCCATTCGGTGCCGCCGTCGCGGACGAGCTGGTCCCAGCAATAGCTGCCGGGCTCGGATTTCATCAGCCAATGGGCCATCGTTCGGCTCCTCCGCCGCCAGCGTAGATTTTTACCGCGCGGCGCGCCACAAGGAGCCGCATGCGACCGCCCATCTTCCTTCTGTGCCTGGCCTTGTCCGGCTGCGGCGAGCCCGCCACGGTCGCCGACCGGACGGCCCGGGACAATGAAGTCGTGGCGGACGCCGCCGTGACGCCCGAATCGCGGCCGGTGCGGATCGGGGAATATGGAGCGAATTTCCAGGCCTGCGGCCAGGCCGGGACCACCCGCAATTTGAAGGCCGGCGAGAGCCTTCCGGTCCGCTCCTCCCCCTTCGAAAATGCGGGCGAGACCGGAAGCGTGGTTTCGGGGAACCGCTTCTTCATCTGCTCGCGCAGCCTCGACCAGAAATGGTTCGGGATCGTCTTCGACGAAGGCGGGACGCTCGCCGAGCGCTGCGGCGTTTCGGAGCCGGTGACCCGCCGCCGGGACTATGACGGCCCCTGCCGGTCCGGCTGGGTGCAGAGCGCCTTCGTCAAGGCCGTCGCAGGGGAGGGGCTGGCGCCCACCCCTGCCGAGGCGGCGAACGTTTCGGAGGCGGTCAATTCGTCCCTTCCAGCTATTTGAAAATAGCGGATTTTTTCAAAAGTTCCAAGAGCAGACGGATTATTTTTCGACGTGTCCCTTGAGTCACACGGCTCATCGCTTCGTGGCGGACGACGGCTTGCGCGGCGAGGGGAGTTCGACCATCTGCCCCTCAGCTTAGTAGCAAGAGCGGGTCCGCCGAAGCCGGTATAACGGCTGGCGGAAGCTCGAGACGGGGGGCGATCGGGGATGCATTTCGCGCATCCGGGGGATCAGCCAGCCGCATGTAAAAGAGATTGAATGAACCGGATCGTTCGCGCCGCGGGCTTCGCCGCGGCTGCCTTTGCGTTTGTCGCCGGGGCCAGCTACTCCGACCCCGCCGCCGCCGGTGAGACCCTCGCTCCGCCCGTGGTCAGGTCCCAGGCGCCCGAGGCGTCGACCATGACCGATCCGAACCTCTTCTCCAAGATGTGGGCCGACGTCACCTCCCTGGTGACCCCGAAGCCCGAGACCCCGGTCCCGGCGCCGGCGGTCGTGCCGGCGGCGGCCAGGCTCGCCGAGCTCGTCCTCACTTATGCCGGCACCCAGACCGGCGACCGCGAGATGGAATGTCTCGCCAACGCCGTCTATTTCGAGGCCCGAAGCGAGCCGATCGAGGGCCAGCTCGCCGTCGCGGAAGTGGTTTTGAACCGCGCCGCCTCCGGCCGCTACCCGACCGATCTGTGCGCCGTCATCACCCAGAAGGCGCAATTCTCCTTCATCCGCCGCGGCCGTTTCCCGCGCGCGGACCGCGGCTCCGAGGCCTGGAAGAAGGCGGTCGCCATCGCCAGCATCGCCCGCCAGAAGCTGGCCGGCTCGCTGCCCTCGAGCTGCCTTTGGTACCACGCCACCTACGTCTCGCCGAAATGGGGCAAGCGCCTCACCCGCCAGACCCAGATCGGGCTCCACATCTTCTACAGCTGATATCTTCCCATGCGCTTCGCGCCCGGGGAGGACAAATTCACCCCATGCTGGACATCCAGAACAGCGCGAAGCCGATGAACAGGAAGCCGGCGAGGGCCATGATCAGGTAGATCGGCCCCGGCTTGTGGGTCTCGAGCACGCATTCCTCGGGGTTTGCCGGATTGTATCGGACCGTCGGGGTCGCCCCGGCCGGATAGGGGGCCAGCGCCGCTTCCGCTTTGCTGCGGCTGGCGAAGCGGTAATTGCCGAAGCGCAGCCGCCGGCCGGTCAGCTCGCCGGCGCCGGCGGCATAGGCATAAGTGACGACGGGATTGTACCAGGTGCTGGTTCCGCCCTCCTGGTCCCGCGATTCCTCCTCGACGACCTCGCTCGAAACCACCCGCCCGCTCGCCGTCGGCCAGGTCTCGGCCGCTCTGGCTTTGCCGACCGCCCGGAAATGGGCGTAGCCGAAGCCGGCAACCCAGAGAATGCCGACCAACAGCATGCCGATACCTACATATTCCATTGAAAACCCTCCATTACGTCGCCGCCATTGAGCATCGGCACCGGCCGGGAGTAAAGCCCTCAAGGCAAGGGAGATGGCGATGCTGAAGCTCGTTCTGGGACTGCTGGCGCTCGCCTCGGCCGGCGCCGCGACGGCGCAAGCCGATTATTCGGCCCGGCTGAAGGAAGGCGACGCGATCCTGCGCGACTTCCGCTTCGGCAGCGGCGAGCGCAGGGCCCAGCTCAGGATCCATTATGCGACGCTCGGCTCGCCGCGGCGGGATTCGAGGGGCGAGGTGACCAACGCCGTGATGGTGCTGCACGGCACCGGCGGCTCGGGGCGCCAGTTCCTCCAGCCCCAGTTCGCGAACGAGCTGTTCGGGCCGGGCCAGCCGCTCGATCTCGGCCGTTATTACGTCATCCTTCCCGACGGCATCGGCCACGGCAAGTCGTCGAAACCGAGCGACGGGGAGCGAATGGGTTTCCCGAAATACGATTATTCCGACATGGTCGAGGCGCAGCGGCGGATGCTGGTCGAGGGTCTCGGAGTCTCCCGGCTTAGGCTGATCATGGGCACGTCGATGGGCTGCATGCATATCTTCGTGTGGGCGCAGGCCCATCCCGATTTCGCCCGGGCGCTGATGCCGATGGCCTGCCTTCCGACCGAGATTGCCGGCCACAACCGGATGTGGCGCAAGCTCGCCGTCGAGGGGATCAGGAGCGATCCCGCCTGGGCCGGCGGCGATTATTCGTCGCAGCCGGTGCAGGGCCTCAGGACCGCCGTCAGCGTCCTCCAGATCGCCGGCTTCGCGCCGCTCTATCTGCAGAAGGCCTATGCGACGCGGGAGGCGGCCGACGCCTACATCATGGACCGGGTGGCGAAGGACCTGCCGACCCGCGATGCCAACGACCTCATCTACCAGCTCGAGGCGTCGCGCAGCTACAATCCCTGGCCGCGGCTGGAACGGATCCGGGCGCCGATGACCTGGATCAACTCGGCGGACGATTTCATCAACCCGGCCGAATACGGAATCGCCGAGGACGCCGCGCGGCGGCTCAAGACCGGCCGCTACATCCTGATCCGCGCCACGTCCGACACCCGCGGCCACGGAACGCATACGTGGGCGAAATTCTGGAGGCAGGAGCTGATCGACCTGCTGGCACGGACGGAGTGACGGGAGCCGAGTGGCTGTCGCCGGTCTAGACGGTTTCGCCGAAGGCCTGCGCTGAGCCGGCCTGGTTCTCGATCATCGTGCGAACCCGGTTTTGAGGGAAGGCACGAAGGTACAAGAAGGAGCGCGCAGCGCTTCCACCGGGATGCTCCGCATGGGTGAAGAAAAGTCGCAGATAGCCGCTGCGCGGGTTCTTGCTTGTACCTTCGTGCCTTCTCTCAAATCCTGAAACGCGAGGCGCAGGGGGAAGGGGCGAAGCGGCCGACCCCATCCGGCCTTAGCTTCGCCGCGTTCAGGCGCTAAAGCGGAGCCATGCAGGAAACTCTCCTTACCCTCGTCTCGGCTGAGCTGGCCGAGCCCGTGGATCCGCGGGTGAGCGCGATGGCGGCGGCGGTGGCGGGTTTGTATCCGGGGGCGGCGCGGGCGGTATTGTTCTACGGCTCGTGCCTCAGGCAGCGCGAGCTCGACGGGCTGATGCTCGATTTCTACCTGATCGTGTCGGATTACCGCGCCGCTTACGGGCGGAGCTGGCGGGCGCCGGCCAACCGGCTGATCCCGCCCAACGTCTTCCCGTTCGAGCATGACGGCCTGATCGCCAAATATGCGGTGCTGAGCGAGGCGGACTTCCTTCGCCTGAACGGCCCGGAGACCCTGTCGGTCTCCGTCTGGGCCCGGTTCGCGCAGCCATCGAGGCTGGTGTGGAGCGCCGATTCGGCGGCGGCGGCCAAAGCGGTCGAGGCGGTGGCGCGGGCGGCGCCGACCCTGCTCGGCGAGGCTCGCCCTTTGTGGGAGGGGAGCGAGCCGCTCGATCTGTGGCGGTGCGCCTTCACCCTCACTTATTCGGCCGAGCTCCGGGCGGAGCGGCAGGGGCGGCCCGCCTCGGTGGTCGAGGCGGAGCCCGAGCGCTACCGCCGCTTCACCGGCCCGGCGCTCGCCGCGGCCGGCCTCGATCTTGCCGAATCGGTCGCGGAGGCCGATCGCAGGCGCGCCCGGCGGCGCTGGGCGGCCCGGCGGCGGGCGGGCAAGGCGCTGACCGTGCTTCGGCTGATCAAGGCGAGCGGCACCTATGCCGGCGGGATCGACTACCTCGCCTGGAAGATCAACCGCCACGCCGGCACCAAGATCGAGATCAAGCCCTGGCAGCGGCGCTGGCCGCTCGTCGCCGCTATCGGCCTGCTGCCGCGGCTGCTGAAGCGGGGGGCCATTCGTTAGGACGGCGGGCGAGCGCTCCGGCGACCGCGCCGGCCAAAGCGGCGACGGTGAAGGGCTTCCTCAGGATGTCGTGGCCGCTCAATTCCTCGCTTCCGGCCTCGCCGACATAGCCTGTGACGTAGAGGATGGCGGTCGACGGCCAGCGCGCGCTGACCTCCCGGACCAGCTCGGGGCCGGTCATTTCGGGCATCATGATGTCGGTGATGACGAGCTCGATCCGGCCCGCCTCGCGCTCCAGTATCTCGAGCGCCTCGCGGCCGCCGGCGCAGGCGATCGGCCGGTAGCCCAGCTCCTCGAGCGCGCCCACCGTCGAGCGGCTGACCCGGGGATCGTCCTCGACGACGAGGATCGCAGTGCCGGCGGCGCCCGGCGCGGCCTCGTCCAGGCCGGGGGCGGCGGCCGTCGCGGCCTCGACCTCCTGGCTCGAGCGCGGCAGGTAGAGCGAGACGATGGACCCGGCTCCGACCGTCGAGTCGATGAGGACGTCGCCGCCGGATTCGCGGGCGAAGCCGAAAATCTGGCTGAGGCCGAGGCCGGTGCCCTTGCCGACCGGCTTGGTCGTGAAGAAGGGCTCGAACACCCTTTCCAGCACTTCGGGCGGCATTCCCGAGCCGGTATCGGAGACGCTGATCCGGACGAACTCGCCGGCGCCGAGCTCGCCCACCTCGCCGGCGGCGAGCGCGAGATTCTCGACCCGGATCGCCATCTGGCCCTCGCCGTCCATCGCGTCGCGGGCGTTGACGGCGAGGTTGAGGATGGCGTTCTCGAGCTGGTTGGTGTCGACGCTGACGTTCCAAATCTCCTCGGGGAAATGGGTGCGCACGACGATCCGTTCGCCGATCGAGCGGTCGACCAGGTCGAGCATGCCCTCGACCAGCCCGGCCGGAGCGACCGCGACCGGAAGCAGCGGCTCGGCGCGGGCGAAAGCGAGCAGCCGGCGGGTCAAAGCGGCGGCGCGGGTGGCGCCCTCCATCGCATTGTCGAGGTGGAACTCGACCTCTCGGCGCGGGCCGGTGAGCTTGCGCCGGGCGAGGTCGAGGCCGCCGACGACGACCGCGAGCATGTTGTTGAAATCGTGCGCGATGCCTCCGGTCAGCTGGCCGACCGCCTCCATCTTCTGGACCTGGCGGAGCTGCGCCTCGGCCGCCTCGCGCTCGGCCGATTCCTCCTTGAGCTGCTCATAGGCCTGGCTCAGTTCGCGGGTGCGTTCGCGAACCGCCTGCTCGAGCTGGCTGGCCCGGCTCGCCTCGCTGTCGGCCTCGCGAAGCGCCGCCAGACGCTCGCTGATCGCCCGGAAGGCGAGCCAGCCGAACACGATCGCCCCAAGGCCGATCGCCACCGCAAGCCAGCCGAGCCATTCGGTGAGCTGGTCGGAGCGGGTGCCCGAGACCCGGGTGGTGGCCATCCGCTGCCTCAGATCCTCGCGCTCGGCGGCGGCGATCTGGGCGAGGGTCTCGCGAAGCTTCGGTCCGGTCGGGGTCCGGGCGGCGCCGTAGAAGAGCGAGATGCCGCCGCTGCCGCGCTTGGCCTGGGCGGCGACGGCGGCCGGCGCCAGCTCCTGCCCGCGCGTGGCGAACAGGGCCTCGAGCGCCTCGACCCGGGCCAGCTGGTCCCCATTGCCGCGGACCTGCCGCCTGAGCTCGCCGATCAGCTGCTGGGCCTGGCGCCATTCCGCGCCGTAGACGCTGCCGCTGGTCGCGACGTCCTCGTCGAGCACGTAGCGGCCGAGCGCCGCCTCGGCCCGGGCGATGGTGCCGTCGACGGTCCGGGTCAGGAGCATGACGTCGTAGCTGTGGCGCTCCGAGGCGAGCGCCCGGTCCCGAGCCTCGTTCGAGGAGGTGACCATGAACATCAGGACGACGAGCAGCAAGGCGGCAAGCACGGCCCCCGCGCTCGCCAGCACCCCGCGCCATGCCCCGGAAGTCCTTTCCTCGGGCATGGCGTACATGTCCTCGCCCGCCATGGGGGGAGTCTAGATCATGCGGGGAGGGGATTGGAAGAAGGTTCCATGGCAAGGCCATCGGTTCGCCGCGCTTTGGGGGGCGGTGGTCGCGCGCGGGCTCCGCTCCAAGAAAATCGGGACAGTTACGAATTTCCGCGGCCGGGGCGGCGTAATTCGTAACTGTCCCGATTTTCTAGAGGATGCCGGTCGCCTTGCCCGCGGCCTCGAACATGCCGAGGATCTGGGTCACCTGCTCTTCGCTGTGGTCGGCGCAGAGCGAGCAGCGGAGCAGGTACATTCCGGCAGGGGTCGCCGGCGGGCGGGCCATGTTGACGTACACGCCCGCTTCCAGGAGCGCCTGCCACATGCGCACGGTCGTGTCCTGGTCGGGCAGGAGGATGGCGATGATCGCCGATTGGGCCTCGGGCGTGGCGAGGTCGAAGCCGAGGTCGCGAAGCCCCTTGTGGAGGCGCCGGCTGTTCTCCCAGAGGTGCTGGCGCTTGTTGCCGGCATATTTCAATTTGCGGATCGAGGTCGCGGCGGTGGCGACGACGCTCGGCGGAAGCGAGGCGGTGAAGACGTAGGGGCGGCAGACCAGCCGGAGCACCCCGAACTTGGGATGGTTGGAGACGACGAAGCCGCCGACGGTCCCGACCGACTTGGAGAAGGTGCCGACGACGAAGTCCACCTGGTCGCTCACGCCCGCTTCCTCGAACACGCCGCGGCCATGCTCGCCGAAGAAGCCCATGCCGTGCGCCTCGTCGACGACCACCATCGCGCCGTGGCGCTTGGCGACCTCGACCATCTCCTTCAGGGGCGCGATGTCGCCGAGCATCGAATAGACGCCCTCGAGGACGACCAGCCTTCCGCCCTCGGCAGGAAGCCGGCCGAGGCGCTTGTCGAGATCCTCGACATTATTGTGGCGGAAGCGGACGATCTGGGCGTCGCCCAATTTGCAGCCGTCGTAGATGGAGGCGTGGCTGTCGGCGTCGAGGATGATGTAATCCTCCTTGCCGGCGAGGGTCGACATGAGGCCCAGATTGGCCTGGTAGCCGGTCGAGAAGACCATGGCGTGGTCGGTACCGTAAAAGTCCTTCAGGGCCTCCTCGACCTCCATATGGCCCTGGTAGGTGCCGTTGAGGACCCGGCTCCCGGTCGTGCCCGAGCCGTAGTCGTCGAGGGCCTGCTTGCCGGCCTCGATCACGTCGGGATCGAAGGTCATGCCCATATAATTGTAGGTGCCTAAGAGGATCGTCTCCCTGCCCTTGACGATGGCCCGGGTGGGCGAGAGCACCTTCTCCATGACCAGCCCGAACGGATCGCGCACGCCGGTGTCGAGCAGGGTCTCGCGCTCCGCGATCAGGGCGTCGAACTTGGAGAAGAGGTCGCGGCCGTGGGTGTGGCCGGGCGGCGCCTCGGCGGGGTCCATCGGATTGGCGTCGGACTCGGTCATCCCTCGTTCCGGAGCTCTTCGACCGAATCGACGAGCTGGCCGACCGTCTCGATCTCGGCCTGCATGTTCATCGTGATCAATATGTCGAACTCGTCCTCGACCGAGGCGACGAAGTCCATCACGATGAGGCTGTCCCATTCGAGGTCGCCGGCGAAGGTGGTCGAATCGCTGAGCTCGACCTCCTTCTTGTTGAACGGCTCGATCAGCTGCGCGACCTTGGCGAACGTTTCTTCTCTGTCGGTCATCCCAGCCCCTTATGTCCGGCACGAGGCTCTGCCAAGCGATTAGGGCGTCAATGGGGCGTGCTTGGCACGCTGCCGAGGCCATGCCATGCTCCGCGCTCTCGCAGGCGGGAGGAGCGGCCATGGCGGAGGAAGAGCAAGGCGGGCCGCCGGCCTATCCGCCCAATGCCGTGCACCTGACCCGCACCGCGGTCCTCGCGCAGATGCAGCTGTCCGCCATGGCCGACCAGAAGGCGAGCATCCTGATGGGCGCCACCTTCGTCATCTTCACCCTCGCGGTGGGCCGCGGCGGAAGCGCGCCGCTGCCGCTTCTGATCCTGGGCGGAGCGGCCTTCCTGTCCGCGGTGTGCGCGGTGGTGGCGATCCTGCCGGCGGTCCATTCGCGCAAGCAGGCGCCGCTCAACCTGATGTTCTTCGGCTCCTTCACCCGGCTCGACGAGGAGGAATATATCGAGCGGCTGCTGGCTCAGCTCGGCAGCGACGACAGCATCTACCGGACGATGGCGCGCGACATCTACCAGAACGGCACGGTGCTCGCGCACAAGAAGTACCGGATGCTCGGCTGGGCCTATCGGCTTTTCCTCCTCGGCCTGACGGCGAGCCTGGTGGCGTTCGTCTGGGAAGCGCTTTCCTAAAGCGCCGCCAGCACCTCCGCCGCGAATTGGCTGAGGGTGTCGTCGCGGGCGCCCATGACGAGGATTCGGTCGCCGGCTCGGGCGAGGGCGGCGAGGCGGCGGCCGGCTTCGGCGCGATCGGGGATATGCTCGGCCTTGAGTCCGGCCGCGTCGACGTCGGCGACGATATCGGCGCTGGTCACCGTCCGCTCGACGGTGCCGCCGTAATAGACGGGGTCGCACAGGATGAGGACGTCCTCGGCGGCCATGCCGCCGGCGAAGGCGGCGACGAGCTCGCTCCGCATCGTGCGCAACGGGCCGTAGCCGTGGGGCTGGAAGAAGATCAGGAGGCGGCCGGGGAAAGCGTGGCAGGTCGCGAGGGTGGCGGCGATCTTGTCGGGGTTGTGGCCGAAATCGTCGATGACGGAGACTCCGCCCCGGCTTCCGACGAAGTCGAAGCGCCGCCGGAGGCCGGCGAAGCCGGAAAGCGCCTCGGCCGCGGCGGCGAGCGGGACTCCGGCGGCCCGGGCCGCGGCGACGGCGGCGAGGGCGTTGGCGACATTGTGCCGCCCGGGGACCGGCAGCGAGACCCTCGCGGTCTCGCCGCTCCGCCTTTCCGCCAGCGCGAACTCGACCGCGCCCGGCGCCTCGACGATATCCGAGGCGCAATAGTCCGAGCCGGGATCCGACAGGCTGAAGGTGACCGCGCCCGCGCCGGCCAGAGCCCGCGCTTCCGGATCGTCGGAATTGACCACCGCCGTCTCCGCCCGGCCGAGGAAGGCGCCGAACAGGGCGCGAAGCTCCTCCATCGACTTATGGTCGAGGCTGACGTTGTTCAGCACCGCGATCTTCGGCCGGTAGAGGGCGATCGAGCCGTCGCTCTCGTCCACCTCGCTGACGAAGGCCCGGCCGCCGCCGACCAGGGCGCTGGCGAAGGGTGCATCGGGGGTGGCGAAATTCTTCATCACCGCGCCGTTCATCACCGTCGGTTCGAGGCCGCAGCGGTGAAGAATCCAGGCGATCATGCCGGTGACGGTCGATTTGCCGCTGGTGCCGCCGACCGCGATTCCGGTCCCGGCGGCGTTGAACAGCCGGGAGAGCAATTCGGCCCGGGTGATCCGCTCGAGGCCGAGGTGGCGGGCGGCCTGGACGTCGGGGACGCTCTCCTCGACCGCGGCCGAGGCGACGAGGATCTGGCCGGCGCGAAGGCCGCTGCCGTCCTGCGGATAGAGGTCGATGCCCAGGCCGCGCAGATAATCGAACTTGGCGGCGGTCCGGCCCTGGTCGAGCGCTCGGTCGGAGCCGGCCACTTCGGCGCCCTGTCCGCGGACGATCGCGGCCAAAGGAAGCATGCCGCTGCCGCCGATACCGCAGAAGAAATAGGATTTGGTCCCTGACATGGCGCCGCCCTATTGCGGTCGGCGAGGCTTTTCAAACGCTGAGGGAGCGGCAATGCGGATCGGAATCGTGGCGCCCAGCACGCCGATCCTGCCCGAGACGGCGGAGCAGGCGACGGCGATCGCGTCCCGCGACTTCGCCGGCGTGGAGCTGGTCTTCCACCCCCAATGCTTCCTCAGCCACCGCCATTTCGCCGGCGACGAGAAGACCAGGGCCGGCGCCTTCCTCGAAGTGGCGAACGACAGCGCCTTCGACGCCTTGTGGTTCGCGAGGGGAGGCTACGGCTCGTGCCGGATCGCGGAGGAGGTGCTGGCCCGGCTCGGTCCGGCGGCGCGGAGCAAGGCCTATCTCGGCTATAGCGACGCCGGCTACATGCTGGCCGGGCTGTACCGCGCCGGCTTCGAGCGTCTCGCCCACGGCCCGATGGTCGGGGACATAAGGCGCGACGGCGGCGAGGCGGCGATCGTCCGCGCGCTGGCCTGGCTGACGGCGGGCGATCCGGCGGCCCTGGAGCCGAGTCTCGGCGACGAGCCCGCCGCGGCGTTCAACATCACCGTTTTCTCGCAGCTGCTCGGCACTCCGCTCGAGCCGGACCTGGCCGGCCATGTGCTGATGCTCGAGGACGTCTCCGAGCATATGTACCGGACTGACCGTTCGCTCTTCCACATCACCGGCAATGCCCGGGTCCGCCAGGTCGCCGGGATCAGGCTCGGCCGCTGCACCGAGGTGCCGGACAACGACCCGGATTTCGGGGCGAGCGAGGAAGAGGTGTTCCGTTACTGGTGCGACCGTTCGGGAATCCCCTATCTCGGCCGGGCGGATATCGGGCACGACGCCGGCAACAAGGTGGTGCCGTTCGGACAATCCTCTTCGTCATGCCGGACTTGATCCGCCATCCGTGAACCCGGAACGCCGAGTGGAGTCTCAGTCGCCGGTGTTCATGGATTCCGGCTTTCGCCGGAATGACGAAGCGGCGAATCGGGCCGGACAGGTGCGGCTGGGCAAGGCGCGGCGCCCTCTACGCAAGCCTTTTTTGGGGAATGATCCACAGTAAAAACGCGCTGGAACGGCTCTCAGAGGCGATCCGATGAATTCCCCTCTTGGAATCTCTTGCGCTCGCCGCGCGTTTGAGGCTTATCAGCCGAGCACTCACAGGAGGGAAAACTATGGCAAAGGGCACTTCAAGCGGTGGAGCGAGGGGCGGGTTGTCGCGGCCGGTGACGCCGTCGGCGGAACTTGCGGCGATCACGGGTCCCGACCCGCTGCCGCGCAGCCAGGTGGTCAGCAAGATGTGGGACTATATCCGGTCCAACAATCTTCAGAATCCGGCGAACAAGCGCGAGATCCTCGCCGACGACAAGCTGAAGAAGATCTTCGGCACCGATCGCTGCTCGATGTTCGAGATGAACAAGCATCTCTCGCGCCATCTGAGCTAGAGCCTTTCTGCTTCAAGGCGGAAACCGGGATCGGCCTCGCCCGCAAGGGCGGGGCCGATCTGCGTTTGGGGCCGCGTCGCCCCAGCGCAGGCTGGGGCCCCGGCGGGTGACGCGTGCCGGCGCCTTCCACCCCGGGGGGCCCCCGCCTGCGCTGGGGCGACGGA
>DASTFN010000033.1:0-28028 GCA_035719905.1 Allosphingosinicella sp.
GGGCCGGTACCCCGCGCCTGGCCGACCACCGCCGTTGCGGCGGTCAGCGCGATCACGCCCGCGCCCGCCCAGATGATCTTTCTCGCAATCATGATCTCATCCCCCCGTCATTCCGGTGAAAGCCGGAAATCCATGAACACGTCCGCTCCAAACCCGATTACTGCCGCGTTCATGGATTCCGGATCAAGTCCGGAATGACAATTGCCCGGAGTCCCGCAAAATCGCCTTCGAACCGTATCGGTTGCGCAAGGTCCGTCGTGAAGAACCCCTCGGCGCTCGAACCGGAACGCCGGCAAGGCTTTTTTCGCTGAACGCCGCATGAGCGACGACGCCGCCTTCCTGAGGGAGCAGGCCCGCCGATGCCGCCGGCTTGCCCGCGGAATCCCAACCCCCGACGTCATCGAGACTCTCAACCAAATGGCCTCCGATTACGATGCCCGCGCGGACGAAATGGAGAAGCGGGATCGATAATTGGTGTCTGACACCAATTTATCAGCGGCACTTCGCCTGGGTGCGTGCGGCCGGCAGCCGCGACTTGATCCAGTCTCGCATGGTCGCTCCGTAGACGTCCTGGAGCTCGTCATAGGCCTTGCAGGCGTCGGCGGGCTTGTCGAGCGAGACCAGGGCCTGGCCGAGGAAATAGAGGCTGTCGGCGGCGCGCTCGCCCTTGGGATTGGCCTGGTAATTGGCGAGGAAGGCCTTGGCGGCGGTGGCCGGCTTGCCGGCGTCGAGATAGGCGCGGCCGGCGAGATTGTTCGCCCAGCTCGCCCATTTGCTCCTGGGATAGCGCTTGGCGGCCGCCTCGAGCGCCTTCTGCGCCTCGGTATAGCGCTTCGCCTCCCACAGCCGGAAGCCGGCATTATAGGCTTCCTCCGCCGCCGCCTCGCTCGAGGCCGCGGGACGGGGCGCCGGCGCATCCTCCTCCTCGGTGTCGGCGGCGGACGGCCGCGGCAGCTGCGCCGGGGCGGAAGAGGTAGCGGAAGGTCGGCCGGTCTCGGCCGGAGCGGCGCCGCGCTCGAGCGCGTCGAGTCGGCCGCCGGCGCTGTCGCGGAAGCGGGTCAGCCCTTCCTCGAGCTGGCGCAGCCGGTTGCTATTCTGCTCGACCTGGCCGGTGAGCTCGCGAAGCTGGGCCTCGAGCGAGTCGAGACGGGCGGTGAGATCGGCCACCGCGCTCGATGCCGGAACCCCGGCCTGGGTGGCGGCCGGAGCCTCCCGGTCGATCTCGGGCGCGACCTCGGCGCCGTTCGGGAACACCCGGCGCTGGACGGCGCGAAGCTGCTGCTCGAGCCGCTCGATCCTCCGCTCCGGGGTCTCGCTCCGCTGAGCGGCCGCGGGCACCGCCGAACTCGCCAGCAAAAGCATCGCAACAAGATGAAAACGCATCGAAAATTCCCCCGCCCTTACGGTCCCGCCGCATCCTACCCGGCTTGGCGCCGGGGTAGAAGAGTGAAATATTACGGGGTCGGCGTGGGCGGAGCGGCCGGAGCGGCGGCGCCGCTCTGGGCGCGGGCGACGAGGTCCGCCGCCGTCAGGCTGACGTTGGAGATGGTCGTCTCCGGCGGCCCCAGCGGCGGCACCGGGGCGCCGCCGACGCTGACCCGAAGCACATTGGCGCGCGCGGTGCGGATCCGCGGCGACTGCGCGCCCGCCGGCACCTGGTAGCTCTGCCCCGCCTTCAATATCCCCATGTAGAGCGGCGCTCCGCCGCCGGCCTGGTCGATCCGGAGCCAGACGTCCTCGGCGGCGGTGAGGACGACCGGGCCGTTGGCCGACGGCGCCGGCGGGGTCGGCTGGGCCGGGCGGGGCGCCGCCTGGTTGGCCGCCGCCGATTCCTCCGACTGGGTGATGGCGACGTCGGCGGGGCTGTCGTCGTCGACCGCGCTGCTCCGCCAGACCAGATAGGCGATGACGAGCAGCACGGCGAGCACCGCCGCCGCGATGGCGAGGGAGCGCGGCGGGACCCGGGCCGGATCGGCCGGCTCGTAATAGGGCGTCGCTGCCGGACTGCCGGGCCGGGCGCCGCCGAGCTGCTGGCGGACCTCGGCGCCGATCTGGGCTCCGTCCAGATCGACGACGTTGGCGTAGCTGCGCGCGAAACCGACGCTGTAGGTGATTGCGGGGAGAGCGTCCCACTCCTCCCGCTCGATATGCTCGAGGTGGCGGACCGGGATCCGGGTCTGGCGCGCGACGTCGTCGAGGCTCAGCTTCTTGGCCTCGCGAGCGACTCTTAGCCGTTCACCGACCGACTGGCCCAGCAGCTGATCTTCGTCCGCTTCCGCCATCTCGTCCCGTTTTCCCGCCAATATGGATTAATTTCCATAGAGCCGGGGAGAGCGGGCAAAGTCAACCGGACTGCGGCACGGCTGGTACCATGTGACCGTCATTCCGTCCTTCGATACGCCGGTTCGACAAGCTCACCGGCTACTCAGGATGAGCGGTAGAGGGCAAAATCCCAACCGCTCATCCTGAGTGGGGACTGAGCGAAGGCGAAGGCCCGTATCGAAGGACCGGGATGACGAATCAGACCTGAACCCCCTGCTCTTCCGCCCACCCGGCCAGCGCGCCCCGCAGATCGGCCGGCGGCCGAGCCAGCAACTCCTCCATCACCGGCATCAAGGCCGCCCGCTCGAGCGACCTTATCATCGCCTTGATCGGGCCGACGGCGGCCGGAGTGATCGAGAAGCGGGTGAGGCCGATCCCGATCAGCGCCATCGCCTCCAGAGTCCGGCCGCCCATCTCGCCGCACACCCCGACCGGAACTCCGGCCGCATCGGCCTCGCGCACGATCCGCCTCAGGAAGCGGAGGATGGACGGGCTCAGCCAGTCGTAGCGCTCGGCCAGCTTGGGATGGGCGCGGTCGGCGGCGAACAGGAACTGGGTGAGGTCGTTGGTTCCGATCGACAGGAAATCGACCTTGGGCAGGAGGATATCGAGGGTCTCGGCCAGAGCCGGGACCTCGAGCATGGCGCCGTAGCGGATGCTGGTCGGAAGCCTTTTCTTATGCCCGGCCAGCCACTCGCGCTGCTGCTCGACCAGCGCCCGGGCCTCGTCATATTCCCAGGGCTCGGAGACCATCGGGAACATGACGTTGAGTTCGCGCCCGGCGGCGGCGCCGAGCAGGGCCCGGGCCTGCGCCTTCATCAGCCCGTCGCGGTCGAGGGCGAGCCGAAGCGCCCGCCAGCCCATCGCCGGATTCTCCTCGAACCCGACGTCGCCCATGTCGAGATAGGGCAGGGCCTTGTCGCCGCCGACGTCGATGGTCCGGAAGATGACGGGCTTGTCGCCCGCGGCGTCGAGCACCGCTTTATAGAGCCTTTGCTGGCTCTCGCGGCTCGGCAAGGTCGCCGAGACGAGGAACTGGAACTCGGTCCGGAACAGTCCGATCCCGTCCGCGCCGACCATTTCGAGCGCGGCGACATCGTCGCGAAGCCCGGCATTGACCATCACCGTCACCCTGACGTCGTCCTTGGTGACGGGCGGCAGGTCACGAAGCGCGGCGAACTCGGCACGACGCTTCTTGGTGATGACGAGCTTGGCCCTGAACGCCTCCTCGACCGCGTCGATCGGCCGGACGAACGCCACCCCCTCGTCGCCGTCGAGAAGCACCTCGTCGCCCTCGCCGATCACCTGGCGGACGTTGCGCACCCGCCCGAGCATCGGGATCCCCATCGCCCTCGCCACGATGGTGACATGGGCGGTCAGCGACCCCTCCTCGAGCACCACCCCCTTCAGCCGCCGCCGGTCATATTCGAGCAATTCGGCGGGGCCGAGGTTGCGCGCGACCAGCACCGCATCGTGCGGAAGGCCCATCTGCGCCGCCGTTCCGAGCTGGCCGGCGACGATCCTCAGCAGCCGGTTCGACAGATCGTCGAGATCGTGCATCCGGTCCTGGAGCAGGGAATCGTCGATCTCGCGCATCCGCATCTGCATGCGCTGCCTGACCCGCTCGATCGCCGCCTCGGCGGTGAGGCCGCTGTCGATCGCCTCGTTGATCCGCCTCGACCAGCCCTCGTCATAGGCGAACATCTTGTAGGTCTCGAGCACCTCCTGATGCTCGCCGGCCGTCCCGAACTCGGCCTGGTTGGTCATGTTGTCGATCTGCTCGCGCATCTTGCGGAAGGCGGAATAGACACGGTGGCGCTCGGCCTCGACGTCCTCGGCGACGGTATGCTCGATCAGGATCCGCGGCTGGTGGTAGACCGCCTGCCCGCGCGCCATTCCGGCGACCAGCTTCAGCCCGTCGAGCCGCTCCGGCCCGTCCTCCCGAGCCGTCGTCCCGGCCGCCGCCGCCTTGTCGGCGAGGCCGGCATTGGCGATCAGCTCGGCGAGCACCATCGCCACCGTCTGCAGCGCCTCGATCTCGAGGTCGTCATAGGCCCTAGCCTCGGCATGCTGGACGGCGAGCACGCCTATCGCCCGCTCGCGGCGGACGATCGGCACGCCCGCGAAGCTGTGGAACAATTCCTCGCCCGTCTCCGGCCGGTAGGCGAATTCGGGATGGCTCGGAGCCTCGGCGAGGTTGAGGATGGAGACGTCCTTGGCGATCGTTCCGACGAGGCCCTCGCCGAGCGCCAGCTTGGTGACATGGACCGCGCTCTGGTTGAGCCCGACCGTGGCGAACAGCTCGAGCACCCCGTCGCGAAGCAGATAGATGGAGCAGACCTCGCTCGCCATCGCCTCGGCGATGATCTTGACGACCTTGTTGAGCTTGGCCTGGGCGCTCGCCCTCGACGCCATCACGTCGTGCAGCCCGGTCAGGATCTCGCGGGCTGAAGCGGCGGACTGGGCGGGCATGGCGGAGCGGTAGCAGGAAGGACCTGCCCCGTCATCCCGGCCAGACCCGTCATTCCGGCGAAAGCCGGAATCCATAAACGCCGACGGCTGCGACTATTCTCCGACGGCCGTGTTCATGGATCCCGGATCAAGTCCGGGATGACGGTCTAAGCCGAACGCCGCTCCAGCGCGTGCGCCGCCTCGTCGACCAGCTGGCGCAGGATCTCCGCAACCGGTGCCTCTTCCTTGACCATCCCGACCGACTGGCCGGCCATGACCGAGCCACTCTCCACATCCCCCTCGATCACCGCCCGCCGCAGCGCTCCGGCCCAATAATGCTCGATCTGGAGCTGCGCCTCCATCATCTCGACCTCGCCTTTGTCGAGCAGGTCGGCGACCTCGCGCTGCTTGGCGGCGAAGCTCTCCATCTCGCGATTCTTGAGCGCCCGGACCGGGATGACGGGCAGGCGCGGGTCGATCTGGACGCTGGTGATGGCGTCGCGCGCCGAGGCGCGGATGAAGGCTTTCTTGAAATTGGGATGGGCGATGCATTCGGTCGCGCAGACGAAGCGGGTGCCGAGCTGGACCCCGACCGCGCCCATCTCGAGATAGCCGGCGATCAGACCGCCATGGCCGATCCCGCCGGCGACGAAGATCGGCATGTCGGCGGCGAGCGGCGGCAATATCTCCTGGGCGAGGACCGAGGTCGAGACCGGGCCGATATGCCCGCCCGCCTCCATCCCCTCGATCACCAGGGCGTCGACGCCCGAGCGCGCCAGCTTCTTGGCCAGCGCCAGCGCCGGCGCGAAGCAGATCAGCTTGGCGCCATTGCTTTTGATCCGGTCGATCGAACCCGGCGGCGGAAGCCCGCCGGCGAGGACGACGTGGCTGACCTCATGGCGGGCGCAGACGTCGATCAGATCGCTCAATTGCGGGTGCATGGTGATGAGGTTGACCCCGAACGGCCGCTGCGTCCGCGTCTTCGTCTCCGCTATCTCGGTGTCGAGCAGCTCGGGGGTCATCGCCCCGCAGGCGACCACCCCGAATGCGCCGGCGTTGGACAAAGCCGAGACGAGGTTGCGCTCGGAGATCCAGCTCATCGCGCCGCCTAGGATGGCGACCTCGCAGCCGAGGAAATCGGTGCCCCGCTTCATCAGCCGGGCGAGGCGGTCGTGGCCGACGGTGTCGCTCATATCGTCATCCCGGCGAAAGCCGGGACCTCCGGGAGACCCCCTGCGACTTCTTGTCCTGAGGTCCCGGCTTTCGCCGGGATGACGGTCAACCTCATGCCTCTTCCCCCAAATCGTCCAGCCCGTAAGCGGTATGAAGCACCCTCACCGCGAGCTCGGTATATTCCTCGGCGATCAGCACCGACACCTTGATCTCCGAGGTGGTGATGGCGAGGATGTTGATGCCTCGGTCGGCGAGCGCCTGGAACATCGTCGCCGCGATCCCGGCATTGGACCGCATGCCCACTCCGACGGCGCTGACCTTGACGACGTTGGTGTCGGTCAAAATCTCGTCGAAGCCGACCTTCTCGCGCGCCTTGTCGAGCAGGTCGCGGCTCTGCGCGAGCGAGGCGGTGGGGACAGTGAAGGTGAGGTCGCTCTTCTGGCCGGCGCGCGGCACCGACTGGACGATCATGTCGACGTTGATATTGCCCTCGGCGAGCGGCGCGAAAATCGCCGCGACCGAGCCCGGCCGGTCGGGCACCCCGGTCAGGGTCACCCTCGCCTCGTTCTTGTCGTAGGCGATGCCGGTGATGAGTTGCCGTTCCATGTTGAATTCCTCGATGGCGTCGTCGCCCACGACCATGGTGCCGGGCCGGTCTTCGAACGACGAGAGCACCCGGATCGGCATGTTCTCGCGCATGGCGAGCCCGACCGAGCGGGTCTGGAGAACCTTGGCGCCGACGCTGGCCAGCTCCAGCATCTCCTCATAGGTGACGGCGGGCAGCTTGCGCGCCCTCGGCACGATCCTCGGGTCGGTCGTGTAGACCCCGTCGACGTCGGTATAGATGTCGCAGCGGTCGGCATTGACCGCCGCCGCCAGCGCCACCGCCGACGTATCGGAGCCGCCCCGCCCCAGAGTGGCGAGGCTGCCGTCGGCCGCAACCCCCTGGAAGCCGGGAATGACCGCGATCCCACCCTCCCCGAACACGCGCTCGAGCACGCTGGCGTCGATATCGTCGATCAGCGCCGAGGCATGGCCGGACGTCCGTATCGGAAGCTGCCAGCCCATGTAGGAGCGGGCGTTGAGCCCCATCCCCTGCAGGGTGATGGCGAGCAGCCCGCTCGTCACCTGCTCGCCGCTGGCGACCACCACGTCATATTCGCGCGGATCGTAGAGGCTCGAGGCCTCCCGGCAGAACTGGATCAGCCGATCGGTCTCCCCGGCCATGGCCGAGACCACGACGGCGACCTGGTTGCCGGCGTCCGCCTCGGCCTTCACCCGCTGCGCGACATGCCGGATGCGCTCGATGCCCGCCATCGAGGTGCCGCCGAATTTCATCACGATGCGAGGCATGACGGCGGCTCTTTTCGTGTCCCGGCGTTGAGTGCAAGGAGATTGTTGGTGCAGTAACAGGATCGGCCATGACCGCGACGAACACGATCGACCCGAAGGAAGCCGCCCATTTCGGCGCCATGGCCGCCGACTGGTGGGACCCCAAAGGCTCGTCGGCCATGCTCCACCAGCTCAACCCGGTGCGGCTCGGCTACATTCGCGACCGGATCGACCAGCATTGGGGGCTGGACGAATGCAGCCTGAGGCCGCTCGAAGGGCGGCGGGCGGCGGACGTGGGGTGCGGGGCCGGGCTTCTCGCCGAGCCGCTGGCCCGGCTCGGGGCTCGGGTGACGGGGGTCGACCCGGCGCCGGAGAATGTCGCCGCCGCGCGCGAGCATGCGCTCGGCCAGGGGCTGGAGATCGACTATCGGGTCGGCGGGGTCGAGGCGCTCGATGCTCGGTTCGACCTCGTCACCTCGCTCGAGGTGGTCGAGCATGTCGTCGAGACGAGGATTTTCGTCCAGGGCCTCGCCGACGCCCTCGCCGACGACGGCCTGCTCATCCTCTCCACCCCCAACCGGACCGCTCTGTCGAGGCTGATGCTGATCCTGATCGGCGAGGGCAGCGGGCGGATCCCGAAGGGCACGCACGACTGGGAGAAATTCCTCTCCCCCGAGGAGCTGTGCGCCCTGCTCAGGGACTCGGGCCTGGAGATAATCGACTGCCACGGCCTCGCCTGGGGCCCGGCCCGCGGCTTCCACCTCTCCGACAACAAGAGCCTCGACTATTTCGTCACGGCGAAGCGGAAATAACCGTCGCCCCAGCGAAGGCTGGGGCCCCAGGGGGGTGAAAGGCGCCGACGCTCTTCACCCGCCGGGATCCCAGCCTTCGCTGGGATGACGGATCACATCAGAAATCCACCTTGTCGTAATGCGGCGGCGGAGCGATCACCTCCATCCGCTCGGCGAGCAGGGGCCGAAAGCTCGGCCTCGACTTCATCACCGAATACCAGTCGGCGGTCTGCTTGTGCCCCCGCCAGTCGATCCCGCCCAGATAATCGGCGACCGACAGATGCGCCGCGGCGGTCAGGTCGGCGAGGCTGAGCACCGGCCCGGCCAGCCAGCGTCGATGGTCGAGCAGATAATCGATATAGTCGATATGGTTGTTGGCGGTCTTCATCGCCTCGCGAAGCACCCTCGTGTCGGGCGGGTCGCGCGCCACCAGGCGCTTGGTCATCCTTTCCTCCATCAGCGGCGCCACCACCTCGCCGTAGAGGCCCTCGTCGAACCACGACACCAGCCGCCGCACCTCGGCGCGGTTCGGCGCCGTGCCCGGGATCATCGGCGAGCGGTCGACCGTCTCCTCGAAATATTCGCAGATCGCCTTCGAATCGATCAGCACGATCCCCCGCGCCTCCTCGACCAGCACCGGGGTCTGGCCGGCCGGATTGAGGTCGGTGAACTCGTCGCGCTTCAGCCAGGGCGATTCGCGCACCAGCTCATGCGCGACTCCCTTCTCGGTCAGCATCAGCCGGACCTTGCGCGAAAAGGGGCAAAGCGGGAATTGATAGAGCTGCCACATCGCCGCCAGCCTTAGCGGCGCGTCGGCGGGCGCGTCCACTCTCGTCATTCCGGCGAAAGCCGGAATCCATGAACACGTTAGTTCGGGACTTCACCCCGCCGAGTTCATGGATCCCGGATCAAGACCGGGATGACGTCCTAGCGCGGCTCGTATTCCGGATCGTAATGATCGTCGTCGCGAGGATCGTGATCGTCGCGCGGGTCGTAGCGGTCCTGGTAGCGCCGGTCGTAGCCGTAGGGCCGGGCATAGCGGCCGCGAGCGATCGCATCCTCCATCCGGCGGATCGAATCCTCGAGGCTCCGGCGAAGCACCGGGGTCATCACCGCCATCTGCTCGACCGCGGCGCCGAGGCCGATTGTGACCGCGCCGATCTCCGCCCGCATCCGCTCGCGCGCATAGGGGTCGCGGCGGCCGGCAAGGTCGCCCAGCGTCTCGCGGCGGCCGTAGCGGTAGCGGCGGTGATAGGGGTCGAGCGCGTCGGCGATCGGCCCGACGTCGACGTCCATCAGCGCCTCGGTCGCGGCGCCGAGCGAATCGCCGATCCGCTCGACCTCGTGCGGCGGCGGAAGGCGGCGGACGATGTCGTCGTCGCGGGGGTCGTAGGGCGGCTGGGCGAATGCGGGCGCGGCCGCGGCGAGCGCCGTCATGGCGATGATGAGCTTACGCAATTGAGGCCTCCTCAAACCGTTGGCGCACCTGCAAAAACGCGCAGGGGTGCGACTCGGTTGCGCTTTATGGGCCGGAGAGGCTGAGCCTAGTCTGAATGACCTTCGGAATGGGGACACGTACTTTTTCGGAATGGGGACACGTACTTTTTCGCGAAAAAGTACGTGTCCCCTTTTGCTGTGTGTACTTTTTCGCGAAAAAGTACGTGTCCCCTTTTGCTACCGCGCCAGCAGCCAGACCAACGCCACCGTGCCCACCACGATCCGGTACCAGGCGAAGGGCGCGAAGCCGTAGCGGGTGACGATTCCGATGAACGCCTTGATGACGACGATCGCGACCACGAAGGAGACGGCGAAGCCGATCGCGATGTCGCCCAGCTCCCCGGCGCCGAGCCGGGCGCCGGACTTGAGCATCGCATAAGCCGAGGCCCCGATCATCGTCGGCACGGCGACGAAGAAGCTGAACTCGGCCGCGGTCTTGCGCTCCACCCCGAGCGCCAGGGCGCCCATGATCGTCGCTCCCGACCGGCTGACCCCGGGAATCATCGACAGGCACTGGATGAGGCCGATGCCGAGCGCCGTCTTCCACCCCATCCCCTCGATGCTCTCCGTCGTCACCCTTTTGGTCATCCGCTCGATGACGAGGATCGCGATCCCGCCCAGGATCAGGGCCACCGCGACGATCTCCGGAGTCTCCAGCATGCGCTGGATCCCCTCATAGGCGACCGCCCCGATCGCCATCGACGGGAGGAAGCCCAGGAGGACGTTGCGGGTGAAGGCGACCGGCCCGGCCGACCAGCGCAGCAGCCCGACCAGCACCTCCCAGAAGCGCCGCCAGTAGAGCACGATCACGGCCAGGATCGCTCCAAGCTGGATGACGATCTCGAACGTCCCCTCGGCCGCGCTGTCGAAGCCGAGCAGCTCGGCGGCGAGGACGAGGTGCCCGGTCGAGGAGACCGGGATGAACTCGGTCACGCCCTCGACGATTCCGAGCAGGATGATGGTGAGAAGCGAGGAGTCCATCTAGCGCGCCGCTATCGGGATAAGCTCGTCATCCCGGCGGAGGCCGGGATCCCAGCGAGAAAAAGGCACGATATACATTCTCCCTGGGGTCCCAGCCTTCGCTGGGACGACGGTCCTAATAAGGCGATTTCGCCGCGAAGCGGCCGTGGCGGCGGTAGCTGGCCAGCCAGCCTTCGGACACGGCGGCGAGTGGCGTCTTGGGCAGGCCGAACGCCTCCAGCCCCGGCATCCCCTCCGAGACGACATTGTCGCGCCTCAGCATCAGCCACTGGTCCCAGGTGATCGGCGCCGCGGGCAGCCAGCCGGTCGCCCGGGCGATCAGCCGGCCGACCGGATCGGGTATGTCGATCAGCGGCCGCCCCCGGCCGGTCGCCTCGCACACCCACTCCATCAGCTCGCGCATGGTCAGCACCTGCGGCCCGCCCAGCTCGTAGGTCCTGCCGGCATGGCCGACCGGGTCGAGCGCGGCCGCGGCGACGGCCCGGCCGACGTCGGCGACATAGACCGGCTGGAACTTCGTCCCGCCGCTGATCACCGGAAGCACCGGCGCCAGCCGGGCCATGGCGGCGAAGCGGTTGATGAAATTGTCCTCTCGCCCGAACAGGATCGAGGGGCGGAGGATCGTCGCCCGCGGGAAGGCGGCGCGGACCGCTTCCTCCCCTTCGCCCTTGCTCCGCCCGTAAGCCGATTCGCTGCCCGGATCGGCGCCGATCGCCGAGACATGGACCAGGGCCGACGCTCCGGCCGCCGCGGCCGCCTCGGCGACGTTGCGCGCTCCGGCGACGTGGATCCCGTCGAAATCGCCCTTCAATATCCCGATCAGATTGACGACCGCGTCGCTCCCCCTGACCGCCTCGCGCACCGCCGTGGGATCGCGTATGTCGACCGCGACGAACTGGACCTGGCCGATCGCGGCGAGCGGCTTCAGGAAATAGGCCCGGCGCGGGTCGCGCTCGGCCACCCTGACCCGGGCGCCGGTCCGGAACAGCGCCTGCGCCGCATAGCGGCCGAGGAAACCGCCGCCGCCGAACAGGGTCACCACTCGGTCTCTCGAGTCCATCTCTATCCTCAATGGCGACAGTCGCCGGTGACAGTCACTTTTTGCGCTGGAAAGCGCGGCGCCCCCATGCCCTTTAGCCCCCGCGTTGACAAGCGCGGGCACGCCCCCTAGTTCGCCCCCCCTACCCCGTGCCCAGGTGGCGGAATTGGTAGACGCACCAGCTTCAGGTGCTGGCGCTCGCAAGGGCGTGGAGGTTCGAGTCCTCTCCTGGGCACCATTCGCCACCCGCGCCATCCCGGCGAAAGCCGGGACCCATGGTCACCGAAAATCGAGGCTCGACCCGGGCCTGCTTTCAGGGCCGCATAGGGCCAGCCCGCCTCGCCCGCTCGCAAGCCGCGTCGCCTTTCATTTTTGAGAGAAGGCACGAAGGTACAAGATGGAGGATGAAGCGCATTCATCCACCCATCCGATCAATCGGGCCGGCACTCCGGATCGCATCGCGTCTCTTCTCCCTTGTACCTTCGTGCCTTCCCTCAAAAACAGATAGCGCACGACCTCGGAAGGAGCAGCGCGCGATGCGCGAGCTTTCGAAATTCGGTGTCTGACACCAATTATCCCCCCTCCCCGTCATTCCGGCGAAAGCCGGAATCCATGAACGCGAAGGTTCGAAGCTCCCACCGCCCGTGTTCATGGATCCCGGATCAAGTCCGGGTTGACGATTCCTGCCGCCCCCCACATCCAAACCGCCCCGCCCCGGCATCCTTGCTGACGAACCACCGGGAGCAGTGAAGTGAAGCATATCCCCAGGCGGCAGGGCCCGCTGCGCATCTTCGACGAGGACAAGGACCGTCTCGTCATCCTCTTCCTCGCCAAGCACGCGCTCTCGGGCGGAGCGCCGGATGCCGAGGACGGGACCCACGCCGTCTACCATCACGAGCTTCTGACGACGCTTCGAATGGCCGGCCTGTTCGTCTCCGCCGCCAACAGCTACGACCGGATCTGGGAGCGGCCCGACGCCGATTTCGTCGTCCCCCTGCTCAACCGCGGCGGCTTCCTCAATTCGGAGATGCTGGCGCCTTTGCTCCTCACCCGCCACGGCCTGCCCTTCCTCGGCGCCGCGCCGATGCTCCGCGGCCTTTCCGACGACAAGCATCTGATGAAGACCGCCGCCCGGCTTCGCGGAGTCGCCGTCACCGACTGGGCGATCGTCCGCCGCGGCCAGGGCAAGATCGAGCCGCCACCCTTCCGCTGGGAGCGGCTGGTGGTGAAGCCCAACGCCAGCTCCGCCTCCTGGGGTGTGAAGATCCTCGACGACTGGGCGGAGGCCAGGGCCCATGCCGAGCATATCCTCGCCTCCGGCCACGACGTCATCCTCGAGCCCTATGCGCCGCTGATCGACATCGCCGTCCCCGTGGTCGGCGCCGACGGACCCTGGCTGCTTCCGCCGATGGGCTATTTCCCGGACGTCCCGGGAATGCCTCGAAGCTACGAGGAGAAACGCGGCCTGGTCGAGACCGGCGACGAGGATCCGCTCCGGATCGTCGACGATCCCGCTCTCGCCGAGCGCCTCAACCGGGCGGTGCGCGCCCTGCTTCCGGAGCTGTGGCCGTTCGACTACGGCCGCTTCGAGTTCCGCTACGATCCCGCCAGCGACGAGATCCTCTTCATGGAGGTCAACCTCTCCTGCAATCTGTGGTCGAAGAAGACCATCTCCCGCTCCGCCCGGACTCTCGGGGTGAGCCACGCCCGGCTGGTCGAGACCATCCTCGCCCACAGCCTGCTCCGCCAGGGCGTGGTGAAGGACGTGGTGAGGCTCTATTGATGGGCGGGGCCAAGAAAATTCGCTGTCGCCGCGACGCCGCCTCATCCAAAAAGGGCCGCGGCGGCATCTTCACTCATGCCGGCCAAGCGCGGGGAGAGACGGCAAGTGGATCAGCAACTGCTACTGGCTTTCATGGCGGCGGGCCTGTTCATCGCCGCCTTCCATTTCATGCGGCTCCGGCACGACAATCAGGACCAGAAGACGCTCCAGGAGGCGATCCGGGCCGATTCCCCGATCGCCGCCGAGCTGTTCGAGCAATTGCGCGACCGGCCGCGGCGCCGAAGCCAGACCACCGGGATCGTCCTGGTCGCGATCGCCGCGGCGATCCTCGGCTCGGGGATCATCCAGGGCGGCGAGCAGAACATCCGAAGCGCCGGCTCGGCGGCCCTGTTCCCGGCGCTGATCGGCTTCGTCATCTACTGGCGCTCGATCGTCAAAAGGCCGGGTGGCTGAGCTGCCCGAGCCGGCGGACGAGGCGCTCGCCGCCGCCGCCGCGCGCGGCGAGGCCGCCGCGTTCGAGCGCCTCGTGCGCCGCCACGAGCGGGTCGTGAGGGGCTTCCTCGCCCGGCTCGCCGGCCCCGGCCGGGCCGACGACCTCGCCCAGGAGACCTTCCTCACCGCCTGGACCAAGGCGGCCGGCTTCACCGGCGAGGGCCGCTACAAGGGCTGGCTGATGCGGATCGCCTGGCGCACCTTCCTGATGGACGCGCGGGGGCGGAGCCGCCGCCTTCCCGAGCATCAAGGGATAAGCGAGCCGCCCGAGCAGGCCGACCGCAGCGACGCCGAGCGCGACCTCATCGTCGAGGATGCGCTCGGCCGGCTCAGGGAAGAGGATCGGGCCGCCGTAATCCTCTGCCTGGTCCTCGGCCATTCGCACAGCGAGGCCGCGCAGATACTCGACATGCCGCTCGGCACCCTGAAGACCCGGGTCGCCCGGGGCAGCGCCAGATTGATCGAGCTCCTGGGAGACGATGATGACCCCGACGCCTGACCAGCTCGCCCGGCTCGCCCGCCGACTCGCCCTTCCGGAGCGCGGCCCGGACGAGGCCTTCGTCGCCCGGGTCCGGCTGGCCCGAAGCGCCGTCGACCTCGCCCGCGAGGCCGCCCGAAGCCGCCGCGAGCAGCTCCTCGTCGAGATCGGCGGCGGCGGCGCTTTACTCTTCGCCGTCCACCAGCTCAGCCGGATCGGCGAGCAGGCCGCCAGCCTCCTCGCCCCAGCCGTCACCGGCCTCGGCGGCCTCGCCCTCGTCGCCCTCGCCGCGGCGGCGATGCTCTCCACCCTCGCCGGCGAGCGCGAAGGCCTGGCGTAGGCCGACGAACGGCACAGGATATCGGCACCGTCATTCCGGGCTCGACCCGGGATTCCATGACCATTGAATCCGAAACGGACCCGCAATCGCTCCATATTGAAATTCACTATTCCCTTTTTGTTCTCTTTCTGTTCTACTCCTTGAACGAGGCCGACTCGCGGCCCGCCCGGAGTAGAACGAGTCATGAAGACGCTTGCCAGTCCGCATTGCTCGCCGCGCCCGATCCTTTGGACGCCTCCGGCTTATCAACCCCCTGGATAGGAGGGGCCAGCCGAACGACTTTTGCATCCTTGCAGTTGGCAATGACGCGTCCGCTTGCGGTTTTGTCCATTTCGGCGACCACCAGAACTACGCACCGGCCGATAAAACGCGGCCTGCGCGTAACCATGTAGGTGAAACTCGCGCCGGAGTTCAGATGAGCATCGACGTTATTTTGGTTCAGAAGTTACCGTGATGTCGACAGTAAGCTCTGACCTCATCGTCCAAATGGCTCAGCCGCCTTCTCTAAGTGCGTTTCGTACTGTCACTGTCCTGCATCCAAACGACGACCAGTAAGACTCTGCCGGTTTGCTAACTCCTCTGCGCCCTGGCTCTAACAGCTAGGCGAAGCAGTGAGTCGAGTCAGCGGACTTGCCGAGTGGCAAGCATCGGCGTAGTCCCGTTTCGCGCTCTAATCTTGATCGTGATGAGCGCCCGCACTCGCGGTGAACACAGGCACCGGCTTCGGTCGGGTGGCCTGCGGAATACAAGACCTTCGGGGAACACGCAGGGCGCGGTTCCCTGTGTTCACGCGCGATCAACCGCCCGGCTTGTCGGGCGCAGCGGTGACGCAGGGGAAGCCGTATGCAGGACGAGGCTGAAGAGCCGACCACCGAAAAAAGATTCGCCGGACCGACTCGAGCCGAGATTTGGCTCGTCGGGGCGGCCTGGGCGATATTCGTCTTCACTTTAGTGGCGGGATTCCGGTTCTGGTCCGGCCCGCCCCAATAATCGCCAAACCCCCGCCCATGATCGGAATGGCTTCCTCTGAGCGGCGGGGGCGGGGGCCGGAGCGCAGGACCACGGGTGTTCCGGCCCCCATAATCACACTGGCCCGGCGGCTGTTGCTGCTGTCGCAATGGAGCCGCCGGACCGGGCTCAGGGTCGTGGTCGCAAGCGATGCCGCGAACGGGCGAACGGGCCTTCGCTCAGGCGGACCGGGCGGGTCGCTTTCATCGGAAGAGTGGTGCTGGATGCCCGACGAGGATTCGAACCTCGATTGACGGAGTCAGAGTCCGCTGTCTTACCGTTAGACGATCGGGCAGTGCGGGCCGCGAGATAGGACCCGCCCCGTCGCGGGTCAAGGGCGGCCCTATTCGGCGGGGACGGCCGCGGCGACGGGCCTTCGGCCGAGCAGCCGGACGAGGCGCGGCAGAGGCGCGTTCCTCTCCATCCACTCGGCATAGTCGCGATAGGCCGGGTCGGCCGACAAATGGCGCTCCTCGGTCCGCGCCCGCCAGTAATAGACGCCCGCGACCAGGGCCATGACGAAGCTGTTGCGGATGGCGTCGGTCAGATTGCCGCTGGTCGCGAAGAAAGGCAGGGTCGCCAGCCACCAGAAGATGTTCTTCGACACATAGGCCGGATGCTTGGTCCAGGCATAAGGGCCGTGGGTCAGGATGCCGCGGTGGGTCAGGTTGGAGAAGCGGATCCCGAAGGCGACCGTCGCCCAGGCGTAGATGGCGGTCAGGGTCACCATCAGCAGCGCGACGAAGGCCATGAGCAGGGGATAGCCGTCGAGCCAATAGTTCCAGCCGCCCTCGCCCATCGTCCCGGGATGGTAGTCGAGCGGCCCGCCCGGGCCCATCAGGACGAAGGGCGGATAGCAGATCAGAGCCGCCGTCCAGCCCGCCGCATAGGGGTTGGCCGAGCGGATATGGGCATCGAGCGGCTTCATCGTCAAAGCGTAGCCGACGGTGGCGAAGACGGTGTCGATCATGAACATGAAGGTGATCAGCCAGCGCGTCAGGCTGACCATGGTCTCGGTGATCTCGTCGCCCGCGGGCATGACCGTACCGGTCCAGTTGCCCGGGACGATGGCGATCATGAAGGCCATGAAGAAGCCTTTGACCGCCCAGCTGCGCAGATGCTCATACACCATCTCGCGCTCGACCAGGCTCGATTTGCCGATCAGCAGCTGGCCGAAATGCCAGGCGCCGTCGCGCGGCTCGACGAGCCGGCGGTCGATCCACAGCACATAGGGGATGGACGCGGCGAGCAGCGGCGCCGCGGCGTAGCCCATCACCTCCATCGAGAACAAATAGATGCCGTCCCAATACCAGCGGCCGACGCAATAGAGGAAGCCGATCCCGGCCCAGGTCGCCCACAGCCCGGCGATCTTGACCAGGCTGACGTCCAGCGATTGGGAGAAGGGCCGGGGCGGCGAATCCCAGTCGATTCCGGTCGACGGCCGGCGGTGGACCTTGTCGACGAGGAGCGACCACAGGACCATCGGCACTCCGCAGGCGAGCAAAGCGAAAAGCGCTCCGCCGTGGCCGGAAAGCCCGAAGGTCCGGGCCGTCGCCATCCAGGCGAACAGCCCGAACAGGCCGGCAAGGCCGACGCCCGTGCTGACCGCGGAGCGGGGCCGCGGATCGTGCCGCGTTTCGGTGGCGATCTCGGCCTCGGCGTTCATCGCGCCCGGGCTTAAGCCGGAATGGTAAGCAAGCCGTGAACGCCGTCATCCCGGGCTCGACCCGGAATGACGAATACCTCCGTTCCGGCTCCAATCCCGATCCTGCCGTAACAGGTTCTTAAACCTCTGGCGGGCTAAGCCTTTTCCCTGGCGGACAAGTGGGGCTTGCCCGCCGCAGGCGATGGCCGGGAGTGACGATGCTGTCGAACGAATGCCACGAGGAGACGGTCTTCTCCTTCTCACGCGAGGCTCCGCAGCCGCCGGAGCGCCGGCGCGCGAGCCGGCATCTCACCATCCTTCGGGTGGGAGCCCTGATCGGGCCCAATGGCCGCGAGCTCTGCCTCATCCGCAACATCTCCGCCGGCGGGCTGATGGCCCATGTCTATTCGCACCACAGCCTGGGCGCACCGGTCGCGATCGAACTGAAGAGCAACCAGCCCGTGCCGGGGACCGTGGTCTGGGCCGACCAGTCCAATGTCGGGATCGAGTTCGATTCGCCGATCGACGTCGAGGAGATGCTGTCGAGCCATGCGGCCCTCGAATCGGGCTGGCGGCCGCGCCTGCCGCGGGTCGAGGTGGACAGGCTGGCGACCCTTCGCTGCGGCGCCCGCCTCTACGGCGTGAACACCCGCGACATCAGCCAGGGCGGAGTCAAGATCGAGACCGACCAGCCGTTCGAGGTCGGCCGCGAGATCGTCCTCACCATGGAGAAGTTCCGCCCGGTGGCCGGAGTGGTGCGCTGGTGCCAGGCCGGCCTCGCCGGAATCGCCTTCAACCACCTCATCCCGTTCCACGAGCTGATGGAATGGCTCCGCCCGGAGGGGACGGCAAAGCGCTGAGGCCTTTCGTCGACCGACGCCCATTCTCGTCATTCCGGCGAAAGCCGGAATCCATGGACACGGACGCCTTCGATTCGTTCTCGAAGCTCAGTGTTCATGGATCCCGGATCAAGTCCGGGATGACGAAGCTCTCCGCCGACACAAAAGCCCGACTGGATTCCCGGCTCCGCGGGAATGACGGACCCCGCCCACGTTGACAGCCCCCGCCCCTTTCGCCAATGGGACGCCCTCCCTAACTGGGTGCCTCCTGGACAGGTGGCCGAGTGGTTAAAGGCAGCAGACTGTAAATCTGCCCGGGTTTCCCGTACGCTGGTTCGAATCCAGCCCTGTCCACCAGAGCGCCCGGGCCGGCGTCCTCCACCAGATGCTGAATGTACAGAAGGCGGACCTTCGGTCGCACGGGTCGGAAATTGGCGCCGCCAGCAGGAACACAGCTGGTCGTACTCCTAAAACGTTTCATCCAGCAAGGTCCAGATCGGAGCATTCGACGAAGGTTATTGCTCGTCACTCGGGCTATAAATCCAGCTGATCGAGTCGAAGCGACGATGAGTCTTTCGAGCATCTTCGATCTTTATTGTAGGAGAGTAATCATGCGGAGGAAGTCCACCAAGGGAATCTCGGCCACGGCTCTGGCTTTGAGCGCGATGGCGACGTACGGCTTGATCCTGCCTTCGCCGGCACTTGCCCAGCCGTCATGTGGGTACCTCGTGCACCAATATTGTAACGCCAACTGGCAGGACTTTTATGCTTCCAGGGAGGATTGCCTTAATGCTGAGCTGGCAAACTGCCGCGAGGCCGCGACCAACTTGAGCGACCATCTGGCTCCCGCCATTCGTGTCGAGTAAGTCCGTCGGCGTCTAGGGGTCCAGGTGCCCGCACTCGGACGGGCTTGCCCGCCCGCGCACGCTTGGCTTAAAGGGCGACGGCGCGCGGGCGGGTGTAGCTCAATGGTAGAGCAGAAGCCTTCCAAGCTTACGACGAGGGTTCGATTCCCTTCACCCGCTCCAGCCTCCGCGCCGCGCTCTAGGCGGCGGCCGTCCTGGCGCCGCTCGCGCCGATCACCCCGCGCAGGTCGAACTCGCTGATGAACCGGACTCCGAGCTTGCGGTCCCGGCACCATCTGATCTCGACTTCGAGGAGGTTGAAGCCCGTCATTTCGAGCTTCGCGCTCGAGCCCGGCTCGAGATCGCGCGGCGCTTCCAGCAGGGCGCCTCCGGCGGAAAGGTTGCGGATGCTGACCGGGAGGCTCTGGCCGCCGACATGGAGCGCGGCGCGCTTGATCAGGCGGTGGCGCGGCGCCCGGCTGACCGCGAAGCCTTCCGCGTCGACCGGACAGCTCTTGCCCGCGAAGGCCAGGGCCTCCTCGGGCGGAATGGCGCGTCCGAAGATGAAGCCCTGGATGTAGGAGCAGCCGAGGCGACGGATCAGGTCGAGCTCCTGATGGGTCTCCGCCCCTTCCGCCGTGGTCTGCATCTGGAGCTTGTGCGCCAGGCCGACGATGGCCTCCAGGATCTGGAGATTGCGGCTTCCGGGAAGCGAAGCGCCTTTGACGAACGCCCGGTCGATCTTGATCTTGTCGAACGGCGCCCTCTCCAGATAGGCGAGGCTCGAATAGCCGGTTCCGAAATCGTCGAGGGCGAGCCGCACGCCGATCCGTTTCAGCGAGGCGAAGGTCTCGTCGATCGCCGGGTCGTCGGCGAGGAAGACCGCTTCGGTGATCTCGAGCTCGAGCCGGCCGGCGGGCAGGCCGGCATTGGCGAGCGCCTGCAGGACCAGCGAGGAGAAGCCCTTGGTGGCGAACTGGGTCGGCGAGACGTTGACCGCGATGAACAGATTCTCGGGCCATTTCGCCGCTTCCTGGCAGGCGGTCCTCAGCACCCACTCGCCGAGCTGGTTGATGAGGCCGGTATCCTCGGCGATCTGGATGAACGATTGCGGCGAGATGAAGCCCTGCTCGCTATGGTCCCAGCGGACGAGCGCCTCGAAGCCGGCCAGATTTTCCGAGGTGCCGGCCACGACCGGCTGGAAGAACACCTCCAGGTCGCCGGCGGCCATGGCCAGCCTCAGATCGTGCTCGAGCGCCTGGCGATTGGCCGATATCATCTCCATCTCGGGCTCGAAGATCCGGGTCGTCCCCCGCTCCGTCTTCGCGGCGTAGAGCGCCAGGTCGGCCTTGCGGAACAGCGATTCGGCATCCTCAGACTGGGGGAAAGCGTAAGCGATTCCGACCGACGCTCCAATCGAGATGCTGCGCTCGCCGGTCTTGAAGGATTGGGAGAGATAGACGATGCACCGGCGTGCCAGCTCCTCGACCGTTTCGCGGCGGGTGTTGACGGAGATGACGACTTCGAACTCGTCTCCGCCGAGGCGGCCGACGGTGCCGTGCTTTCCGAAAATCTGCTCGATGCGGGTCGCCGCTTGCCTCAGGACATCGTCGCCGACCAGGTGGCCTAGCGTATCGTTGACCTCCTTGAACCGGTCGAGGTCGACGATCAGAAGGGCGCATTCCGTTCGGCTTGCGACCCGAAGCGCGTCTTCCAGGCATTTGAGGATGGTCGCTCGGTTGGGCAGGCCGGTCAGCGAATCGTAGCGCGCCGCCCGCCTCAGCTCGGCCTCCGCCCGGGTCTTTTCGGACAGGTCGGAGCCGAAGCCGCGGAAACCGATCACTTCGCCCGCTTCGCAGAGGACCGGCCTCCCGGTCAGGGCCCAGAGCAGATCGGGATCTTCGGCGCTCCGCACGGTGAGGTCGGTGAAGGGCAGGGCCCGCGACAGATAGAAGCCGAGCGTCCGCTCGCTCCCTATGCCCTCGCCGGCCTCGTCCCAGCAGTCGGTCGCGAGATCGGCCAGCCTTCGGCCGACGACGGAGGCCGACTGCCCCGACCGGCCTTCGAAGCCCGAAAAATAGGTGACGCAGCCGGCGGCGTCCACTTCCCAGAACCAGCCCTTGCCGCTGTCCTCGAACAGGCGGGTGAAGCGCGAGCAATCCTCCGAAGCATCGGCTTCAGCTGGCGGCGCAACTTCGCCCCCTTTCCTTGTGAAACGGCTGATCATCTTCGGCGCTCTATCCTCGCCGAACGGACTAGTGCGGTTTCGTTAACATTCGCTAAGCATCGCAGCTTGGCGCGACCCGCCGTCGACCCGCCTCAGCCTCCCAACCGCTTCGCCCGCGCCACCAGATAAGCGTGGAGCGAGTCGATCTCGGCGTCGGTCAGGTGGCTGAAGTCCTGCTTCGAGACCGTCGTCATCAGTCCGAGGTCCCTGCCGGTCGGCGGCCGCCCGGTCCGCATCAGGATCCGGAACTGGGCGGAATCGTAGCCCGCGGCGATCTGCAGGTCCGGGGTCTTCTCGTCCGGGCCGGCCGAGCCGCCCATCAGCGCCGGGCCGTGGCATTCCGAGCAGGCGATGGCGGCGAGATGGCGGGCCGCTTCATGCTCCGGACCCAGGGCGATCGGTGCCTGGCTCCGATATTCGGCGACCCGCTCAGGCCCCGACTGGAACGAGCCCATCACCAGCCCGAGGCGGCCGAGCGGGCCGGCGCTCAGGCCCCGGGTCTGCCCCTCGACCCTAGGCAGGGTCCGGATCCAGGCGACCAGCGACGCGGTCTCCCGGTCGGTGAGCCGCGAATACATGGGCGAGGGCATGATGAAGAGGCCCCTGCCGTCGTGGCCGATGCCCTGGCGGATCCCGGCGGCGAGCTGCAGGTCGCTCGCTTTCGAAGCGACCTCGGTGATGTTCGGCGCGAACACCCGGGCGACGCCCGGGGCGTCGAACATCAGCTTTCCCCTCAGCCCCTCGCCATGGCAGCTGAGGCACCCGAGCAGCCGCGCCAGCCTCGGCGCCTCCGCCTTCTCCGCCGCGCTCGGGGCCGGCAGGGTCTCGGCCGCGACGGCGAAATCCCCGCGCAGGATCGCCTCCGACCAGGCGTAGACCGCGATCGCCGCCAGGAGCAGCAGAGCGATCAACCCCCCAAGGCCGATGCCGGCCCACTTCAACGCCTTGCGCATTGGCGACTCCCCCGAATCCCGGCAGATTGGTCTCACGAACCCGAAGGGCCGACAAGGGGGTTGGCGACGCTCGATCGAGCCTCCTTCACCGGGCGTTCAGGCGCTGAAAGGCGAGGTTCAGCTTGGCGGGACGGGTGGAGTGCCCGGGCCTGACGGAACGTGCTTTCGTCTTCGGAACGAGGGCCCCGACCCAGCCGTTCCTTCCCTGAACCCAAGGAGTCCCGTCATGCGTAACCTCATCCTGCTCGCCGGCACCGCCGCGCTCGCCATCGCCGTTCCCGCCTCCGCCGAAAAAGGCGGCAAGGGCGGCGGCCACGGCCAGGGCGGCGGCAAGCCCGCCAAAGTGGAGCATGGCGGCGGCCAGGGCGGCGGCCAGCAGGCGCGCGCCGCGAAGCCGGCCAAGGCGGCGCAGCACAGCGTCCGGGCCGAACGGCCGGCCAGAGCCGAGCGCAGCGCCTTCCGCGCCGAACGTCCGGCCAGAGTCGAGCGCCGCGCCTTCCGGGCCGAGCGGCCGCAACGCGGCGAACGACGCACCATCCGCGACGAGCGCCGCCACGACACTTTCGTGCGCCGTTCGGGCGAGGAGCGCCGCGACTTCCGCCGGGTCGGCCGCGATGTCCGCCCTGTGCCCATCTTCCGCCCCGGCGAGCCGCGCTTCGTCGGCTTCGACCGCTTCTGCCCGCCGGGCCTCGCGAAGAAGGGCAATGGCTGCCTGCCGCCGGGCCAGGCGAAGAAGCTCTTCGCCCGCGGCCAGCGGATCGATCGTAACTGGTTCGAGGGCTATCGGATTCCGGTCGCCTATCAGGGCTTCTATCGGGACACGCCCGAACATTATTACAGCTACGACGACAGCGGCTACATCTACCGGGCCGACCGCGGCAGCGACCTGATCAGCGCGATCATCCCGATGCTCGGCGGCGGCTTTGGGATCGGCCAGCCGCTCCCGGCGGGCTACGACGCCTACAATGTGCCCTATCCGTATCGCGACGATTATTACGACACGGACGAGTCGCTCTACCGCTACGGCGACAACGCCATCTACCGGGTCGACAACGATTCCGGGCTGATCGAGGGCATCGTCGCCCTGCTCGGCGGCGGTCTCAACGTCGGCCAGGAGCTGCCCGACGGCTACGACGCCTACAATCTGCCGATGGAGTATCGCGACGAATATCAGGACGGCGACGATTACAACTACCGTTACGCCGACGGAAACATCTATCAGGTCGACGCCAAGACCCAGATGATCCAGGCGATCGTCGAGATGCTCGCCTGAAGGAGCCCAAGATGAAGAGATCGCTGTTCGCCGCCGCCCTCCTCCTCGCCGCCTGCGGCAGGGAGGAGGGCGGCAATGTCGCGGCGCCCGAGGGGAATGGCGGCGCCCCGCCGGCCGCCGCCGGAGGCGAGCAGCCGAAGACCAACCTCCAGCAGGCTCTGGCCGGCTCCGCCGACCACAAGACGCTCGCCAATGCGGTCCAGGCGGCGGGGCTCGCCGAGACCCTGTCGGGCGCCCAGCCCTACACATTGTTCGCCCCCACCGAGGCGGCCTTCCAGAAGCTTCCGGCCGGCGCCGCTGACGGCCTGCTCGCCCCCGAAGCCAAGGGCCAGCTCGTCACCCTCCTCACCGGCCACATCGTCCCCGGAATGGTCACCGCCGCCGATCTCGGCAAGGCCATCGAGCGCGGCAAGGGCAAGGCCCAGCTCGCCACCGTCGGCGGCGGCACCCTGACCTTCGGCCGCGACGGCGATGCCATCGTCGTCACCGACGGCGCGGGCGGCCAGGCCCGGGTGACCGGCGCGGAACGGCTCGCCTCGAACGGAGTCGTCCACGACGTGGATGGAGTGCTGCAGGGTAAATAGCCCGTCGCCCCAGCGAAGGCTGGGGCCCCGGCGGGTGAAGAACACCGCGCCTTTCACCCGCTGGGATGCCAGCCTGCGCTGGCATGACGCGCCCTGCACCGAATCTGCACAGCCTTCGCGCAGCGAGATGAAACGCGGCCCATCGCCGTTCGACACGCGTCGTCCATCAAAGCCGAATGGAACTCACCGCCCCCGCCGCCGCGACCCCGCGCGTCCGCCTCCGTCGCTTCAGCTTCGTCCAGAAGATCCTGCTCGCGGCGGCCCTGGTCGCGCTCGCCGACCACCTCTTCTTCTTCCAGCGGATCGGCTCCACCGCCGGCCTGTTCGCCGCCGCCTTGCTGATCGCGATCCTCGTCGCCACCCCCGCCATCGGCCGGAGCAAGCCGGCCCTGACAGCGGCCACGGCGGCTCTGCTCTTCGTCGCAATGCTCGGCGACGATCCCTCGCCGCTCGCCGCCGGCCTGTTCCTCGCCGCCGCCGCTTTGGCCGTGCTCCTCCCCCGCCACCGCGGCTTCGACGACGGCTGGCGCTGGGCCCGGCGCCTCTTCCTCCACGCCCTGCTCTCGACGATCGCGCCGCTGCTCGACTGGGGCCGGCTGCGCTCGGCCCGGCGACGCCGAGGCCCGGCGCGGATCGCCGCGGCGCTGCCATTGCTCGCTCTGCCGGTCCTCGGCACCGCCCTCTTCCTCGCCTTGTTCAGCGCGGCCAACCCGCTCATCTCGAACGCCTTCGCCCGGGTCGACCTGCTGACAGCGGTGGGCGGCTTCTCGATCGCCCGCCTGTTCTTCTGGTTGCTCGCGACCCTTCTCGTCTGGAGCCTGCTTCGGCCGCCGCGGATCGTCCTGGCGCCGCCCCGCGTCCGTGACGGCGAACTGAGGCTGCCGGGAGTCAGCCCCGCCTCGATCGCTCTCTCGCTCGCCGCCTTCAACCTCGTCTTCGCCCTTCAGAACGGCCTCGACATCGCCTTCCTGTGGAGCGGGGCGCCTCTGCCCGGCGACATGACCCTCGCCGAATATGCCCATCGCGGCGCCTACCCTTTGATCGCCACCGCACTGCTCGCCGCTTTGTTCGTCCTCGTCACCCTTCGCCCCGGCACTCCGAGCGCCGAGAGCCCGCTCGTCCGCGGCCTCGTCTACGTCTGGATCGGCCAGAACCTCGTCCTCGTCGCCTCAACCATGCTTCGCACCTTCGACTATATCGAAGCCTTCTCGCTCACCCGACTGAGGATCGCGGCGCTGGTCTGGATGGCTTTGGTGGCGGTCGGCCTGGTCCTCATCTGCATCCGCCTGTGGCGCCGCAAGAGCGGTCCCTGGCTGATCAACGCCAACCTCGCCGCCGCCCTCGTCGCCCTCTCCGCCTGCTCGGCCGTCGACCTCGGGGCGATCGCCGCCCGCTGGAACGTCCGCCACGCCCTCGAAGCCGGCGGCCCCGGAGTGCCCCTCGACCTGTGCTACCTGAACCAGCTCGGCCCTTCCGCTTTGCTGCCGCTGGTCGAGCTCGAAAGCCGTCCGATCGGCCCACGCTTCCGCGAGCGGGTGAGCTGGACCCGCAATTTGATCATGGACCGGCTCGCCACCCGCCAGGGCGACTGGCACGGCTGGACCTTCCGCAATGCCCGCCGGACGGCCGAGGCGAAGGGAAGGATCGCCGAGCGCCGGCTGCCGCGCTTCTCCGCGAACGTCCGGCATTGCGACGGAAGCCCGATCGGAACGGCAATCTTTGACAGCCGCCCGCGGGGGATGTGAGATGTACGCGATGAGCCACAAGATCCTCCTCGTCGACGACGACGCCCATATCCGCCAGCTGCTCGCCTTCGCCCTCGGCAAGGCCGGGATGAAGACGAGCGAGGCCGGCGACGGCGAGGAGGCCCTGAAGGCGGTCGAGCGCGAGCGGCCGGACCTCATCGTCCTCGACATCAACATGCCCCGGATGGACGGCCTCGAAGTCTGCCGCCGCCTGCGCGCGGAAGGCGATCTGCCGATCCTCTTCCTCTCCTCGAGGGACGACGAGATCGACCGGGTGCTGGGCCTCGAGCTCGGCGGCGACGATTATGTCGTGAAGCCCTTCTCCCCGCGCGAGGTCGTCGCCCGGGTCAGCGCGATCCTCAAGCGCGGCGGCCGGGCGCTGGCGGAAGCGGGGCCGAAGGCGGCGCTCGTCCACAACCGTCTCCGCCTCGATCCCGAAGCCTGGGAAGCGCATTGGGACGATGTCCAGGTGCCGGTCACCGTCACCGAGTTCCAGCTCCTCCAGCTGCTCGCCAGCCTGCCCTCCAAAGTCTTCAGCCGCGACTCGATCATCGACCGGCTCCACGGACCCGGCTTCGCCATCACCGACCGGACGATCGACAGCCACATCCGCAACCTGCGCGCCAAGTTCGCGGCCCTCGGCGGCGGCGACCTGATCGAGACCCGCGCCGGAATCGGCTACCGGATCGGCCGCTGCAAGGGTCCGGCTTGATCCGACCGCTCAAGGACTATGCCAAGCGCCACTGGCCGGCGCTGAGGCTGCGCACCCTCCTCTTCCTGACCCTGCTCTTCGTCGCCGCTTTGCCGGGGATCGGCGCCGTCTTCCTCCGGGTCTACGAGAACACCCTCGTCCAGCAGACCGAGGCGGAGCTGATCGCCCAGGCCGCCGCTCTGGCCGGCGCCTACCGCGCCGCCTGGCCCGAGCCTTTCACCGATCCCCCGCCCGGGCCGCTTCGCCCGGAGCGCCCGACCATCGACCTTCGCTCGATGCCGGTCCTGCCCGAGCAGCCCGACGCCCTGCCGTCGCGCCGGCCACCCGACCCGCGCGCCGCCCGCGCCGCGGCCGCACTGAAGCCGGTGGTGATCGACACCGCTCGAACCACGCTGGCGTCGATCCGCCTGATCGACGTCCACGGCACGGTGGTGCTGGGTCGGGGCGACGTCGGCCGTTCCTATCTTCACCTGCCCGAAGTCGCCGCCGCCATGGTCGGCCAGACCCGGACGGCGCTTCGGCAGCGGGGCGACTACCAGCCCCGCTACGCGCTCGAATGGCTGAGCCGGGCGTCCAACATCCGGGTCCATTACGTCCGCCCGGTGGTCGCCGGCGGCGAGGTGATCGGAGTTCTGATGCTGAGCCGAAGCCCGCGCGGCCTGTTCCTCGGGATCTACCAGGACCGGGGCAAGATCGCGCTCGGAGTCGCCCTCATCTTCCTCACCCTGCTTCTGCTCGCCGGCCTGCTCTCGCGCGGAATCGCCCGGCCGATCGAGGCTTTGAGCGAAGCCACCCAGAATGTCGCCCGGGGCGCCGTCGCGGTTCCGGAGCCGCCGCCGACCGCGGCGATCGAGATCCGCAACCTCTACGTCAATTTCGCCGCCATGGCCGACCGGATCGAGCGCCGTTCGCGCTACCTCAAGGATTTCGCGGCCGCGGTCAGCCACGAGCTCAAGACCCCGATCGCCGGGATCAAGGGAGCCCTCGAATTGCTCGCCGAGCATCCGGAGATGAGCGAGGAGGAACGCCGCCGCTTCCTCTCCAATGCCGGCGCCGGCGCCGACCGCCTGTCCCACCTCCTGAGCCGGCTGCTCGATCTCGCCCGCGCCGACATGGCCGTCGCTCCCGAGGATGCGGCAAGCGCCGTGGAAGGCGCGGCCCTCAAGGTCGCGGACGCCCATCGCCGGGCGGGTTTCGCGGTCGAAGTACGGCTCGCCGGGCTTCCCCCCGTCGCCGCCCCGCCCGAGCTGATCGAGGCGGTGCTCGAGACCCTGGTCGAGAACAGCCGCCAGGCCGGAGCGAGCGAAGCGACGATAACCGGCCGGGTCGAGCGGTCGAAGGTCCGGATCCTCGTCGCCGACGACGGCCAGGGAATCGCGGAAGCGGACCGGGAGCGGATCTTCGAGCCCTTCCACACCAGCCGCCGCGGCGAGGGCGGATCGGGCCTCGGCCTGTCCATCGCCCGCTCGCTGCTGACCGCCTGCGGAGGCACCATCGCGGCTCGGCCGAGCGACAAAG
>DASTFN010000034.1:0-35036 GCA_035719905.1 Allosphingosinicella sp.
CACGACAAGACCCGCCATGCCGTCGACGGCCTGGTGCGCAACCGGCTCGACCGGCCGTGGGTGCGCCGCGACGGCAAGCTCCAGCCGGCCAGCTGGGAAGAGGCGTTCGCGGCCATCGCCGAGCGGCTGCAGGGGGCGAAGGGCGACGAGGTGGCGGCGATCGCCGGCGATCTTCAGGACCTGGAATCGATCTTCGCATGCAGGAAGCTGCTCGAGGCCTTCGGGTCCAGCCTTCACGAATGCCGCCAGGACGGAGCCAGGTTCGACGTGTCGAGCCCCGCCGCCTACCGCTTCAACGCGACCATCGCGGGGATCGAGACCGCGCCCGCCATCCTCCTGATCGGCACCAACCCGCGCTGGGAAGCGCCGCTGGTCAACACCCGGATCCGCAAGGCGGTGAAGGCGGGCGCTCAGATCTTCCGGATCGGCCCGGCCGTCGACCTCACCTATCCCGTGACCGAGCTTGGCAACGACCTGTCGGTCCTCGGCAAGCTGCCGAAGGCGGTGAGCGAAGCCTTTGCCGGCAAGGAGAATGCGGCCGTCATCGTCGGCATGGGCGCCCTCGCGATCGAGGGGGCCTATGAGGCCGCCCGGGCCGCCGCCGCTGCGCTCGGCGCCGGCTTCAGCCTGCTCCACACCGCCGCCTCGCGGGTCGGAGCGCTCGACCTCGGCTTCGTGACGGAGGGCGGCGTCGACTCCCTTCGCGCCCGGGCCGGCAGCCTCAAGGCCCTGTTCCTGCTCGGCGCCGACGAGATCGACACCGACGCCTTCGCGGGCACCTTCACCGTCTATATCGGCACCCATGGCGACCGCGGCGTTCAGGGCGCCGACGTGATCCTGCCGGGCGCCGCCTACACCGAGAAGCACGGCACCTACGTCAATCTCGAGGGACGGGTGCAGCTCTGCGAATTCGGAGTCCATCCGCCGGGCGAGGCGCGCGAGGACTGGACGATCCTTCGGGCGCTGTCCGACGTGCTCGGCAAGACCCTGCCGTTCGACTCCCTGCCGCAGCTTCGCGCCGCCATCGCCGCCGAGGTGCCGCGCCTCGGCGTCGCCGGGCTCAGCGCCGTCGATCCGCTCCCCGCCTTCACCGGCGCGGCCCCCGGCGTCGGCGGCGAGATCGTCTATCCGATCGCGGATTTCTACCTGACCAATCCCATCGCCCGGTCCTCGCCGACCCTCCAGCGCTGCTCGGCCGAGATCCTCCACGGACAGAGCTTCCAGGAGGCGGCGGAATGACCGCCTGGATGCAGAGCACCTGGCTGGGCTATGGCGCGGGCTGGTTCCTCGCCACGCTCATCTTCATCCTGATCATCGCTCTGCCGCTGATGCTGGCGGTGGCGATGGTCATCTATGCCGACCGCAAGATCTGGGCGGCGATGGCGCTTCGCCGCGGGCCCAACGTGGTCGGGCCGCTGGGCCTGCTGCAGAGCTTCGCCGACGGTCTCAAGGTCTTCCTCAAGGAGACGATCATCCCGTCGGGGGCCAATCGCGGCCTGTTCATCATCGCCCCGATCCTGACCTTTACGGTGGCTCTGGTCGGATGGGCGGTGGTTCCGTTCGGACCCGGGATGGTGCTCGCCGACATCAATGTCGGCCTGCTCTACCTGCTCGCCATCTCTTCGCTCGGAGTCTATGGCGTGATCATCGCCGGCTGGGCGTCCAATTCCAAATATCCCTTCTATTCCGCGCTCCGAGCGGCGGCTCAGATGGTGAGCTACGAAGTCGCGGTCGGCTTCGTCCTCGTTCCGGTCGTGCTCTGGTCGGAGACGTTCAACCTCTCCGGAATCGTCGAGGCCCAGCGCCACCACGCCTGGATCACCAACGGCTTCGGCTTCAACCCGCTCTTCCTGCCCCTGGCGGTGATCTTCCTCATATCGGCGATGGCGGAGACGGCGCGGGCGCCGTTCGATCTCACCGAGGCGGAGAGCGAGCTCGTCGCCGGCTATCAGACCGAATACAGCTCGATGAGCTTCGCCCTCTTCTGGCTGGGCGAATATGGCAACGTCCTGCTGATGTGCGCAATGAACGCCGTGCTCTTCTGGGGCGGCTGGCTTCCGCCGATCGACTGGGCGCCGCTCTACGTCATCCCCGGGATCGTCTGGTTCCTGGCCAAGATCCTGTTCTTCTTCTTCGTCTTCTCCTGGGTGAAGGCGACCGTGCCGCGCTTCCGCTACGACCAGCTGATGCGGCTCGGCTGGAAGATTTTCCTGCCCATCTCCCTGATCTGGGTGTTCCTGATCTCCGGCTATCTGATGATCTTCCGCTACGGAGCGCTGTCATGATCGGAATGCTCATGGGCCTGCTGGCCGTCGGCGCCGCCGCCGTACCGGTCCAGGCGTCGCTGCTCGGCGGGGAGGGCGACAAGCTGCTGACCTGCCGGATGAAGAAATTCTCCGGGACGGACGCCCAGGCGACCAGGATGGCCGGGGGTGAGAAGTTCGGCTTCTTCGTCGCCGTCCTCAAGAAGGGGGAGTTCGGCTATCGCGAGGGGAAGGGGAGCGCCGATCTGGCGAGCATGAAGGTGATCGACCCGACGGGCATCCTCGGCAGTGCGAAGATCAACGTCTTCATCGACGAGGAGGCGCGGACGGCCCTCGTGGCCGGCCTGATGGTCAGCCCGCAACCGCTCATGCTGATCGTCGACCCCCGCCAGACCGAGGGCGGCGAATATTTCTCAATCGTCTTCCCGGTCGACAGGGCGCTTGAGGCCAAGGGCGATCCGACCCATGGCGGCTGGTGCCGGCCCTATGTCGGCAGCGAGGCCAGGACCCGTTTCGAGGCAATGAGATGATCGCCCACTGGATCAAATCCTTCTTCCTCTGGGAGTTCGTGAAGGCGCACTGGCTGACCTTGAAGTATTTCTTCAAGCCCAAGGCGACGATCAACTATCCCTTCGAGAAGAACCCGCTCTCCCCGCGCTTCCGCGGCGAGCATGCGCTTCGCCGCTATCCGAACGGCGAGGAGCGCTGCATCGCCTGCAAATTGTGCGAGGCGGTGTGCCCGGCTTTGGCCATCACCATCGAGGCCGAGCCTCGGGAGGACGGCAGCCGCCGGACCACCCGCTACGACATCGACATGGTGAAGTGCATCTATTGCGGGCTGTGCCAGGAAGCCTGCCCGGTCGACGCCATCGTCGAGGGACCGAATTTCGAATATGCCACCGAGACGAGGGAGGAATTGCTCTACGACAAGGCGAAGCTGCTGGCCAATGGCGACAAATGGGAACGGGCGCTGGCCGCCAACCTTGCCGCCGATGCCCCCTACCGCTAAGCGCCGGGCCGTCTTGAGATGAGTACCTCCCGATTCACCCTCTGCGTCATCCCGGCGAAAGCCGGGATCCATGAACACCCGATTGCGGGTGATGGACGCGGCCTGTGTTCATGGACCCCGGCTTTCGCCGGGGTGACGGGTTCGCCGTCATGATCGAGGCCTTCGCCTTCTACCTCTTCGCCATCCTCGTCGTCGCCAGCGGGGTGATGACGATCGCGTCGCGCAACCCGGTCCATTCGGTGCTCTGGCTGATCCTCGCCTTCTTCAATGCGGCGGGGCTGTTCCTGATCCTCGGCGCCGAGTTCATCGCCATGCTTCTGGTGATCGTCTACGTCGGAGCGGTCGCCGTGCTGTTCCTGTTCGTGGTGATGATGCTCGACGTCGACTTCGCCACGCTCCGCGCCGGAGTCGCCCGCTACTGGCCGTTCGGCTTCGGCCTCGCTTTGGTCCTGCTCGTCGAGATCTTCTTCGCCGCCATGGCCAGGAATGCCGGGGCGCTCGGCGCCGCAGTCCGCGGCGCTCCGACCGATCCGAACATCCCCAACATCGAGGCGCTCGGACGAATCCTCTACACCCGCTATCTCTACGTCTTCGAAGGGGCCGGTCTGGTCCTGCTCGTCGCCATGATCGGAGCGATCGTCCTCACCCACCGGACCCGCAGCGGGCTGAGACCGCAGAACGTCAGCGACCAGAACCGTCGCCGTCCGCAGGATGCGGTGGTCAACATGCAGCCCGGCGTGGGCGAGGGGGTGAAGCTGTGACTCGTCGCCTCGCCGTCATCCCGGGCTTGACCCGGGATCCACGAACACAGGTCATGATAGATGGGCACGATCCGTGTTCATGGATGCCGGATCAAGTCCGGCATGACGAAGCGGGGCGGCCATCATGATCGGCTTGGGCCACTACCTCACCGTCGGCGCGATCCTGTTCGTGCTCGGGGTGTTCGGAATCTTTTTGAACCGCAAGAACGTCATCGTCATCCTGATGGCGATCGAGCTCATCCTGCTCGCCGTCAACATCAACCTCGTCGCTTTCTCCGCCTATCTCGGCGACATGGTCGGCCAGGTTTTCGCCATGTTCGTCCTCACCGTCGCCGCCGGCGAGGCGGCGATCGGCCTCGCCATCCTCGTTATCTACTTCCGAGGCCGCGGCACGATCGCGGTCGACGACATCAACCAGATGAAGGGGTGAGGGGGGCCGAATGACCGTCCAGCTCATCGTCTTCCTGCCCTTGCTGGCGGCGATCGTCGCCGGGCTCGGCAACCGGATGCTCGGCAATTTCGTCGCCAAGCTGATCACCACGGGCGCGCTCTTCGCCGCTATGGCCCTGTCGTGGCCGATCTTCCTCGGCTTCGTCGCCGGCACCGAGCAGAGCCAGCTCTACCCGGTCCTCGCCTGGATCCATTCCGATCCGATGAAGGTCGACTGGGCGCTTCGGGTCGACGCTTTGACCTCGGTGATGCTGGTGGTGGTGACGACCGTCTCGGCGCTCGTCCATCTCTATTCCTGGGGCTATATGGCGGAGGACGACAGCCAGCCCCGCTTCTTCGCCTATCTGTCGCTCTTCACCTTCGCGATGCTGATGCTGGTGACGGCCGACAACCTCGTCCAGATGTTCTTCGGCTGGGAAGGTGTCGGCCTCGCTTCCTACCTGCTGATCGGCTTCTGGTACCACAAGCCCTCGGCCAACGCAGCGGCCCTGAAGGCCTTCGTCGTCAACCGGATCGGCGATTTCGGCTTCTCGCTCGGCATCTTCGCCACCTTCCTCGTCTTCGGAACGGTCTCCATCCCGGAGATCCTGGCCGCGGCGCCCGGCCAGGCGGGCTCGACGATCGGCTTCCTCGGTCAGCGCTTCGACACGATGACCCTGATCTGCATCCTCCTGTTCATCGGAGCGATGGGCAAATCCGCCCAGCTCGGCCTCCACACCTGGCTTCCCGACGCGATGGAGGGCCCGACCCCGGTCTCCGCCCTGATCCACGCCGCGACCATGGTGACGGCGGGCGTGTTCATGGTCTGCCGGCTGTCGCCGATGTTCGAGACCAGCGAGACCGCGCTCGCCGTCGTCACAATGATCGGCGCGGCCACCGCCATCTTCGCGGCCACCGTCGGGACGGTGCAGAACGACATCAAGCGGGTGATCGCCTATTCGACCTGCTCGCAGCTCGGCTACATGTTCTTCGCGGCGGGCGTCGGCGCCTATGGCGCGGCGATGTTCCACCTCTTCACCCACGCCTTCTTCAAGGCCCTGCTCTTCCTCGGCGCCGGCTCGGTGATCCACGCCATGCATCACGAGCAGGACATGCGCTTCTACGGGGCGCTGCGGAAGGAGATCCCGCTGACCTTCTGGGCGATGACCGTCGGCACCCTCGCCATCACCGGGGTCGGGATCATCCAGGTGGCGGGCTGGTCCGGCTTCGGCTTCGCCGGCTTCTATTCGAAGGACGCGATCATCGAGAGCGCCTTCGCCAGCGGCTCGGGCGTCGGCGGCCTCGCCTTCGTGGTCGGGATCACAGCGGCGCTCCTGACCAGCTTCTACAGCTGGCGGCTGCTCTTCCTGACCTTCTTCGGAAAGGCGCGCTGGGCGGCCTCCGAGCATATCCAGCACGCCGTTCACGGTCATCACGAGAGTCCCGATGAGGAGCATGGCGACAGCTCCCACGCCGACCTGCACCCGCCTGAAGGCAAGGGCGGCTATCATCCGCACGAAAGCCCCTGGACGATGCTCGTGCCGCTGGGCGTGCTGTCGCTGGGCGCGATCTTCGCCGGCCTTCTCTTCCACGCTCCGTTCATCGAGGCGGAGGATGGCGCGCATTTCTGGGGCGCGAGCATCGCCTTCGACACCCATCTCGCCCATGCGATTCACGAAGTGCCGTTGTGGGTGAAGCTCGCCCCGGGAACGGTGATGATCATCGGCTTCCTGATCGCCCTCCAGGCCTATATCCGGAACACCGACATCCCCGCCCGCTTCACCGCCCAGTGGGGGCTGCTCTACGATTTCCTCTACAACAAATGGTATTTCGACGAGATCTATGACGTGCTCTTCGTCCGCCCGTCGCTGTGGCTCGGGCGGCTGTTCTGGAAGCGCGGCGACGAGAAGACGATCGACCGCTTCGGCCCCGACGGCGCCGCCGCGGCGATCCGGGTCGGCAACGTCCTCACCGCCCGGCTCCAGTCCGGCTATCTCTACACTTATGCGCTGGTGATGCTGCTCGGCCTCGCCGCCGCCGCTACCTGGGCGATGGCGCGATGAACGAAGTCAAATTCACCATCGAATATGCCTTTCCGATCCTTTCGGAGATGCTGGTCCTGCCGCTCGCCGCGGCGATCGTCTGCCTGTGCGTTTCGGCGAACAGCGCCCGCTGGGTCGCGCTGTTCGCGACCCTTGCGAATCTGGCGCTCGGCATCCTGCTCTGGTCGCAATATAACCTTGTCGCCGAGCAGTGGCAGTTCCAGGAGCTGGCGCGCGGCCTGTTCGGCCGCTTCCACTGGGCGCTCGGCGTCGACGGCATCGCCATCATGCTGATCATGCTCTCGGTCTTCCTGATGCCGATCTGCATCCTCGCCTCATGGCGATCGATCGAGCGGCGGGTGCCGGAATATATGGCGGCCTTCCTCGTCATGGAGACGATGATGCTCGGCGTCTTCATGGCGCAGGACATCTTCCTCTTCTATATCTTCTTCGAGGCCGGCCTCATCCCGATGTACCTGATCATCGGCATCTGGGGCGGGGCCGAGCGCATCTACGCCAGCTACAAATTCTTCCTCTACACCCTGCTCGGCTCGGTGCTGATGCTGGTCGCGATGCTGTGGATGGTGAATTTCGCGGGCACGACCGCCATCCCCAAGCTGCTGGTCACCAACTTCCCGGCTGAGGCGCAGACCTGGCTGTGGCTCGCTTTCTTCGCCAGCTTCGCGGTGAAGATGCCGATGTGGCCGGTCCACACCTGGCTTCCCGACGCCCACGTCCAGGCGCCGACCGCGGGCTCGGTGATCCTCGCCGGGGTGCTCCTCAAGCTTGGCGGCTACGGCTTCATCCGCTTCTCGCTGCCGATGTTCCCGGAAGCTTCGGCGCAGCTCGTCTGGCTGATCTTCGCCCTGAGCCTGATCGCCATCGTCTACACCTCGCTGGTGGCGCTGGTGCAGCGGGACATGAAGAAGCTGATCGCGTATTCCTCGGTCGCGCACATGGCCTTCGTCACCATCGGCATCTTCGCCTTCAATCGGCAGGGGCTCGAGGGCGCGATCATCGTCATGCTCAGCCACGGCCTGGTCTCGGGCGCGCTCTTCCTGTGCGTCGGGGTCATCTACGACCGGCTGCATACCCGCGAGATCGACCGCTATGGCGGCCTCTCCAACAACATGCCGGCTTATGCCTTGCTGTTCATGCTGTTCACCATGGCCTCGGTCGGGCTGCCCGGGACGAGCGGCTTCGTCGGCGAGTTCCTCGCTCTGGTCGGCGCCTATGAGGCGAGCAGCCTCGTCGCCGCCATCGCCACGACCGGGATCATCCTCGGCGCCGCCTATATGCTCTGGCTCTACTGGCGGGTCGCCTACGGGACGAGCCGCAACGCCGACGCGGCGGCGATGCCGGACCTCAACAAGCGCGAGCTCGCCTCGCTCGGGGCGATCGCCGCGGTGGTGCTGTGGATGGGGGTCTATCCCGAGAGCTTCATGTCGATGATCCGCCGCGACGTCGGCTTCCTTCTCGCCCGGGTCGAAAGGGCCAATCCGCCGGGCGATTCGGGCTTGCCCGCCAAGGGCGCCCCCGCCGCTCCCAAGGCAGTGCCTGCGCCCGCGCCGCCCGCGCATGGCCATGCGCCGGGCACGCCCGCCGAGCACGGGCATGAGCCGGCCCCCGTGCCCGAGGCTCCCGCCCCCGCCCCCGAAGGCCACAGCCATGCGCCCGGAGAGGAGCATTGATGACCGCTTCCCTCCTCCTCACCCTCCCCGAGATCATCCTCACCATCGCCGCTTTGGCGCTGATGATGGCGGCCGCCTGGATGGGCGACAAAAGCGCGCGCCTGCTCACCTGGGCGGCGATCGCCGCTCTGGCCGTCGCGGCCTTCTGGACCCCGGGCATCGTCGGCCGCGGCGGCACCGCCTTCGACGGCCTCTTCGTCGGCGACAGCTTCGCCGCCTTCGCCAAGATCCTGATCTACATCGCCGCCGCCGCCTCCCTGGTCGCGGCTTCGGGATGGTTCAGCCGCGACCGCGACTATCGCGCGGAATATCCCTGCCTGATCCTGCTCTCGGCGGTCGGAATGGGGATGATGGTCTCGGCCGGCGACCTTCTCACCCTCTATGTCGGGCTCGAGCTTCAGAGCCTTTCCGCCTACGTCCTCGCCAGCTTCCAGCGGCGCGACAACCGCTCGGCGGAAGCGGGTCTCAAATATTTCGTCCTCGGAGCGCTCGCCTCGGGCATCCTGCTCTACGGCGTGTCGCTGCTCTACGGCTTCACCGGCTCGACCCTGTTCGGCGACATCGCGCAGGGGATCGCCACCTCCAAAGCGTCGACCGACGGCCTGTCGCCGGGAATCCTGTTCGGAATAGTGTTCGTCCTCGCCGGGATCGCCTTCAAGGTCTCCGCGGTGCCCTTCCACATGTGGACTCCGGACGTCTACGAAGGCGCGCCCACCCCCGTCACCGCCTTCTTCGCCTCGGCGCCCAAGGTCGCGGCGATGGCCTTGCTCACCCGGGTCGCGGTGGAGGCGATGGGGCCGGCCACCTTCGAGTGGCGCCAGATCGTCATCTTCATGGCGCTCGCCTCGACCATCCTCGGCGGAGTCGCCGCGATCGGCCAGCCCAATATCAAGCGGCTTCTCGCTTATTCCTCGATCAACAATGTCGGCTTCGCCCTGATCGGCCTTGCCGCCGCCACCCGCGACGGAGTCGCGTCGGTGCTCTTCTACATGGCCGTCTACACGGCGATGACCCTGGGCTCGTTCCTGATCGTTCTGAGGATGCGCGATCAGGAGGGGCGGCCGGTCGAGAGCATCGCCAGCCTCTCGGGCCTTTCCACGACCCGGCCCTGGCTGGCGGCGGGAATGGCGACCTTCATGTTCAGCCTCGCCGGAGTGCCGCCGCTGTTCGGCTTCTGGCCCAAGTTCCTGGTCTTCGACGCCGCCGTCAGGGCCGACCTGACCTGGCTGGCCGCGATCGGGATCGCGACTTCGGTGATCAGCGCCTTTTATTATCTCAAGATCGTCAAGACGATGTATTTCGACGATCCGGCACCGGCTTATGGGGAAACGAACGACGCGCCGCAGGCGGCGCTGATCCTGCTCTCGGCCCTGTTCGTGTCGCCGCTCGGCTATCTCGCCATCCCCTATCTCGGGAGAATGGCGGACAATGCGGCAAGCGCGCTGCTCTAGGGCTCTGGCACTGGGGCCCGTACCGCCTTCGGGGGGGCATGAGTGAAGGCGGTACGGGCCCAGACTGGGCCGGCGGCCACGCCGGCCGCCGACCCAATCCATGCAGCTACAAGCCGCGCGAGGGACGGGATGCCTCCCCCCGGCGGCCAATTCACGTTGCTCGCACTCGCAGGCCATGTCCTACTTCGGAAAAATACCTATGTGGGAGATGGAAGCGGGCCTAAGCGACCATTAGTCTAGGGTCTGTTCGCCCGGGTCCTCGTCGAGCCCGGCGAACCAACGGAGCGGCAGATGAGTGAGCGGCGAGCCTATATCATCGAGGACGAAAGGCTGCTTCGCAACCTCGTGCGGCAGTCCCTCGCCGATTGCTGCACCCACATCGAGGAGTTCGACTCGGCCGAATCCTTCCTGGCAGGCCATGAAGACCGGCCCGCCGGGTGCATCATCGTCGACATCAACCTGCCCGGGATCAACGGCCTCGATCTTCTCGAAATGATCGGCAAGGGGCGGGCCGCCTATCCGGTCATCGTCGTCTCGGGCAACGGCAACGTCCCGTACGCGATGCGGGCCGGCCGGCTCGGGGTCGTCGACTTCATCGAGAAGCCGTTCCGGGTCGACCAGCTGGTCGCTGCGGTCGAGAAGGGCTTCGCGCTCCTCGAGAGCCAGCCCATGTCGCGGATCTCGGCACTGGCGACCCTGACCCGCCGCGAAAAGGAAGTGCTCATCGCCTTCGCGGATGGAGCGCCGAACAAGATCGTCGCCCATGACCTCGGCCTCAGCGTCCGGACCGTCGAGCTTCACCGCGCCAATCTGATGAAGAAGCTCGGGGTCCGCAGCCTGTCCCAGGCCCTGCTCATCGCCAAGGACGGCGGCTATGTCTGATCTGAAGCCCGAATGCCGGTGAGCGCGATCCGAACCGTCGCCGAGACCGGCTCCACCAATGACGACGTCGCCTCGCTCGCCCGCGAGGGGGCGCCCGAGGGCGTCTGGCTGCGCGCCGAGCGCCAGTCCGGCGGACGCGGCCGGCAGGGGCGGGAGTGGCATTCGCCGCCCGGCAACCTCTATGCCAGCACGCTCGTCCGTCTGCGCCCGGGCGACCCGCCCGCGCCCTCTTTGGCTCTGGTAGCCGCCGTGGCGCTTCACGAGGTCGCCTCCGATTTCGTCGCCGGGCAGACCCGGGTCGAGATCAAATGGCCCAACGACCTGCTGGTCGCCGGCGCCAAGCTGTCGGGGATATTGCTCGAGCGGGTCGGCGACGCGGTCGTGGTCGGCTTCGGGGTCAATCTTTCGGATCACCCCGACGAGACTCTGCGCCCGGCGATAAACCTGGGAATGCTCGGCGGAGCGCCGGATCCGGCCCGGTTCCTCGAGGCCCTCGCGGCGAGCCTCGCCCGCTGGCTCGGGCGCTGGCGCGACGAGGGCCTCGAGCCGATCCGCCAGGCCTGGCTTGCCGCCGCCCACCCCCCCGGCACCGCCCTCTCGACCCACACCGCCAGCGGCGCCTGGGTCGAAGGCGTGTTCGACGGCCTCGACGAGAGCGGGGCGTTGAAGCTGCGTCTCGCGGACGGGTCCAGCCAGGTCATCCACGCCGGCGACGTGTTCCTGGTCTAGAGCGCCCCCAATCCGTCATTGCGAGGAGCGAAGCGACGAAGCAATCCAGCGGGCTTCGGAGGCCGCTCTGGATTGCTTCGCTTCGCTCGCAATGACGAGCGTGCCCCTCGCCAACCCCTCCACCCCCCGCTAGACAGCCCCCATGCTGCTCGCCGTCGATGCCGGGAACACCAATATCGTCTTCGCCTTGCTCGAGGACGGAGTGATCCGCGCGCGCTGGCGGATCGCGACCGATCCGCGGCGGACGGCGGACCAATATGCGGTCTGGCTCCACCAGCTGATCGAGCTGGAAGGATTGCCCCGCGACGTCGTCGACGCCGTCATCCTCGGCACGGTGGTGCCCCGGGCGACCCACAATCTGGAGGTGCTCGCCGCCAAATATTTCAAGGTCGAGGCGCTGGTCGCGGGCCAGGCCGGGGCGGAATGGGGGATCGAGCTCGACGTCGCCGAACCGAGGAGCGTCGGCGCCGACCGGGTGCTCAACGCGATCGCGGCGCACGCTTTGCACGAGGGCGACCTGATCGTCGTGGATTTCGGCACCGCCACCACCTTCGACGCCGTCGACTATTCCGGCGCCTACAAGGGCGGGATCATCGCGCCCGGGATCAACCTGTCGCTCGACGCTTTGGTGACCGCCGCGGCGAAGCTGCCGCGAATCGCCATCGAGGCGCCGACCGGCAACCTCTCGGTCATCGGCCGGACCACCGAGGATCAGATGCATATCGGCATCTACTGGGGCTATGTGGCGATGATGGAAGGGCTGGTGGCCCGGATGAAGGCGGAGATCGGCCGCCCGGTGAAGGTGGTCGCGACCGGCGGCCTCGCCACCCTGTTCGACCGGCACACGACGATTTTCGACGAGATCGAGCCGGATTTGACGGTGCAGGGGCTGGGATTGTTGTACAAGCGGAGCCGCTCATCCTCCCCATCGTGAGATGGGGAGGGGGACCACCCGAAGGGTGGTGGAGGGGTAGAAGGCGCGGTACCGGAGGATCGCCCTTGAACCCCCCTGCTCCGTGAGAGTTACCCCTCCACCCTGCTTCGCATGGTCCCCCTCCCCACGAGCTCCGCTCGCAGGGAGGATTTTGAAGGAATGAAATGAAACCCGGCAAAGAATTGCTCTTCCTCGCGCTCGGCGGCTCGGGCGAGATCGGCATGAACGTCAATCTCTACGGCTGCGACGGCAAGTGGGTCATGGTCGATCTCGGGATGACCTTCTCGGATCCGGCCTATCCCGGGATCGAACTGATCCTCCCCGACCTGACCTTCATCGAGGAGAATCGCGACGATCTGCTCGGCGTGGTCCTGACCCACGGCCATGAGGACCATATCGGCGCCATCCCCTATCTCGCCACGGATCTGGGCGTTCCGCTCTACGCCACGCCCTTCACCGCCGGGCTGATCGCCGGCAAGCTCGAGGAGGAGGGGCTGACCAAGCAGGTCAAGGTCAATATCGTCGACCTTGGGGGCGACTTCCGCCTTGGCCCGTTCGGCTTCCGCTACATCCCGCTCGCCCACTCCATCCCGGAAGGCAATGCGCTCCTCATCGACACGCCATATGGCCGGATCTTCCACACCGGCGACTGGAAGCTCGACGACGCGCCCCAGCTCGGCGATCCGAGCACCGAGGCGGAGCTTCGGGCGATCGGCGACGAGGGCGTGCTCGCCTTGGTCTGCGATTCGACCAACGTCTTCCAGGAGCTGGCCTCCGGCTCCGAAGCGACGGTTCGCGAGGGCCTCGACCGGGTCGTCGGCGAGGCGGAGGGGAGGGTGCTCGTCACCACCTTCGCCTCCAACGCCGCCCGCCTCAAGACCCTGGGCCATGTCGCCGACGATACCGGCCGCCGGGTCTGCGTCGCCGGCCGATCGCTCGACCGGATCCTCCGGGTCGCCAAGAGCGTCGGCTATCTGACCGACTTCCCCGAGACGATCGACTTCGACACGGCGATGAAGCTTCCGGCGCGCGACGTCATGATCATCGCCACCGGCGGCCAGGGCGAGAGCCGGGCCGCGCTCGCCCGGATTGCCTTCGGCCAGCACAAACTGAGCGTGTCGGAAGGCGATCTCGTCGTCTTCTCGTCGAAGCAGATCCCCGGCAATGAGATCGCCATCGGCCGGATCCAGAACGAGCTCGCCTCGCGCGGAATCAAGATGATCACCGACCGCCAGGCGGAGGTCCACGTTTCGGGCCACCCCGGCCGCCCCGAGCTCGCCGCCATGTATCAGTGGATCCGGCCCGAGATCATCGTCCCGGTCCATGGCGAGATGCGCCACATGTCCGAGCATGACCGCTTTGCGCGGGCCAACGGCGTGCCGCGCGGGATCGTCCAGAAGAATGGCGACGTCGTCCGCCTCGCGCCCGACGGGCCGAAGAAGCTCGGCGAGGAAAGGGTCGGCCGGCTGATCCTCGACGGAGACGTCATCCTCGCCGCCGACGGCCCGACGATGAACGAGCGCCGCAAGATCGCCAGCTTCGGGACGATCGCCGTCGCGCTGGCGCTCAATACTCAGGACCGGCTCGTCGGCGACGTCCAGGTCGCTCTCGAGGGCATTCCGGTCGAGGAGGATCGCGAGGCCTTCGTCGAGGAAGCCGCCGACGCAGCGTCGGAAGCGGCGCTCAAGGGCGGCTCGAGCGAGGACAAATTGCGCGAGTCGATCCGGCTCGCCGTGCGCCGCTGCGCCACCGAATGGACCGGCAAGAAGCCGGTGGTGGACGTCCTCATCGTCCGGGTGTGATGAGCCGCCGTCGTTGCGAGCGAAGCGAAGCAATCCAGAGACCGCGACGTCCGAAGCTGGATTGCTTCGTCGCTGCGCTCCTCGCAATGACGGGGTAAAGGTAGGTCATGAGATTCCAGTCGATCCTGGCCATCTACGTCCTGTTCTGGACCCTGAGCCTGTTCGTCGTCCTGCCCTTCGGGGTGCGGACGCCGGAGGAGGAAGGGGTGGACACTCCGGCCGGCCATGCGCCGAGCGCGCCGCACCGGTTCAGCTTCTGGAGGGCGGCGCTCCGGGCGACGATCGTCTCGGCGGTGGCGTTCGGGCTTTTCTACACGAACTATCTGTTCGGCTGGGTGACGATCGACATGCTGGACTGGACTCGGCCTTGATCCTCCCCGCGCGAAGCGAGGGGAGGGGGACCATGCGAAGCATGGTGGAGGGGTAACTGGCGTCGGGTCCTGAGTAGCGACCGCTAGACGGCGGATGCCTGCGCCTTCTACCCCTCCACCACACTTCGTGTGGTCCCCCTCCCCATCTCGCGATGGGGAGGACGATCAGCTCCTGATCCGCTCGATCGCTTGGGCCAGCGCCACGTAGAGCTTGCCCATGTCGCTGGAGAGGATGGTGACTCCGAGCGGGGAGCCGTCGCGGTCGGCGAGGATCCGGCGGAGCATCGCCTCGAAATCGTGGATGTAGCGGTTCACCTGCTCGCGGAATTCCGGCTCTTCCTCGTAATGGCGGGCGATCTCGCGGGCGTCGTTGCGGTCGAGAAGCCGCACCGCCCGGCGGGTGAAGACCCCGCGGTCGCCCTTGAGATAGGCGGTCCAGGCGCTGTCGGTGACTTCGTTCGAGAGAATCTTGGTGACGTCGATCGCGGTCGAGTTGAGCGATTCGATGAGCAGGGCGACCCGGCGCGAGAAATTCTCGCTTTCCTTCTCCTCCCGCCCGGCCCGTTCCTCGCCGATCCGGGCCTCGATCGCCGCCGCCGTCTCGCCGAGCGAGAGCATCTGGCGGGTGAGGCGCTCGGACGCCCGGCGGGCGGTCTCGATCGCCCGCTCGGACACGGCGGAGAGCTCCGCCATCTGCCGCTCGACCGTCTCGCTCACCGCTTTCTCGAGCGCCTCGCGGCTCGCTTCGGCGAGCGAGGCGGCGCTCGCCGGGATGACGGCGGAGATCGCCTCGCGGGCCCGCTCCGACGCCTGGCCGGCGGCTTCGCGGACCCGGAGCAGAGCCTCGATCAGCTCCGGGCCGGTGTCGGCGGCGATCTTCTGAGCGGCGTCGCGCGCCTCCCCGGCCGCCGAGCCGAGCGCGCGCAGCTGCTCTTCCGCGCTCGCGGAGCCTTCGCCGATCCGGGCGAGCAGGGCCTCGATCGCCTCCTGCTGCCGGGCCAGGGCCGCCTCGCCGTCGCCGAGCCGGGACGCGGCCTTATCGGTCATGCTCTCGATGTCGCCGACGATCGGAACGATCGCCTCGGCCGCCTCGCGGGTGCGCCCGGCCTGCTCCTCGACGGTCCTCAGCGCCGCCGGCAAGCCTTCGCGAAGCTCGCTCGAAATGCCGGTCAGAGCGGCGCCGAGGCTGCCGGCGCTCTCGATCAGGCCGCTCGCCTGCTCGCGGCCGGCGCCGAGCTGGTCGAGCAGGGCCGCCGCCGCCGTCCGGACCTCGGCCACCGAGGCGCCGGTGTCGGCCGCGATCCGCTGTCCGGAGGCTCGCGCATCCTCCGCCGCGGCGCCGAGGGCTCTGAGCTGCTCTTCCGCCCCGGCCGCGCCTTCGGCGACCCGGGCGAGAAGGGTTTCCACCGCTTCGCGCTGGCGGCCGACCGACTGCTCGCTCTCGCCGAGCCGAGCCGCCGCGGCGTCCGCCGATCTTTCGACTTCGCCGACGAGGGGCGCGATCGCCGCCGCGGCTTCCCGAGTCCGGCCCGCCTGGGCCTCGACGTTGGCCAGGGCCACGGGCAGCTCTTCCCGAAGCTCGGCGGAGATGCCGGCGAGAGCCGTGCCGAGGGTTCCGGCTCGCTCGGTCAGGCCGCTCGCCTGCGCCTGCCCGGCGCCGAGCTCCTGGAGGAGCGATCCCAGCGAGACGCGGACTTCGGCCACCGACTGGCCGAGCCGCTCGCTATGGGCGCCGCCGCTCCGGCCGAGCTGGTCGAACCAGGAATCGAGCTCGGCCAGCTCCTTGCCCAGCCCAGTGACCAGGGCGTGGCTGGCGGCGTCCTGGGCGGCGATGTGGCCGGCCAGCCCCTCGATCTTGCCGCTGATCGTCTCGAGTCGCTGGGAGAGGCTGCGCGCCGCGTCCTCGCCGGCCCTGTCGAGCGCGGCCCGGCTCTGCTCGATCGCGGCGAGGGTCGTCTGGCCCTGCAGCTCGAGCGCCGAGCGAGACGTCTCCACCGCTTCCGCGGCCCGGCTCATCGCGCCGTCCACCGCCGCGGTCATCTTGGCCGAGGATTCGTCCATGCTTGCGGCCGCGGCGGCGCTTCCGCTCTCGATCCGGGCGACATGGGCGGACATGCGCTGGGCGGCGCCGCCGAGGATCTCGTCGGCGTCGCGGCCGCGCGCGGCGAGCGAGGCGAGCTGGGCCTCGAGCGCGCTCGCCTGGCCATGGGCGTTGAGGCCCGCTTCCTTCATCGCCTCGGCGACGGCCCGGGCCTGCTCCTCGGCCCTCGGCAGATCGTGGAGGAGGACCCCGATATCGACCTTGGCCGCGTTGGCCGCGGAGTCGAGGGCGGCCGCCTTCTGGTCGAGGGTCGAGGTCTCCTTGGCGAGATAATAGGTCACCCGGCCGAGCCGGTCGGAGGCCTCGTCGCCGAGCGACATCAGCCGCTCCGCCTCACCGCGCAGCCGGGCGTGATTGTCCTCGATCCGGCCGGCGACGATCTCGAGCACGCTCTCGAGCGCCCGGCTCTCCGCGGTCATCGCCTCCACCGCGGCCCTGAACCTTTCCGCCTCGCGCCGCGAGGTCCGACCGAACATCAGCCACAGCAAAGCCAGAAGGGCGAGGGGGCCGGCGACGGTCGCGGTCCAGGCGATGCCGTTGGCGAGCGAGAGCGGGGGCCGGGTCTGCCAAAGCCAATAGCCCACGGCCGCCAGCCAGCCGAGCGCCAGGAGGATGAGGAAGGCGCCGAGCAGCCCCGCCTTGGCGGGACGCCTGGCCGGCGCGGGCTCAAACGCCGCTTCCGGCGCCTCCGCCTCGGCTTCGACCGGCCCCAGCCAATCGCCGTCGGTTTGCGCCGTGAAGCCTTGTTCGGGCTCCGTCTGTGCTCGTTCTGCCCCCGTCATAACGGTTCGTTTACCATGATTCGGTCGGCAAGGAAGCTGGGAAGGATACGGGGTGTTAACGCGGCTGCCGGTAGGGAAGGGCATGGTCTACGATCCCGGAGCCCTCAACGCCTCGCTCGCCGCCGCCGTCGGCAGCGATCCCGAGCTTATGCGCGAGCTTCGCGCCGCCTTCCTCGACAGCGCCGCCCGGCAGGCGGATCTGATGGGCCGGGCGCGCTGCGACGCCAATTGGGCGATCGCGGCGTCGCGCCTGAAGAGCGTCGCCGCAAGCTTCGGGGTGACGGGGCTGGTCGCCCTGGCGGACGAGGCCCTCGACGGAGCGCCGGGCGATCCGGTGGTGCTGAGGAAGCTGGGCGCCGCAATCGCCGATTTCGCGGAATAGTCGCCCACCCACTGGACCCTGAAACGAGTCCAGGGTGACAGTTGGGGAAATTGCTAGGCTTTACGCCTGATGCCCCGCACCTCTATCCCCACCCCGATGGGGAGCAACTCGTGACTTTGGCCGCCTTGATCGCCGCCTATCACGAAGCCGACGATTCCGCCGGCGGGCTTCGGGCGACCCTCCCGGTCGCCGGCCGTACCCTGATCGAGCGCCAGGTCCGGCTCGCCGTCGCCGCCGGCGCGGAGCCGGTCGTCGTCGTCGTCGAGCGGGTGACCGCGGCTCTGAGCGCCGCCCTCGACGGCCTGAGGGCCGAAGGCGTGACCCTCGTCCTCGCGCGGAGCGCCGAGGAGGCGGCGGAGGCGGTGCACAGCAACGACCGGATCCTCCTCGTCGGCGACGGCCTGGTCGCGCCCGAGGCGGTGATCGCCCGCCTCGTCGCGCTCGACGGTCCCGCCATCCTCGTCGTCCCCGATCTGCGAGTCGACGACCGCTACGAGCGGATCGACGCCCAGAGCCGCTGGGCCGGCCTCGCCCTGATCGACGGCCAGATGCTCAAGCAGACCGCCTCGATGCTGCGCGATTGGGACCTCCAGTCGACCCTGCTCCGCCGGGCGGTCCAGGCCGGGGCCCGGCAGATCAGCGTCCGGGGCGAGGCGGAGGACGAGCTGCCGCTGGTCGCGGAGACTTCGGAGGACCTCGTCGAGCTCGAGGAGAAGATCATCGCCGGAGCGCATGTCCGTCGAAGCGACTGGGTCTCGCGCTACCTGCTTGGGCCGGTGGAGCGGCTTGCGACCCGGGCGCTGATGCCGACGGCGGTGACCCCCACCGCACTCGGGCTGGGCGCGACCCTGCTGATGGCGCTGGCCGGCCTCGCCTTCGCGAAGCACTGGCTCGGTCTCGGCCTCGCCTTCCTGCTGCTGGCGACTCCGCTCGACGGGATCGCCGAGCGCCTGGCTTCGCTTCGCCTTCAGGGCACTCGCGGGCCGAGCTGGTGGAGCGCCCTGCTTCCCGCTTTCTCGGCCGGAGTGCTGCTCATCCTCGCTTATGCGCTCGCCAATGGCCGCGACTGGGGCTTCGTCGCCCTCGCTGGAACCATCATCGCCTTCTCGCTGGCGCTGCGCATCGAGGCGGAGCGGCGGGAAATCCCCGGCCGGCTCTGGCTCGCCGAGCGCAAGGGCATGAGCTGGCTGATGCTCCCCTTCGCCGCGACCAATTTGTGGGGGACAGGGCTGACCCTGCTCGCTTTCTACGCCGGGGCGAGCTTCTTCTGGGCCCAGCGGCACGCCCATGCCCCGGCGCCTTTGCCACCCCCTGCACAGGATTAGCGGCGCTTTAACCCTGACCGGGCTATGCACCGCCAATGTCCGAAGTGCGTGCGATCGGGGGTGAGCTGGACGGCGCGGCGCAGCTGCTCGCGTCGGCGCGCGCGCGCGTGTCGGCCGCCATCGCCGACCTCGCCCTTCCGGAGGCCCTTCGGCTCAGCGATCGTCAGCGAATCACCGTCTCCCACCTCCTTCGCCGGCTGGTCGGCGATATCGAGGACGAGCTGCGCTCCGCTCTGGCCGCGCATTTCGCCGGGGACGGGGAGGCGCCGCTCCGGGCCGCTTTGTCTTCCGCCAGCCTGGCGATCGCGCTTCCGGTGCTCGAGGGCGGCGGGGCGCTCGCCGATCCGGGGCTGTTCGCTATCCTCCTGCGCCGGGCGGAGGAGCATCGGCTCGCTCGCGCCGCACCGGAGCACGGCCTCCTCACCGAGCTCGCGGGGGATAGCGACCCGGCGGTCGCCGCGGCCGCCGTCTCGCTGCTGATCGCCGGCAGCCGCCGCCTCGACGCTTTCCACGAGCCGCTGCTGGCGAGCGGCGATCTTCCGGCCGAGGTCGCTCACGGCCTCGCCTGGACGGTCGCCGCGGCGCTCCGGACCTATCTGATCGCCCGCCACGCAATGGCTCCGGAGGCCGCCGACAATGCGGTGACCGCGGCCGCCGCGTCCTTGCTCGGGCGCTATGACGAAGGCGAGGGGGCCGACGCTCTGGCTCGGCGGCTCGCTCTGCGCCTCGAAGAACGGCGCCGGCTCGACGACGCCCTGCTCGTCCGTGCCGCCGGCGAAGGCGCCCTGCCGCTGCTTCTGGCCGGCCTCTCGCTCCGCACTGGGCTCGACCCGCAGGCTCTGTGGGAACTCCTCCCCGATTCCTCGGGCCGGGGCCCGGCTATCGTCATGCGCGCGGCGCATCTGGAGCGGGAAGCCGCGGCTTCGATCCTTCTCGATCTCGCCGACCGCGAGGAGGCGGTCGCGGCGCAACTCGACGTCTACGACGCGCTCGATGCCGTCCAGGCACGGCACCAGACCCTGCTGTGGAGCCTCGATCCGGCCTATCGGGCCGCCGTGGCGAGGCTCGCCTCGTGAGCGGCGAGCAGGAAGTGCGCGGCCGGATCGACCCCGACGGCCGCCTCGTCGAAGCCGAGCCTCGGTTGATGGCGCTTCATCGCGCCGCCGGCGGCGAGGACAGCGGGCCGCTGGCGGTACCCCAGATCGCCGCGCTCGCCCGACTCGCCCGACGTCTCGGCATCGTCATCTCGCGCGGCGCCGTCGCCGCCGAGGGCGAAGCGGACCTCGATCTGTGGGTGCGCGCCGAGCCGAAGGAGGGCGGGGTCGACCTCGCCGTCACCGGCTGGATCGTCCGCCCGGCCCGGGCGCCCGCGCCCGCGCCCGATGCCGAACGCCAGGCGGATTTCCTTCGCGCCGGCGCCGACTGGATGTGGGAGACCGACGCCGCGTTGCGCCTGACCACCGTTTCGCCCGCCGCCGCCGCCGCGGCCGGACGCACCCCGGCCCAGCTGGTCGGCCAGCGGCTCGTCATCCTGTTCCGGCTCGTCGAGGGAGAGGATGGCGAATTGCCACTGCTCACCGCTTTGGCCGAGCAGAGACGCTTCGAAGGCCAGCCCGCCGAGCTTCGCGGCGGTCGCGGCGGCGCTTACCGGCTCTCCGGAATACCCTTGATCGACGGGGCCGGCCGCTTCGCCGGCTTCCGCGGCTCCGCCGCCGCCCTTCCGGCCGGAGCTCCCGTCGCCGCATTGCCGGCCGAGCCCCATGCCGATCCGGGCGCTTTCGGCGAGCGGCTCGACAAGGCGCTTCGGATGCCGCTCGCCCAGATCATCGCCAGCGCCGAGACGATCGGAGCCCAGGGGGAGGGGCCGATCAAGAGCGACTATGCCGGTTATGCCGGCGACATCGCGACGGCGGGCCGCCACTTGCTGGCCCTGGTCGACGATCTGGTCGACCTGCAGGCGATCGAGCGGCCCGACTTCCGCCCGGAGGGGGAAGAGATCGACCTCGCCGACGTCGCCCGCCGGGCCGCCGGCCTGCTCGCGGTGCGCGCCGGCGAGCGCCAGGTCAGGATCGACTCGCCCGCCGCCGGCGAGGGCCTTCCGGCCGCGGGCGATTTCCGCCGGGCGCTCCAGATCGTGGTCAATCTCCTCACCAACGCGATCCGCTATTCGCCCGAAGGCGGCCAGATCTGGGTCCGGACCGACCGCGAAGGCGATCTCGCCGCCCTGGTCATCGCCGATCAGGGCAAGGGCATTGCCGTCGAGGACCAGGTGAGGATCTTCGAGAAGTTCGAGCGCGTCGATCCGAACGAGGCCGGCGGCACCGGCCTCGGCCTCTACATCGCCCGCCGCCTCGCCCGGGCCATGGGCGGCGACGTCGCCGTCGACAGCGCGCCGGGGCAGGGGGCGAGGTTCACCTTCACCCTGCCGCTTCGGCAGGAATAGGACGCCCCTCCGTCATGCCAGCGAAGGCTGGCATCCCAGCGGGTGAAAGGCCCTGCGCCCTTCACCCCCCGGGGCCCCAGCCTTCGCTGGGGCGACGATCGGTCAATGCCCCGAATGGTCCGCCCCGCTTTTGCCCGCGACCACCATCGGCTTGTGGAATCGGCAGGTCACGGTCGGGTTGTACTGGGCGAACATGCCGTTCGCGTTGCGCCGGTAGAGCCAGACGTGGCGGTCGTAATGCGGCTCGAAATTATGGGCCTCGTCGATCGACGTCGCCTTGTCGTCGGACATGGAATCGTATTCGACGCCGTGGAAGGTCGGCAGGCCCTTGTTGCCGGCTTCGTGCCAGGCCTTCTTGAAGACCAGATTCTCGACCGCGACCAGCTCCAGGCTGCCGTCCTCGCGCGGCTCGTAGATCAGGATCGCGGGCTTGCGGAAATCCATGTGGGTGCCGTTGCCTGCGACCCGCGGGTTGGGCGGAGCGCTGATCCCGAGCAGGTCCGGGCGGAAGAAGTGGATGCCCATCCCGCCCAGAGCCGCGGGACGGCCCATCATCGACGCGACGTCGCACATGTCGGTGGGATCGCGGACATAGCCTTCGGCCAGCGCGACCTCGAAATTCTGGAAGCGGGCGGTGGCGGCGCGGACCTCGTCGAGGGTGGGTTCGCCCGGGGCGGGCGCGGCGGCGGCGAGGGCGGCCGCGATGATCGTCAACATAAGCAACTCCGATCTTCTGGATGAGATCGGGAGCGCTAGCGCAGGCCTGTCGCGGCTCGATGCCGCGGCGGCTCGAATCGTGTTTCAATTGTCGCGGAGGCGCGGCAGTCTCGCCTGGAACGAGGGGGGGATACATGATCGAGCTTGGAAGCGGGGATTTGGAGGCCTTGTGCGCCGATCCGGCGATCGGCGAGCGGCTCGGCGCGACGGAAGGCGAGCGCCAGGCGGCGGTTCGCCAGTTCCTTCTGCGCGCCGCCGCGGGCCTCGCCGCCGCGGTCGCCGCCGCCATCTTCCTCTACCAGTCCGGATGGGTGAAGAGCGCCTTCTTCGCCTTCGTCATCATCGCCGTCGGGGCGGGATTTGCCGCGTTCCTGCCGCTGAACGCCGCCCGGGACAGGCTCAAGCATCCGGTGCTCGCCGTGCTCGGCCGCCGCGCCGGCCTCGACTATTTCCCGAGCGATTTCGAGCCCCCGGCCCTGGCTTCGGCCTGCGATCTCCTGTTCGGCCGAATGGGCTTTTCGAGCGAGGCCTACAGCGACCTGTTCAACGGCAAGGACGAGGAGGGCCATGGCCTCGCCGTCTACGAGGCCTGCCTCAAGCGCCGCGTCGGCAAGAGCACCTACGTCGTCTTCTCCGGCCAGATCTACGCGGTGCAGCGCCGGCCGGGCGCGGTGGGCGAGACGGTGATCGTCCCCGACCGCAATTTGCTCAACTTCTGGACGCCGGCGAGCGAGCTGGAACGGGTCCCGATCGAGGGCGATCCCTATTTCGAGGACCGCTTCGAAGTCTATTCCACCCACCCGATCGAGGCCCGCGACCTGCTCTTCGACTCCGCCTTTCGCGCCCGGCTGCTCGAGCTGAGGGAGCAGGGGCGAGTCTGGCTCTATGCCGGCCCCGAAGAGGCCCTGGTCGCCGTCAGCGGCGGCGAGGACCGCTTCGAGCCCGGCTCGATGCTGAGCTACCGCCCCGGCGAGGACCGGGTGAAGCTGATGTTCGACGATTTCTGCGCCTCGCTGGCGCTGCTCGGCGAGCTGAAGGCGAAGCTGGGCTAGCCCGTCGCCCCAGCGAAGGCTGGGGCCCCAGCGGGTGAAAACCTCGGCGCCTTTATCTCGCTGGGGCCCCAGCCTGCGCTGGGGCGACGTTCAGCGCTGCTCCACCGGCACGTAATCCCGCTGCGTCGGCCCCGTGTAGAGCTGCCTCGGCCGGCCGATCTTCTGCTCGGGGTCGGAGATCATCTCGTTCCACTGGGCGACCCATCCCACGGTTCGCGCCAGGGCGAAGAGGGCCGTGAACATCGAGGTGGGGAAGCCGATCGCGGAGAGCACGACCCCGGAATAGAAATCGACGTTGGGGTAGAGCTTCTTCTCGATGAAATACTCGTCGCTGAGCGCGATCTGCTCGAGCTCGCGGGCGACGTCGAAGACCGGGTCGGTGACTCCCAATTCCTTCAATATCTCCTGGGCGGTCGCCTGCATCACTTTCGCGCGCGGGTCGTAATTCTTGTAGACCCGGTGGCCGAAGCCCATCAGCCGGAACGGATCGTCCTTGTCCTTGGCCCGGGCGATGAACTCGGGGATCCGCCGCGGATGGCCGATCTCGTGGAGCATGTTCAGGGCCGCCTCGTTGGCGCCGCCATGGGCGGGCCCCCACAGGCAGGCGATCCCGGCGGCGATGCAGGCGAACGGGTTGGCGCCCGACGAGCCGGCGAGGCGCACCGTCGAGGTCGAGGCGTTCTGCTCGTGATCGGCATGGAGGATGAAGATCCGCCGCATCGCCCGCTCGACGACCGGATTGACCTCGTAGGGCTCGGCCGGGACCCCGAAGGTCATCCTCAGGAAGTTGCCGGTGTAGGTGAGGTTGTTCTGCGGATACATGAACGGCTGGCCGAGCGTATATTTATACGCCATCGCCGCGATCGTCGGCATCTTGGCGATCAGCCGGTGGCTGGCGATCATGCGCTGCTTGGGATCGGTGATGTCGGTCGAATCGTGGTAGAAAGCGCTGAGCGCCCCGACCACTCCGCACATCACCGCCATCGGATGCGCGTCGCGCCGGAACCCCCGGTAGAAGGTCGCCAGCTGCTCGTGCAGCATGGTGTGGCGCGAGATGGTGTAGGTGAAGCTCTCCAGCTCGTCTTTCTTCGGAAGCTCGCCGTTGAGGAGCAGGTAGCAGACCTCCATGAAGGTCGAATGCTGGGCGAGCTGGTCGATCGGATAGCCGCGGTGGAGGAGGATGCCCTCGTCGCCGTCGATATAGGTGATCGCGCTCTCGCATGCGGCGGTCGAGGTGAAGCCGGGATCGTAGGTGAAGGCGCCGGTCTCGGCATAGAGCTTGCGGATGTCGATGACGTCGGGGCCGACCGAGCCCTCGCGCACCGGGAAAGCGTGGCTGTTGCCGTCGCGGAGGGTGAGAGTGGCGTTTCCGTCGGCCATCTTATTCTGCTCCGTCCATCCGGTCCGCGATGCGGGCGAGGCTTTCTCCGCGCCCGAGCAGGACCAGAACATCGAATATGCCGGGCGAGGTCGCCCGTCCGGTGAGCGCGGCGCGGAGCGGCTGCGCCACCTGGCCGAGCTTGACCCCGGCGCTTTCCGCTACGCTGCGCACCGCCGCCTCTGTGGCGAGCGCCGACCATTCGTCAAGCGCATTGAGCGCACTCCAAGCCCGGGCGAGCAGTCGGGGGGCATCCCCGGCCAGCAGCTGGGCCGCCTTGTCGTCAAAGTCGAGCGGGCGCGGCCGGAACAGGAAGGTCGTATTCTCAGCCAGTTCGTTGAGGTTCTTCGCGCGCGGCTTGAGCTCCGGCATGGCCCGGACGAGAAGCTCGATCTCGGCCGTCGACAGGTCGCGGCCGATCAGGGGCGCCACCCTCGGAGCGACCAGCCCGCCGAGGCGGCCGTCATCGGCCTCGCGGATATAATGGCCGTTGAGATTCTCCAGCTTTCGGAGGTCGAAGCGCGACGGCGACTTGCCGACATGATCGAGGTCGAACCAGCGCACCGCGTCCTCGCGCGAGATGATCTCGTCGTCGCCATGGCCCCAGCCGAGCCGGAGCAGGTAATTGGCCAGGGCTTCGGGCAGGAAGCCGAGCTCATGATAGTCCATCACCCCGGTCGAGCCGTGGCGCTTCGACATCTTGGCGCCGTCCTGGCCGTGGATCAGGGGGACATGCGCATAGGCCGGCTCGGGCCAGCCCATGCCGCGGATGATGCCGAGCTGGCGGAAGGCGTTGTTGAGATGGTCGTCGCCGCGGATGACGTGGGTCACGCCCATGTCGTGATCGTCGACCACCACCGCCAGCATGTAGGTCGGGCTTCCGTCCGAGCGGAGCAGGACCATGTCGTCCAGCTCCTCGTTCTTCACAATCACCCGGCCCTGGACGAGGTCGTCGATCACGGTCTCGCCTTCGCGCGGCGCCTTGAGGCGGACGACGCAAGGGGCGTCGGGGGCGCCGTCGCTCCGTTCCCGCCACGGGCTCTCGACCCGGTAGGGCCGCTTCTCGGCCTGGGCGCGCTCGCGCTGGGCAGTAAGCTCCTCGGCACTCATGTAGCAGCGATAGGCGTGGCCGCGGGCGAGCAATTCGTTGGCCACCTCGGCGTGGCGGGCGGCGAATTGCGACTGGTAATATTCGTGACCGTCCCAATCGAGGCCGAGCCAGCGCATCCCCTCCAGGATCGCCTCGATCGCCGCCTGGGTCGAGCGCGCCTTGTCGGTATCCTCGATCCTGAGCAGGAAGCGGCCGCCGTGATGGCGGGCGTAGAGCCAGCTGAACAAAGCGGTGCGGGCGCCGCCGATATGGAGGAAGCCGGTCGGCGAGGGCGCAAAGCGGGTGACGACCTCGCCGGGCTGGACGGTTGCGCTCAAGCGCCTTTTCTCCAAGGATGCAGGACCATGACGGCCGGTGACGGATGCGCCCCTAGCATAGCGGATCATAGTCGTCATCCCGGCGAAAGCCGGGATCCATGAACACGGACGCCTTCGAGCCGTTCTCGGACTTCGGTGTTCATGGATCCCGGATCAAGCCCGGGATGACGTGGGTCTCCGGCTACCCCGAGCGACTCGCCGACGCCGAGCGCGACCAGCTGCCTTTGTGGCTCCCCGTCGGCCTCGGCCTCGGCACCGCCGCCTGGTTCGCTTTGCCCGATAGCCGCGCCTGGACCGCCTTCCTGCTCCTCGCCGCCGCTCTGGCGCTGGCGCCGCAGGCGCTCGCTCCGGGGACCCGCTGGAGCCGTGCCGCATCGATCTTCTGCCTTGCCGCCATCCTCGGCTGCGCCAACATCTGGTGGAAGGCCGAGCGCTCCGCCGCTCCGGTGCTGAGCCGGCCGCAAGCGGCGGAGTTCGACGCGAAGATCGAGAGCTTCCAGCGCCTGCCGGCGCGCGACCTGGTCCGGCTGGTGGTGAAGCCGGGGGACGGCAGCGGGCTTCCGCCGCGCCTGAGGGTCAATGTCGAAGCCGCCACGGCGCCGGCCGGGCTCGAGGCGGGGGCGACGGTAAGGCTGCGCGGCTGGCTGATGCCGCCCGCGCCCGCCGCTCTGCCCGGCGCCTATGATTTCGCCCGGGCCGCCTGGTTCCAGGCAACAGGCGGTACCGGCCGGGTCACCCTGGTTCGGATGGTCGCTCCGGCGACCGAGCAGGGCTTGCGCGCCCGGCTGGCCAATATGCGCCAGCGCCTCGCCGACCATGTCAGGGCCCGGCTTCCCGGCGGGCCGGGCGGAATCGCCGCGGCGCTCGCCACCGGCGACCAGGGGGGGATCCCGGAGGCCGATGCCGAAGCGATGCGCCGCTCCGGCCTCGCCCATTTGCTCTCGGTCAGCGGCCTCCACCTCACCGCCGTGGTCGGAGCGGTGATGCTCCTGACCTTGAAGCTGCTCGCGCTCAGCCCGATGCTGGCCCTGCGCTTCCGGCTGGTGCTGGTCGCCGCGGGGGCGGGGGCTCTCGCCGGGATCGCTTACACGCTGCTGACCGGCGCCGAAGTGCCGACCATCCGTTCCTGCATCGCGGCTCTGCTCGTCCTCCTCGGGATCGCGCTCGGCCGGGAGGCGCTGACGCTCCGGCTGGTCGCGGTCGCGGCGCTCGTCGTCCTCCTGCTCTGGCCCGAATCGCTGCCCGGAGCGAGCTTCCAGATGAGCTTCGCCGCGATCACCGCCATCGTCGCCTTGCACGAGCATCCGCGCGTTCGCGCCCTGCTCGCCCGCCGCGAGGAAGCGTGGCCGGTGAAGATCGGCCGCTTCCTGCTTGGCCTGGTCCTGACCGGCCTCGCCGTCGAGCTCGCCCTCATCCCGATCGCTCTGTGGCACTTCCACCAGGCCGGGCTGTACGGAGCCCTGGCCAACATCGTCGCGATCCCGCTCACCACCTTCGTCGTCATGCCGCTCGAGGCCCTGGCCCTGCTGTTCGACCTCATCGGCTTGGGAGCGCCCTTCTGGTGGCTGACCGGGGTCGCGCTCGACCTCCTCCTCGGCCTCGCCCACGCCACCGCCGCGGCGCCGGGCGCGGTGGCCCGCCTGCCGACCCTGCCGGCCGCCGCCTTCGCGCCGATGGTCGCCGGCGGGCTGTGGCTGGCTTTGTGGCGGACTCGCTGGCGGCGCTTGGGCCTCGTTCCGGTCGCCGCCGGCGCCCTCGCGGCCCTTCTGACCCCGGTTCCGGACCTGCTCGTCACCGGCGACGGCCGCCACCTCGCGGTCAGGACCTCGTCGGGCGAGCTGGCCCTGCTTCGCGGCCGCGCCGGCGACTATGTCCGCGATCTGATATCCCAGAGCGCTGGCCTGGAGGGCGAGGCGGGCGAGCTTGAGACGCTCCGAAGCGCCGCATGCAGCGCTGATTTCTGCGTCGCGGAGGTGCGCGGCTGGCGCCTGCTGGCCAGCCGGAGCGACCGGCTGGTGCCGGCCGAGGCGCTGCGCAGAGCCTGCGCCGAGGCCGACATCGTCGTCTCGGAGAGACGCTTGCCCGCCGCCTGCCGCCCGCGCTGGCTCAAGGCCGACCGGGAATTCCTGGCGAAGAGCGGCGGGCTGGCGATCACGCTCGGAGCCACCCCGCATGTCGTCTCGACGGCCGCCGGCGACCGCCACCCGTGGATAAAGAGGGACAGTCCCTCTTTTTGGCTACCGCCGCCCTTCGCCCCGGTTCGACCGTTCGATCGCCATCAGGATTCCGAGGCAGATCATCACCGTCAGCATCGCCGAGCCGCCGTAGGAGACCAGGGGTAGGGGGATCCCGACGACGGGGGCGAGGCCCATCACCATCATCAGATTGACCGCGATGTAGAAGAAGATGGTCAGGGTCAGCCCCGCCGCCGCGAGCCGCTCGAACCGTCCCTTGGCGTCGAGGGCGACGCCCATCCCCCAGCGCAGCAGCAGGAAGAAGAGCAGGATCAGGACGCAGCCGCCGATCAGGCCCCATTCCTCGGCGATGGCGGAGAAGATGAAGTCGGTATGCTGCTCGGGAAGGTAATGGAGGTGGCTCTGGGTGCCGTTGAGGAAGCCCTTGCCGAACATCCCGCCCGAACCGATCGCGATCTTCGACTGGGTGAGATGGTAGCCGGCGCCGAGCGGGTCGGTCTCGGGGTTAAGAAAGATCAGCACCCTTTCCTGCTGGTGCGGCAGGAGGAAGGAATAGACGATCGGCATCGAGACTCCGACGGCGATCGCCCCGCCGATGAACCAGGCCAGAGGCAGTCCGGCGAGGAACATCAGGGCGATGGTGTTGAGGACGATCAACATCGTCGTTCCGAGGTCGGGCTGGAGCAGGATGAGCAGGATCGGCGGGCCGAGGATCAGGGCCAGCGGCCACATCGCCCACAGGCGCCTGATCTCGGCGGGCGGGACATGGGCGTAGAAGCGGGCGAGGGTGAGGACGATGATCGGCTTCATCAGCTCGGACGGCTGGAGCCGGAGGAAGCCGAGCTCGAGCCAGCTCCTCGCGCCGCCGCCGATCACGCCCAGCGCCAGGGTCAGGATGAGGAGGAGGATTCCTCCCCCGTAACCGAGGAAGGCGAGATCGTGATACGTCTGCGGCCGGATCCTCGAAAGGGCGAGCGCGAGGCCGAGGAAGACCATCAGCCGGACCATGTGCGGGAGCGCCCAGGGCATCATGAAGCCCCCGGCGGCCGAATAGAGGGCGAGCACTCCGGCCGCGCCCAGAGCGGCGACGATCCACAGCATCCGCCACGGCAGGGTGGCCAATGGCGCCGGGACGAAGGCGAGGCCCATTAGCGGCCGGTCCCACCGCCGCCGCGCGCGGCCTTCTCCGCCGCCGCGGCGGCGAGCCAGCTTTGCGCCCGCCGCTCCATCCGCTCGGCGAGGGTGCCGCCCCATTGCTCCTCGAACGTGGCGAGCGATGCCATCGCTTTGGGCTTGTCGAACAGATAGGTGAGCACGTCCTTGGCGACCGGCGCCGCCGCCCGGGCGCCGCCCATGCCGTGCTCGATCACCACCGAGCAGGCGTAGCGGGGCGCGGCGACCGGCGCAAAGCAGACGAACAGGCCGTGGTCGCGATATTTCCAGGCGCCGGACTGGCCGCGCTGGCCGCCGGTGATCCGGCGGACCTGGGCGGTTCCGGTCTTGCCGCCCATCTCGATCCCGGGAAGCTCGAGCTTGCTTCGCCCGGCCGTGCCGGCGCCGTTCACCACCTCCCACATGCCCGAGCGCACCGTCTCGAAATGCTCCTTGGGGAAGGGCAGGGCCGCCGGCGCCGGGCGCTTGCGGTGGATGAGGTTGGGCTGGATATCGAGGCCCGAGGCGACCTTTGCCGCCATCACCGCCAGCTGCAGCGGATTGACGATGACGAAGCCCTGACCGATCGACGTGTTCAAAGTGTCGGATTCGGTCCAGTCCGGCCGCTCGACCAGCTTGGCGCTGCGCTCGTAGCGCGCCTTCTTCCACTCCGCGCTCGGCATCGTCCCGTAATTCTGGGAGACGACGGGGATGTCGAACTTCTGGCCGAAGCCGAGGCGCTTGCCCATGGCCGAGATGACGTCGATCCCGGCGCGCCGGCCCATCGCGTAGAAATAGGTGTTGCAGCTCCTCGCGATGGCGGTGTGCATGGTCATCGAGCCGTGCCGGCCGAGGCAGCGGAAGAAGCGGTTGCCGAGCTGGAAGCCGCCCGGGCAGTTGATATGGGCCCCGGGGTCGATCCCGGCCTGGAGCAGGGCCATGGCGACCATCGGCTTGAAGGTCGAGCCGGGCGGGTAGAGGCCGTTCAGGGCCTTGTTGAGCAAGGGCTTGCGCTCGTCCTCCGACAGCATCTTCCATTCGTTGCGGCTGATCCCGTCGGTGAAGCTGTTGGGATCGTAGGCCGGCATCGAGGCCAGAGCGAGAATGTCCCCGGTCAGGCAGTCGAGGACCACCACCGAGCCCGATTCCTCGCCGAGGCGCCGCGCCGCGAAGGTCTGCAGGCCCGCGTCGATGGTCAGCGGCAGGGCGCCGCCGCTCTGGTCGGGCAGGGTGGTCAGCTGGCGAACCAGCTTGCCGCCCGCCGTGACCTCGACCCGCTGCGCTCCCGGCTGGCCGCGCAGCCGCATCTCCATCGTCTTTTCAACGCCTTCCTTGCCGATCTTGAAACCGGGCGTGATCAGGAGAGGGGCCTTGTCCTCCTTCTTATATTCCTCCTGGTTCGGGGTCCCGACATAGCCGACCAGATGGGCGACCGCCGCTCCGTCCGGATAGAAGCGCGAGAAGGAGCGAAGCGGCGCGACCCCGGGAAGCTCGGGCTGGCGGATGGTCACCGCCGCATATTTCTCGAACGGGAGGTTCTCGGCGACCGGGACCGGCTGGTAGCCGGCGGCGCGCTTCAATTCCTCTTTGATCCGGTCGACCTCGTCCTGGGGGAGGCCGAGCAGCCGGGTCAGCTCGGCGATGATCCGGTCGGGCTCCTTGAGCCGGTCGGGGATGAGATCGACTCTGAAGTCGCTTCGGTTGATCGCGATCGGCTGGCCCGCCCGGTCGACGATCCAGCCGCGCCGCGGCGGGATCAGCCGGAGCTGCACCCGGTTGCTTTCGGAGAGCGTCTTGTAGCGCTCGTTGTCGGCGATCGAGATCCAGGCCATGCGCCCTGCCAAAGCGGCGCCGAGCAGGCCCTGGAAGCCGCCCAGCACCATGGCGCGCCGGGTGAAGGTGAAGAGCTGGCTGCTCTCGGTGACGACCGGGCGGTTGCGCCTCCTCATCGCGACAGCCGCCAGCGGTCGAGGGCGACGACCAGCCGCGCCACGAGCGGATAGGCAAAGACCGACAGAGCGAGCTGCGGAAGCAGCACGGCGAAGGGCGTCACGCTCCCCATCTGCCGCGCCACGTACCAGCCGCCGGCGGTGTAGAAGAGGATTGCAGAGGCGGCGAACAGCCAGTCCAGCCAGTAATCGCGCCAGCCGACCCGGCTGTCGACGATGTCGAGGATCAGGAAGGTGAGAGTCCACAGCGCCATCGACTGCCCGAGCGGCAGGCCGGCGACGAGATCGTTGAACAGGCCGAGCGGCAGGGCCATGTGCGCCTGCCACAATTCCGGCCTCAGCAGCCGCCAGGCGATCAGCACGAGAAAGGCGAAATCGGGCACGATCGCCCAGGTCGCGACGAAGGGGTATAAAGCGAGCAGGGCGGCGGCGAGCGTGCTCAGGATCGGCACCCATTGCCGGCGCAGGCCGAGCAGGGCGACGTCGCGGCTCGATCCGGCGATCCGGCTCATTGGCCCGCCCCCGTCAGCGCGCTTTCCGTCCTCTCGGTGAGCGGCTCGTCGGCGAGCGGCTGGTAGACCGGGAGCACCATCGCATATTCGACGTTGGACGGGTCGGCGAGCGGCTTGGCCACCGTCCGGTCGCCGTCGACCGTCACCACCACCGCGACCGGGATGTCGGGCGGATAGACCCCGCCCACGCCCGACGTCACCAGGACGTCGCCGCGGCGGAAGGGGTTGCGGCCCACTTCGAGGGTCTTCAAATCGATCGTTCCGTCGCCATGGCCGGTGGCGATCGCCGCGGTTCCGTCGCGGACCAGCCTGACCGGCACGTTGCTGGCGCTGTCGGCGACGAGCAGGACCCGGCTCGCCCAGCGCCCGCTTTCGATCACCCGGCCGACGAGGCCGTCGGCGGAGCGCACCGGCTGGCCCGGCCGGACCCCCGACGAAGCGCCGGACGAAAGGGTGGCGAGGCGCCGGACGGAGGCGAAGGAGGAGCCGACGATCCGGGTCACCGCGATCGGATTGTCGGTCTCGCCGGTCAGCCTGAGCAGGGCCTTCAGCCTCTTGTTCTCGAGCTCGGTCGCCTGCGCCTCGATCAGCTTGCGGCGGGATTCCTGGAGCCGCCGCTTCAGCTCGGCATTCTGGCTTCCGGCCTGGACATAATTGCCGACCGAGTCGCCGATCCCGCCGAAGAAGCGGACGACGCTCCGCCCGGCCGAGCTCACCGGGCTGGTCACGTCGAGCGCCGCGCCCTTCAAGGCGTTGAAGCCGGTCGGGTCGACGATGGCGATGATCAGGAGGAGCCCGGCGAACAGGGTCCCGCCGACGGCGATCACATAGGACAGGAACAGCCCCATTTGCGCCCGGCGGGAGAAGCCGGCGCGGCGGGTCGATGGCGGTGGCATCTATGTGCCTCCACAGGCCCTTAGGCGGTCAGCAGAACGCCGCGGAAGATTTCCTCCTCGAGCGCCCGTCCGGTGCCGATGGCGACGCAGGTCAAGGGATCGTCGGCGACGGTGACCGGCAGTCCGGTCTCGTCGCGAAGCACCTCGTCCAGCCCCTGCAGCAGGGCGCCGCCGCCGGTCAGGACGATGCCCTGGTCGACGATGTCGGCGGCGAGCTCCGGAGCGGTGTTCTCGAGCGCGATCCTGACGCCCTCGACGATCGTCCCGACCGGCTCGCTGAGCGCCTCGGCGATCTGGCGCTGGTTGATCGTGATCTCCTTGGGAACGCCGTTGACGAGGTCGCGGCCCTTGATGTGGACCGAGAGGCCGTCGCCGTCCGCCGGCGGCTTGGCGATCCCGACCTGCTTCTTGATCCGCTCGGCGGTGGCCTCGCCGATCAGGAGATTGTGGTTGCGGCGGACGTAGGAGGAGATCGCCTCGTCCATCTTGTCGCCGCCGACCCTCACGCTCGTCGTATAGGCGAGGCCCCTCAGCGACAGCACGGCGACCTCGGTGGTTCCGCCGCCGATGTCGACGACCATCGAGCCGATCGGCTCGGTCACCGGCATGTCGGCCCCGATCGCCGCCGCCATCGGCTCCTCGATCAGCCAGACCTGCGAGGCGCCGGCGTTGGAGGCGGCGTCGCGGATGGCGCGCCTTTCGACCGAGGTCGAGCCCGACGGAACGCAGATCACGATCTCCGGCCAGCGCGGGAAGCGGCGCTTGCCGTGGACCTTCTGGATGAAATGCTTGATCATCTGCTCGGCGACGTCGATGTCGGCGATGACCCCGTCGCGCAGAGGGCGGATCGCCTCGATCTGGTCGGGGGTCTTGCCCATCATCATCTTGGCGTCGTCGCCGACCGCCTTCACGCGCTTCACCCCGTTGATCGTCTCGATCGCGACCACCGAGGGCTCGTTCAGCACCACGCCGCGGCCGCGCACGTAGACGACGGTGTTCGCCGTGCCGAGGTCGATCGCCATGTCGTGGGAGGGGAACTTGAAGAAACGCAAGAGTGACATTGAGGTGGGTCCCGCTTCGCTAGATGCTCGCTCCGGCGTCGTGCCGGGCGCGCTCGCCTTTCTCTATAGGATGGCCCCTCGGCTTGTTCCACAAATGATGTTGACAAGGCTCGCGGGTCGGCGCGGCTTGGGCTAGACCGCTCAACGATGTCAATACGCCGACTGCCCGAGCATCTGGTCAACCGCATCGCCGCCGGTGAAGTGGTGGAAAGGCCGGCCAGCGCGTTGAAGGAGCTCGTCGAAAACGCGATCGACGCCGGCGCCACCCGCATCTCGATCTCGCTTGAAGGCGGAGGAACGGCGAGGATCGAGGTCGCCGACGACGGCTCCGGGATGAGCCCGGCCGACATGGCGCTGGCGCTCGAGCGCCATGCCACCTCGAAGCTGCCGGGCGAGGAGATCGAGTCGGTGACGACGCTCGGCTTCCGCGGCGAGGCTTTGCCCTCGATCGCCAGCGTCGCCCGCCTCGCCGTCGAGAGCCGGGTGCGCGGGGAGGACGGCTGGAGCCGACAAGTCGACAACGGCCGGCTCGAAGGGGAGGGGCCGGCGGCGCTCCCGCCCGGCACCCGCATCCGGGTCGAGCAATTGTTCGCCCGGGTCCCGGCCCGCCGCAAGTTCCTTCGCTCCGAGCGCTCCGAATATGCCGCCTGCGTCGACGTCGTGAAGAGGCTCGCCATGGCCCGGCCCGACATCGGCTTCACCCTCGAGCATGACGGCCGCCGCACCCTTGTCGTCCAGCCCGGCGAGGACCGCCCGTCCCGGGTCGCGGCGCTGACCGACCGGGCCCTCCACGAGAACAGCGTCGCCGTCGATTACGACCGCGGCCCGGCCCGTCTCGGCGGAGTCGCCGGCCTTCCCACCTTCAACCGCGGAGTCGCCGACCACCAATATCTGTTCGTCAACGGGCGTCCGGTGAAGGACCGCCTTCTGATCGGCGCCGTCCGGGCCGCCTATCAGGATTTGCTCGCCCGCGATCGCCACCCGGTCGTCGCCTTGTTCATCGACCTTCCCGGCGACGAGGTCGACGTCAACGTCCACCCCGCCAAGACCGAGGTCCGCTTCCGCGACCCGGCGGGGATCCGCGGCCTGATCGTCGGCGGGCTGAGGCATGCGCTGGATTCGGCGGGGTTCAGGAGCGTCCAGCGCGCGGCGGAGAACGTCCCCTGGCAAAGCGAAAGCCCCTCCCCTTCAGGGGAGGGGTTGGGGTGGGGGAATCGTGGGAGGGCAAGCCAAGGCTTCTTCGCGCCCGTCGGCCCCACCCCCAACCCCTCCCCTGAAGGGGAGGGGCTTGCCCGCTT
>DASTFN010000035.1:0-55258 GCA_035719905.1 Allosphingosinicella sp.
GCCATCCCCGCCCCGAAGCGTGTCGTAGCCGTCGCCCCCCATCAGCAGGTCGTCACCCGCCTCGCCGTTGAGCTGGTCGTTGTCCGAGCCACCGTCCACAACGTCGGCACTGGCGCTGGCATTGACCACGTCGTCGCCGCCGAATGCAGAAATGAAGTCGGCGTTCACACTGCCGGTGATTGTTTCGCCGGCTGCGTTGCCCTGTATCAGCAGCCCATCGACTATGACCAGAAGGAAGGCGGTGCCAGCGGCCTGTCCATCGGCTTCTGCCCCTGTTACACGAATGACGTACCGACCGACATCCGCGCTGCCAGGTGACCCGGAGAACGTTGTCGTTGTTGGGTCGAAGCTCAGCCAAGCAGGGAGCGGCGCGCCGTCGGCAAGCGTCGCTGAATAGGCGATAGTCCCGTTACCATCGTCATCCACGACCAGACCCGACGGCAATGTTACCGAAAGAGGTTCAAGCACGCGTCCCGATTGGGTGGGAATGCTCTGCGTCAATACTGGTGCATCGTTAATCGACGCGACGGTTATCGACACCGAGACGATGTCGCTTTGAGCGCCGGTTGGATCGGAAACGCGATAGGTGAAAAGGTCGTCGCCATGAAAGTTCGGGGCCGGCTGGTAGAGATAGGATCCGGTCAGTGCATCGAGGGCAAGCGAGCCGTGTGAGGGGCCGGAAACGATCTCCGCGGTGAGAGGGTCTCCATCCAGGTCCACGTCGTTGGCCAAGATATCGATGGTGACGGAGACGTCTTCCGATGTCGCGGCGGAATCTGCCGCAGCCTGGGGGACCGCATTCTCGGCAGCGCCATTGAGAGTGATTGTGACGTCTTGGGTGGCCGAGCCGCCGTGGCCGTCAGACACTGTGATGGAGTAGGTCTGGGTGACGATTTCTCCGGCCTCAAGGCCGTTGAGGGCGGCATCGCTGACGTCGAAGTGCCAGCTGATCGAATTATCGTCCTGGTTAGCGGGGTCGAGTATAAGAGTGCCGAGATAGCCGCCGCTTTGCGCTGTCGCGCTCGCCGAGTGCAGGTCGGACAGGTCGATGTCATCGAAAGCGACGACTCCGTCGGCCTCATGGATCGCCGTGCCTTCTCCCGGATCGCCGTTCGGCAGTTCGGTGATGGAGGCGGTTGCCGCGGTATTGCCGGCGTCGATCGTGGGAGCGTCGTTGATTCCCAAGACCGTGATGGTGGCGGTTGAGCTGGCCCTCGCGCCGTGCTCATCCTCAATGTCGTAGCCAACCACGACATCGATCGTCTCACCGGCCGCGAGAAAGTCGAAAGCGTTGCCGGCGCTATACTCCAGCTGATTGCCGAGGACTGCCACGCTGCCTTGGCCCGGCGGTGGGGAGGCAGCGGTGAGGGTGAGGACCGCCCCGTCGTCGACATCCGTGTCGTTGGCGAGCGCGTCGATGGTGACCGATCCATTTTGAGTTGTCGCCGCGGCATCGCTGTTCGCGACCGGGCCGTCGTTGGTGCCGGTGACGGTCAGCGTGATCGTCGAGCTCGACGTGGCGCCATGCTCGTCCTGCATCGTGTAGCTGAGCACGACGGTCTCGGTCGCTCCCTGGGCGAGATGGTCGAAGGCTGTCCCGGGACTGAACTGGACCTGGCCCGCGACGATTGACGCGGCACCCTTGCCCGGCGGCGGCGAAACGGCGACCAGGGTCTTAGTGGCGCCATCGTCGACGTCGGTGTCGTTGGCGAGGACGTTGATCGAGACCGAGCTGTTCTCCGCCGTCATCGCCGAATCGGAACTGGCCACCGGCCCGTCGTTCGCGCCCGTGACGGTGATGGTTATGAACGAAGAGGAGGTCGCGCCCTGCTGGTCCTTCATCGTGTAACTGAGCACGACGATTTCGGTCGCGCCCTGGGCAAGGTGATCAAAGTCGGTGCCGGGATTGAACTGGAGCTGATTGCCGACGATTGAGACGCTTCCTTTACCGGCTGGGCCGGAAGCGGCGGTCACAGTGAGAACAGCGCCATCGTCGACGTCGCTGTCGTTGGCGAGGACATTAATCGTCAGCACCTGATTCTCGGAGCCGCCGGCGGCATCGGGGGCCGCGATAGGCGCGTCGTTTATTCCGGTCACTGTGACGGCGACGTTGGCGGAACTGGTAGTGCCGTTGTTGAATCTGATGGAGTAGCTGAAGGTGTCGATAAGCGCGGCGCCCGCCGCGAGGTGGTCAAGAGCTCCGACATCGTATTCGACCAGATTGTTTTGAAAGCGAACCCTTGCTCCACTGGGCAAGGTAACCCAGACACCAGCGGGCGTCTGGACCTGGAGGTTGCCCTGATTCAGCGAATAGAGTTGCTTGTTGTTGCCGCCGCCGTCATTGGCAAGCACGTCAATAGCAACGACGCTGTCTTCCAAAACGGAAGCAGTGTCATTCGCGGCACTATTCGCCATTATGTTACCCCACTCTGCTGCTCTAAATTGCCCGGTCAGGCTCAGGCTACTCTTCTCTTGGAAAGAGTCGATAGCTCATGATCAAAGTTTTTGGAGCAAGGTGAGCTAGGTTGCGATTGTTCAGGGAAGATCGCACGGCGACGCCCGATATTGATCTTTGCAATGGTGACATCGAAAGCTAGCCCAGGACGTGACGCCTCCCCCAGACTATGAGGTTGGTCGGTCGTCCTCGATGAGGATCCGCATCGCGGCGCCGTCCATGTCGTCGAACTGGCCGGCTTTCATCGCCCAGAAGAAGGCAGCGAGGCCGCAGAGGCCGAGGAAGAGCGCGAGCGGGATGAGCAAGGCGAGGCCGGTCATTTCGCGGCGCTCTTGAGGCGAAGGGCGTTGGCGACGACGACGATCGAGGAGCCGGACATGGCGATGGCGGCGACGAGCGGCGTCACCTTGCCGAGGAGGGCGAGCGGGACCGCGATGGCGTTGTAGGCGATGGCGATCGCGAAATTCTGGCGGACGATGCGCATGGTCTTGCGGGCGGCGGAGACGGCGATCGCGACGGGGGCGAGGCTGTCGCCGAGGAAGACGGCGTCGGCGGCGTTCTGGCCGACGTCGGAGGCCGAGGCCGGAGCCATGGAGACGTGGCCGGCGGCGAGGGCGGGGCCGTCGTTGAGGCCGTCGCCGACCATCAGCACCTTGTGGCCGGCGCCGGAGAGGCGGGCGATGGTGTCGAGCTTGTCCTGGGGGTGCATGCCGGTCTGGGCGGTGAGGCCGAGCTCGCGGGCCACCGGGGCGACCGCTCCGGCGCGGTCGCCCGAGGCGATGGAGCTGGCTATGCCCAGCCGCTCCAGGTGCTGCACGGTCGCTGCGGCCTCGGGCCGAAGACGATCCTCGAAGCCGATGGTCCAGGCACGGTCGCCGATGCGGAGCTCGGTGGCCATTCCCGCGGTGGCGGCCGGACGGCCCAGGGAAACCTCTTGGCCGGAGCAGCGGCCCTTCAGGCCGAAGCCGGGCATCTCCTGAAGATCGTCCACTGCGGCGGCCGGAGTCGCTTCGAGCGCCGCCGCGATCGCGCGGCTTAAGGGATGGTGGCTCCGCCGGACCAGCGCGGCCAGGATCGGCCGGACCTCCTCGGGAACTTGTTCGAGGTCTGGAACCGGCCGGCCGAGCGTCAGCGTCCCGGTCTTGTCGAACAGCGCGCGGTCCGCCTCGGCGAGCCGCTCGAGCGCGGAGCCGTCCTTCACCAGCACGCCCGCCCTCATGAGGGCGCCGGCGGTGACGATCTGTGCGGCGGGGACGGCGAGGCCGAGGGCGCAGGGGCAGGTGATGATGAGGACGGCGGCGGCGATCAGAAGCGCCTGGTGCCAGCCGGCGCCCATCGCCAGCCACAGGATGAATGAGGAGGCGGCGAGGGTGTGGACGGCGGGGGCGTAGAGGCGGGCGGCTCGGTCGGCGATTCGGACGTAGCGCGATCTGCCCTGGCCGGCCTGCTCCATCAGCCGGGCGATGTCGGCGATGGCCGTGTCGGGACCGGCGCCGGTAATCCGGACGGTGAGCGGACCTTCCAGGTTGAGCGTCCCGGCCAGCACCTTGTCGCCGACGGCGGCGCGCTGGGGGGCACTTTCTCCGGTCAGGAGCGACAGGTCGAGGGCGCTGGCGCCCTCCTCGACGATCCCGTCGGCCGCAAGGCGCTCTCCGGCGGCCACCAGCAGGCGCATGCCGAGCTGGAGGGCCTCGGCGGCGATCCATTCGGTTCGGCCGTCCTCGAGCAGCAAGGTCGCTCCAGGCGCGGTCTGCTTGAGGAGCGCCGTGACGCCGTCACGGGCCCGGTCGCGCATGACGCTGTCCAGCACCCTTCCGCAGAGCAGGAAGAAGAGCAGCATCACCGCGCCGTCGAAATAGGCGTGGGCCCCACCGGTCAGGGTCTCGAACAGGCTGAGCCCGGTGACGAGGAGGACTCCGATCGAGATCGGCACGTCCATGTTCGTGCGGCCATGGCGAAGCGCGGCCCAGGCCGAGCGGAAGAAGGGGCGGCCCGAATAAGCGACGGTCGGAATCGCGATCAGGGCCGAGAGCAGGTGGAAGAGATCGCGCGTCGCTCCGTCGGCGCCGGACCAGACGGACACGGAGAGGAGCATCACGTTCATCGCCGCGAAGCCGGCGACGGCGGTGGCGCGCAGAAGGGCGCGGCTCTCGCTCTTGTCGCCCTCTGCCTCGGCGGCCCGGAGCGGCTGGGCCTCGAAGCCGAGCTCGGCCAGCGCCTCCTGGATCCGCGGAATCTGGAGCTCGGGGAGGTGCTCGACGGCGATCTGCCTCGCCGTGAAATTCACCCGGGCCGAGAGAAGCCCGGACAGCGGCGCCAGGCCTCGCTCGATCTTCGAGATGCAGCCGGCGCAGCGGATTCCCGGCACCGCGAAGAGCGTGCGCTCGGCGGCTGTGCCGGCGACCGTCGCCTGAGCGGTCACGAGAGAGTCTCGCTGAGGCGTGCCTGCTCGGCCCCGCGGCGGACGAGGAGGTGGACCTTCCAGCGGCCCGCAGGCAGCGGCTTGTGGGAACGGAAGCTCTCGACCCCGATGAACTTGAGCGGCACGTCGGCTTCCCGGCCGAGCGGGTGCTCGGCATAGCCGGTCACGACGGCGCCGGGCAGGGACACCTCCACCGTGACTCGCCGGTCCGCATCGAGGCCGGCTTTGGCCTTCCAGCCGAGCGTCTCCTGCTCGCGGGCCGCCTTGAGCCAGCCATTGTATTTCTGGCTGGCCACGTAGCTGTTCTCGACCACGACTCCGCCGAAGGTGCGGGTCGCGAAGGTCGCCATGGTGAAGTTGACCGCGACGATGACGCCGAAGAAGGCGAGGAGGATGGCGGTCATGTGCCAGCCGGTGAAGCGCTTGGTCATGGCTCTATTCCGGCCTTTCGAAACGGGCGGCGACGCTGTCGCGACCGCCCTCGCGGTCCAGGGCGCGGACGCCGAAGGCAAAATCCTGACGGCCCCCTACGCCCGCGGGGGCGGCCAGGAAGATCCGAAGCTTGGCGAGCTGGTCCGCAGGGACGGTCGTGCGCACGGACCGCGCCGCGGTTTCGCGGCTGCCTTCGTCGGTCCACATCACGGCTCCGGGCAAACCTTCCACGAAGACTTCCATCATGCGCGGACGCCCTTCCATGTTGCGGATCTTGACCGTGAAGCTGTTGCGGATGTGGCCGTCGGAGAGGCGCACGTAGACCGGGTTCCTGTCCTGCTGGGCGCTGACGTCGATTCGGGTACGGGCGCCGAGCGCGAAAAGCATGCCGAGGCCGACCCCCGACCAGAGGCCGAGATAGGCGAGCGTACGGGGGCGAAGGATAGTCTTCACAAGCGGCTTCGGCGTCCCGCCCGCTGCTTCGAGCTTCGCGTCGTCGGCGTTGGTATAGTCGATGAGGCCGCGAGGCCGTCCGATCTGTTCCATCACCTTGTCGCAGGCGTCGATGCACAGGGCGCAGGTGATGCAGCCGACCTGGGGACCTTCGCGTATGTCGATCCCCGTCGGGCAGACGGCGACGCACTGGTTGCAGTCGATGCAGTCGCCGAGCTTCAGGTCGGCGAGCGTGGCGGGCCGAGACAGGGGAACCGTTCCCACCAAGGCCTCCGGACTCTGGGGCCAGACGGCCTGGGCGGCGCCCTGGCGCTTGAGGCCGCGCCCGCGGGGCTCGCCGCGCCAGTCCTTGTAGGTGACGACCAGCGACCTCTCGTCGAGCATGGCCGTCTGGATTCGCGGCCATGGGCACATGTAGATGCACACCTGCTCGCGCAGGAAGCCGCCGAGGACGAAGGTCGTGGCGGTGAGGACGCCCACCGTCGCATAAGCCGCGTAGGGCGCCTCCCCGGCGAAGACGTCGCGGGCGAGGCCGGGCGCGTCGGCGAAGTAGAAGATCCAGGCGCCGCCCGTCGCGAGCGACACTGCAAGGAAGGCGGCATATTTCAGAGTGCGCCTTGCCACCTTCGAGGCCGTCCACGGACCCTTCTGCAGCTTGAGCTGAGCGTTACGGTCGCCGTCGATGAAGCGCTCGATATGCTGGAACAGGTCCGTCCAGACCGTCTGCGGGCAGGCATAGCCGCACCACGCCCGGCCGACGACGGAGGTGACGAGGAAGAGGCCGATTCCGGCCATGATGAGGAGACCGGCGACGTAGTAGAATTCGTGCGGCCAGATCTCGATCGAGAACATGTAGAAGCGGCGGTTGGCGAGATCGACCAGCACCGCCTGATCGGGCGCATAGGCGCCGCGGTCCCAGCGCAGCCAGGGCGTGACGTAGTAGATGGTCAATGTCACCGCCATGACCAGCCATTTGAGACGCCGGAATCGGCCGTCGACCGCCTTGGGAAAGACGGGCTCGCGCTTCGCGTAGAGGCTGGGCTTTCTCGGACCCGTGAGCTCGGTTGGGCTGGTCATTCGTCTGTTCCGCGCGCGAGGGGGTTATCGCCGCGCAGTCTTGACCTGCCCGGTTCCGCCCTCGCCGCCACCAAGTGAATGTACGTAAGCGGCGAGCATCTTCACCGTGGCGGGGTCGAGGCGGCCGCCCCAGTGGGGCATGACCCCGGCGCGGCCGTTGGTCAGGGTCTGGCGGACCGAGTCCGGGTCGCCGCCGTAGAGCCAGATGGCGTCGGTGAGGTTCGGTGCGCCGAGCTGCCGGTTGCCCTTGGCGCCGGCGCCGTGGCAGCTCGCGCAATTCTGGGCGAAGAGCCCGGCGCCGCGGCGGGCGGCTGCGTTCGCCGGCTGCTGCCGCGAGACGGCGCGCACATAGGCGACGAGCGGCTCGATCTGGCCCGGCTCGAGCAAGGCATCGCGACCGAACGCCGGCATCTGCGATATGCGGGTCGTATCGACGTCCGGATTACGCGCGCCGTGCTCGATCGTATAATGGATAGACTTGAGGTCTCCGCCCCACAGCCAGTCGTCGTCGTTGAGGTTCGGATAGCCCTTGGAACCGGCCGCGCCCGAGCCATGGCACTGGACGCAATTGACCCGGAAGGCGGCTCGACCGCCCTCGACGGCCGCCTGCATCAGCGCGGGATCGTTCGGCAGCTGCTCGATCGGAAGAGCGGCAAGCCTGCCCATCATCGGCGCCTTCTTCGCCTGCTCGGCAGCGAGCTCGCGATCAAGCTGGCCACGGCTCGACCAGCCGAGCGCGCCCTGGGTGGCGCTGTCGAGCAAGGGCCAGGCCGGGTAGAGGACCATGTAGGCGAGGGAGAAGGCGATCGTGGCGTAGAGGCTCCACAGCCACCAGCGCGGGAGCGGCGTGTTCAGCTCCTCGATGCCGTCCCACTCATGGCCCACCGTCTCGGTGCCGGTGGGCTCGTCCACCCGTTTCTCAACCATCGTCATGGTCCTTGTCGAAGATCATCTCGGCGGCGCGGGCGTTGGCGCCGCGGCTGCGGGGGAGGAAGGCCCAGCCGACGAGGGCGAGGTAGACGACCCCCATCATCACCAGCCCCCAGCTGTCGGCGAGGTGGCGAAGCTCGTTGTAGCTCACTTCGCCCTCTCCTGAGGCGCCGCCGCCTTGAAGTCGACGAGGGTGCCGAGCATCTGCAGATAGGCGACGAGCGCATCCATCTCGGTCAGCGTCGCCGGGTCGCCGTCGAAATCCCTCACCTGCGACTTGGGATAGCGCTTCAGGAGGGCCGCCGTGTCGGCATTGGGGTCGGCCTGGGCCGCGAGATCCTCGTTGGCGGCCGCGATCGCCGCCTTGTCGTAGGGGACGCCGACTCGGCTCAGCGCCGTCAGGTCCCCACGCATGTCGCCGGCCTTGAGCTCGCGGTCGGCGAGGAAGACGTAGCCGGGCATCACCGACTCCGGCACCACCGCGCGCGGATCCTTGAGGTGCTGGACGTGCCATTCGTCTGAATAGCGCCCGCCGACCCGGGCGAGGTCCGGCCCGGTGCGCTTGGAGCCCCATTGGAACGGATGGTCGTACATGCTCTCGGCGGCGAGGCTGTAATGGCCGTAGCGCTCGGTCTCGTCCCGGAACGGCCGGATCATCTGGCTGTGGCAGCTATAGCAGCCCTCGCGGATGTAGATGTTGCGGCCGGCGAGCTCGAGCGGGGTGTAGGGGCGCACGCCCTCCACCTTCTCGATCGTCGAATCGATCCAGAAGAGCGGCGCGATCTCGACGATCCCGCCGATCGTCACCGCGAGGAAGGCGAGCACGGCGAGCACGGTGACGTTGCGCTCGATGCGGCCGTGGTCGAGGAACTTGGTAGCCATTGTCCTGGTCCTATACGGCGGCGATCGGCTGCAGGCCGGGTCGGTTGGCGGGGAAGGCGTGGCGAGCGGGCAGCGGCCGGTCCTTGTCGGGATCGTGCAGCGTCTCCGACATCGGCTTCTCGTCGCGGACTCGGCCGCGGGCGGTCTGGAAGACGTTCCAGATCATGATCAGGAAGCCGGCCAGGTAGAGGGCGCCACCCGCGGCCCGGATCACGTACATCGGGAACATGGCGGCGACGACTTCGGCGAAGGAGTAGACGAGGTAGCCGTCGGCCCCATATTCGCGCCACATCAGGCCCTGCATGACGCCGGCGACCCACATCGCCGAGGCGTAGAGGACGATGCCGAGGGTCGCCGTCCAGAAGTGCCAGTTGACCATGCGCAGCGAGTAGAGGCGGGTCCGGCCCCAGAGGCGCGGCGCCAAATAATAGAGCGCCGCGAAGGTGATCAGGCCGTTCCAGCCGAGCGCGCCGGCGTGGACGTGGCCGATCGTCCAGTCGGTATAATGGGAGAGCGAGTTGACCGCCTTGATCGACAGCATCGGGCCTTCGAAGGTCGCCATTCCGTAGAAGGCGAGCGCCATCACCATCATTCGGATGATCGGGTCGGTGCGCATCTTGTCCCAGGCGCCGTTGAGCGTCATCAGCCCGTTGATCATGCCGCCCCAGCTCGGCATCCACAGCATGATCGAGAAGACCATCCCCAGCGTCTGCGCCCAGTCGGGAAGAGCGGTGTAGTGGAGGTGGTGCGGGCCGGCCCAGATGTAGAGGAAGATGAGCGACCAGAAGTGGATGATCGAGAGGCGGTAGGAGTAGATTGGCCGCTCGGCCTGCTTCGGCACGAAATAGTACATCATGGCAAGGAAGCCGGCCGTCAGGAAGAAGCCGACGGCGTTATGGCCGTACCACCATTGGGTGAGGGCATCCTGGACGCCCGCGAAGGCGGAATAGCTCTTCGAGCCGAGGAAACTGGCTGGGATGCTGAGGTTGTTGACCACGTGCAGCATCGCGATGGTCAGGATGAAGCTGAGGTAGAACCAGTTGGCGACGTAGATGTGCGGCTCTTTGCGCTTCACGATCGTGGCGATGAAGACGACCGCGTAGGCGATCCAGACGACCGTCAGCCACAGGTCCACATACCATTCGGGCTCGGCATATTCGCGCGCCTCGGTGATCCCGAGGAGGTAGCCGGTGGCGGCGAGGACGATGAACAGCTGGTAGCCCCAGAAGACGAAGCGGGCGAGGGTCGGGAAGGCGAGCCGGGCGCGGCAGGTGCGCTGGACGACGTAGAAGCTGGTCGCGATCAGCGCGTTGCCGCCGAAGGCGAAGATCACCGCCGACGTGTGGAGCGGGCGCACCCGCCCGAAGCTCAGATATTCGCCGAGATTGAGGGACGGGTAGGCGAGCTGGAGGGCGATGAAGAGGCCCGCGGCGAAGCCGGCGACGCCCCAGAACAGGGTGGCGATCACGCCCCAGCGGACGATCTCGTCGTCATACCGCCCCTGGTCGACGGGCGCGGGCGTCAGCCGTTGCGCGAGCGCGCCGTAGTCGGCCTTCCTCAGGGTCACGAGCAGGCACGCGGAGGCGGCGGCGGCGATGATGCCGAGGTGCACCGTGAAGCCGAAGTCGGCCGAGGCCGCCATCGCAATAACGGCGACGAAAGCGACGAGCAGCCAGCCGCCGCTCTTCATTACCAGGCCGTCCATCTTCCGCTCTTCCCCGCGCTTTTCAGTTCGGGCCGGGATAACCGGCGCCGGCGGCGGTGCTGATACGGGATGTTACCTAGGCGGTTCGGCGCGGGCGATGGCGAGCGCCGCCTCATAGCTCGGCGCCTGGATCGGCTGCTCCCCGGACCCCGGTGCTTGCGCCCGGTCCATCAGCTCGGCGAGCCGCGGCTGCATGCCTGCGACGATCACCCTTATTCCGGAAGTCCGGGCTTCGGAGAAGAACTCCTCGAGCGCGATGGCGCCGCTGGCGTCGAGGAACGGCACCTCCTCGAGCCGAAGGATGATCACCCTGGGCGTGCCGCCGATCCGCTTCAGAGCCTCCAGCAGCTCGCCCGCGACCCCGAAAAAGAACGGGCCGCTGATCCGGAAGACCTCGACGCCGGGAGGCAGACGGTCGCGCTGCGAGGCATCCTCCTGCTCGTGTTCCGAGGTGACCGCGACGCTCTCGCTCATCCGCGCCATGAAAAGGAAGCTCGCGATCGTCACGCCGACGCCGATCGCCACGGTGAGATCGACCAGCACGGTCAGAAGGAAGGTGACGATCAGGATCGACCGCTCGCCGATCGGCATTCTCAGGAGCAGGACGAAGCGCCTCGCCTCGCTCATGCCCCAGGCGACGACGAGCAGCACCGCGGCCAGCACCGTCATCGGCACGAACGCCATCAGATCGCTCCCGAAGAGGACGAACAGCAGCAGGAAGGCCGAGTGGAAGATCCCGGCGAACGGCGTACGGCCGCCGGATTTCACGTTGGCGGCGGTGCGCGCGATGGCTCCGGTTGCCGGCAGGCCGCCGAAGAGGGCGGAGGCGAGGTTGGCGACGCCCTGGCCGACGAGCTCCTGGTTGGACCGGTGCCGAAAGCCCGTCATGCCGTCGGCAACGACGCAGGACAGCAGGGCTTCTATGCCCGCCAGAAAGGCGATGGTGAACGCGGAGGGGAGCACTTCCTGCACCTTCGCGAGGCTGAAAGCGGGCAGGCCGGGCAAGTCGAAGCCGGTGCCGCTCGCCGGGAAGCGCGAGCCGACCGTATCGATCTGCAGGCCCAGCAGGGCAACGGCTGCGGACCCCACGACGAGCGCGATCAGAAAGGCCGGCGCGCGTGGCGCATATCGGCGCAGCAGGAGGATCAGAGCGAGCGAACCCGCGCCGAAGGCGAGCGCGACCGGCTGAAAGCTGCCGGCAGCCTTCAGATAGGCGGCCCATTTCTCCACGAAGCCGGGAGGTACCGCCGCCATCTGCAGCCCGAGCAGATCCCGGAGCTGGCTCGTGGCGATGATTACCGCGATGCCCGCCGTGAAGCCCGTCACGACGGGATGCGGTATGTAACGGATGATGCGGCCGAGGCCGCTATAGCCGGCGGCAATGAGGATCAGGCCCGCCATCAAAGTGGCCAGGAGCAGCCCGTCATAGCCGTGCGCGGCGATGACGTTTGAGACGACCACGACGAAAGCGCCGGTCGGACCGCCGATCTGGACCCGCGAGCCGCCCAGCAGCGAGACGAAGAAGCCCGCGATTATCGCGGTGACGAGCCCGCGGTCGGGAGACGCGCCGCTGGCAATGGCGAGGGCCATTGCCAGCGGGAGCGCGATGACGGCGACCGTGAAGCCGGCGGCGAGGTCGCCCTTGAACCGTTTCAAGTCGTAGCCTTCGCGAAGGACGCTGACGATCTTGGGGGTGAAGGTGCCGGTTCGACTCATCGGCCGGTCCGCCGGGCGAGCCGGAACCAGCCGCCGGAGGCAATGCCGAGGGCGATCGCGAGGGCCAGGAGCGGCAGCGCGGGCATTGTGAATTCCAATATGTCCGCCAGGGGCGGGACTGTCAGGGTCAGCATTAGGACGGTCAGCGCCGCCGCTCCGATGATCCAGAATGTCTTGCGGCTGCGGTCGAGGAGGCGGCTTGCGCTGCTGCCGGCGTCGGCGAGGGCCAGGGTGAGATGGCCTATGACGAGGGCCACGAAAGCGGTGGCGCGGGCTTCGGTGTCCGGCAGTCCGTCGGCGATCAGCCAGGCGTAGAGGCTGAGGACCGCCGCAAGCAGGACGGCCCCCTGGACTCCCGCGATGAGGATCTGGCGCAGCCCGAACAAAGGCTCCTTCGCTGGCCGAGGCGGCTTTTTCATGGCGTCTTCCTCGCTCCGCTCGCCTTCGAACACCAGTGAGCAGAGAGGGTCGATCAGCAGTTCGAGCAGGACAAGGTGCATTGGCAGCAGCATCGGCGGCAGGCCGAGCAGGATCGGCAGGAGAGCCAGGCCGGCGACGGGCACGTGGATGGCGGCGATGTAGGTCATCGCCCGCCTCAGATTCGCGAAGATTCGGCGGCCGAGGCGAATGCCGCCGACGATCGAGGCGAAGCGGTCGTCGAGCAGGATGATGTCGGAGGCCTCGCGCGCGACATCGGTCCCCCGCTGGCCCATGGCAATGCCGACGTCGGCGGCGGCGAGGGCGGGGGCATCGTTGATGCCGTCCCCCGTCATCGCGACCACCTGGCCGCTCGCCCTGAAGGCTTCAACCAGCCTGAGCTTCTGCTCGGGCATGACGCGCGCGAAGACGCGCACCCCCTCCAGATGAGGTTCGAGGCTGGCCGCCCCGGCGACTTCGGCGCCGGTGACGACGCCACCCTTCGTGTCGATACCCGCCGCCTCGGCCGCTGCCAGCGCCGTCACCGGATAATCGCCGGTGATTAGTGCGACCGAAATGCCGGCGCGTCTGGCCTCCTCGAGCGACGCCGGCACGTCGGCGCGGACGGGGTCCGCGAAGCCCAGCAGGCCCTGGAAATCGTAGCGCAGCGCCGCCGGGTCGGTTCCGGGATCGGATCCGAAGCGCGCGCTGGCGACGGCCAGGACCCGCAATCCCCGTGCGCCGAGCTGCTGGACCGCCGCCTCGGCGGCGCGGGCTGCTGCCTCGTCCTGTCCGCACAGGCGCAGGATTGTCTCGGGAGCGCCCTTGGCGGCGTAATGCGCTCCGCCATCTTTCTCCGGCCAGACCTGGACGAAGGCGAGGAATTCCGGCCGCAGCGGATAGGAGCGCAGCGGCGCGGAAGCGAGCGGCTTGCCGGCGACCCGATGGACGGCGGCGTCCATCGGGTCGTGCGGCCGGACGGCCGAGGCAAGCTGCGCCATGGCCACGACCGGACCGGCGTCGCCCAGGTCGTCGCTGGTGGAAAGGTCGAACAGCTCGCCGTCCCGCCAGACATATTCCAGCGCCATCCGGTTCTCGGTGATCGTTCCGGTCTTGTCGACGCAGAGCAGGGTAGTGGCGCCGAGCGTCTCGATCACGGCCGAGCGCCGGATGAGGACATTATGCTGTGCGAGCCGCCAGCTTCCGAGCGCCATGAAGACGGCGAGCACCATCGGGAATTCTTCGGGGATAAGCGAGATGGCGAGCGTGATCCCGGTCAGCGCCCCCTGAAACCAGTCGCCGCGTAGCCAGCCGTAGGCGGCCGCGACGACGAGGCAGAATGCGAGTGCGAGGATGCCTAGGCGGGTGATCAAGCGGCGTACGTCCCGCTGGAGGAGCGACGGCTCCTCGACGATCATCGACAGCGCCGTGCCGATGCGGCCGACGCGGGTGCTCGCGCCCGTGCGAATGATGCGCATCACGCCCTGGCCGCGGACGATCAGCGTGGCGCCGAACAGATAGGGGCTCAAGGGCTCGCCCGGCTGCGGATCCTCGGCTTCCGTCTCGCCGCCGGCGAGCCGCCGCTTGCCGGTCGGCACCGATTCGCCGGTCAGCGACGATTCGTCCACGCTCAGCGCGTCTCCGCTGATCAACAGCCCGTCGGCGGGCAGGCGGCCCCCTTCGCCGACCACGACCAGGTCGCCCGGAACCAGCTCGGCGGCTGGGATCGTTCGCTGCTCGCCGCTCCGGATGACGCGGGCGAGCGGCTCGGCAAGCGCGTTCAACGCGGCGAGCGCTCGCTCGCTGCGAAGCTCCTGAAAGATGACGAGGCCTAGCGACAGCAGGGCCCCGCCCGTCAGGAACAGGCCTTCGCCAAGATCGCCGAGCAGGAGGTAGAGGGAGGCGGCGGCCAGCAGCAGCAGGAACATCGGCTCGCGCAGAGTGCGGCGGGCGATCTCGAAAAAGCCCCGGGTCTTGCGCTCCCGCAGGAGGTTCGGCCCGAACTGCGCAAGGCGGGCCGCCGCTTCCGCCTCGCTCAGGCCTTCGAGGTGGGAGACTGGAGCATCCATATCGCTTTCCGCCCTACGCGCTTGGGCGGCCGGGCGCGTTAGGGGAAATCACGGAGATACCCGACGCGTCGAAGCGGGCAGCTTAGGTCGGCAATCCAACCTCCGGAGAGGCCGATGTACAAGAACATCCTCGTTGCGGTGGACGCCGACGAGCCGGACTCATGGGCCGATGCGCTCCCTGTGGCCGCCGTGCTCGCCCGCTGCTTTTCCGCTCGGTTGACCTTGTGCTCGGTCGTTCGGGACATGGAAGCCGAGCTTCAGGCGGAATGGTCGCCGATCGGCTATCGCGAGATGCTGGAGCTGGCGAAGGTCAAGCTGCTTGAGCTCGCTGCGACGCTTCCGGACCTGACTGTGGAAGTCGAAGTCGGGACGGGCACGGTATGCCGCGGCATCCTTCAGGTTGCCGAGCGTGTGCAGGCCGACCTCGTCGTCCTTGCCTCGCACATGCCGGAGCTCAAGGATTACCTGCTCTCGGCCAACGCCGCGCGGGTGGCGCGGCGGGCGCCATGCTCCGTCCTGGTGGTTAGGCGCCAAACCGCGTCGGGTGACACGGCCGACGCAGTTGCGGACGCCTTCGCCTCGGCCGGATGATCAGGCTGCAGCCGCCTGCTGGTGGTTTCGCAGAAATGTTCCGATCCGCTCGCGGACCTCCTCGCCGCGCCCGACCATGAGGTGTCCGCCCGACGGCAGCACCATCAACTCGGCATCGGGGATTTGCTCGGCCGTGTAGGCGGCGGCGGGCATCGTCCCGTAGAGGTCGTCCATCGCCGAGATCACCAGCGTCGGCACCTTGATGCGCTCCAGGGGCCAGCCTCGTATCTGTGCGGAAGCGTCCGCCTCGAGGCCCGCGATCCGCTTTGATAGCGGCAGGATGCCGCGAATGACCTGTGTAACCCGTTCGCGATCCATTTGTGCGGCCTTGGCTTCGACCTTTGGAGGCACGCCGAGGAAACGGACGACCGAGCGGCGGGCAAACCTTGATGCCGCCCAGAACGCGAAATCCGCGCCGGCCATGACCATCCTCAGCATCGTTCTGCTTTCCACGGGGGCGCTGACCTCGGGCACGCCCGGCGCGTAAGCGCGCGGCACCGCGAGGATCAGCGCCGAGACCCGCTCCGGATGCCGAAGCGCCAGCTCGATCGCGCTCGGCGCGCCCGCCGATACTCCCACGACGGTGATGGCTCCAAAGATCCTCAGCTGATCGAGAAGGGCGGCATGAGCGTCCGCCTGGGCGCTTGGCGAGGAATCGGCGGGAGCGGGCGTCGCCAGATAGCCGAATCGGGAGGGCGCGATGACGTCGAAGCCGGAGCCGAACATCTCGCGCCCCAGCATGAGGCCCTGGTCGTAGCCTCCGCCGGCGCCATGGATGACGAGCACGGGCGGACCCGAGCCTTCCCTGGCATATTCGATCGGCCCGCAGTCAGTCCCGATGCGGGTGCCGCCGACCTCGACCGCGGCCCGGATCCTGGCGATGTCGCGCCGATAGATGCCGTAGAGTGCGGCGCCACCCGTGGCCGAGCCCAGGATCGAAGCGACTGCGAACAGGGTATTGCGGCGCATCTCTTGCCTCCTTGAAGAGGCGTGAACGGTACCGCCGAGCCCAGCGGCGGCGCCTTACGCAAATGCCCGTAGGCGGGCAGCCGTGGGCCTTCAGTAGATTTGCGTAATGATCCTGCGCCCGCCTCCGACGAGGCTTTCGCGGGCGGCCCTACGCCGCTCCTCGCCCACGGACGATCGGTAGCCACGATGAATCTCGGTACCCAGTTTCTCGCCGGCACGTTCCTCGTCGTGCTGATGATCATCGTGCATGGCCTCGGCGTCGTCGGCGTTACCAAGTTGCTGCGGCTGGAGGACGCGGCGCTGAAGGCTCACCAGCTAAACGGCCGCGCCTTCGGCCTCCTGACCTCGATGGCACTCTGCATGTTCACGATCCACGCGCTCGAAATCTGGCTCTATGCCGCCTTCTACCTCGCGGTCGGAGCGCTCCCCGAGCTGGAGACCGCTCTCTATTTCTCGGCGTCGGCTTACGCGACGCTAGGCCACCCGGATGTCGCCTTCCCGATCCAGTGGCGGCTGGTCGGCGCCTTCGAGGGGCTGGTCGGCTTCCTGCTCATAGGCTGGTCGACCGCGGTGTTCGTCACCGACATGAACAAGCTGCTGCGCAAGTAGGGCGGTCAGCCACCAGCCGTAGCGCCCGACGGTCGCGGTCTGATTCCACATGTCCCGTGCAGTGATGATGCCGCAGCGGCGGCGTACATCTGCATGACCGGAATGACGCATCAGCCTCATTCGCTTTGCCGCCATCCGTCGAGTTTTTTGAGATCAGACAGGGACGTGGCGGCTAGCCATTGTTCAAGGGCAACCAAGCGTCCTGACCGAAGCCATCCCTCGTAGCTCATCGCCATGGTTACGGATCGGTCGACGAGCTGCCGTGGCTCCTGGTGCAGCAGGAAGAGTTTGTTGCCGCGAACGCTATCGAGCCACGTCTCCAGCTGAAAATTTATGGCCGTGTCTCCCCAGCCGTAGCCTGACATGATCATTCGATCACATCGGCGGAGTAGCTCCAGAAAACGAAAATGGACGTCTGCATACACCCCGCGGTGATACGCGACGGATTTGTTCAGGCCGGAGAGAAAGGACGGGGACGTACGCTCTGCAACCAAAAGCTCGCCCGAGCCGTCATGTGCGGCGGAGGGATCGCGTCCCACCAAAAGGGCCGTTTTCCACCCTTGGCGATATTTGAAAGAATACCAATCCAAAGAGCCGTGCAGTTTGAACAGGCGAACTCGTACGCGAGAATCGTCGTAAACCCGATCATCGCTCCAGCGAACGTCGCCGTCGGGCACGCCGAATCCATCTGCAAATTCGACACCGTTGGCTGTCAAGACCTGCTCAACGAGCGTGTCGTGGTTGAGGGTTGCTATGTTCAGTTCTTGAACGGTGGGGTCAGCGTACAACTCAATCAGCAAATCAAGCCCGCACACATATCTACGATTGAGCCGCTCGGCAGCAACCGCCTCGATGTAAGAGCAGGCAGGTCTTCCCAACTTGGATAGCTCGTTCATGCGGGCATCGAAGCTCGTGCCTTTCAGCAGCTCGCCTGCCTTGCGCTCGATGCCTTCCATAAACGGGGTAGTTTGGGAGTTATCCGAGAGGCCGATACACCAAAGGTTTATCTGTTGGCAGAGGAAGAAGAGGTCCTCGTACGTAGAGGCATCGCCCCTGTAGATAGCACCGGAAGCGCGAAAACCGTTGCCATGGGGGTAAAGCCCGACACGCCTGATATCAGCAGTATCATACTCGCGAATCAGCCTTAGCAGCGCGCGGATCTTCCGCGTTTCGTCATCCTCCTTGCCAGACGGCTGAAAAAGCTCATCTGTCAGCTCCGCAGCGGTCGGCAGCTGTGATGGAACGGAAACCCCCGCCCCCAAAAATACCAGCACCTTCACTTGTTCGCTCCGCTCCGGATCGCACGACCGTATCAGTCTCGCGGTGCCAGGTTAAAGCAGGAATGCTCGACCGTGCCGGCTTTCTGAAGGAAGGGCCTGAGCTACGTCGAAGCATGGGTTTGGTGACTGGAAGAAGGTATCGTGCCCTTAGCTCTTCGGCACACCCGTCTGAGATGCGTCTCAGGACTCGCGAGACCGCGAGCAGCTAGCGCCGATCTCCGGGAGTCGACGCAATCGCCTTTCGATTGGAGGCGGATAGAAGCTCTGTTACTCCTCGAGCGGGTATTCGAGCGAGGTGGAGCGTGGAGCGGGAACGGGCGGCTGAAGGCAGTTTGGCGCCTTTCCTGCCTTACCTCGTCGCCGCGGCCGCGGTCGCGGCAGCCTTCGCCGCTCGAACCGCGCTTGCTCCGTTGCTGGAGCAGCGCGCTCCCTTCCTGACCTTCGTTCCGGCCGTCCTGTTCGCAATGCTCTACGGTGGGCGGGGGCCAGCGCTGTTTTCCGGCTTCCTGTCGCTCGCGGCTGGCCTGACCTTCGCGACTTACGATTCCGGGAACTACGCGGGGGTTTCCGTCGAGGCGCTCGTGTTCATCCTTGTCTGCTGGGGCATCGGGGCGATGGGCAACCGGATCGCGCGGCAGCAGCGTACCGCCGAGAGCGAAGCCGAACGGGCGATGGCGACGGGTGAAGAGCTGCGGCTGCTGCTCGAGGGCGCGACCCGCTATGCCATCTTCATGGTCGACCCTGACGGGCGCGTGACGACCTGGAACGCCGGGGCCGAGAGGATATTGGGTTGGCGGGGCGAGGAGGCCGTCGGTGAGAACTGCTCCAAATTCTATCCGGGCGACGACAGGTCGAAGTCCGACGCCGACCTTGCCCGCGCCCTGGCCGAAGGCCGCTTCACGGAGGAGACCTGGACGGTCCGCAAGGACGGCTCCGAATTCCTTGCCGACGTCAACATAACGCCGTTGAGGCGCCCCGGCGGTGAGGTGCGCGGCTATGCCAAGGTCATCCACGACGTCACCGAGCGACGGGCCGCGGAGCGGGCGCTGGAGAAGCGCGAGCAGCACCTCCACTCAATCCTCGCCACCGTCCCCGACGCCATGGTGGTGATCGACGAGCAGGGCACCATGATCTCGTTCAGCGCGGCCGCCGAGCGGCTGTTCGGCTATACTGAGGAGGAGGTGCTGGGGAAGAATGTCAGCATGCTCATGCCCAACCCCGACCGCGACCGGCACGATTCCTATCTCCAGCGCTATCTCGACACGGGCGTGCCGCGGATCATCGGCACCGGGCGGATCGTCACCGGCTTGAGAGCGGATGGCACCACCTTCCCGATGAAGCTGTCGGTCGGCGAGGCGCTGACCGACGAGCAGAGGCTGTTCACCGGCTTCGTCCAGGACCTGACCGAGAGGAACGAGTTCGAAGCCCGGCTCGAGCAGCTGAAGTCCGAGCTCATCCACGTCTCGCGGTTGAGCGCGATGGGGACCATGGCCTCGACCCTCGCCCACGAGCTGAACCAGCCGCTGACGGCGATCGCCACCTATGGCGAAGCCGCAGGCACGGTCCTGGAAAATCCCGGACCGGACGAGCTCGAGATGCTGCGCGAGATCTTCACGGAGATCACGGGGCAGTCTCTGAGGGCCGGCGCGATCGTGCGTCGTCTGCGCGATTTCGTGGCCCGCGGAGAGACGGCGAAGGCCGTCGAGGACCTCCCCAAGCTGATCAACGAGGCGAGCGCGCTGGCGCTGGTCGGGAGCCGCGAAAGCGGGGTGAGCGTCCAGTTCGCCTATGATCCGGAAGCGACTCCGGTGCTGGTCGACAAGGTGCAGATCCAGCAGGTGCTGATCAACCTGATGCGCAACGCCATGGAAGCGATGGAGGGCTGTCCGGTGCGCCGGCTTTCGGTGACCACCGCCCTCGTCGATCCGGAGACGGTCCGGGTTTCGGTGGCCGACACCGGCTTGGGCATCGCGCCCGAAATGAGCGAGCGGCTGTTCGAGGCCTTCGCAAGCACCAAGAGCAGCGGCATGGGTCTTGGGCTTTCGATCTGCCGAACCATCATCGAAGCGCATGGCGGCCGGATCCGCGCCGCGCCGCACGAAGGCGGTGGGACCGAGTTCCAGTTCACGCTGGTGCGGCCGCCCGTGGAGGCGGCGTGATGGCAAGGCGCACCGTCTATGTCGTGGACGACGAGGAGCCGGTCCGTCGTGCGCTGAAGATGATGCTGAGCGTGTCAGGCTATGCCGTCACCACTTTCGATTCCGGGGCGTCCTTGCTCAAGGTGGCCGAGGCGCTAGAGCCCGGCGCCGTGCTTCTGGACATACGTATGCCCGACATGGATGGCATCGAGGTCCAGGGGCACTTGGTCGCCCGCGGGATCGCTCTGCCGATCATCGTCATGACAGGGCACGGTGACCTGGCCGTCGCGTCTTCGGCGCTTCGGCGCGGAGCGGTAGCCTTCCTTGAGAAGCCCTTCGCCAAGGCGACCTTGGTCTCGGCGCTCGATGACGCCTTCCTGAAGCTGGAGGAGCCCGAGGCCTATGAAGGGCAGCTCGCCGCGGCGGCAGCGGCAGTGCATAGCCTTGGCGAAGAGGACAGGGGGCTGCTGGCGAGCCTTGCCGCGGGCCTGTCGAACGAAGAGATAGCGACGGACTTGGGGGTCGGAACCGCTGTCGTGGAAGTGCGGCGGGCGCGCCTGTTTTCGCAGCTCGGCGTCGACACTCTCAACGAGGCGCTGAGGATGGCGTGTTCGGCTGGGCTACGCGACTTTACCTAAAGACGGCTGCGCGCGGTTCGCCGATCAAGGCCGCCATGGCCCACCGAAGTGCAGATGACGCGAATCGCCGGCGAGTGCTGCTCGTCGAGGACGACGCCGCGGTGCGGCGTTCCCTCCAGCTCCTCCTGACAGGCCAAGGCTACGACGTCCGCGCCTATCCGAGCGCCGCGGGCCTCGCCCGGGATCCGGAGGCCCTGCGCGCCGACTGTCTCGTCGCCGACCTGCTGATCCCGGACGGCAACGCCGTCACGCTCCTCTCGGACCTGCGAAGCTCCGGCTGGACGGGCCCCGCCGTCCTCATCAGCGGCCATCTGACGAACGAATGGGCCGAGAGGGCCCTGGCCCACGGCTACGCCGCCGCCTTCGCCAAGCCGATTGGCGACGCCGTGCTTACCAAGTGCCTCGCGCGGTTGATGCCGGCCGAAACCTGATTCAAACGGTCACCGGATCGCATTAATCCGTAGCCAGGCTTCGAGCCCCTCTTTCCGATAGTCGAGGCGAACTCCGGCTCCAAGCAGGCGCCGAATCAGCTCGGTACCGAATCCTCCACCTTTCGGTTCGCTCACGGCCGGCCCTCCCGTCTCTCTCCAGTGCAGGTTGAGGATGCCACCCTCCGCGCTCCACCTGACTTCGACCTGGCCGGCGGCGCGGCTCAACGCTCCGTATTTGGCGGCGTTCGTCGCGAGCTCGTGAACAGCGAGGGCGACGTTCACGACCTGGGGACCCAGAAGATTGCACGGGTCCCCGATCAGCCTGACGTTCGAGGCACCGTGGATGCGATAGGGAGAGAGTTCTCCCTCCAGCAGCGACCGCAGATCGGCGGATTCCGTATCGCTGCCGAGCAGCATTTCGTGGGTCCGCGCGAGAGTGGCGAGCCGGCCGCGAAGCGAGGTGACCAAAGCTTCCTTGGTCGGAGCGTTCCGCGCGGTGAGGGAGAGGATGGAGTTGACCACCGCCATCATGTTCTTGAAGCGGTGCGCGAGCTCCCGCGACAAGATCAACCGCTGCTCCTCGGCCAGCTTTCGCTCGGTGACGTCCCGGATCACGACCGTAAGCACAGTGCGCCCGTCGGCATGGCGGCGCGAGAGGCTCGCTTCAGCCGGGAAGTCGGAGCCATCCTTGCGGCGGCCGATCACTTCGCGGAGAGCGCCCATCATCCTGTTCCCGACCGCCGAAGAAGTGGCGAAGGCGGCGACCGCCTCCCGGTGTGCCCCTCGTGCGCGTTGCGGCAGGAGAATTTCGACCGGACGGCCGAGCACTTCGACCCTGCTGTAACCGAACATCGACTCGGCCGCCCTGTTGAAGAGGATGATCCTGCCGCCGTCGTCCGTGCTCACGATCCCATCGGCGATCAGCTCGAGGAGCTCGGGACCTGTCGGAGTGAAGGCTTGCGCGGGCTTAAGGGCGGGACTCACGTCTCGACCCTCTGACCCGAGAGCAGCGAGCGGCGCTTCGTCCAATGTCGAAGACATGGGCCCCACTTCCATTCTCCCGACGCCGAGTCGGCGCCATGCTCAGGAGGAACCGCGCGGACGCTGCCGTCCATAGGTGTCTCTACGTACGCGGCGACGCGTCACTTATCATTCTCCGCCCAACCGTGGCTGGAACAGGATCGGACCATAGACAGCCAAGAAGAGAACGAAGGCACCTGCCCAGACGACTGCCGCCACCTCCATGCCGATCGAGGAGTGGAGAAAGCCGAGCGCGACAGCCACTCGAAGGACGGCGCCAAGGGTAACCAGGATGTAGATGAGGGTGGTTTGCACGCTGGCCGAGAGCTCGCGGCCGGTATGGCCCAGGATCGCTCTGGTCATGACCGCGAGGATCATCGTTGCCATCGCCCCGGCCGTCAGGGCGTGGATCGCCGCCGACCGGGCGATCGGCGTTCCAGCGATGCTGGCACCCAGCAGGAGCAGCCCGGCCGGCACCCAGCAATAGCCGACATGGAGGATGAGAACGAGCGGATCGCGCCAGCACCTCAGTCCGCCCCAGCGCGACAATCTCAGCGCCTGCGCGCACCCGGCCGCGGCGACCAGCAGCCCGGCCGGCGCCCAATCCGGGGAGGCGGTCCAGGCCAGCAGACCTGCGGCGGTCGCCGCCAGCACCGCCAGGTCGAAGCGCGTGGGCTGCGACGGCAGGCGGCGGACGATTCCCTGCTTCACCATCCAATTGCGCGTGAACGACGGGATGATGCGGCCGCCGATCAGTGAGATCATCATCACGACGAGCGAAATCCCTGCCCGTACGCCGATGTCGACGTCTTGCAGGAGCCCGGCCGCGCCGGCATGATCGGCAGCGTTTGCCACCCCCAGGAGCAGGACGAGCCCGACGACCGGCAGGTTCCGGTTCTTCGACGCCAGGACTTCGCGGGCGGCAAGTCCGGCGAGGACGACATAGAATCCGACATCGAAGATGACGGCGGCCTCCGGGCCGGTCCAGAGGGAGAAAAGCACCGCCAGCCGTCCCACCATCCAGAGCCCAGCCAGAGCGGCGAGCGGCAGGCCCGCGATCGGCAGGCGGCCAGTCCAGTTCGGGATCGCTGTCAGCAGAAAGCCGGCAATGACGGCGCCGACGAATCCGAACAGCATTTCATGCCGGTGCCAGAGTAGGGGCTCGAAGGCCGAGGGAAGCGCCAGTCCGCCGCCCGCGGCGGCAAGCCAGAGGACCAATGCAACGATCGCCCAGGCGGGGCCGAACAGGAAGAAAGGCCGGAAGCCTCCCCGAAGGAAGGGCGGCGCGGCCGCCATCCTCGCCCGCCGAAGCGCGAGCATTCGCTCACCGCGGGTGGTCATCGCCCCCCTTGCATCAAGCGACGGCAACGGCCGGCTCGACATCCAGGTCGGGCGTGTCGGTGACCTCGGCCGGCCGACCCCGGCCGAACAGGGCCCGCATCATGAAGAGGGCGAAGGCGGCGACACCGACCGAGAAAACGAGGTCGCCCGGTACCCGCATCCAGACCAACGTCTCCATGGTGGAGCTGTGGATGACCTCGGCGCTGCGCGCAAAGGCGTAATCGCGGGTGAAGCTCTGATAGGCCTGGAACAGCCCCTGCGGGAAGAGCGACAGGAACACCATCATCGCTAGGCCGATGTTGAGGCACCAGAACGACGTCCCGAGCAGCCTGTTGCTCCAGCGCGACGGGTCCGACAGGCCGCGCATGCAGAACAGAGTCAGCCCGATGCCGAGCATTCCGTAGACTCCGAACAGGGCGGCATGGGCGTGGGTCGGCGTCGTGTTCAGCCCCTGCATGTAATAGAGCGCGAGGGGCGGGTTGATGAAGAAGCCGAACAGCCCGGCCCCGATCAGATTCCACACCAGCACGCTCGTGAAGAAGGCGAACGGCCAGCGATAAGCCGACTGCCACTCCTGCCCATGCTCGACCTTGGCCCGGTTGTAGGCTTCGAAGCCGACCACCAGCAGCGGCACGACCTCGAGCGCGGAGAACACTGCGCCCAAGGCGATCACGGCGGTCGGGGTGCCGCTGAAATAGAGGTGGTGGAACGTGCCGAGCACGCCTCCGCCGAGGAAGATGATCGTGGCGAGGAGCACCGACGTCGCCGCCACGGAGACTCGCACCAGCCCCATCTTCACGAACAGAGCGGACACGATCGCCGTGGCGAACACCTCGAATATGCCTTCGACCCAGAGATGGACGACCCACCAGCGCCAATATTCCATGACCGAGATATGGGCATGCTCGCCGTAGAAGAGCCCGGTGCCGAACAGCAGGCCGATCGAGATCGTCGCGATCGCGACCAGGAAGACCAGCGACCGGCCGCCCTTGGCCCGGAGCGCGGGCCACATTCCGCGCAGCACCAGAACGGTCCAAAGCAGCAGGCCGACGAACAGGTAGAATTGCCAGAAGCGGCCGAGGTCGAGATATTCATAGCCTTGGTGGCCGAACCAGAAATTGATCGTTCCGCCCGTGATGTGACGGTTGATCGCCAGCCATTCCCCGGTGAAGGAACCGACGACTATGACGAGCAGGCTGACGAACAGGAAGTTGACGCCGAGGCGCTGGAATCCCGGCTCCCGCCCGCCCAGCAGCGGTGCGACATACAGGCCCGTCGCCAGCCAGGCGGTGGCGATCCACAGGACGGCGAGCTGGGTGTGCCAGGTCCGGGTGATCGCATAGGGGAAATATTCCGCCATCGGCAGGCCATAGAGGCCCTGCCCTTCGACCGCATAATGGGCCGTCACGATTCCGAGCAGGACCTGGGCCACGATCATAAGGGTGACCACGAAGAAATATTTGGCGGTCGCGCGCATCGACGGCGTGATCGTCGCGCTGCCGAACAGGTCGGTCTTCGAGAATCCCTCGAGCGGCTCGATATCGAGCCGCCAGACATCGAACTCGCGGGCATAATACCAGACCAGACCGCCGGTGGCGGCGAGCAGCACGAAGATGGAGATGAACGTCCACAGGAAGATCGCCCCGGTCGGCGCATTCCCGACCAGCGGCTCATGCGGCCAGTTGCTGGTATAGCTGATCCCTTCCCCGGGCCGTTCGGCGGCGGTCGCCCAGGACGTCCAAAAGAAGAAAGCGGTGAGGGCGTGCGCTTCGTCCGCCCTCAGCACGGCGTTCTGCGGCATCGCGTAAAGCTCGCGCAGATGCTGGTCGGCGGGCGTGCGATTGGTAAACAGGCTTTCGAAATGCGCGGCCGTCGCGGCGATGGCGCCGGCCCGCCGGTCGCTGACGGTAAGGACGGCGGTCCGGGGATCGTATCCGTTGGTGCGCATTTCGCGCTTGAGGATGGCGCCGATCCGCGCCTGATCGGGTTCGGCCAGGGCGTCGTAGCGGTTGCCCGCGAGCTGCTCGCGCAGCGCGACCGCCTCGCGATGCAGCCAATCCGCGCTCCAGTCCGGCGCGACATATCCGCCATGGCCCCAGATTGAGCCCTGCTGCATCCCGCCCATCGATTGCCAGACCGCCTGGCCTCGCTGGATATCCTCGCCCGTATAGAGAATCTGCCCCGATTCCCCCCGCACCGCACCCGGCATAGGCGGTTTGGTGTGATAGATCTGGACTCCGAAGTAGAGGAGGGCGCCGAACATGATCACCATGCTTGCGCCGAAAATGATCCACAACCGCCGGATCGAGAATTCGGTGGCATAATCGGCCATGGCAACCTCCTCGCTCGCTGACTTGTCGCCATCGGGTGCGGCAATTGCCCCGATGATCCGCCGGGATCATCGAGGCCGCTTCAGCGTGCCGAGGCTAAGCGACCAGAAGCGCGGCGCACTACGCATTTTCACCTAAAGCCATGTCACCCACTCGAAGGGCATGGCCTCCACGCCGTGCGCGTCGTTCACGGTCGCGGTGCGCAGTCTGACTAATTGCGGCGACGAGCCTCGGCCAGGACACCGATGGCGTGGCCCGTACCGGTCCAGGCGTGGCCGAAGCATCCCCATTGCTCGAACAGGAAGGTGGCGCCTTCTGCTCTTCCGGCTCTCGTGTCCTGCAAAAAAGATGCGAAGGCGGCCCAAGCGGCGCCGTCCTTGTCGCGCGTGAGCGCGATCGAGGGATCGCCCGATTCGAGGCGTGGCGCTCCCATCCCTTCGGCAAGGATCCCGAGGATCCAGACGCCGTGATCTTTGAAGTCGTTCGCCAGGGCGCGATAATCTTCGATTTCCCGAACGGCGGCTGCCAGCTCCGCAGGGCAGAAGAGGACGACGAGCTTCTGGCCGATCAGGGCTGAAGGGTTGATTTCTCCTCCCTCGATCCGCTGAAGACTGACGTCGGGAATGCGGCTGCGCCGTGCATCCGTGGCCATCATTCCGGGTCCTGAAGACTCTTGCGGACGAGGACCAGGGTCGAGTCGCCCGGATAGCTGGAGACGGTGAAGCCCATTTCCTGCTCCAGCCCGATCGCCTCGCGATTGTCGCGCGCCTCGATCGATTCGATCGCCTTGATGCCTCTGGCCCTGGCATAGTCGGCAACGAGCCGGAGCAGGCTCCAGCCGACGCCCTTGTGCTTGAAGTCGGCGCGCACCGCGATGGCGACCTCGGCTCGCTCGAGCGAAGGATCGGCGGCGATCATGGCCGTCGCGACGAGCGATTGGCCATCTTCGGCGAATGCGAGGAAGTTCTCGGTCGTCGTATGATCGACCTGAACCAGCGGAGCGACCAGGTCGTGCCCCGGCTTCCTCACGGGCGTGAGGAAGCGGAAGCGCAGGTCATCCGGAGTGACTCGGCCGAAAAAGGCCTCGAGCAGCGCTTCGTCCTCCGGCGCGGCGGGCCGGACGTTCAGCTGTACGCCCGAACGGGTCGTGATCCGGTTGCTCCATTCGCTGAGGAGGAGCTGGGGCTGGATTGCATCGCGCATCGCGTTTTCCTTCGGGCGGTGGGCCTGTCCGATCTACGTGCGCGCCCAGCCATTCATCGCCCATCCGTAATTGCACTTAGCCGCATCGAACGTCAGCGGTTCAGGGGGAGGGGGCGCCGGGCCTAGGTATCCTTGCGTATCGCTAGCCCGATGGGCGCAACCGTATCCCGGCTCCCAATGGAGCAATGGAGGCCGCGATGATGGAAATCCTCGAAACCGAGCCCGGCGTGATTGCCGTGAAGTTCAGCGGCCGGATGAGGGCCGAGGAGATCGACGAGGTCGCCACTTTGGTCGAATGCTCGCTCGAGGCGAACGAACGCACCCACGTCTACGTCGAGATCCACGATAATTTCAGCTTCGACGTCGGCGCCATGGCGGCCTATTTGCCACGGGGTGCGGCGATGCTGACGAAGCTGGATCGCTTCGGCCGAATCGCCGTCGTCACCGAAGAACGCTGGATTCGCTGGGCGACGAAGATCGAAAGCGCGATCCTGCCGGGCATCAGCTACGAGACGTTCGAGCTCGCCGAGCACGTCGAGGCGCTGGCCTGGGTGGAGGGCAGACAGACGCTGCCGCACGCCCCGTCGATCATGATCATGGAAACCGACAAGCCCGACGTGATCGGCTTCGAGATCGACGGCAAAATCAGCGCGATCGAGGCGAAGGCGGTGGTGGCCTATTTCAGCGCGGCTCTCGAAGCGGATCGTCCTCTCCGGCTGCTAGGGAAAATGAAGCATATCGGTGGAGCCGAGCTCGGCGCCTTCTTCGACCGCGCCTTCCTGAAGATGAAGTACGACATTCTGGGGCGGCTCGACCGCTATGCGATCGTCGGCGGCCCGTCCTGGCTGAGCGCGTGGGTGACGGCCCTGGACAAGCTGACGAAGGCGGACATCCGCCACTTCAAGGCTAGCGACGAGCCCCTGGCCTGGCAGTGGCTCGATGCGAACCCCAAGCGGCATCACCCGCTGGTGTCGTAAAGTGGGTGGCCCCGAACTGATGCTCTTGCCATCGGCGAACGCGCGATGCTTAGAGGCGGGCCATGGCTGCCTCGAACCAGACAATCCACCTCATCGACGATGACGAGGCGATCCGCCGCTCGGTCAGCTTCATGCTGCGGACGTCGGGCTATTTGGTGAAGACCTATTCGTCGGGGGTCGAGTTCCTTGGTGTCGGCAAGGAGGCCGTGACCGGCTGCATCCTGCTCGACGTGCGCATGCCGGAAATGGACGGGCTCGAGGTTCAGCAGGCGCTGAAGGACATAGGCGTGCTGATGCCGGTGATTGTCATGACTGGCCACGGCGACATCAATCTGGCGGTCCAGGCAATGAAGGCGGGCGCCGTCGACTTCATCGAGAAGCCCTTCGAGAAGTCGGTGCTGCTTCGCGCCATCGATGAAGGCTTCGCCCGTATCGACCAGGCCGGCCGCCGCCATGTCCGCGCCGACGAGGCCAAGGTGCGGCTGGAGGCCCTGACGCCGCGCGAATATGACGTGCTTCAGGGCCTCGTCCGCGGCCATCCGAACAAGACGATCGCCTACGATCTCGGCATCAGCCCGAGGACCGTCGAGATCCACCGCGCCAATTTGATGGGCAAGCTGGGCGTGCCGAGCTTGTCCGAGGCGCTGCGCATCGCGTTCGCCGCCGGCCTTGGCGACGATGGGGAGGACGGCTCCTCCTAGGCGACTCCGTACTTGTCCGTAATGACCGCGTTTCTCGGCCCTCCTAGCCTCGCCCGGAAATGGAGCGATGCTCCGCCACGCTCGGAGGTCGCCATGAAATCGATATTGCTCCACGCCAATCAGGACGCCGGGCTGGAATCTCGCCTGCAGGCGGCTCTCGACCTGGTCCGCCTGGTCGACGGCCACCTCACCTGCCTCCACACGACGCCCTATGAGGCCTTCATCACCGGCGACCCGTTCGGCGGCGTTTATGCGCTGCCGGTCGTCGTGGACCAGCTGAAGCGGCTCGAGGACGAGCAGCGCGCGCGGCTGGACGGAAAGCTCGCCAACGAGGGCGTGGCCTGGGACTGGTTGCAGATCGACGGACCTTCGGTCCAGGCCATCCTGGACAGGTCGCGGCTGGCCGACCTCGTGGTGCTGAGCCTTGCCGCCAGGGACGACGATGACGACGAGCCCGCGCTATCGCTGGCGGCGACCGTCGCCATCCACAGCCGGGCCCCGGTCCTGGCCGTGCCTCAGGCGACCAAGGGGCTCGACGCGACAGGACCGGCGATGGTCGCCTGGAACGGCTCGCCCGAGGTCGCGCATGCGCTTCGCTTCGCCCTGCCGATGCTTCGGCGCGCTTCCGAGGTTCACGTCGTAACCGTCACCGAGGATTGTCACCAATTCCCCGCAACCGAGGGCTGCCGCTATCTGGCCCTCCACGGGGTCGGCGCCGAGCTGCACGAATGGCCGAGGAACAACCGGTCGATCGGCCAGGCACTGCTCGACGCGGCGGCTTCGCTGGACGCCCGCTACATCGTCATGGGGGCCTACGGCCACAGCCGGCTTCGGGAGGCGGTGCTGGGCGGGGTGACGCGGGAGATGATGCGGCAGAGCCCGGTCCCGCTCCTGCTCGGCCATTAGGAAGATAAGATGAAGCGAGCATTCTCGGCTGGCGCCCTCTATTTCCTGCTGATCTTCCTGTTGGGAATGATGCTTGGCCCGGTCCGCATCCTGCTGATCGAGCCGCGGCTCGGCGCCATCCCCGCGGTTCTCGTTGAGCTGCCGTTCATGCTTGCAGCCTCGTGGTTCGTTTGTGGCTGGCTGATCCGCTACCTCTCGGTGCCAGCTGCCGCTTCCAGCCGCCTCATTATGGGCGCGGCGGCGTTCCTCCTGCTTATGGCTGCGGAGCTGGGACTGAGCCTGTTCGCGGTGGGCGGAACCGTAAGCGGCCATTTCGCCGGCTATCGAGGCGGCGCTCCTTTGATCGGACTGCTGGGGCAGATCGCATTCGCGCTCTTCCCACTTATTCGTGCCGTGACGGTCGTCAACAAGGAACCGAGGACAGGAGAAAGCTTCGGACGCGCCTGAGGCCTTCTTCAGACAAAGGCTGCCGCGATAGGCTGACGTGCCCTGTTCGCGCCCTGCTCGGGGGCTTCGACCTCTGGCACGTAGTCGATAGCATCCTCTCGAGTTGGCTGCTCGGCATCCATCGTATCAGCTGATGGACAGAGCCTGAAGTGCCGAACGTGCGCTAAGCCGGGGAGCGGACATTAGCTGATGAACGTGCGTGCCGCTGACATTCCGAGGAAGAGAGCACCGACTGAAGCGACCACCGAGCCGGTGACGTAAAGCGTCAGGGCTGCATGATCGCCGCGCTGCCAGAGCACCGCCGCATCGAGGCTGAAGGCAGAGAAGGTGGTGAAACCACCTAGGATACCAGTGGTGACAAACAGGCGCAGTTCCTGACTGCCGCCGCCTCTCACCAGAAAGAGTCCCGCGAACACGCCCATAAGGAGGCTACCCGTGACATTTACTAGTAGCGTTCCCCATGGAAAGGCGGGCCCGAGCATCGCCAGCGCCGCGCGGTTGACGGCGTGCCGAAGCGCAGCCCCGATCCCGCCTCCTATGAAAACCAGAAGATAGCTCATGACATGCTGATATGCTTCAGGGGCCCTGGAGCCAATGTCCTCTATGGTTGGATAGGTGTTGAAGGAGTCGCCTTTGGCAGCAGCGGACGTTTTGATGTGCTGGGGGCGGAGTGCAGCGGTCGCAGTCAGGCGACCGCTGCCGTCGCCGGTGCGGCCAGCTTCGCCAGCGCCGGGAGAGTGCATCGGAACCGAGCCAGGACCGCAGGACCGAGTTTTTCAACAGCATCAGCCACGCGAAGCTGCTGAGCTCCATTAAGGAGGCGCGTTCTTCAACCTCTCCGCACGTTGCCCACGTCGCCCGGGGCCGACTTGCCCGTTGGGCCGAACCCCAAGGCCGGTCGTTCGCCCAGCCGCGCAATATCCTCCAGCACCCGACCGAGCTGGCCCCGGACTAGCCGAACCGCTTCGAGTGACGCGCCCTCCCGCTCCAGCGAACCGAGCCAGCTCGAAAGCGCGTCGCGCTCAGCGCACTTAGCTTCGCGGTTCGTCGGCATATCGGCTCCTGGGTCCTTACTCGCCTCGTTCATCAGCCGGCACGACGATGCTTCTTTCGTTGGTCGGCATATTGATCGATCACTTCGCGCATCCGCGCGAGCGCCTCGGCCCGCTTCTTCGCCGATCGGATCTGCTGCAGCTCGCGCTTCAGGTTGACGACCATGTCCGCATAGTCGTTCTGCCAGTCTCGGCTCAGCGCGTCGCGAAGCTCCACTCGGCCAGTCGCAAGCCGCTTCGCCGGCGCCCCCGCCGGCAATTCGTAGCGCTCGCCGATCTCCGGAATGAGGATCGAGGGCAGGCCGCTTTCGAGATCGCGCTTTAGCGCCTCGAGCGCCGGTTCCTCGCCATGGGTGAGGAAAAGGCTGCCCAGGACAGGCTTACGGGCCTCGACCCAGGCGATCAGCTCGCTTCGGTCGGCATGGGCCGAATAGCTGTCGATCCGGCGAATCTGCGCTCGCACCGCGACGTCGCGGCCGGACATGCGGACTCGGCCGGCGCCCTCCATGATGGTTCGGCCGAGCGTGCCCTGGGCCTGGAAGCCGACGAAGAGGATGGTCGAATCGCTCCTCGGCAGGTTGTAGCGCAGGTGGTGCCGGATCCGGCCGGCCTCGCACATGCCGGACGCGGAGAGGATGATCGCTCCCGACATCGAATTGAGACGCATCGATTGCTCAACCGATTCGGTGAAATGGAAGGACGGGTGGCGGAAGATCTCGCCGTCGCCCATGTCCTCCAGCTCGCGCTGGTGGCGCCGGAAGATCTCGGTGGCTCGGCTGGCGAGCGGGGAATCGATGAAGACCTGGGCGTGCAGGCGGCCCGAATTGATGAGCCGGGCTAGGTCGAGGAGCAGCTCCTGGGTCCGCTCCAGGGCGAAGACCGGGATGATCAGGTTGCCGCCGCGGGCGAGCGCTGCCTTCACCTCCTTTTCCAGGGCATCGCGGCGCTGCTCGATCGTGGCCGCATCCCGCTCGCGATCCCCGTAGGTCGATTCGCAGAACAGATGGTCGATGCCCTGCGGTCCTGCGGGGTCGAGGTGAAAAGCTTTTTGCTCAGGTCCGAGATCGCCCGAGAAGAGCATGCGCGATCCGGAGGCGACGAGCTCGATCGACGCGGAGCCGAGAATGTGACCGGCGTTCCAGTAGCGCGCCTGAAACCCCCGGGCCGGCTCGAACTGGGCCTCGAGCTCGATGTCCCGTGCCTGGTCGATCGCTCGCTCGGCGTCCGCCAGGGTGTAGAGCGGCTCGATCGGCGGCTCGTCGGCCCTGTCGGCACGGCGATTCCGCCGTTCGGTTTCCTGCTCCTGAATCCTGGCGGCGTCGGGCAGCATGATGTGGAGAAGGTCCCGGGTGGCCCGCGTGCACCAGATCGGTCCCCGGAAGCCCTCGGCGACCAAGCGGGGCAGCAGGCCGCTATGATCGAGATGGGCATGGGTGAGCAGCACCGCGTCGACCGAGCGGGCTTCGAAGCCAAAAGGCTCCCGGTTCAGCGCCTCCACGGTCCTCGTGCCCTGGAAGAGGCCGCAATCGACGAGGATGCGATGACCGCCGCTGGCCACCTCGAAACAGGAGCCGGTGACGGTTCGCGCGGCGCCATGGAGGGTAAGGGTCGGCGCGGTCACTGGTCCTCTCCCTCCTCGCCGGAAGTGCAGATGATCAGCATGTCCGAGGGGCAGCCGAGCAGCGCCGATTCCGCGATGCTGCCGTGGAGGAGGTGCGCGACGCCGGTGCGTCCGTGCGTGCCCATGACGACGAGATCCGGCTGCACCTTGGTCCAGGCACGCATGATCACGTCCATCGGGTCGCCTTGCTCGACGATAGTCTCGATCCGCGCGGCCGGCCGGCCGGACTTGGCGAGCGTCTTCCGAACGGCGGCGGCGAGCGCATCCTGATCGTTGCGCACGTCCTCCAGCACGGCAGTGGTTCCCCTGACCGCCTGCAGCACCGACCCGAACGCGTGCACGACATGGATCTCGTCCGGGGAAGCGAAGTTGAGCGCCACGTCGAGGACCCGCCCGGCGGCCTCGTCGTCCACTGCCACCATCACTCGCGCATAGGCTCGGCCGGGATCGTTGCGCGCGATCAGGACCGGCTGTCTGGCTTTCCGGATGACGGGGCCGGCGGTTGTTCCGAACAGGGCGTCGCGCAGTCGAGGCTCGCCATGGGCTCCGAGGACGATCAGGTCGGAGTGGTAGCGTTCCGCCTGGCTCAGAATGACGTCCGCCGGATCTCCGTGGCAAATCCGGATCGACAGACCGGATTCTCCGCAGATCTCCCGACCTGTCACGTCGCGAAGTGCGGCTGTCAGCCGATCGCGGGCCGCAAGGGCGACGTCTTCTCCAGCAATAGCCGGCACTGCGTGGATGACCCGCAGCTCGGAACCGGCTCCGCCGGCAAATGCTGCGCTCCGCCGAAGGGCGTTGGCCGAGCCCGCCGTCAGATCGTTGGCTGTCAGGATTCGCATCTTGGTTCTCCCGTGCGTCGCGCAATTACGGCTTGAGGACGATCCGGCCTTCGATCTCCCCCCGCTCCATCCGGCCGAGGACGTCGTTGATCGCTTCGAGCGGCTCGACCGTGACGCTGGCCTTCACCTGACCCTCGGCCGCGAAGGCGATCGCTTCCGAAAGGTCCTGTCGAGTGCCGACGATCGAGCCGCGGATGGTGATCCGCTTCAGAACGACCGGGAAGATTGGAAGCGGGAAATCCCCCGGCGGAAGGCCGACCAGCGCGACGGTGCCGCGCCGCCGCACCATCGAAATGGCCTGGCCGAAGGCTCCGGTGGAGACGGCGGTGACCAGCACGCCATGCGCGCCGCCGCCGGTCTCGCGAACCAGGGTCTCGGCCGCATTGGACTCGCGCCCATCGATGGCGAGGTCGGCGCCCAATCGTTTCGCCAGCGCCAGCTTCGCCGGATCGACATCGATGGCCGCGACATGGAAGCCCATCGCCTTGGCGTATTGGACGGCGACGTGGCCGAGGCCGCCGATGCCGGAGATCGCGACCCACTCGCCGGGGCGGGCGTCGGTCTCCTTCAGGCCCTTGTAGGTGGTGACCCCGGCGCAGAGGATCGGCGCCATAGCCGCGAAATCGGCGCCCGGCGGCAGGTGGCCGACAAAGGCCGAAGGCGCGACGACATATTCGGCAAAGCCGCCGTTGACGCTGTAGCCGGTGTTGCGCTGGCTCTCGCAAAGCGTCTCCCAGCCGGTGACGCAATAGGTGCAATGGCCGCAGGCCGAATAGAGCCAGGGCACGCCGACCGCGTCGCCTTCCTTCACGTCGGTGACCCCCGCGCCGACGGCGGCGACGAGGCCGACGCCTTCGTGACCGGGGATGAAAGGGAGGCTCGGCTTGACCGGCCAGTCGCCGCGGGCGGCGTGGAGGTCGGTGTGGCAGACTCCGCTCGCCTCGATCTTGACCAGGATCTCGCCCGGCCCGGGCTGCGGCACCGGCAGCTCGTCGATGGTGAGAGGCTGGCCGAAAGCGTGGACGACGGCGGCGCGCATTTTCGAGGGCATTGTCGGTTCCTGCCGTGAAGGGCTTCGTTGGATCGGAGTTAGGAGCCGCCAAGGGAGTGCTGGATACGCAATCTTCCCTACAGGCGGCCTCGTCAGTGCGCCGGAGACGAGACTATCGTGGTGGCGATCTGGACCGGTTGATCCGCGGCTGGGCTGGCGCCGGGAAGGTCCATCTGGTGAGCGCCGAGCAGCAGCAGGACGGCGGCCAGCACGCTGAGGGCGACGGGCACCCGCTTGTCTGCTTGTCCTGAAATGTGCCCGTTCATCGCCGTTCCCCTTCCTCTCAATGTTAGGAAGCGAAAGGCGGCGATTGCCATAAGGGAAGTCCCTTAGGGCAAGCTGCGACTGAGCTCCTCGCGGAACCTGGGGTGGGCAATGCCGACCAGCGCCTTGGCCCGCTCGCTCAGGGATCTGCCCTTGAGATCGACCCAGCCAAATTCGGTGACGACGATGTGGGTGTCATTGCGGGGCGTCGTGACCGGCCCCTGGAGTTGGGGCACGATCCGCGAGACGGTCCCGTCCTTGGCCGTGGAATGGCAGGCGATGATCGACTTACCGCCTCTGGAGGCCGACGCGCCGCGGACGAAGTCGAGCTGGCCGCCCGAACCGCTATATTGCCGCCCGAGCATATGCTCCGAGTTGCAGGCTCCGCCCAGGTCGACCTGGAGCGTCGCGTTCACCGACACGACATTGTCGTTCTTCGAGATGTGCCGAGGATCGTTGACGATCTGCACCGGCGCGCTGTGCATCGAGGGATTGTCGTCGAGGAAGTCGTAGAAGGCGCGGTCGCCCATCGCGAAGGTGAAGACGCTGCGGCCCCGATAGGTGGTCTTCAGGCGATTGGTGACGGCGCCGCACTGGATGAGGCGGGCGAGCGCGGGAGTCATCAGCTCGGTGTGGATGCCGAGGTCCTTATGGCCCTCCAGCTTGGCGCAGACCGCGTTGGGCAGGGTGCCGATCCCCATCTGGATGCAGGCGCCGTCGTCGATCATCGCGGCGATGAGGGTCGCGATCGTCTCGTCTTCCGTAACGGCGTCCGGATAGGCCGCTTCGAACAGGGGCGCCTCATTCTCGACGATCGCATCGACTTCCGAGATGTGGAGCAGCGACTCGCCGAATACGCGCGGCATGTTCGGATTGACCTCGACGATGAGGCGCTTGGCCGTGCGGGCGACCGTCGTCGCATAGTCGTTGCTGGTGCCGAAGGTGAACCAGCCATTCCGGTCCATCGGAGAGACAGTAGTGACGAAGGCCTCGAGCGTGACCCGCTCGGACAGCAAGCGCGAGGATTCGCTGAACGCCGTCGGCACGAACTCGATCGGAACCCGGCCCTCCGCTTCGCCGCGCTGGATCAGAAAACGCTCGACCGGGCTCAGGAACATGCAGTGAGGATGCACGCGGTCAAGGAGCTCGTAACGGAGCAAGGTCGTTCCGGCGTGGAGGAGCGAGTGGAAATACCAGGGCCTGAGGCCAGTCAACCCGCCGGCCTCCACGCGAGCGGCGAGCGCGGCGAGCAGCGCGGGCGGCTCGGCGACCGCCATGCCGATGGAGATGTCGGAATCGTTCGGAATGGCCGCAACGGCCTCGGCTGCCGTCGTGAGCTTGGATTTGTACTCGTCGGCGGGTGAGGGCATGTCCATCCCGGTCTCCAGCAGCGGATCAAGCCAGCGCGATCAGTAACGGTACGAGGAGCGCCGCGGCCACCGCCATCAGCGCGGCCCCGCCGCCCAGGGCGCGCCGCCATCCCGCCATGAACACGAACAGAGCGAGCTTGAACAGCGTATTGAAGAAGGTGGGCGCGGCCAGCGCCAGGGCCGCCACCGGGACCTCGAGCGAGCCGCGCGGCAGCGCCCCGACCGCCGCAATGGCCGCATCGATGTCGGCGAGCCCGCCAACGGCGATGAGGATGGCGCCGCTGTCGCCGCCCCAGGCGGACTGAACCCAGGCCGATCCGACCGCCAGGACCGCCACCGTGCCGGCGAACAGGAAGGCCATGCCGAGGCCGGGAGGCTTGATCCTGCCCGAAGGGGCTTCGGCTGGACGAACCCCGCCCAGATAGAGGAGCAGCCCGGACGCCAAGGCGGAGACCAGCAGCCCCGGCACTACCAGCCTTGCAAAGGGGGCGAGAGCGAAGGGCGCCAGCATCGCCACCAGGAAGAGCGAGCGGATCAGCATGATCGTCGACGCCACCGCCACCCCGGCCTGGTCGCCGGGGGCGGTCGCCCCTTCCCGCACACGGCGCGCGACGTCGACCGTGACGGCGGTTGAGGAAACCAGGGCGCCCACGCCCGCGGTGAGCAAGGCGCCCCGCCGCTCGCCCAACCAGCGGACCAGGATGTAGCCGATGAAGGATATCGACACCGTGATCACCACCACGGTCCAGAGCCGGTAGGGGTTGAGCGCGCCGAACGGGCCCATCGCGGCGTCGGGCAGCAGCGGCAGGACGATGAAGACGACCAGGACCAGCCGAAGCAGTGCCTTCATGTCGGTGTCGCTCGTGGCCCGGATGGCGCGATGCAGGGGTTGCCGCGAGGCGAGCAGGATCACTGCGGCGCCGGCGCCGACCGAGGCGAGCGCCAGGTGGCCCATCGTCGCTGCCGCGCCGAGGGCCAGCACGATAACTCCGGCGAGGGCGGACGTGGCGCTGACGTTGTCGTCGCGCCTGATGTCGGCGGCATAGCCCACGAGGAGTGCGCCGATCGCGCCGGCGACGAGAATCACGGCCAGACCCCAGCCGCCGCCCGTGGCGACGAGCCCGGCCAGGCCGCCGAGCAGCCCGAGCAGCGCGAAGGTGCGGATCCCCGCCACTCGCCGGCCGGCCTCCTCATCCCGGAGGCGCCATCCCCGTTCCACCCCGATCAGCAGGCCCACCGCCAAGGCGAGGGCCAGGCCGGGGAGGAAGGCGCCGGAGGGCGTAGCGGAGGCGAATTCGTTCATCCGCCGCGCCTAGCGTGCCGGGCCGCAAGTCCGCATTAGGTAGAGCTACGGAGACGCGCCGCTACGGGACAATGCGTAAAGAGCGCCGTCCTTCTCCGCGCTAGCGGTCAACAGAGGCTGGCAGTGAAGGAGAGCGGCAGTGCGGGCGACGTCGAGAATTCTGGCTGCGTTGCTGCTGGCCTCGAGCGCCGTCGCCCAGTCACAGCCGACGCTGGAATCCGGCTCGGTCATCGCGGCGGCAGAACGGCTCAAGGCCGGGGAATATCTGTGGGCGCCCGGCATCGCCCCGGAAGGGCCAGTGCTGCTCGTGGTGAGCCTGGCGACCCAGCGGGCGGTCATCTACCGCAACGGCGTCCCGATCGGAATCACCACCATATCCTCGGGCCGGCCGGGCTACCGAACGCCGACGGGCGTGTTCACCATCCTCCAGCGCCACGTCGAACATTATTCGAGCCTCTACAACAACGCCCCCATGCCCTACATGCAGCGCCTCACCTGGGGCGGCGTCGCTCTCCACGCCGGCGACCTGCCGGGCTATCCCGCCTCCCACGGCTGCATCCGCCTGCCGCGCGACTTCGCGAAGCTGCTTTATGGCGTCACCCGGTTGGGAATGACCGTCGTCGTCACCGACGAGGCCGCCGTCCCCCGAGTCGCTCCCGCCGAAGCGCTTCTACAGGGGCAAGCGATGGCGGCCGCCCCGGCAGCCGGATCCGCATGGCGGCCGCAGGCATCGCCTTCCGGTCCCGTCTCGCTGGTGATCAGCGCCGCCGACCGACGTGTCATCGTGCTTCGCAACGGCGTTGTGATCGGGTCGGCCCCCGTCACGATCGACGGCCAGATCGACCGCACGTCGGCTTTCGTCATGCAAAATGGGGGCGCGGCCGGCAGGAGCTGGCTCCGCGTTCCGCTGCCCGGCCAGACCGCCGCTTCGGCCGGGCCGGAGTTGCGCGGCCGGATCCATGTCGAGGACAGGTTCCGCCAGGCGGTCGAAGCCGTGCTTCGGCCCGGCACGACGGTGCTCGTCACGCCCGACTCGCTGCGCGCCGGGAGCACCGGACAGAGCGCGACGGTGGTTGAGGGTTGACCGGGCGCCGAAGCGCTACAGCATAAATGCGAAGAACAGGGCCGTGGCCGCAGCCATCACCAGCGTTGCGAACCAGCCCAGAACGGTGGCGGCGGGCGACAAAGTCAGGCGGCCCATCGCCCGCTTGTTGCGGACGATCAGCATCATCATCGCCATCAATGGGGCGGCGAGCACGCCGTTGACCACGGCCGCCCAGTAGAGCGCCCGGACCGGATCGACGGCCACCGAGGTGAGGGCGGCCCCGGCCAGGGTCGTCACCGCGATCGTCGCATAGAAGAGGCGCGCCTGCAGCGGCTTGGAGTCCAGGCTCCCCGCCCTGCCGGTCATCTCAGTCACCGCATAGGCGGCCGAGCCGGCCAGGATCGGCACCGCGAGCAGGCCGGTGCCGATGATCCCCAGGGCGAACATCGCGAAAGCGAACTGCCCCGCGATGGGGCGCAAAGCCTCCGCGGCCTGGGCCGAGGTCTCGATATCGGTAATGCCGTTGGCATTGAGGGTCGCGGCGGTCGCGAAGACGATCGCGAGCGACACGATCGAGCTGAACGCCATTCCGACCAAAGTGTCGGTGCGGATCCGCTTGAGCTCCGGCCCGGCCTCGCGCGGCGCGATGCAGAGCGGCTTGGCATGATGGCGATGCTGCTCCTCGATCTCCTGCCCGGCCTGCCAGAAGAAGAGATAGGGGCTGATCGTCGTGCCCAGGATCGCGACCATCGCCGTCGCATAGGCCGCGTTCCATTGCAGCTCGGGGACCACCAGGGAGGTCAGCGCCCGGCCCCAGGGCACTCCCGCCACCGCAACGACGGCGACATAGGCGAAGAGCGAAAGCGTCGTCCATTTGAGGATGGCGGCATAGCGCGGGTAACTGAGCGTCACCTCGAGCACGACGCAAAGGATCCCGAAGAGCAGGGTGTAAAGGACCGCGCTCCCGCCGGTCAGCAGGACCAAGGCGGCGCCCATCGCGCTCAGGTCGGCGCCCAGATTGACGATGTTGGCGATCAGCAGCAGCGTCACCATCGTCCAGAGCACGGGCCGCGGATAATGGCGGCGCAGGTTGCGGGCGATGCCGGCGCCGGTGACCCGGCCGATCTCGCCGGCGACCTGCTGGATGACGACCATCAGCGGAAAGCTGAGGACGAATGTCCAGGCGAGGCCATAGCCGAATTGCGCGCCGACCTGGCTATGCGTGCCGATCCCGCTGGGGTCGTCGTCGGCGGCGCCGGTGATGAGGCCTGGGCCGAGGCTCCGAAGGATGCCAGTCTTTCCGGCGGGCGGCGGCGGCCCGGGAATGAGCGCGCCGCTTCGATCGCTCATCGCTTCGTCACCGTCCATGTGGGAAGGGTGCCCGATCCAGGCGGCACGCGCCATCACTGTCTCGTTTTCGACAAAAACCCGCGTCGTTTCGGACGCGAGCCAGTAAATGGGGGCTGAGAGCCTTCAACAAGCATCCGTGCACCCCGGCCATTTGGTTATCCCGTGTAGTCACGCAGTTGCTGTGGTTGATGAGGGGAATAGCCTTGCAGCGCCTCCGCCACCGCGTCGAACAGGGCGCTGCCGACCGGAATCTCGCTGCCGGCATGGTCCTCGACCATCATCACCTCGATTCGGACCACCTCCCATGCTTTGGCGCGCAGGAGGTAGCCGATTGCCTCGGCAAAGCCGGCGCCGAGGGCATCGCGGTGGAGCACGTCGATGCGCTGGAGGAGCTTCTCGCGGTCTTCGGGAGGAATAATCTCAGCCAGAGAGTCGAAGTCCGCGCCACGCCATGCCTTCCGGTTCGGCATGTAGGCGAAGGCCCGATCGGCGCGCCTCGCCGCGAACTCGTCGCGGCCCCAGGCGATGAACAGCCTCATCGTGACCACGCTCTGCAGGCCGTAGATGACGTTGCTCAGGGAGCCGTTGCGCCGTGCCCTGTCGGTCAGGAAGGCCTCAACGAGGGCAGGGGCCCGGGCGGCAGCTTCGCCCTCGATCTCGCCGTCGAGCTCGAGAAACCGCTCCCGCCACCGTGCTTGCTCACGCGCCTGCCGTGCCTTCGCCTCGGCCGGATCCGACGTCTGAAAGGGAGAACTTGATCTCGCGCTTGCCGATCTTCGAGCGCAGGCGCTCCGGTACCGCCATTCGGAACCAGTAGTTTTTGGACTCCGGATGGGTGGTCGGCCCCGGCATTCGCATTCCCATTTTGTACCAGCCCTTTGTACCAGCGGGCGGCTAGGAAGCTGCTGATTTCGGCCAATTTCCTGAAAAGCTGAGGCTTTTCGGGCGCTTGGTGACCCCTACGGGACTCGAACCCGTGTTTTCGCCGTGAGAGGGCGACGTCCTAGACCGCTAGACGAAGGGGCCAATGCGCTTGCGAAGCGCGCATATCGGGGGAGCGGCTTATCCTGTCAAGCTGGCGAAGCGGCTCGCGGCCGCTTAGGCAGGCCGGCATGTGCAACCTCTACAGCAACAAGGTCTCTCCCGACGCCATCGCGAGGGCGTTCGACCAGCTGGGCATGGCGCTCCGCTTTCCCGAGGGCATGCCCAATGCCGAGCCGCGCGACGAGATCAGGATCACCGATCGGGCGCCGATCGTCCGCTGGAACGCCGCCGGCGCGGGGGCCGGCCAAGCGGAGCTGATCCAGCGGCGGTGGAGCTGGCCCGGGCCAAGCGGCAAGCCCGTTTACAATTTCCGCTCCGACGGCCGCGAGTTCGCCAATTCGGAGCAAGGCGGCCGCTGCCTGATCGTCGCCGACGGCTTTTACGAGTTCACAGCGCCCCGCGAGCCGCGCCCCGACAAGCGCAAGGACCGGTGGCTTTTCACAATGCCGGGCCGCGACTGGTTCGCCATCGCCGGCCTCTGGCGGACGACCGAGGCCGGCGAGGCCTTCACCATGCTGACCACGGAGCCCGGCCCGGACGTCGTGCCCTATCATAATCGCCAGGTCGCCCTGATCGCCCACGAAAGCTGGAGCGCCTGGCTCGACGGCAGCGGCCAGGCGCTCGAGCTGCTCGGGCCGAGCCCGGCGGGGACGCTCGCCGTGGCGAAGGTCGGCTGACCCCGTCAGGCGGCCTTGGCGCCGCGCTCTCGGGCCAGCTCGGCGGCGACCAGCTCGGCCACCTCCATCGCCTGGGCGCGGTTGAGGCGCGGGTCGCAATGCGTGTGGTAGCGGGCGGCGAGGTCCTCCTCGGTCACCGGATCGGCGCCGCCCGTGCATTCGGTGACGTCGCGCCCGGTCATCTCGACATGGATTCCGCCGCCGCGCACCCCTTCGGCGCGGGCGGCGGCGAAGAAGGCTCGGAGCTCGCCGAGGATCCGGCCGAGCGGCCGGGTCTTGTAGCCGCTCGCCGTCCGCTCGGTATTGCCGTGCATCGGATCGCAGGTCCAAAGCACGGGATGGCCCTCGGCGGCGACCGCTCGCAGCAGCGGCGGAAGCGCCCGCTCGACCTCTCCGACGCCCATCCGGCCGACTAGGGTGATCCGGCCGGCCTCGCGGCCCGGGTTGAGCGTCTCGAGCAGCCCCAGAAGCGCGTCGGGAGCGAGCGTCGGGCCGCATTTGATCCCGATCGGGTTGGTCAGCCCGCGCAGATATTCGACATGGGCCGAGCCGGCGAAGCGGGTCCGGTCGCCGACCCAGAGGAAATGCGCGGAGCTTCCGTACCAGCCCGCTCCGTCGCGGCGGGTGAGCGCCTGCTCGTAGGGGAGGAGCAGGCCTTCATGGCTGGTGTAGATCGGCTCCGGTCCGGCGCAGGCGCGCAAATGGCTCAAGGCGGCCGCCGACTGGCCGTAGGCCCGGAACATCCGCTCCGGATCGGGCCGGCGGGCGGTTTCGTCGAAGGCGAGGCCGTTGACGATGTCGCCGCGGTACATGGGCAGATCGCGCCCGTCCTTGCGCTCGAGCTCGCGCGAGCGCGGCTTGGCGAACTGGCCGGCGATCCGGCCGACCCGGACGATAGGGAGCCCGCTCGCCGCGGCAAGGCGCCCGGCCATCGCCTCGATCAGCCGGGCGGTGCCGCGGATCGTCTCGGTCGAGAATTCGGCGAAGCTCTCCGCGCAGTCGCCGCCCTGGAGGAGGAAGGCCCGGCCCGACTGGGCGTCGGCGAGCTGCGCCTTGAGGGCATGGGCCTCGGCGGCGGGGACGAGAGGCGGATAAGCGGCGAGCTCGCGCAGGGCGGAATCGAGCGCGTCGGCATCGGCATAGACCGGCTGATGCCGCGCCTCGTGCATCCGCCAGCTTGCCGGGGTCCAGTCCTTCGCCATCTCGGCTCCTTCGCGGATCGGGCGCGGCCGCGCAAGCAATTGACGCGTGCGGCCGATAAGTAGAGGGAAGCGCTTGTGAAAAGCCTCTTTCCCCATAGCGCCACAACCGACGACGTCACCGTGCGGGTCTCGGTCAGCTTCCTGCCCGAACAGTCCGAGCCCGGCCGCGGCCGCTGGTTCTGGGCTTATCATGTGCGGATCGAAAACGGATCGCCGCGGCCGATCCAGCTGGTCAGCCGCGAATGGACGATCGCCGACGGCCGCGGCGGCTGCCACCAGGTCCAGGGCGAAGGCGTGGTCGGCGAGCAGCCGGTGATCGAGCCCGGCGGCGCCTTCGATTATGTCTCCGGCTGTCCGCTTCCCACGCCGACCGGGTGGATGGAGGGTCATTACAGCATGGTCGCCGCCGACGGCCGCGCCTTCGACGCCGCGATCCCCCGCTTCCCCCTCGTCGCGCCGGCGGTCACAAGCTAAAGAGGGCCGCGTTCCAGGAGTGTTTGCGATGCGTATCCTCGTCCTTGCCGCGGCCGTCGCCGCTTTCGCCGGTCCCGCCGCCGCTGCGCCCGCCGCGCCGGCCCCGAGGACGATGACCTGCCCGATCGGCGGCGGCGATTTCCAGTTCCAGCCGCTGACTCCGCCGGTCGTGGCCGGGGAGCGGCCCGACGGGCGGCCCTACGGCAGCGTGAAGTTCCCGCTTACGCTCCCCGAATGTCCGGACAACGGCCTCGTCCTCTACAAGGAATATGATCCCGGCGAGATCGCCAGGCTCGAGCCGTTGCTGGCGTCCGACGCCTATCGGGCGCTGCGCAAGGAGGACACGCAATATTACCGCGCTTACTGGCTGATGCGCGAGATGGGAGTCGCTCCGGAGCGCTATCTGTGGGCCTTGCTCCAGGCGAGCTGGGAAGCGGAGGGCCGGCCGGAGCTTCGGAAACGCTATCTGGAGGAGCTCGTCGAAGCCTCCGCGAAGGTGCCGCCGCGGCCCGCCGATCTCTCATGGATCGGCATGGAAGGACGGGCGATCAACGCGCTTCGCGAGCTCGGCCGTTTCGACGAGGCGCTGGCCAGGCTGGAGAAAGTGCCGCTGGCGAGCCTCGCCGTCCCGGCGCCGACCGGAGCGGCGGCCACCCCCGAAGCCCTTGTCCAGGCGCGAAGCCGGCGCGGATGGCAGCATCTCTTCGCCGGCATGCGGGCCGCGATCGAGCGCAAGGATAGCGGCATCGAGCCGATCGACCTGCTTCCGCGAAGCATCGCTTACGGCCGCTGCCTCGACGAAGCGGGCAAGCTGGACGAGACCGGCCGCGCTTTCTGCGAGAAGGAGGCGGCGGGGATCGCGGTATTGAAGGCCGCTCGCGACAAGCAGGCCAAGGAGCTCGAGGCGCTTCGCCAATCCCGCGAGGCGAGCGGGCGGTAGCGGCTTAAAATCCTCCCCGGCTTTTGCCGGGGAGGGGGACCAGGCGAAGCCTGGTGGAGGGGGTCTTCCGGCGTCGGAGAACCCCTCCACCGCGCTTCGCGCGGTCCCCCTCCCCAGGAAATCCTGGGGAGGAATTCACTTCATCAAGCTCACCAGCCGGCTCATCAGCGCCACGAAGCGGGCCTCGTCGAGCGCCACCGTCCCGTCGTTCCAGGTCGCCGACACCGCCATCCAGCGGCCCGAGCGGGCCTTGAGCAGGAAGCTCAGGTTGAGCACTCCCGGTTCCGAGCCGCCCTTGAAGCCGAAATAGTCGAAATCCTTCGCCAGCGCCCGTCCCAGGCCCGGATTGATCGCCAGCAGATCGAGCGCCGTCTTGTCCCCGCTTCGGCGCAGCCAATCGAGCGTTCGGACGAGGTCGGCGGGCGAGGCGAACCATTCGACGGTCGCGATCTCGGCGGGGCGGCCGCCGAGCCGGGAGGGATCGAGGGTCGAGGCGTCGACCCGCTCGAGTTGCGCCAGCAGCGCCCGCCGCCCCGCTTCGCCGCCGGCCTTCCACCGCTGGAGCCGCACGGGATCGCCCAGCTTGAGAGCGAAGGCCTCGCGGGTGGAGAGGAAGGGCCGGTTTCGCTCCGGCGACCGCACCCCCAGCTCGGGCAGCAGGCGCTCCACCCTGTCCCGGCCGAGCACGCCCAGCAAGGTATCGGTGGCGCTGTTGTCGCTGCGCGAGATCATCAGCGCGGCGAGGCTGTGGAGGGTGATCGGCGCGCCCTTCGGCCAGTCCTGGAGGAGGCCGGAGGGGAGGGAAGGGGTGCCCAGAGGGACGACGTCGCTCCAGCGCCGCTCGCCCGCCTTCACCTGGCGCACCAGCTCCGCCAGCACGAACAGCTTGAACGCCGAGCCGATCGCCAGCGGCCGCTCGGCCTCCTCGGTCAGGAAATTGGCCGGCCCCGCCTCCTCGAGACGCGCCGCGGCCAGGGCGACCTCGCCCGGCAGTCCGGCGATCTCGCCGAACAGGGCCGGCACGTCGGCGGCCGAGGATTCGACTCCGGCGACGACCAGCCCTTCGACGAGGTGCGGCGGCTGAGCGCCGATCGCCATCTGCAGGCGCACCACCGCCCGCTCGAACGCCATCAGGACGATCCCGGCAGTCGGGCTGCTCGCCTCGATCCGGGTCACCCGGCGGGCGGCGCCGTGGCTCGCCTTGAGCTGCGCCGCGATGGCGGCGACCCGGTCGGGCGGCACCTGGGCGAGGAAATTGGGGGAGAAGAGGCGCTCGGGCTCGACCTCGCCTTTCATCACTTTCACCAGCTCGTCCGAACGGCGGACGAAGTCCGGCGACGGCTCGGCGGCGGCCGCGGCCGCGCTCCACAAAAAGGCGAGCAGGCAGATCAGCCGGCGCGCCGCGCCGGTCACGCGTCGATCTCCTCTTCCGCGATCTCGGCCGCGCGCCTCTGGATGAAGTTGAAGCGATGCTCCGGATTGCGGCCCATCAATTGATCGACCAGCTCGCGCACCGGCTGCTGCGGCTGATAGCCCTCGGGAAGGGTGACCCGGATCAGCGAACGGCTCTTGGGGTCCATCGTCGTCTCGCGCAGCTGCGACGGGTTCATCTCGCCGAGGCCCTTGAAGCGGCTGATCTCGACCTTCTTGCCCTTGAACAGGCTCGCCTCGAGCGCGCCGCGATGGGCGTCGTCGCGGGCGTAGGCGACGGTCGGCCCCGACGACAGGCGGTAAAGCGGCGGCTGAGCGAGGTAGAGGCAGCCCTGCTCGACGATCGGGCCCATTTCGGTAAAAAAATACGTCATCAGGAGGGTGGCGATATGGGCGCCGTCGACGTCGGCGTCGGTCATGATGATGATCCGGTCGTAGCGCAGCTGGGCCGGATCGCAGCGCTCGCGGGTGCCGCAGCCCAAAGCGAGGGTGAGATCGGCAATCTCCTGATTGCCCCGGATCTTGTCGGCGCTGGCCGAGGCGACGTTCAAGATCTTGCCGCGAATGGGAAGGATCGCCTGGGTCTTGCGGTCGCGCGCCTGCTTGGCCGAGCCGCCGGCGCTGTCGCCTTCGACGATGAACAATTCGGTCCCCGACGGATCGTCGTTGGCGCAGTCGGTGAGCTTGCCCGGAAGCCTGACCTTGCGCCCGCTGGTCGCCGTCTTGCGCTTGATCTCGCGCTCGGCCCGCCGCTTAAGCCTCTCGTCCATCCGGTCGAGGACGAAGGCGAGAAGCGCCCGGCCGCGCTCCATATTGTCGGCGAGATAATGGTCGAAATGGTCGCGGACCGCCGCCTCGACCAGCCGGGCGGCGTCGGGGCTGGTCAGCCGGTCCTTGGTCTGGCTCTGGAACTGGGGGTCGCGGATGAAGACCGAGAGCATCACCTCCGCCCCGCCGACCACGTCCTCGGCCTGGACCTCCTTGGCCTTCTTCGCCAAGCCGGTGAGCTCGGCGAAGGCGCGAATTCCGCGGGTCAGAGCCGCCCTTATCCCCTGCTCGTGGGTGCCTCCGTCCGGGGTCGGGATGGTGTTGCAATAATAAGAGGAGCCGCCCTCGCTCCACAAAGGCCAGGCGACCGCCCATTCGACCAGCCCGAGGCCGCCCGGGAAATCCTGACGGCCGGTGAAGAAGTCGCTGGTCGCACAATTGCGCTCGCCGATCTGCTCCCTGAGATGGTCGGCGAGGCCGCCGGGGAATTGGAACACCGCCTCGGCAGGCGTGTCGTCGGCGATCAGCGAAGGATCGCAGCGCCAGCGTATCTCGACCCCGGCGAAGAGATAGGCCTTGGAGCGGGCGAGCCGGTAGAGCCGCGCCGGCTTGAACTTCGCCTCCTCGCCGAAGATCTCGGTGTCGGGGACGAAGCTGATGGCGGTGCCGCGGCGGTTCTGGGTGGGGCCGATCAGCTCCAGCGTCGAGGTCGGCTCGCCGCGCGAATAGGTCTGCCGGTAAAGCTCCTTGTTCTTGGCGACCTCGACCACGGTCTCGCTCGACAAGGCGTTGACCACGCTCACTCCGACGCCGTGGAGGCCGCCCGACGTCGCATAGGCCTTGTTCGAGAATTTGCCGCCCGAATGGAGCATGGTGAGGATCACCTCGAGCGCCGACTTGCCCGGATAGCGGGGATGCTCGTCGATCGGGATGCCGCGGCCGTTGTCGGTGACGATGAGCCGCCCGGCCGTCCCCGCCACCGCCTCCAGGCTCACCTCGATCCTGGTGGCGAAGCCGGCCACCGCCTCGTCCATCGCATTGTCGAGCACCTCGGCGGCGAGATGGTGGAGCGCCCGCTCGTCGATGCCGCCGATATACATCCCCGGCCGCCGCCGAACCGGCTCCAGCCCCTCCAGCACCTCGATCGAATGGGCGTCGTAATCGGCGGACGGGGCGGCGGTGGACGCGAACAGGTCTGACATGGGGGAGGTATAGGGGGAGGGGAGGGAAGGGGGCAAGGTTCCGGGCCTGTTCTATCCACAGCTTCGGCGGGGGGCGGGGCAGCAATGTTTTCAAGCGAAGCCGCAAAGGGCCGCTCGGGAGAGGATTTGCACGAATGCCACGAAGACACGAAGACACGAAGAGAGTCCGGTGAAAGCGTGTAGCACGCCATCAAAACTTGCGCTAAACGATGTCGTCCGGCCAGCAACGGAGCTCGGTCATGCAGGCCGTTGGAACCTGACCTCGGGGAGCGTTATATGGAGATCATGGCCAAACCCCATTCCGGGCCGGCCGCCAAGGTCGTGGGCGATCCGAAATCCGGGCGCTGCGTGACCGTGCGCGGCGCCGGTGCGCTCAAGGGGCGCTTGACGATCGAAGAGGGCGTCGATCTGACCAAGCCCATCGCCTCCCAGGTTTTGAAGGGATCGAGGCGGCGCGACGATGGGTCCCCAACGAAGCGTTGATCTCCATGTCGGGCATCCTGCTCGATAGCCACGCGCTCTACTGGCTTGTGAGCGGCGAGGTGGAGTTGCTCGATGGCGCGCTCGATGCAATTGGGGAAAACCAGGAGGCGGGCACGCTCTTCGTGTCGCCCATCACAGCGTGGGAAATCTCCACCGCGGCCCGGAAGCGGCGCCTGGCCGGGCGGCCGCATCTGGGCGGAGATTCGCCGGAGCGCTGGTTCCGCGAGGCTGTGCGCGCGACGTCCGCGCGGATCGTCCCCATCCGGCAGCGAATCTCGCTGGCGGCGGCACGTGTCGTGACGGAGACCGGGCACAAGGACCCAGGGGACTGCTTCCTGATCGCGAGCGCGCGGGTTCGCGGGATGCCGATCGTCACCCGCGATCAAATCATGCAGTCGCTGGCGGCCGAGAGGCCGGGCTATCTCGACGTCATTGTCTGTTAGCCGTTTGCGATGGGCTGGCGACTGTCACTATCTCTGTCGCCCGCTGTGCTTCCGGCGCTTTCCTTCAGGCGACGTGCCCACCTGTTTTTTGAGAGAAGCGCGAAGACACAACGTAGAAGAATTGGATTGCCGCTTCGCGGATTTCGGACCCCGCCGGCTCTGCTTTTGGTGTAGCTCATGCGACGGTCGGCGCTCCGGTGTCGGATTGGTTTCACCCAAAGCACCAAAGACCCAAGGTGCCGCACGGTTCGTCGATCTCGAGGCTACCCACCTTCGTCATCGCTGGATGGGCTCGCCCATCATTTCTGCGCATAGGTGTGCGAGGAAATCGCAAGGGTATTTGCCTTACGCGGACTCTTTGGGACTTTGGTGCTTTGGGTGAACCAATCTCCAACGGCAGCGCGGGCATCGGCTCAGCGAGAGGTCTCACGCAAAGCCGCTAAGCCGCAAAGACGGGACGGTCTCGGTGATAGTCCCGTAACCGTCACCGAGGGTTGGACTCGGGCTCTGGTGCCGGTTGCGGGGTCTCGCCGCTGGCGGTGACGACGCTGCTGATCTCGTCGTCTTCGCGAGCGACGATGATCGTCTCCTGGCCGTCGGCGCCCCGCAGGCGCAGGATGCGCCGGTTCTGAACGCTGCGCCATCCGATCGCCACGATGATCGCGAAGACGCCGAGCCCGAGGAGGATGGCCAGTAAATTTGATGTCGAGTCGGTCATTGGACTTACCCTGGAAATTGGAATGCCGGCCCATTAGCGCCTGAAAACATTAAGAAGCTCGTATGCGGATTGCGTCCGTATCGCCGAGGCTTAGCGAGCGGATTTTGGGGAGGGCGTCATCCCGGACTTGATCCGGGATCCATGAACACCGCCTTGTCAGAGCTTGCCCTGGCCGAGTGCAAGGCCGCCGTGCATCCGGCGCTTTCCTTCAGGCGATGTGCCAACCTGTTTTTTGAGAGAAGGCACTAAGGCGCGAAGGCGCTACGTAGGAATATTGGATTGCCGCTTCGCGGATTTCGGGGACCTGGTAGCTCCGTCCGGGCTGCATTTCATGCGACGGCGGTGCTTCCATGCCGGATTTGTCTCACCCAAAGCACCAAAGACCCAAAGGTCCCGCTCGGTTCAACGAGGCCAAGGCTGCCCACTTTCGTTATGGCTTGATGGGCTCGCCCATCATTCTTCTGCAAAGGCGCGCGAGGAGATCGCAAGCGTCTTTGCCGCGCGCGGACTCTTTGGGTCTTTGGTGCTTCGGGTGAACCCGTCTTCCAACGCCAAAGCGACGCTCCGCTTCATCGAGAGGTCTCACGCAAAGCCGCAAAGCCGCTAAGGGGCCGTGCCGACGGACATCGAGCGGCTGGCGGGGACAGTCTGGTGACGGTCACGTGACCGTCATCGAGAGTCGTCACCGAGAGTCGGCTGGGGAAGGGGACACGTACTTTTTGGTCGGCTGGGGGAAGGGGACACGTACTTTTTGCGAAAAAGGTACGTGTCCCCTATTTCCTGGGGAAGGGGACACGTACTTTTTGCGAAAAAGGTACGTGTCCCCTATTTCCGCCAGGTTCATCGTCAAACCCGAACTACCAGAGGATCGGGCTCGTATCCATCGTTCCCATAGCCGCTAACGGGCCGCGCCGGTGGAGGTCAAGCTACTCCAAATTCGAGTTTGGATTGAGAATTTTGAGCAGCGGATTGATCCGAAACGGATAGGAAACATCCTGGGCAAATAGGAACAAAACGAGTATATAGGCTCCCTAGCGTGGAGGGGAGTCTGGCATGGGCGAAGGGGTGAGCGTCAGGGGCGGGAATCAGCGGCGGGTGCAGGTTCGGAAGGAGAGGAAGGACGGGTTTACCGAGGCGAAGCGGCAGATCTTTCTCGATACTTTCGCGGGGTGCGCCACACTGTACCGTGCGGCGGCGGCGGCGGGGGTTTCGACGGTGACGGTCAATTATCATCGGCGGCGCGATCCGGTGTTTGCCCGGCAATGCGCCGAGGCGCTTGAGATCGCCTACGACAATCTCGAGGCGCAGAAGGTCGCGGAGGCGGCGGCCGGCTATGTGCCCGGACCCGACGCCGAAGACGCGCCGGGGCCTGGCACCGTCGACAATTACCTCGCGCTGCAGCTGCTTCGGCTTCGCCACAGGCCGATGGGGCAGCGGACCGGACGGGCCGGCTACGAGCCGAGGCGCGCCAGCGAGAAGGAGCTCAACGAGGCGATCCTCGCCCAGCTCGACGTGCTGGCGCGGCGGCTTCGCGGCGAGAAGGGCCCTTCGACAGGCTCAGGTCGAACGGCCTAGGCGCCGTCGGCCGATGACCCGCGACGAGAAAGCGCTGTTCCGGACGATACGCCGGCTGGCCTTGCGGCCGGCGTCCGAGCGGCGCTGGGTGGTTCGGCGGCTGACCTCGCCGCAGAAGCGCACCTTCAAGGAATTCTGGCCGGTCTGGGCGCATGAGGGGCAGTCGCCGCCCGAGGGCGACTGGCCGACCTGGCTGATGGTGACCGGGCGCGGCTTCGGCAAGACGCGGGCCGGCTCGGAATGGGTGAGCGCGCTGGCCCGCAAGGACGGGAGCCTGCGCATCGCCCTCGTCGGCGCGACGATCGAGGATGCTTTGAAGGTGATGGTGACCGGGCGGAGCGGGCTGATGGCGGTGGCCCGGACCGGCGAGCGGGTGAAGATCAACAAGAAGGAGGGCCTCGTCACCTTCGCCTCGGGCGCGCAGGCCTTCCTCTATTCGGGGGCCTGCCCGGAGAAATTGCGCGGGCCGGAGCATCATTTCGCCTGGTGCGACGAGATCGCCAAGTGGCGATACCCGGAGGAGACCTGGGACAATCTCCAGCTCGGCCTGAGGCTGGGAGCGGCGCCGAGGGCACTGGTGACGACGACCCCGAAGGCGGTGCCAATGCTCAAGCGGCTGATCGCGGCCAGTGAGAGCGCTCGCGCGCTCACGCGCGGGCGGACGGCGGACAATCTGAATCTTCCCGAGGCCTATGTGGCTCGGATGGAGGCGCAATATCGGGGCAGTCGCAAGGGGCGCGAGGAGCTGGACGGGGAGATGATCGAGGAAGCGGAAGGGGCGCTGTGGAGCCGGGCGCTGATCGAGAATTGCCGGGTCGGCCCCGTCATTGCGAGGAGCGCAGCGACGCGGCAATCCAGCGCTGAGCATGAGCCCGGCATCGAAGCTGGATTGCTTCGCTCCGCTCGCAATGACGGGTTCCGGCGGATCGTCATCGGCGTCGACCCGCCGGCCTCGGCGGACGGCGACGCCTGCGGCATCGTCGCCTGCGCGCTCGACCGGGACGGGATCGCCCACGTCCTTGGCGATCATTCGGAGCGCGGCCTCTCCCCGGAAGGCTGGGCGAGCAAGGCGGTCGCGGCGGCGCGGGCCTGGGGCGCGGACTGCGTCGTCGTCGAGAAGAACCAGGGCGGCGACATGGCGACGAGCGTTCTCAAGACCGCCGATCCGGCGCTTCCGGTCCGCCCCGTCCACGCCCGCTACGGCAAGGGCGACCGCGCCGAGCCGGTGGCGATGCTGTTCGAGACGGGCAAGGCGCGTTTCGCCGGCGCCTTCCCCGAGCTCGAGGACGAATTGTGCGCGATGATCCGCGGCGGCGGCTATGCCGGCGCCCGCTCCCCCGACCGCGCCGACGCGATGGTCTGGGCGATGACCGAGCTGATGCTGGCGCCGGTCCGCGCCGAGCCGCGGATCCGGCGGCTCTAGGGCGTTGGTGGGTTAGTGTGGATCGCCCTCAGTCGCTCATCCTGAGTAGCCGTTGAGCCTAGCGAAACGGCGTATCGAAGGACGGTCCTTCGATTCGGGCCTTCGCCTTCGCTCAGTCCCTACTCAGGATGAGCGGATCAAACTAAACCCTCGACGCTCCGGGAGCCGCTACGGCGCCGGCTGCGGCGGGCAGGGGGTCGAATTGTCCTGGCCGGGCGGAACCTGCTCGAAGGCGACCAGGAACGTCTGCTCCCCGACGCTGGTCACCAGCCCCTGGTGCCACTGCCCGATCGACTCCACCGCGACCTGGCCCTTCGAGAAATTGTAGACCCTGCCCGTGTCGTGATTGGTCACCCGCAAACTGCCCTGCTCCACGAAGACATAGCGCGGGTAGGTGTGGCGGTGGCAGGGGATGACATGCCCCGGGTCCAGGTGCAGCTGGGTCACCACCAGCTGGAACGGCGTCGGCGGCCGGGTGAGGGGCTGGCCGGACATCGTCTGGTCGAAGCGCTGCTGGGGCGGCGCCGGCGCCGCGGGCGCAGCGGGCGCGGCCTCGTTGCGAGCCGGAGCGGCCGGCCCGGCGTCGCAGCCGGCAGCCAAAGTCGCCGCCGCAACAGCGATCATCTTCCATGTCATATCAGTCCTCCCCCCAGAGAGAAGGAAGGGTGCGCCTCGGGGGACGGGGAGTCGAGTCGAAACCGGTCCGAAACGACCCTATGAGGCCGCCCCCCGGTAATCGCGCCGATCCAGGGTGATCCTAGCGGATCCGCGGGCCGCCGAAGGGCAAAGGCGGCGGCGGGCGGCGGTCGCGGCGAGGGATCTGGGCCTGGTAGGCGACCCCGCAATGCTCGACGCAATAAGGGAAGCCGGGATTGGCCTGAGCGCCGCAGAAATGGAAATCGGGCTCGCCGGGATGGCCGATCGGCCATTTGCAGATCTTCTCGTTGAGGTCGAGCAGGCTGGTCTTGTCGGCGATCTCCGGGCTCGGCTTGGCCGGCACCAGCCGGCGCGGCGGCGCCGGCGGGATCGGCGACTGCTGCTCGCCGGGCGCCTGGCGGACGAAGCCGCCCGGGCCGATCGAGCGGATCTGCGGCTGCGGGGGCGCCGGTACCGGATCGGGCGCCGCCGCCGGCTCCGCTTCGGCCTCGGTCCGGCTCGCTTCCGGCTCGGCTTCGGTCGAATCCGCTTCGGCTTCGGCTTCGGGCTCGAAGGGCGAGGGCGCGGTCTCGCCGGGCGCCTCGTTCGGCTTCACCGGCGAGGGCCGCGACTGCAGGCCGAGGCGATGCGCCTTGCCGATCACCGCGTTGCGCGACACCCCGCCCAGTTCGTCGGCGATGTGGCTCGCGGTCATGCCCTGGCTCCAGAGCTCCTTCAGCCGGTCGATCCGTTCGTCGGTCCAGGACATTATTGCGGCGCCTTCCTTCATTGCTTGCGACCCACGGCGTCTGCCTCTAGCGACGGCGCGGTGAGCGACCAGCCTTCAAATTGGATGCGGGCCGATCCGGGCGTTCCGGTGATCCGGAACGTGAACTGGGGCGGCCTCAGGACCCTCTATGTGAAGGAGGTGAGGCGTTTCTTCAAGGTCCAGCTGCAGACGGTGTGGGGTCCGGCCCTGACCACCCTGCTCTTCCTGGTCATTTTTACCGTCGCGCTGGGCCGCACCGACCGAATGGTGCAGCTGGGCGGGACCGCCTTCCACTTCGCCGATTTCCTCGCCCCCGGCCTGATCGTCATGGGCATGCTCCAGAACGCCTTCGCCAATTCCTCCTTCTCGCTTCTGGTCGGCAAGATCCAGGGCAATATCGTCGACTATCTGATGCCGCCCCTCTCGACCACCGAGCTGATCGCAGCGTTGGTCGGGGCCGCCGTCACCCGCGCCGCGCTGGTCGGTTTCGCCGTCTTCCTCGCCATGCAGCTCTGGCCCGGAGTCCACGTCATGCCGGTCCATTTCTGGGCGATGCTCTGGTTCGGGCTGATGGGCAGCATGATGCTCGCCTTCTTCGGCCTGATCACCTCGATCTGGGCGGAGAAGTTCGACCATGCCGCGGCGGTCACCAATTTCGTCGTGGCGCCGCTCTCCCTCCTGTCGGGCACTTTCTATTCGATCGACAGCCTCGCCCCCGCCTTCCGCGCGGTCAGCCACGCCAACCCCTTCTTCTACGTCATCTCGGGCTTCCGTTACGGCTTCCTCGGCGCCGCCGATTCGCCGATCCTGCTCGGCGCTCTGCTGCTGCTGGCGATCAACCTGGCGCTGGGGACCGTCACCTATGCGATGCTGCGCACCGGCTGGAAGCTGAAGGCCTGACCGTTCAGAAAAGTCGCCGTTTAGCTGAACGAAAGCTGTCGACTCCGTTCAGGGCCGTATCACAGACCGAGTCGTAGAAGCTCCCTACCAACAAAGGAGCAAGTCCATGCGTAAGTTTCTGATTTCAGCCCTGGTGCTTTCCACCGTCGTCGGCGTCGCTCCGGCCGCGGCTCAGCACGGCGGCTATAACAACGATCGCGGCACCGTTGGCTGGAACCGCGGCGGGCCTTCCCGCCAGGCGATCAACGAGCTGCTTCGCGACCTCCAGCGGGCCGAGAACGGCATCCAGCGCTCGGTCGTCCGTCGGGTCATCTCGCAGCGCGAGGCCGCCGGCCTGCGCCGTGAGGCCAACATGATCGAGCGCCGGCTCCATCTGGCCAGCCGCAACGGCATCACCGGCCGCGAGTTCGCCTCGCTCCGGGTCCAGGTCAACCGGCTCGAGCAGCGCCTGCGCATCGAGCGTCGGGACCGCGACGGTCGCCGCTACTAAAGGCGTAACGACAAGGCGGGCGCCGCGAATTGACGCGGCGCCCGTC
>DASTFN010000036.1:0-54179 GCA_035719905.1 Allosphingosinicella sp.
CGCCCTGGGCGGAACAAAAAAAGAACTTCCAATGTAGGAATTGGTTTGAGACAATCCGAAAATTGCGAATCGAGTCGGCGAAGGTGGGGCCTTCGCCGGACGTGCGAGGAGAAGAAGCATGGCGTTGGGATGGAAGGCGAACGGCTTCACGCCGGCCAAGAAGGGTATCTGCCTCGAGGCGCTGGCCCGCGGCGCGAGCGTGGCGGAGGCGTGCCGGGAGGCGGTGGTGTCGCCGACCACCTTCTACAAGCATGAGAAGAAGGATCCGGAATTCGCCTCCTTGTGCCGGGCGGCGCGGGCGCGGTCGGGCGGCATGACCAGCCTCGAGACGCTGGCCTGGGAGCGCGGGGTGACCGGGGTCGAGGAGGAGGTTGTCCAGGGCGGCAAGGTCGTGGGCACGAAGCGAAAGCGCTCCGATGCCGTCTTCAAGATGCTTCTCGAAGGCGGCGCATCCGGCCGCTACGGGCCGCAGATCAAGGCCCTGAGGGAGCAGATCGAAAAGGAGCTCAGGCCGAAGATCGAGGCCGAGCTGCGCGCGGAGATCAGGCGGCAGCAGCATGAAGACGGGCCCAGGCTGATCAAGGAGCTCGAGGAGATGCTGTCCGACTTCAACCGGCGCATGGGAGGCAATGGATGACCATCGAGAGCCGGTTGACCGAGGCGGACTGGGCCGAGTTCCGGCGGGCCCGGATCGCCGACCATGTCGCGCTCGGTCTTCCCGAAGAGGCGGCCGCGAAGGCGGCGGAGCGGGCCGAGGTCCGGACCCGGGCGCGGCTGGAATGGATGCGCGGGCGGCTCGAGCGGATGAGTGAATTGTGGATCTGGCTCGGCCGCTACTGGGCCGATTATGCCGAGGCGCACCCCGAGATCGACCTCGTCGAGCCCGAGGGCGACGGCCCGCCCGATCCGCCCGAGCAGGCCGAGCTGGAGGCGGTGGAGGCGCAGATCGCGGCGGCGCGCGACCGCGACGTCTGGCCGAGGCATCTGTATTTCGACGAGGTTTGAGGCGATGGGCTTCCGGTGGAAGTCCGGATGCGCGGTGCCGGCTGGAGTTTTCAACGCAAAGACGCGAAGACGCAAAGAGCGCGGAGCGCTTTCCAGGTCGGAAGCGTAACCGGGGGCGCGGCGGTCATCTATTGCCGATGCGTGGGTCCGCTTCGCGGAATCTTCGCGTCTTTGCGTTGAGAAATCGACCAGGCCCGCCGCCGGACGACCGGCACGAGAAGCTCTTCCGGCTCAGCCTTCGAAAGCCTCAAGGATCGGGCACGGGCCCTTCGTCCCCGCCGCGCAGGCCTGGCTGAGACGGGTCAGCGCCGTCCGGGCGGCCTCGAGCTCGGCGATCTTCGCCTCGAGCGCGGCGAGGCGTTCGCCGGCCAGCGCCCGGACCCGGACCCGGTCCTGGCCGGAATCGAGGGCGAGCAGCTCGCCTATCTCTTCGAGGGTGAAGCCGGCGGCCTGGGCGCGGCGGATGAAGAGGAGCCGGCGAAGGTCGCCGGGCCCGTAGCGCCGGACGGCGCCGGCCCGGGGCGGAAGGCCGAGCAGCCCGCGGCGCTGATAATAACGGATCGTTTCGACCCCGACCGCGCCGGCGGCGGCGAGCCTGGCGATGGTCATGTCGGCCATGAGCGGCCTCCTTTTACGGCGAGGGGCGCCCTCTCCCGCGCTCAGCGGGAGAGGGGCGAAGGCTCATTTGCAGCCGCAATTGCGGCAGTTGCAGGGATTGCAGCGGCAGCCGGAACGGGCGGCGGTGCAGGCGCAGGGGGCGTTGGTTTCGGTCGTCATGGTCTTTCTCCTGAACGGGCCGGGGCAGGATCGCCGCGGCCGCGAATCACCTCATAGCCTCCGTACCATGGTACGGAGTCAAGCGGGCGATTCGGCGCAGGGATCGCGGGCGGCGGCGCCGGTTTTCAGGGAAATCTAGCGCGCCGCCTTGCGCAGGCCGGGCCGGAGCGGGGTGACTCCCGGGCGCGACTCCTTGAGCTGCTCGATCTCCTCCTCCTCGAGCTCCTCGATCCCGGCCAGCTCGTCGCGGGCGCGGCGCGACGCGATGACGAGCTCGTCCAGCTTGGCGTGGAGCGCGACGTCGCGGCGATGGGCGTCCTTCTCGCGCTGGTTCTGGCGGTTGAGGACCATCTGGGTGAGGGTGATGGCGAGGATCGAGAGGCCGGCGGTCAGCCAGTCGACCCGCCAGTCGAGGGCGAACCAGAGGATGCAGACCATCACCAGGCCGATCTGGGCGAACGGGTGGGCGGAGATGTCGGCGACTTTCTCGGAAAGCCAGCAGCCGAGGGTTTCGAGGCGGGTTGGACCGTTGGACATACGCTTACACTCCCCTTTCTGGGGCGAAAGCGGACTAACGGGGGCTGTCGATCCGGGTTTCCCCGGTCGCGACGGACGGAGGCAGGGTCGGGACGACGGGGGCGGCTCAGCCTAGCACTTCTTGTTGCAATTGCCGTGGCCGTGGCTGCTGTTGCCGTTGCTGTTGCCGCTGCTGGAGCTGGAGCTGGAGCTGGAGCTGGAGCTGCTCGTAGAGCTCGCGCTGGTCGCGCTGGTCGAGGTGTCGCCGCCCGACGTGGTGCTGGTCGAAGTGTCGCCGCCCGAGGTGGTGCTGGTCGACGTGGTGCTGGTCGAGGTGTCGCCGCCCGACGTAGTGCTGGTCGAGGTGGTGCTGGTCGAGGTGTCTGGATCCTCGGTGCCGCCGCAATTGGACGTGCATCCCGAATCGTCCGCGCCGGCGCCCCGCACGCCGTCCATCTGGATGAACACCCGGCGGGTGTCGCGGAGCGTGACCGGGCCGATGTCGAAGAAGATGAAGTCGAGCGGCACGTTGTAGGACATGCTGATATCGACATAGTCGTTGCCGTTCTCGTCGGTGTCGCGGTCGAGGTCCACGTCGGCCGCGGCGACGCCGGTGGTCCGCGCCAGCCGGTCGTTGACCGCGGCGAGGATGGCGTCGTCCTGGGGCACCGGCCACACCGAAGCGACCCGGGCGCCCGAGGCCATCGCGTTCTTCATGTCGGCATTGGCGTAGAACAATTTGCCCATCTGGCTGATGCCGATGACGAAGGAGATCAGCACCGGCGCGACCAGCGCGAACTCGACCGCGCCGATCCCCTTGGTGTCGCGGCGAAGAAGGCGTTTCATCATCATTGCGTCCTCACGGTTCCGCTGGCGGCCATGGGAATGGTGTCGAAATAGAATTCCGCGTTGAAATCCTTGGTGACACGGACCCTGAGGTAGCGGGCCGAATCCTCACCCGGCGCGCAGGTGCCGTTGACGTCCCCCTTGTCGGTGCCGTTGCATTCGAGCCAGCGGGTGAGGGTCACCTGGGTTGCGGGAACGCCGGCGGATTGGGCGACCTCGGTCTCGACGAAGCTGTAATCGACGTCGGCGGCGGTGGCGGCGGCTTCGGCCGGACGCGCCTGGACGAGCTCGAGGCCCCGGCTGACCGCCTGCTGGATGGCGAAGCGCTCGGCGAGGCCTCGGCTCAAATCGATCACGCCCATGGTCAGAAGCGCCAGGAAAGGCGCCAGGAAGCCGAACTCGATCAGGCTGGTGCCGCGCTCGTCGCGGGCGAGGGCCGGGAGCAGCCGCATCATCCGACCAGCCTCACGATCGTCTGGTTGAAGGCCGAGGCGCCGCTGTCCTCGTCGCAGACATTGGTGATCCTGGCGCCGCCGCGGAACTTCAGCTTCTGGCCGACCATCTGCAGGCACTCGACGTCCATTTCGCTATTGCCGGCGTAGGTGATGTCGGAGCTCGGGAAATAGAGCGCTCCGGTGAGGTGCGACTCGGCGCCGCCGTTGATCTTGATCTCGATGTTCGAGGCCCGCCGGTCGCGATAGAAGAGCACGCCCTTGTAGGTGCCGTCTCCCGGCGAGCTGAGATTGAGATTGGCCTGCGAGTTGATGATGAGATCGCCGGCCTGGCCGTTGTCGCCGGACATGACGAAGGTCACGCCGGTGCCGTTGACGTCGCCCTTGAAGTCGATGTCGCCGCCCCAGATCGTGATCGTCTCGACATGGGCCGGGATGTTCAGGGTCGCGCTCGGGCTGACGTTGGCGCTCGTGAAGCATTGGTGCGCCTTGTCGGTGAACACCGTCGATTCCGTGAGGGGCGAGGCGCTGCAGCCCTCGGGGGGTTTGGTCGGGTTCGGCAGATAAGCGAACGGATCCCGCTGGACCGCCGAATGGGGCTGGAGGGTCGTCGGCTGGACGAAATTGTTCTTGTCGCCGTCGAGCCCGCCGACCGAGGCGATCGGAGCGGCCCTGATCGACGAGCTGCCGCCCGCCGTGACGCAGGCGGCGCCGGTGCAATTGCTCTTCATCCCGCAGCTGAGGTCGATGTCGGCGCCGCCATTGGCGTCGATCCCCGTGTCCGTGCCGTCGTAGAGCGAGACCATGCAGAACTCGCCCGTCCCGACCAGAGCGGCGGTGGCGTCCGCGACGAGGGTCGTCGGGCGCTGGGTGAAGATCGACATGAAGGGCAGCTCGCGCGTGGCGGTGAGCGTCACCCGGACGGTCCGGTCGAAGCCGAGCCGGGCCCCCTCCACGATGTCTTCTTCCTGGGTGAGGAGCGGAAAGGCGTTCTTGTCGAGATCGCGATGGACCGCATCGTGGGTGTTGTCGCCGAGCGAGACCGCATAGGCGCCGGCGATCGAGCCCGAATCGGCGGCGCGCTGCAGCTGGCGCTTCCAGACGCTGAGCTGGATCGTGTCGACGGCGAAGGCGGCGGAGCCGAGCAGCAGCGGCATCACCGCCGCGGCGACGACGAACACGTTGCCGCGCTCGCTCGAGATGAGATCCCTAAGCCAGCTCAATGCCCTCATCGTCTCTGTTCCCCATCGGCGCAAAGTGCAGCTAGATGGGTCAGCGATTAGGCCAGCGCGGTTAGGGACTCATTGAGCGCCGTGGTTACCGCAAGGTTTAGGCTGTTTTGTCGGTCAAGCTTTGATCGTTCATCACCCGCTTCAGTCCCTCGCGGAAAGTTTCTCCGCCAAAATTCATGAGCAGGCCTAACGGCAATCGGAGCAGCCGCAGATAGGTCAGCACTTGATGGGAATGGACAGCTGCAAGCCGTTCCGCCGACTTCACCTCTACAATGAGAAGACGGTCGAGGAGCAGGTCCGCCCGAAAACCCTCGGCCACGCGAATCCCGTCATATTCAAAGTTGATCGGCTTTTGCCGCTCTACGATGACACCCGCACGAGCCAGTTTCGTCGCAAGAAGGGTCTCGTAGACAGACTCCAGCAGGCCGGGGCCGAGGTCCCGGTGGATTCTGAAACCGCACTCGATCACCAACGCGGCCAATTTTTCAACGTCGGTCATGGCCACGCCTCCCTGCTTCGACTCCGACGCCGCACCTCCCTTTTTTCGAGAGAAGGCACAAAGGCACGACGTAGAGGTGCCTGCCCCCACGCGAAGCGCATTTCCCCGGAACAGCATGGAGCAACCTCAAGAGGATGCAAAAATTGCATAGCGGCCGACGCTTTTTCTACGTCGTGCCTTTGTGCCTTCTCTCAAAAAGATATTGGCCTGCGGCCGGAAGAGAGACGCAAGATGCGCTGGCGTGGCTCATCGGGGGGCGTCAATGGCCGGCGGATTTGCCCCACATCTGGGTGAGGCGGGCTTCGCGGCCGCAGCGCCAGCGGTAGTATTTGTAGCGGACCGGGTTCTTGCGGTAATAATCCTGGTGATAGCCCTCGGCCGGGTAGAAGCGCGCGGCGGGGAGGATCAGGGTGGCGACGGGCTTCCCGAGCAAAGCGGCGGCGCGGGCGCTGGTCGCCTGCGCGATCCGGCGCTCGCCGTCGTTGGCGACGAAGATGGCGGTGCGATACTGATAGCCGCGGTCGCAGAACTGGCCGCCGGAATCGAGCGGATCGACGGTCCGGAAGAAGCGGGCGACGAGCGTCTGGTAGCTCACTTTGGCCGGATCGTAGACGATTCGCACCGACTCGATATGGCCGGTGCCGCCGGCGGAGACCTGCTCGTAGGTCGGATTGGCGAGCTTGCCGCCCGAATAGCCCGAAACGGTCGAGACGACGCCCGGTATCTTGTCGAAATCGGCTTCGGTGCACCAGAAGCAGCCGCCCGCGAACACCGCTGAGGCCAGCCTCGCCCTGGGCGCCGCGACCCCGGGATGGGGCGCGTAGAGGGCGATCGCGAACCCGACGAGCAGCAGCAGGGCGCCGAGCAAGGCCTGCCTGGCGCGGGTCATGCCGGCCGGAACTTCAGGGCGAGCCCGTTCATGCAGAAGCGCTTGCCGGTCGGCCTCGGCCCGTCGTCGAAGACGTGGCCGAGATGGCCGCCGCAGCGCCGGCAATGGACCTCGATCCGGACCATGAACAGGGCCCGATCGGGGCGGGTGCGGATGGAATTGGGGAGCGGCGCGGTGAAGCTCGGCCAGCCGGTGCCGCTGTCGAACTTGGCGGCCGAGCTGTAGACCGGCAGGTCGCAGCCGGCGCACAGGAAAGTGCCCCGGCGCTTCTCTTTGTCGAGCGGGCTCGAGCCGGCGCGCTCGGTGGCCGCTTCGCGGAGCACGGCGTAGCGCTGCGGGCCGAGCAGCCGGCGCCATTCGGCGGGCGTTTTCGTCACCTCGAAGCGCTCGGCCGCTTCGGCGGCGCCGCCGCTCCGGCCGAAGATCGCGAAGCCGGTGCCCGCGGCGACGGCGACGGCCGCGACGGACCCGATGAAGCCGCGCCTGGAGAAGGGGGTGTCGGTCATGGGACGCTCCTAGAAGCGTCTAATGTAGGAAGGCCGGCCGGGTTCGCCACCCTGGACGAAAGGATGGGGTTGCAAAATTCCTCCCCGCGATTTCGCGGGGAGGGGGACCGCGCGAAGCGCGGTGGGGGGGTTCTACGGAGTCAGCAAGGGCCCCTCCACCATGCTTCGCATGGTCCCCCTCCCCGGCAAAGGCCGGGGAGGACTTGGATCCTCAGAAGTCGAGCGAGACCCGGCCGTAGAGGAAGCGGCCGTTGAAGCCGAAGGGGGAGAAGATCGAGTAGGGGATATATTCCTGGTTGGCCGGATAGACCCCGCCGCCGGGCCTCGGGCCGAAGGGCGAGCGGGACGGATAGACGTCGAACAGATTGTTGGCGCCGATCGCGAGCTCGAGGTTCTTGACGGCCTTGTAGCGGAATTCGAGATCCGTGATCCACTTGGCCTTGAGGAAGATGTCGTCCGGCCCGAAGGCGGTCAGGCTCGCCGCGTCGGCGCCAAGCGGCGCCGCCGCGCCGGGGGAGACGACCTTGCCGTAGCGCGTGGTGCGGGCGGTGATCCCGAAATCGCCGATGTCGCCGTCGGCGCTGAACACGATCTTGTCGCGCGGCTGGCCGTGGGTGAAGCGAAGCCCCTCGACCCGGCCGAACAGGACGAGGCCCGGGATGGTGGCGAGCGGCCCGAGCGTAGCGAGACGCTGCTCGATCCGGGTCTTGTTGTAATTGTAGGCGGCGCTCAGCGACCAATTGCCCATGTTGCGCAGCCGCGTCCGGTAGACGGCGACGACGTCGACGCCCTTGGTGCGGGTGTCGAGGCCGTTGATGAAGAAGCGCGCAGCGCCGACCTGCGGGAAGCCGCTCGAGGCGAGCAAGGCGGTCACCGCCGCCTGCACCGGGGCGGTGTTGCCGGTCCCGTTGGTGCCGAGGATCTCGGTCAGGACGATCCGGTCGTCGATGTCGATCTGGTAGAGATCGGCGGTGATGGTAAGGCCGCGCAGCGGATTGGCGGTCGCTCCGAGGCTCATGTTGAGCGACTTTTCGGGCTTCAGATCCTGAGAGCCCAGCGCGCGCGCCGCCGGCGCTCCGACCGGGAGCGTGGCGATGTCGACCGGGACTCCGCCGATGAAGTTGGTCGAGGTGGTGGAGAAGAATTGCTGGTGAAGCGACGGCGCCCGGAAGCCGTTGGAGATGGAGCCGCGCAGGGCGAAGCCGTCGACCACTTCCCAGCGCGCGGCGAACTTGCCGTTCCAGGTCGAGCCGAAATCGGAGAAATTCTCGTAGCGGCCCGCGATGGTGGTGGTGACGCCCTCGATGATGTCGGTGTCGAGCTCGACATAAGCGGCCCAGCTGTGGCGGCCGACGTCGGTGGCGCTGTTGGCCGGGATTCCGGGGAAGCCCTGAGCGCCCGCCGGAGCGGCTCGGCCGGGGAAGCTGCACACATTCGTGCCCGCGTTGAAGACGCCCTGCTGGGTGGTGCAGTTCGCCGCCGTGGTGCCGGTGATCGGCGCCCGGAAGAAGGGGCCGATCGCGTAGGACTGGAGGTCGCCCGGCCGGATCTCGAAATGCTCCTTGCGATATTCGGCGCCGGCGGCGACCGAGAGCGGCTTGGCGAAGCCGACCGCGAACTGCTTGGAGAAATCGAGGTTGGCGATGTCCTGGGCGTAGAACAGCCCGCCCGCGTCGAACACGTGCTGGCTCTGCGGTCCGAACGACGTGTTGAGCGTGTTGCGAACCGTATAGTCGAAGCTGTTCTGGCCGTGGCCCAAGGACAGGTCGACCTTCCAGCCGCCGAAGTCGGTGCGCAGGCCGAGCGTGCCGGCCATGTCGTCGAGATCGGTGTCGATCAGGGGCAGGAAGCCGTCCGTGGTCAGCGGGACGAAGTTGGCCGGGCCCGGATCCTGGTTGGGCGCAAGCACGCTGAAGTCGCGATTGGCGGCCGCATTGTGCTGCCGCCAGTTGGCGGCGCTGATCGTGTCGCGGTGGCCGTAGGAACCGAAGCCGTAGAGCTCCCAGTCGGGGGCGACCTCCATTCCGGCGTTGACGAACAGATTATAGTCGACGCTGTCGGGATCGCCGAAGCGGAACTGGAGCCGGTTGAAGCTGACCTCGCGCGGGTCGAAAGCGGCGGTCGGGCGGAAGTAATTGGGCCTGAGGTCATAGCCGGCGCGGTTGGTGCGGTTGCGCTCGCGGACCTCGGCGGTGACGTTGAAATAGCCGTTGGGGCCCATCGGCAGGCCGAGATTGACGCCCACGGTGAGCTGCCGGCCGTCGTCGGCGTCGCGGTCGCCGTCGCTGTTGGCGAGGAAATAGCGGGTGTCGGTCGGATCGAGCTGGGGCTGGCCGGCGCCGTTCAGCTGCAGGCCGGTGATGTTGGCGACATTGTCGACGGTGGTGAAATATTTGCCCCAGGTGGCCGAGGCGCGGCCGCCGCTCGACGCGCTCTTGAGCTGGATGTTGATGACTCCGGCGATCGCGTCCGAGCCATATTGGGCGGCGGCGCCGTCGCGGAGCACCTCGACCCGGCCGATGGCGAGGCCCGGGATCAGGTTCATGTCGACGGCGGCGCTGCCGCGGCCGACGGTGCCGTTGATGTTGAGCAGCGACGCGACGTGGCGGCGCTTGCCGTTGATCAGGACCAGGGTCTGGTCCGGGCTGAGGCCGCGAAGGGTCGCCGGGCGCAAAGCGTCGGAGCCGTCGGCGATCGAGGGCTGCGGGAAGTTGAACGAGGGGACCAGCTGGTTGAGGATCTTGTTGGTCTCGGTCTGGCCCGAATTGACGATCTGGTCCGAGCCGATGACGTCGACCGGAACCGGGCTGTCGGCGACGGTGCGGTCGGTGCGGCGGGTGCCGGTGATGACGATGGTCGCGTCGTCGCCGGCGGGCGCCTCGTCCGCGGCGGCGACGGCGGGCTGGTCGTCGTCCTGGGCGAAAGCCGGCGAGGCATGAAGCGCAAATGCCGAAAGACCCGTCAGCAGTGCGATGCGCGAGTTGCGAACCATCTGGTTTCCCCCGAAAAGCGCGACCCCCGTCGCCAATCCAACTTAGCTTATGTCAATCCGGGCAGCAGGGAAGGCTTTTCCGCTGCAATGCAAAAATGACGCCTCGACTGTGCCCGCCGAAGCACAGCGTTCGAAAAGCCTTGGAGAGGAGCGCCTCGCGCCGCTAAGGGCGCGCCATGAGCAATCCCATGACCGTCGACCTTCCCCACAAGCTCGGCGCCGAGGAGGCCCGGCGCCGGATCGAGCGCAATGTCGGCAAGCTCGCCGGCCACATACCGGGCGGCGCCCAGGTCGGCTCGCGCTGGACCGGTAACCGGCTCGATCTCGACGTCGGCGCGATGGGCCAGCAGGTCGCGGCGCAGATCGACGTCCAGGAGAGCCTGGTCCGGCTGACCGTGACCCTGCCGCCGGCCCTGGCCTTCTTCGGAGGGATGATCGAGCCGCTGATCCGGAGCCAGGGCGCGGCGATGCTCGAGGACAAGAGCAAGAATTAGGCGCGGCCGTCATTGCGAGCGAAGCGAAGCAATCCAGTGCGGCCTCCGAGGCCCGCTGGATTGCTTCGTCGCTTCGCTCCTCGCAATGACGAGCTAGGCGCCCTTCTTCCGCTTCGCCTTGGGCGGCGGGCCGTCGCTTCGGGTCAGCGAGAGGATCGGGCAGCGCTCGCCGTCGACCAGGATCGCCCCGAAGCTGTCGAGGCTCATGCCGCCGCGGGTGTCGTAGCCGATCGCATGGGCCCATTTCAGGCCGAAGCAATAGCCGACGTCCGCCCGGTACCAGCGCCTTTGCCGGTCCTGGAGATAGACGATCTCGTCGCTCGGCGCCTCGAAATTGCGGATCGCGTGCCGATGGTTGGCGAAGGGGATGCTCGCCTCCTCGCGGCTTACGGGAGATTCGGCGAGCGCGGGGGCCGCGACGGCGGCGAGGAAGAATAAGGCGATCTTCATGGCAATCGCCATGCGCCCGCCTGCCTGAACCGGCAATGACGAAGGCGGCTTGCCTCTCCCCGGCGCGGCGCTAGCATCGCGGCCGAACGGACAAGGGGGGCTTCGGGCAGATGCGGCATGTGGCGATCATCGGCTCGGGACCGGCAGGCTATTACACCGCCGAGGCGCTCCAGAAGCTCTACGGCGACGAGGTCCAGATCGACATGATCGACCGGCTGCCCGTCCCCTACGGGCTGATCCGCTCGGGCGTCGCTCCCGACCATCAGTCGATCAAGGCGGTCTACCGGCGCTACGAGAAGGTGGCGCTTTCGGCCAACGTCCGCTTCGTCGGCAATGTCTGCGTCGGCCCGGACGTGACCGTGGCGGAGCTGGTCGGGCTTTACGACGCGGTCGTCTTCGCCACCGGAGCGCCGCACGACCGGCCGCTCGACCTGCCGGGCAGCGACCTGCCGGGCGTGGTCGGCTCGGCCGCCTTCGTCGGCTGGTATAACGGCCACCCCGATTTCGCCGATCTCGATCCCCCGCTCGACGTTTCCGCGGCGGCGGTGATCGGCAACGGCAATGTCGCCCTCGACGTCGCCCGCATCCTCGCCAAGACGAGGACCGAGTTCGCCGGCTCCGACATCGTCGGCCGGGCCCTCGACGCGCTGGAGGGAAGCGCGATCCGAAGGATCCACCTGCTCGGCCGGCGCGGGCCGCACCAGATCGCGATGACCCCGAAGGAGCTTGGCGAGCTCGGCCATCTCGAAGCGGCGGCGCCGAAGGTCGATCTCGCCGATTTCCCGCCGGAGGCCGACGATAGCCTGCTCGAGCCCGGGATGCGCAAGTCGGTCACCCATTTGCGCAGCTTCGCCGACCTGCCCCGGGACAAAGCGAAGACGATCGATTTCGACTTCTTCGCCATGCCGGTCGCGATCGAGGGCGACGGGCGGGTCGAGCGGCTGATCGTCGAGCGCACCGAGCTCAGCGCGGACCTGCGCTCGGTCGGCACGGGCGAGCGCTACGCGATCGACTGCGGCCTGGTGATCAGCTGCATCGGCTACCAGACCCCGCCGATCGAAGGCGTTCCCTACGAGCATGGCCGCGGCCGCTTCGCCAACCGCGACGGAGTGATCGGAGGCGGCCTCTATTGCGTCGGCTGGGCCCGGCGCGGACCGACCGGAACGATCGGCACCAACCGCCCCGACGGCTTCGAGGTCGCCGAGACGATCCATTCCGCCTGTCCGCCCGGCGGCGGCGGCAAGACGGGCGGGCCCGGCCTCGACACTCTGCTCCACGCCCGCGGGGTCGAGCCGGTCGCCTTCCGGGACTGGCAGCGGATCGAGGCCGCCGAGACCGGCCGGGCCCGGGAGGGCAGCCCGCGCGAGAAATTCACCTCGATCGCCGAGATGATCGGCGCGCTGGGCCGCCCCGACTGAGGGTCGGAGGGTTAGTTTGAATCACCATCGTCGCTCATCCTGAGTAGCCGTTGAGCTTGCCGAAACGGCGTATCGGAGGACGGTCCTTCGATACGGGCCTTCGCCAGGCTCAGTCCCTACTCAGGATGAGCGGATCAAACTAACGCCCAACACTCTAGCGGACGATCGAATAGCCCGCCGAGACCTGCCCGTCGGCGCGCCGCTGGGTCAGCCGGAGCTCGCCGGTCGTCCCCGCCGCCATCGCCGCGCGGAGCACGACCAGCTCTCCCGACGCCAGCGCCAGCGGAAGCTCGATCCGTCCGGCGAGGCCGTGAACCTCGACATAGGCCTCCTCCCCGTCGCCATGGACCGAGAGGCGCGGCGGCTTGGGCGCCGGCGCGCAATAAGGCCGGATGAGGCTTCCCGGAGCCAGATCGACGAGCAGCCCGCAGCCGTCGGACTGGCGGATATGGATCTGGTTGCGCTCGATGAGCTCGATCTCGCCGCCCTCATCATAATCCTGGGGCGCGGGCTGGTGGGTATCGCGCGGCGAATCGTCGAAGTTCGCGGCGGCCGCGGCGAGGCTCTTCATCGCGCGCTTGTCGAGAAGGCCGAGGCGGACCCGCCGCTCGCCCTTCAGGCGCGATCCGTCGATCACCAGGCCGCGCACGCCGCGCAGGTCGAAGCTGCCGGCGACGATGCCGTGCCAGTGGCTGTCCGAATCCGCCTCCAGATCGTCGATCGCGATGTTGCGCTGGGCGAGATTGTTGCTGCCCCGCACCGCAATGACGCTGGTGTCGATCCCGGGCCCGTCGTGGGGCGACACTTCGAGCAGCAGGCAGGGATGCCAGTTCACCGTCGAGCTTCCGACGGTGACGCTGACCGGCGGGATCAGAGCTTCCGGCCAAATCATCTTGACGATCTGGTCCACGCCCGGGGCGAGATTGTCGATCCGGACCTGGCCGATCGGATAGGTGCCCGGCTGCATCGGCAGGGCCGGCACCGAGCCGATTGGCGCGGTCGGCTGGAATTCCTGGGGATAGCGGAATTCGAAGCCCGGATAGTGGGTGATCGACACCCGGAGATAGACGGTCGGAGCCGCGACCGTGCCGCGGTTGCGGGTTCGGCAGAAGACGTGATTGTCCTGGCCGCGCTCCGGATTCTCGTGGGGCGGATTGCTTCCCCAGGCCAGCGCCGGGATCGGATCGTCGGCCTTGCGAACCCAGATGTCGGGGCTGTGGGCGTGCCATCCGGGCGACGGCACGTCGCCGATGTCGGTCAAATTCTCGCGCACGTAGCAATCGGCATAGGGGATTGCGGGGTCGAGCGCGCGCTGGACGGCGGCGTCGACGTCGAGCCGGCCGGCGCCGTACCAGCGGCTGTAGTCGATCGCCATGTCGCCGTCCAAATCCTGCCATTGCCCGATCGCGTCGGCATTGGCCGAATCGATCCGGGCGCAGGTCCGGCGCAGGATGTCGCGCACCTCCACCCAGTTGAGGTCCGGCCGGGCCGAGAGGATCAGGGCGATCGCTCCGGCGACGGTCGGCGTCGAGTGGCTGGTGCCGCCGAAGGCGGTCGCATAATCGTTGCAGGTCCCCGGATTGCAGCCGTTGACGGCGCCGGTGCCGACCCGGACGGCGGACAGGATCGGATCGATCACCGTCCCGGTCCCGCTCGCATAGGTGGTGTGCGAAGGCGAGACCAGATCGGGCTTGCGAAGCGCGGTCGCGCCATAGGGGCTGTAGAGGGCGCGCCGGTCGACCTGGGTGGCGATCCCGGCGGTCGCGCCGGTGGGATCGGCGTGGAAGCTGGAGGTCGGGTTGGTCGGGTTGGTCGAGATGCTGGCCCCGACCGCTATTGTTCGCTCATAGGTCGGCCAGGCCCGATGAAGCGCGCCCGCGGCGTTGGTGAAGTCGATATAGCCGGTATTGCCGAGCGAGAAGCACAAAACGCAGCCCCGTCCGGTTCGACCGAAGCTGGTAATGAAATCGAAGCAGTCGCGGATCGTGTTGGACAAAGCGAGGCCGTTGCTGCCCCAGCTGCTCGAGATGACGTCCGCCGGCCGGCTCGGCGGCGCCGCCGGGAAGCCGGTCGCGGTGGAGCCGTTCATGAAGCCGGCCATCCACAGATAGAGATCCGCCATCGCCACCGCGTTCGAGCTGCCGATCCGGGCGGCGACCAGGTGGCAATTGGGCGCGACCCCGCAAATGCCGCGGCCGTCGTCGAAAGCGGCGGTCGCCGAGCCGGCGCATTGGGTGCCGTGATCGCCGCTCAGCCCCGCCACCGTCTGGAGGGCGATGGGCGAGGCGGCGAAGTTCCAATTGGCGACCGTCTTGCCGGTGCCGTCGGTCAGATTGGCGGTCAGCTCGGGATGGTTGGGCGCGATCCCGTTCAGATCGACGACCCCGATCGTGATGCTGGACGAGCCGCCGCGAAGGTTGACGTTGACGTCGTCGAGGCGGTCCCACGCGTCGTCGGCATTGACCAGCGGCAGATAGGGCAGGCTCGTCCACAGGACGTCGTTGGGCGTATATTGATCGGCCACCGGGACGAAGGCGAGGTTGGGCTCGACATAGACCGTCTCCGGGAGCTCGGCGAGCTTGCGGGCGGCGTCGAGCAGCTCATATTCCGGCGGGCCGGAGCGGACGAGCAGATAGGCGTTGCCGGCGTGGCGCACCTCGCGCTCGATCTCGAAGCCATGCTCCTTCGCGATCCGCCGGACGGCCTTGGCATCGACGTCCGGGCGGAAGCGCACCACCAGCTCGTTGGTGAGGCCGGCGGGCGGCTGGCCCTTGTGGTCGAGCGGACGAGCCATTTGCACGCGCAGGCCCGCCTTGCGGACCTGGGCGGCCAGAGCGTCGACCTCGCGTGCGGCGAGGGCGGCGCGCACCAGGATCGTGCCCGAGGCGGCTTCGCCGGGCTGCCGGGGCGGCTGCTCGATCCTCACCTTCCCCTCCTGCCGCGCGAGCAGCCGCTCGAGGCGCTGGCCGGCGGAATCGCCGTCCACGAACAGAAGATAATTCTTCTCGTCCGGCCGGAAGGCGAAGCGGCTGTCGCCCTGGTCGTAGGAACGCTCGCCGCGCCGGCGAAGGCCGATGACGATTTGCTGGACGCTCCCGCTGACCCGGACCGCCAGCCGCTCCGGCTCGAAGCCGTCGGCGGCGGCTTCGACGGCGACCTCGCCGCCGGTCGGCGCCGAAGCTTCGGCGACTCCCTCCTTGACGTCGACCCGGCGGGGCCGCTTGCCGTCGTCGAGGCTCACGGAAGCGCGTTCGATCGGTCTTTTGTCGGAATCGACGACGTAGATGAGCAGTCGCGAGGTCGCGGCCATGGCGTGTCTCCCCTTGGCGGCGCGACCGGAGCTCCGCCGCCGGCCCCTGCAGGCGCGCGGCGATACGGCTCCGGCGGACAGCGCCGAGACGACCCCTCGACTCGCAGCCTCCGCCCGTTACGCCTTCCTGTCCAGCGCCATTGCATCCGAAACGGGGGCGGAAGGCACACGCTTGCGCTCCGCAGCGACCCCCCCTATGTAGCGCCCCCTGTCTCCCGGGCGGCCTTCGAGCCGGATCCGGTCGGGGAGTAGCTCAGCCTGGTAGAGCACTGTCTTCGGGAGGCAGGGGCCGGAGGTTCGAATCCTCTCTCCCCGACCAATTTACTTTCAGCCTAGCCCTCAGAGGCCGAAATCCAATTCGGCCGCGGTCGGCGGATTGGGGCCGCGCCGGGTGCAGGCCAGGCCGCCGGCCCTGGTCGCTGATTCGAGAAGCCGCCTGAGCTGCCCAGGCTCCAGGTCCCGAACCGCAGTCGGGGAGCAGAGCGCGTTGCGGTGGAGCCAGCCCAGCATGGCGGCCTGGAAGGCGTCGCCGGCGCCGACGCTGTCCACCATTTCGACGGGTTCGCCCGCCACGTCGATCCGGCCATGGCGCCGGGTGAAAACGGTCGCGCCGCGGCTGCCGCGGGTCACGGCCATCAGGGAGCAGCGGCCGCCGAGCCATCGGCCGGCAACGGCTTCCGGGTCCGTCTCCGCGCCGGCAAGGCAGGCCAGATCCTCCTCGCTCATCTTGATCAAATCGGCGCGGGAGGCGAGCGCCGAGACCGCCGCCCGCCAGGCGGCGGCGGACGGCTCCATCGCCAGCCTGACGTTCGGGTCGAGGGAGAGCAGAAGGGACGAGGGGGCCTGGTCGAAAATCTCGCGCAGGGCCGCGCCAGAGCGGGGGGAGACGAGGGCATAGGAGCCGGTGTGGAAGCAGCTTATGTCGGGCGGGAGCGGCGGCTCGGGGTGGAGCGGGGCGTCGGCGAGGCCTTCGAAGCAATAATGCGGGGTGCCGGCCGGATCGAGCTCGACCCGGGCCAGTGGGGTCGGACCGGCCGACCGCCGGAGGAAGCGTCCGTCGACGCCTTCGAGCTCCAGCGCGGCGCTCAGCGCCCGGCCCCGCTGGTCGGCGGAGATCGCGGTCGCAAGCGCCGCCGGGACGCCCAGCCGGGCGAGGCCGATGGCGACATTGCAAGGGGATCCGCCGGCCTGCTCGCTTCCATCCGGAAAGACGTCGTAAAGCGCCTCGCCGCAAACGAGGATCAAGGCAGGTCCGCCGCGTCGGCCTTGAGGATATCGGCGATCGAGGCGTCGAAATGGGCGTCCATCGCCGCTCCGGCGGCTTCGGGATCGCGGCGTGCGATCGCGTCGGCAAGCGCCCGGTGGCGGTCGATCATCGTGTCGCGCTGCCGCTCCGCGACCCGGGTGCGCCAGGCGGCGGGGACGGCGACCTCCATCAGCGGGCCGAACGCGGTGACGATCTGGACGAACAAAGCGTTGTGGCTGGCCCGGGCGATCGCCTCGTGGAAAGCGATGTCGTGGCGGGTCATGCGGCCGAGGTCCTCGCCGTCGGCGGCCATCGCCTCGGCGAGGCGGACGATCGTCGAGGCTTCCTCGTCCGAGCGATGCTCGGCGGCGAGGACGGCGGTGCGCAGCTCGATCGTCCGGCGGACGTCCCAGATTTCCGGGACGGTCACCTGCGCGGTCGAGATGGCGTGGTCGAGCGAGGCCGCCATGACCGAGCCGTCGAGCGCCGCCACCCGCGGGCGGCGGCCGTTGCCGACGTCGATCAGCTTGAGCGCCGCCAGGGCCCCGAAGGCCTCGCGCATGACCGCCCGGCTGACCCCCATCTCGGCGGCGAAATGGGCCTCGCCGGGAAGGGTGTCGCCGACCCGCAGATGGGAATCGCGGATGTGGCCGGTGACGGCCTGCATCGCCCGCCGGACCAGCGACCCGCTTTCGGGGACGATCGGCGCAACCGCGCTCATGCCGCCACCCCGCAGGCCCGGAAGCCCGAAGGCGTCACTCCGTAGCGGCGGCTGAAGGCGCGCGCGAAGCTGGCATTGTTGAGATAGCCGTTGGCATAGCCGATCGACGAGATCGGCTGATCGGTGGTCAGAAGCATCCGGCCCGCCTGCGCCAGCCGCCGCTCGGCCAGGGCCTCGGCGATGGTGCAGCCGAACAAATCCCTGAAACCGCCGGTCAGCTTGGCCCGGTTGAGGCCGCAGGCCCGGGCGATGGCGGGCAGGGTCAATTTCTCCTGCCAGCGCTCGTCGATCATCCGCCGGGCCGCCATCAGCCGGTTGGTGTCGGTGACGGAGAGGCCGCCCTCGCCGGCCAGCGGCGCCATCGCGCCCTCATTCTTCAGGCGGATCGTCTCGCACAGCAATTCGATGCTCTTGGCCAGCCGGTAGACGTTGCGCGACTCGCCCCGCAGCGGGCAGTCGCGAAGCGCCAAGGCGATGGCGCGAAGCTCGCTCGGCAGATGGTAGCCGTTGCGGTCGGCCGGGCTCGGCAAGCGGCCGCCGAGGCGAAGCAAAGCGGAATGCGCGACGACGAGGAAGAGGCGATCCGAATCGCCCCCCGAGCCGTCCCCGCCGATGCAAACCGCCGGCTGCGCGCCGGCGCCGCCAAGCTCGAAGCTCAGCAGGACGGGAGCGGGCGGAAGCGGCGCCCCCGCGAAGGGCCCGCGGCCGAGGATCGCCGTCATCTCCGGCGACACCTCGATCCATTCGATCGTCCCCGCCGAACCGGCGCCGGGCAGCTTCTGATCCATCCTCTTCTCCTCCTTCCTGTCCCCGGAAGGTGGAGCTGCGCCTAGACCTGTCTGATAGGTCCGTCAAGACCTTTCAGATAGGTCATCGGGCGCCCTCCGCATCGCGAGCGCGAAGGCGAAGAAGGAGATCGCGCTCGTCGCCACCCCGACCAGGGCGAGCGCCTCGGCCAGATATTGCTCTCCGCCCATATAGGCGCTGGCCGCGGTGACCAGGCTCGGAGCGACTCCGAAGCCGATCAGCCCGGCGACGGCGATGAAGGCGCCGATGCACAGGCCGCGAAGCTCGTTGGGGAGCAGCACCGTCAGAGCGACGGCGACGACGAGGCCGGTGAGCGTCCCGCACAAGACGAGCAGGCCGAGCGCGGCCGCGAACAGGCCGATGCTGCCGCTGATCGGGAAGAGCGCGGCCGGGACCCCCAGCCCCGCCGCGATCACCGCGCCCAGCAGGATGAAGCCGCGCCGGCCGCTCTTCTGGCCGAGATCGGCCGACACCCCGCCCAGAACGGCGCCGCCGATTCCGGCCGAGAAGACGAGCAGCCCCATCCAGCCGGCGAAATCGCCGGGGCTGAGGCCATATTCGCGCGACAGGACCGGGGCGGCCCAGATGAACGAGGCCGAATCGGCCATGACCACGCTGACCTGCCCGGCAAAGAGCGGGATCAGGAAGGCGCGGCGCTGCCAGAGCTCGCCGGCGACGACCCGGAAGGGCGCGCCCGGCCCCGCCTCCACCTCGTGCCGCTCGGGCTCGCGAAGCAGCAGCAAGGGCAGGAGCAAGACGGCGCTGACCAGGGCGAGCAGGACGTGGGTCGCCCGCCACGGCTCGAGCCCGCCGATCGCCGGCAGGGCGCCCGCCAGGATCCGGCCGAACAGCCAGCCCGGCAAAGCGAAGGCCGCCGCGATTCCGAGCCGCTGGCCCAGCGAGACGACCAGGGTGCCTCGTCCTCGCAAGGCCGGAGCGCAATAATCGGCGGTGAGCGAAAGCGCCGCGGTCAGGCCGCCGGTGGTGCCGATCGCGGTCAGCATCCGGGCGGCGAACAGAAGGCCGGTGTTCGGCGCGAAAGCGGTGAGGGCGGTTCCGATCGTCCAGGCCAGGGCCAGGCCGATCAGGAGCCGCACCCGGTGGGTCCGGTCGACCGCGACCCCGATCGGGATCGACAGAAGCAGAAGCGGGATCGCGGCGGAGAGCCCCTGGACCAGGCCGAGGCTCTGGTCGCTCAGCGCCAGCTCCGCCTTGGCGCCCTCCTGGACCGTGCTGAACGAGCCCATCATGGTGAAGCCGATGCCGATGGTGATCCCGAGCAGGAGCAGCTTGGGAAGGGCTTTGGTGAAACTATCGGCCTCCCCGGCGTCAGCCGGGGAGGGGGACCAGGCGGAGCCTGGTGGAGGGGTGACCGGCTCGGAAGTGGCGGCTTCTCGCGAGATCCTCTGAATCATCGTCATATCACCCCTCCACCACCTTCGGTGGTCCCCCTCCCCATCTGCGATGGGGAGGCAATTAAAGCGCGAAGATCTTGCCCGGGTTGAACAAATCCTTCGGATCGAGCGCCCGCTTGATCATCCGCATCGTCTCGACCGCGTCGCCGAGCTCCTCGACCAGCCATTCCTGCTTGCCCAGCCCAATGCCGTGCTCGCCGGTGCAGGTGCCGTCCATCGCCAGCGCCCGCTCGACGAGGCGGTGGTTGAGCCTTTTCACCTCCGCTTCCTCTTCCGGCCGGTTCGGGTCGATGACGAAGATGACGTGGAAATTGCCGTCGCCGACATGGCCGAGGATCGGCGCCGGGATGTCGGTCTGCTCGAGGTCCTTCTTGGTCTCGGTGATGCATTCGGCGAGCCGGCCGATCGGAACGCAGACGTCGGTCGCCCAGCCGACCGCTCCGGGGCGAAGCGCCACCGCGGCGTAATAAGCCTCGTGCCGGGCCTTCCACAGCTTCGAGCGCTCCTCGGGCCGGTTCGACCATTTGAACTCGCCGCCGCCATTGCCCTCGGCGAGGCCCGCGACCGTCTCGATCTGCTCGGCGACCCCGGCGGGCGAGCCGTGGAACTCGAAGAACAAGGTGGTGACCTCGGGATAATCGAGGCCCGAGCGCCGGTTGACGGCGCGCATCTGGACGTCGTCGAGTATCTCGACCCGGGCCAGCGGCACCCCGAGCTGGATCGACTGGACCACGGTGTCGACGGCGCCGCTCAGGGTCTCGAAGCCGCACACCGCGGCGGAGATCTGCTCGGGAATGCCGTGCAGCCGCAGAGTCACCTCGGTGATGATCCCGAGGGTCCCTTCCGAGCCGATCATCAGCCGGGTGAGGTCGTAGCCCGCCGCCGATTTGCGCGCCCGCCGGGCGGTCCGGATGTCGCGGCCGTCGGGCGTGACCACGCGCAGGGAGAGGACCGCCTCGCGCATCGTCCCGTAGCGCACCGCGTTGGTGCCCGAGGCGCGGGTCGCGGCCATTCCGCCCAGAGTGGCGTTGGCGCCGGGGTCGATCGGGAAGAACAGACCCAGGTCGCGAAGATGCTCGTTGAGCTGCTCGCGGCGGACTCCGGCCTGGACGGTGCAGTCGAAATCCTCGGGATTGACCGCGATGATCGCCGCCATCTCCGACATGTCGAGGCTGATCCCGCCGCGCACCGGCGTGATGTTGCCCTCGACCGAGGTGCCGGCGCCGAAAGCGATGATCGGCACCTCCGCGTCGACGCAGAGGCGGACGATCGCGACCACCTCCTCCGTCGAATGCGGATAGACGACGGCGTCCGGCAGAGCGGCGGCGAAGTGGGTTTCGCTGCTGCCGTGCTGGAGCCGGATCGCTTCGCCGAGCTGGAGCCGGTCGCCGACGATCTCGCGCAGCCGCCCGGTGAAGCCGTCCGGCAGGGGCGCGGCCATCGTCAAAACTCCAGGCGGGCGCGAATTCCGACCCGGCGGCGTTCGCCGACGATGCCGAGGTCCGAGGCGGGCAGGCCGGCCAGCGCGAGCGTCGTCCGCTCGATATAGGATTCGAAATAATCCTCGTTGAACAGATTGTTGGCGAAGACCGACAGCTCGAGCGGGCCGTGGCGGTAGGCGATCTGGGCGTTGACCAGGAAATATTCGTCGAGGATCGTCGGGGTGGTCTGATTGAGGCTTCCGGCGACCCGGCTGCCCTTGCCGATCACTCCGGCGGTGAGGGTCAATTTGTCCTTCCCGATCGGAACGACATAATCGCTGTAGAGGCTGAAGTTCCAGTCGGGCTGGAAGGTGAGCCGGTCCGAAGCGAGCACCCGGCCGGTGACGGCGGTATAGGCGCTGGTGTCGGTGAAGCGGGCGTGGACGTAAGTGAAGCCGCCGCTGATCGTCCAGTTCCGGACCGGCTTGAATGTCGCTTCCAGCTCGAGGCCGTAGGTCTCGACGTCGCCCGAATTGAGGTCGACCGTGACGAGGCCGCCGGCGGGAGACGGGGCGATCGAGTTGAGGCCGATATAGTCCTTATAATCGTTGTAGAAGATCGCGCCCGACAAAGAGAGGCGGCGGTCGAGCGAGGAGAATTTGGTACCAAGCTCGTAGGTCCAGGCGGAATCGCCCTTGTAGGTCCTGATCGGCGCAAGCGGCGAATTGAAGCCGCCGCCGCGATAGCCGCGGGCGACCGAGGCGTAGGACATGACCCGGTCGTTCCAGTGATGGGTGACCGTCAGCCGCGGCTCGACCTGGTCGGATTCGATCGCCGCGGGCGGGATCGGGACGATCGTCCCGCCGATCACCGCGCCGCCGGTCGCGTCGCGCTGCTCATGGTCGTAGCGCAGGCCGGCTGCGACCTCCCAGGCCGCGTTCGGGCTCCAGAAGATTGTTCCGAAGGCGGCATAGGTGTCCGCCTCGGTGGCGCTGACCGCATTGTTGGTGATCCCGAAGGGGATGATCCGCACCTGGTTGGTCGCGGCGGTCGTCTCGCGGCTGTAGAACAGGCCGAAGAGCGTGCTGAGCTCCTTGCTCCACTCGCTGTCGAAGCGAAGCTCCGCAGTTCTCGTGCGAAGCTCGTCGGTGCCGGCAAGCCGGACGATGTCGGCGGGTCCGAAATCGCCCTCGCCGTCGGTCGTCTTGCTGTCGCGCGCGTCATAGGCGCCGATCAGCGAGATCTTGGTGTTGATGCTGTCGACCGGCGCTTCCAGCCGGGCGTTGATGCCGCGGTAGCGAAAATTGACGATGTTCTGCGTGTTGAACTGGATGTTGCGCGAATAATCGCGCGGGCCGGCCACCCGGGCGTAGGGCGTGTTCACGCCTTCGACCCAATCGTAATAGCCGTTGATCGTGAGGGTGACGTCGCCGGCCGGCACCGCCCGGATGGTCGCGTTCAAAGTGTCGGTGTTGAGCGGGTTGGCGTCGAGTCCGATCAGCGCGTTGCGTAGGAAGCCGTCCTGCTCGCGATGCGCCGCGGCGACCCGGACCTGGAGCTTGTCGTCGATGATCGGGCCGCTGATCGATCCCGAGACCAGCCAGCTGTCGTCGGGCCCGGCGTAGCTCGCCATCCCCCGCACGCGCAGCTCGTTGGACGGCTGGCGGGAGATGACGTTGATCGCTCCGCCGAGCGTGTTCTTGCCGTAGAGCGTCCCCTGCGGGCCGCGCAAAACCTCGATCCGCTCGACGTCGACGATCGGGTTGTTCAGATAGGAGGTGTTGGGCTGGTAGATGCCGTCGATGAACAGGCCGACGCCCGGCTGGACCGACTGGACGAGGGTCACCCCGACGCCGCGGATGGCGACGAAGGCGCGCCCGGCGCCGTCGCTGTTGATGTTGAGGCCCGGCGTCAGCACCGCCGCCTCCCGGACCGACGTGATGCCCCGGGATTCGAGCGTGTCGCCGGTGATGGCGCTGATCGCGACCGGCACGTCCTGAAGCGATTCCTCGCGCTTGCGGGCGGTGACGACGATGTCGGGATCGGAGACCGGCTCGGCCTCGGCCGACGCCTCCGTGGGAGCGGCGGTCCCGTCCTGGGCCGGGGCCATCGAGGGAAAGGCAATGGCTAGGGTGGTGCCGGCAAGCAGGTGGGCGATAAGCCGCATCGTGATGATCCTCGTCCGTAAATGGGGTGCGCGCGGGCTTGGCGCCCGTCTCTCGTTGACCTGTCTGATAGGTGAGGATGGACCTATCTGAAAGGTACCGCGACTGTGCCGATCGGCAGGATCTTTTGACTTACCAGCAGGTATAGCCGCCGTCGGCGACGACGATGCTCCCCGTCATCAGGCTCGACGCGTCCGAGGCCAGGAAGAGGATGATCGAGGCGATCTCCTCGGGCTCGCCGAGCCGGCCCATCGGCGTGCCGTCGACCCAGCGCCCGTACATCTCCCCCTCGCGGTCGGCGAAGGCGTTGATCGGGGTGTTGATATAGGTCGGCGCGACCGCGTTGACCCTGATTCCGCGCGGCGCCCATTCGGCGGCGAGCGATCGGGTGAGCTGATGCACGGCCGCCTTCGAGGCATTGTAATAGCTTTGCGGCTGCGGCCGGTTGACGATCAGACCGCTCATCGAGCCGACATTGACGATCGCCCCCTTGCCGGCGGCGAGCATGTGCCGCCCGAAGGCGCGCGCGCACCAGAAGCTGCCGTTGAGATTGACGTCCAGAACGTTCAGCCAATGCTCGTCCGCCACGTCCTCCGCCCGGGTCTCGCTTCGGGCGATCCCGGCATTGTTGACGAGGATGTCGATCCGGCCTTCGCGGGCGGCGATCTCATCGGCGGCTTGGGTGACCCGGGCCGAATCGGTGACGTCGAGGACGATGTCGGCGCCCCTCAGATCGCCGGTGATCACCCTCGCGCCGGCCTCGCGCAGGGCCTCGGCGGCCGCCGCACCGATCCCCTGCCCGCCCCCGGTGACGAACGCGACCCGGCCGTCCAGCCGCAGCTTCTCCAGATACATCGGTCAACTCCTGAACGTTTCGTCAGTGCGAGCGGAGCGAAGCAATCCAGCCGCGCCGGCGCCCGAGGCTGGATTGCTTCGTCGCTTCGCTCCTCGCAATGACGACTAAGGCAGAAACCTGGCCGCGGGCATGGCCGGCTCGTGCGCCGCTTCGCCTTTCTCCAGTCGATAGACCTGCCGGGTTTCGCGGTCATATTCCGGCCAGGGCAGCCGGCCGTCCATGGCAAAGCCCGCCCAAAGCCGGTGGATCCGGTCGGCGAGCGCCTGCGGCGGCGCCGTCCCGGCTATCCCCTGCTCGCCGGTGACGCAGGCCAGGGTATCGAAGACGAAGGGCAGCTCCATTCCGTGGCTGGCGCCGAGCTCGCCGCCGAAGGCGGGCGAGCGCCAGTCGAATTCGTATAAATGGGTGCGGCCGCGATGCTCCTCGGCGAAGCGCCGCGCCGGCCAGCGGAAGACGAGGTCGTTCATCGCGTCGGTGAGCGCTTCGCCCGGCTTCTTCCCCTTCGCGCCGAGGCCGTAGGCCTTCAGCGCCTGCCGGGCCTTCGGCTGCGAACGGCTAAGGACGTACCAGGAAAGCAGGCCCCCGATCCTGTCGCGGACTCCGGTCGGGACCAGATACAGGTTCATCTCCTCGGCATTGGTCCCGATCAGCAGCTCGACTTCGGCGCCGGCGCCCCTGGCCAAAGCGTCGAGCGGCTTTTCGGGCAGGACGTCGTCGCCATAGACCGGCACGAAGCGGCTGATCCCGAAGACGGGTTCGCGTCCCTCGGAATCGCGAAGATCGATCCGCGCGGTCGGCAGCGAGACCTTCTCAACCGCCTTGACGCACGCCTCGGGGCCGGCGCTCCGGAAGCCGGCCTCGTCCGGGGCGACCTTGAGGATCCTGGCGACCTTGCGGACCAGCCGCTGCGCCACCGGGATCGGCCGGACCATCGCGCCGTGGCCGCTCTGGACGATGGCGCGGCGGAACAGCCCCTTGGCGAGCGGCGACGTCATCAAATCGGCAATGGCCATCGCCCCGGCCGATTCGCCGAACACAGTGACATTGCCCGGATCGCCGCCGAACGCCGCCGCATTGTCCCGGACCCAGTCGAGCGCGAACACTATGTCGCGAAGGCCCAGATTGGTGGGCACGCCCGGGATCGGCAGGAAGCCTTCGACGCCCATACGGTAGTTGACCGCGATGCAGATTATCCCCGAGCGCGCGAACGCGCTTCCGTCCTGGATCGCCGCGGAGTTGCTGCCGAGGACGAAGCCGCCGCCGTGGATCCAGACCATCACCGGCCGCAGCGCCTCGCCGCCGCCGGCGGCGGGCGCCCAGATGTTGACGTTGAGATAATCGTCGCCCTTGCGCCAGCCCGAGCCGATCAGCGGCTCGACGTCGAGACCGGGGAAGGGCTTGACCGAATGCGGCGCATTCGGACCCAATGCGGTCGCATCGCGGATTCCCGCCCAGGCTTCACGAGCGGCCGGCGCCTGGAATCGGCGCGCGCCCACCGGCGCCGCGGCGTAGGGAATGCCGAAGAAGCGAACGACCCCGTCCTTCGCCATCCCCCTGACCTGCCCCTGGCGGGTTTCGACTATCTGATCCGACATGTTCCGCCCCTATCACGCCCGGCGGCGGGAGAGAGAGGCGGAGCGATGTGCCGAGCCGCAGCTTTCCATTGCCGCTCCGCTCGTCAGCAAGGCTCGGAGGGCATCAGCGACTCGCGGACACGGGCGAGGGCGAGCTCGAGCGGGTTGCTCTCCCCCATCAGAGCGAAAGTGCCGTTGAGCGCGAAGATGCAATGGCCGTGGACGGTGGCGACCAGCGACCTGGCGAGGCGGGGGGCATGGGCGCGCGCCGCTGCCGGAAGGACGGCGGCGACCTCCCGGGTGACGATCTCGGTGAGCTCGGCCCGCTCTTCCTCATATTCCGGCGGGATCGTCACGTCGGGCGGGAGGCGGTGGTCGTAAATCGCCATCCACAGGTTCGGATTCTCCCTGGCGAAGCTGAAATAGCCTTCGACGAGGGTCCGGATGCGGTCGCCGTCCGCCGAGTCCAGCCGCGCCCGCAGATGGTCGGCCCAGAGCTGGAAGGTCCTGGTGTTGATCGCCAGGATCAGGCGATCGAGGGTTCCGAAGACATTGTAGAGCGTGCCGATCGAATAGCCGATCCTCTTGGCGACCTCCCGGGCGGAGAAGCGCGAGAAGCCGACCTCGGCGAGCTGCCTGTGGCCTTCGAGGATGATCATCCGCTCGAGCTCGGCGCGGCTGTGGTCCGATCGTCTGCCCATGATTCATTTGACGATAAAATTGAACACTGTCTATTATTTTAATTGAACACTGATCATTTTAGGCTTATCGCCATCAGTGCCGGCTAACCACGGCGTCGCTTCACGGGGGAGTCTTCATGTCCGCGCCTGACCTCTCATTGCTCGGCAAGCGCCGCTTCGGTCCACTGTTCGCGGTCCAGTTCCTCGGCGCCTTCAACGACAATCTCCTGAAGTTCGCCTTGCTGTTCCTGGCCAATTTCGGCCTCTACGCCGCCGAGCCGGCGAAGGCGGAGATGCTCGCCACCCTCGCCACCGGCCTGTTCATCCTTCCCTATTTCCTGTTCTCCGCGCTCGCCGGCCAGATCGCCGACGCCTGGGACAAGGCGAAGCTGGTCAAGGCGGTGAAGCTCGCCGAGATACTGATCATGGCTTTCGCGCTGGCCGGCTTCTGGCTGCAGTCGGTGCCGATGCTGCTCGGCAGCCTGTTCGCGATGGGCATGCATTCGACCCTGTTCGGGCCGGTCAAATATTCGATCCTGCCCCAGCATCTCGGGAGCGACGAGATCATGGGCGGCACCGGCCTCATCGAGGCGGGGACCTTCATCGCCATCGTCGGCGGCCAGCTGCTCGGCGGGATCGTCCCGCCCTGGGAGGCGGGGCTGATCGCGACCGGGCTCGCCGCTTTGGGCTTCCTCGCCAGCCTCGCCGTGCCCGCCGCGCCGGCGACCGCGCCGGGGCTCCGGATCGATCTCAACGTCTTCCGGAGCACCTGGCAGATCCTCAAGTCGGCGAAGCACGGGCGCGGCGTCTGGCTGTCGATCCTCGGCATCAGCTGGTTCTTCGCCGTCGGCGCCGTCCTCCTCGCCCAGTTCGCGCCCCTGGTGGGGAACGTCCTCCACGCCCGGCAGGAGGTCGCCACCCTTTTCCTGCTCGTCTTCTCGGTCGCCATCGCGCTCGGCTCAATGGCGGTGAACCGGCTTTTGAAGGGCGAGGTGTCGGCCCGCTACGTGCCGGTCTCGGCCCTCGCGCTCGCCGCCTTCATGATCGACCTGTGGCTTTCGACCCGGACCTATGCGCCGGCCGCCCCCGGCGCGGATGTCGGCCGGTTCGTGGCCAATGCAGGGAGCTGGCGGATCCTCGCCGACCTCGCCGGGATCGCCTTTGCCGGCGGCATGTTCATCGTCCCGCTCTACGCCATCCTCCAGACCCACAGCCCGGCCGGGGAGCGCTCGCGCACCATCGCCGCGAACAATGTGGTCAACGCTGCGGTCAGCGTGGCGATGGTGGGGATCCTCATCGCGCTGCTGGCGGGCGGGGTCTCGATCCCCGCGATCGTCGGGATCCTCGGCGCGGCGACGCTCGGGGTCGCCCTGGTCTCCTGCTGGCTGCTTCCGGAAACCTTGATCAAGAGCCTTCTGCGCGCCGCCCTGCGCCTGCTCTACCGGGTCGAGATTTCCGGCGCCCAGAACATGCCCCGGCCGGGGGAGCGCGCCGTGGTGGTGGTGAACCACGTCTCCTTCCTCGACGCATTGCTGCTCGCCGCCTTCCTCCCGGGCAGGCCGACCTTCGCCATCCATACAAGGATGGCCCGGGCCTGGTGGGTCCGGCCGTTCCTCGGCCTGTTCGAGGCTTTCCCGGTCGATCCGACCAACCCGATGTCGGCCAAGGCGATGGTCCGGGCGGTGAAGGAGGGCCGGACCCTGGTCATCTTCCCGGAAGGCCGGATCACCGTCACCGGAGCTTTGATGAAAGTGTTCGACGGGCCCGGCATGGTCGCCGACAAATCGGATGCGCCGATCGTCCCGGTGCGGATCGACGGAGCCCAATATTCGCCCTTCTCGCGGCTCCGCGGCAAGGTCAGGCTGCGCAACTTCCCGAAGATCCGCCTGACCGTCCTGCCGCCGCGGCGGTTCGCCATTCCCGGCGGGATGAGCGCCCGCGCCCGCCGCGCCATCGCCGGTCGGCGCCTCTACGACGAGTTGAGCGAGATGATCTTCGCCACCTCGAACGTCGATCGCACCCTGTTCGGGGCGCTGCTCGACGCCCGGCGGATCCACGGCGGCAAGTCGGCGGTGGTCGAGGACGTCAAGCGCACGCCGCTAAGCTACAACAGGCTCGTCACCTCCAGCCTCACCCTCGCCCGGCCGCTCGCCCCGATGAGCGATCCGGGAGAGGCGATCGGCCTGCTCCTGCCCAACGTCGCCGGAGTGGCGGTGACCTTCTTCGCGCTCCAGGCCCGCGGCCGGGTCCCGGCGATGCTCAACTACACCTCCGGCCTCGCCAATCTGACGGCGGCATGCACGGCCGCCCGGATCCGGACCATCGTCACCGCCCGGGCCTTCGTCGACCAGGCCAGACTGGGCGAGACGATAATGGGGCTGGAGGCGGAGGGGCTTTCGATCCGCTATCTCGAGGAAATCGGCCTCGGCATCGGAACGGGCGCCAAGCTCCGGGCGCTCCTCGCCGGCCGTTTCGCCCCCGGCCGCGGAGTGAGGAGCGTCGCGGCGGACGCGCCCGCCGTGATCCTCTTCACCAGCGGATCGGAAGGGCTGCCCAAGGGCGTCGTCCTCAGCCATCGCAATCTGCTCGCCAATTGCCACCAGCTCGCCGCCCGGATCGACTTCAACGCGTCCGACATCGTGCTCAATGCGCTTCCGGTCTTCCACAGCTTCGGACTCACCGGCGGAACCCTGCTGCCGATCCTCAACGGGGTGAAGACCCTGCTCTACCCGAGCCCCCTCCACTACCGGATCGTCCCGGCCCTCGCCTACGATTCCAACGCCACCATCCTGTTCGGCACCGACACCTTCCTCGCCGGCTACGCGCGGATGGCGCACAGCTACGATTTCTATTCGCTTCGCTACATCTTCGCCGGCGCCGAGCGGGTCAGGGAGGAGACGAGGAAGACCTGGGGCGAGAAGTTCGGACTTCGCATCCTCGAGGGCTATGGAGCGACCGAGGCGGGCCCGGTGATCGCCGTCAACACTCCGATGCACTATCGCGCCGGCACCGTCGGGCGGCTCCTGCCCGGAATCGCGGCCGAGCTCGAGCCGGTGCCGGGGATAGAGACCGGCGGGCGGCTGAAGATCCGCGGCCCGAACATCATGGCGGGCTATCTCAAGGTCGATGCGCCGGGCGTCCTCCAGCCCCCCGAGGGCGGCTGGCACGATACCGGCGACATCGTCGAGCTGGACGAGGAAGGCTTCGTCACCATCCGCGGCCGAGCCAAACGCTTCGCCAAGATCGGCGGCGAGATGGTCTCCCTCCCGGCGGTCGAAGGCTATGCCGCCGCCTTGTGGCCGGAGGCCGACCATGCCGTGATCGCCTGCCCCGATCCGCGCAAGGGCGAGCGGCTGATCCTGTTCACCACCCGCAAGGATGCGGACGCCAGGGGCCTGCAGGCCTGGGCCCGGGCGAACGGAGTCACCGAGCTGATGATCCCCCGCGACATCCGGGTCCTGGACGCCCTCCCCGTTCTCGGCACCGGCAAGCTCGATTATGTGACGATGGCGACGATGGCGGGTTAGCCGCCATCTTCCGCTCCCGGCGATGCGATGCTAGGGGCCCCCCATGCTCAACCTCAATGCGATCACGGTCCGCCTCGGCGGGCGGACCATCCTTGACGGCGCGACCGCCTCGCTGCCGCCGGGCGGGCGAGTCGGGCTGATCGGGCGGAACGGGGCGGGCAAGTCGACCCTGATGCGGGTGGTGGCGGGGCTGCTCGATCCGGACGGGGGCTCGGCCGAAATGCCTCGGGCGGCCCGGATCGGCTATATCGCGCAGGAGACCCCCGCCGGCGCCGCCACCCCGTTCGAGACGGTGCTCGCCGCCGACGTCGAGCGGGCGCGGCTGCTCCACGAGGCGGAGGAGACCGACGATCACCATAGGCTCGGCGACATTCACGACCGGCTGAACGCGATCGGCGCCCATGCCGCTCCGGCCAAGGCGGCCCGGATCCTGGTCGGGCTCGGCTTCGACGAGACGATGCAGCAAAGGCCGCTCGACAGCTTTTCGGGCGGCTGGCGGATGCGGGTCGCGCTCGCCGCCTTGCTCTTCTCCGGGCCGGACCTTCTGCTCCTCGACGAGCCTTCGAACCATCTCGACCTCGAGGCGACGCTCTGGCTCGAGAATTTCCTCAAGGGCTATCGGGCGACGATGCTGATCGTCAGCCACGAGCGCGATCTCTTGAACAACGTCGCCGACCACATCCTCCACCTCGAGGCCGGCAGGCTGACCCTCTATCCGGGCGGCTATGACGCGTTCGAGACCCAGCGCGCCGAGCGTCTCGCCCAGCTCGAATCGGCACGCGCCAACCAGGCGGCGCAGCGGGCGCGGCTTCAGGATTATATCGCCCGCAACAGCGCCCGAGCGAGCACTGCCAAGCAGGCCCAGTCCCGGGTCAAGGCGCTGGCCCGGATGGCGCCGATCGCCGCGGTCGCCGAGGATCCGAGCCTCAGCTTCGATTTCCCGAGCCCGGCCGAATTGAAGCCGCCTTTGGTCCAGCTCGACATGGCCGCGGTCGGCTATGCGCCGGGCGAGCCGGTGCTCTCGCGGCTCGATCTCAGGCTCGATCCCGACGACCGGCTGGCCCTGCTCGGCCGCAACGGCAACGGCAAGACGACGCTCGCCCGGCTGCTCGCGGCGCAGCTTCCGGCGATGGAAGGAGAGATGAGGGCCTCGGGCAAGCTCAAGGTCGGCTATTTCACCCAGTACCAGGTCGAGGAGCTGAACGGCGACGAGACCCCGCTCCAGCACATGGCCAGGCTGATGCCCAAGGCGACTCCGGCGGCGGTCAGGGCCCAGCTCGGGCGGTTCGGCTTTTCCGGCCTGAAGGCGGTGATGCGGGTCGGCGACATGTCGGGCGGGGAGCGGGCCCGGCTGGCGCTCGCGCTGATCACCCGCGAGGCGCCGCATCTTCTCATCCTCGACGAGCCGACCAACCATCTCGACGTCGATGCGCGCGAGGCCCTGGTGCAGGCGCTCAACGACTATCGCGGCGCCGTCGTCCTGGTCAGCCACGACCGCCACATGCTCGAGCTCACCACCGACCGGCTGGTGCTCGTCGACGGCGGAACGGCGCGCGAATATGCCGGAAGCCTCGACGATTATACCGACCTCATCCTCGGCCGGAACCAGGACGGCGGCGGCGAGCGGCCGGCGGCCAAGCGCAACCGCAAGGACGAGCGCCGCGCCGAAGCCGAGGCTCGCGCCCAGGGCCAGTCGCTGCGCCGGGCGGCCCAGGCCGCGGAGGCGGAGATCGCCAGGCTGGAAGCGCGCAAGCAGGAGATCGAGCGGGCGATGTTCGATCCGTCTTCCGCCTCGGCCGAGGACGGCCGCCTGACGATGAGCGAGCTGATGAAATTGCTCGCCGGGACCGGCGACAGGCTGGCCGAGGCCGAGCGGCGCTGGCTCGAGGCTTCGGAAGCGATGGAGAAATCGCGGGCGGCGTGAGCCCGTCATGGCGAGCGTAGCGAAGCAATCCAGTGCGGCTTACGAGGCCCGCTGGATTGCTTCGTCGCTACGCTCCTCGCAATGACGGGATGCTTGTCGCGCTTGTTCCGGGGCCGCGACCGGCGCAGCATCGCTTCATGCTCGACCGCCTTTTCCGGAAGCTGATCCGCGCCGGGCCGCTCGAAATGGTCGGACCCGACGGACGGCTCCGCCGCTACGGCTCGCAATCGCCGGACGTTGCTCCGGTCCGGATCCGCCTCGCCGACGCCGCGGCGGCGCGGGCGATCGCGCGCAACCCCGCCCTCGGCTTCGGCGAGATGTACATGGCCGGCCGGCTGAGCCTGGAGACCGGCGACATCCGCTCGCTGCTCGACCTGATCGGCTTCAACATCCGCTGGGAGAAAGAGAATCCGGTCCGGGCGGCCTTGTGGCGCCCGCTTCGCCTGGCGGCGGCGTGGGACACCTGGAACTGGAAGCGGCGGGCGCGCCGCAACGCCGCGCATCATTACGATCTCTCCGATCCGCTCTACGCCCTCTTCCTCGACCGCGAGCGCCAGTACAGCTGCGCCTACTTCACCCGGGACGGCCAGGACCTCGATTCCGCCCAGGCGGCGAAGATGGCGCGAATCGCCGCGAAGCTGTGCCTCCAGCCGGGCCAGAAAGTGTTGGACATCGGCTGCGGCTGGGGCGGGCTGGCGCTCCATCTCGCCCGGACGGCCGAGGTCGAGGTGCTCGGGATCACCCTTTCCGAAGCGCAGCTCCGCCACGCCCGCGCCCGCGCCTCGGCCGAAGGGCTGGACGGCCGGGTGCGGTTCGAGCTGGCCGATTGGCGCGAGGTCGAGGGACGGTTCGACCGGATCGTCAGCGTCGGCATGTTCGAGCATGTCGGGCCGCCGCATTACCGCGCCTTCCTCGACCGCTGCCGGGCGCTGTTGGACGAGGACGGGCTGATGCTTCTCCACACGATCGGCCGCGCCGACGGTCCCGGGGCGACCGACCCCTGGCTCGCCAAATATATCTTCCCAGGCGGCTACGTGCCGGCGCTCAGCCAGATCGCTCCGGCGATCGAGCGATCCTGGCTGTGGCTGACCGACCTCGAAGTGCTGCGCGGCCATTACGCCCTTACCCTCGAGGCCTGGTACGAGCGGGTGCAGGCGGCGCGCAGCGAGATCGTCGCCCTCTACGACGAGCGCTTCTTCCGGATGTGGAGCTTCTATCTGGCCGGCGGGATCGCCGCCTTCCGCCACGGCGGCCACGTCGTCTTCCAGCTCCAGCTCGCCCGGCGGCAGGACGGAGCGCCGCTCACCCGCGCCTGTCTCGGCGAAGGCAGATAGCTACGCCACCGCCACGCCCATTTCGCGGAAGCGCACCTCCGCTTCGTCGGCCGTGGTGCCGCCGCCCGCGCCGGGCATGGCGATGGCCCGGGTGAGGTCCTTGAGAACGATGGCCTCGAAGCCGTCGCGGACCGCGTCGAGCGCGGAATAAGCGACGCAGAAATCGTAGGCGAGGCCGACCAGGACGCAGCGCCGCACCGCTTTGTCGCGAAGATAGCCGGCAAGGCCGGTTCGGGTGGTGCGATCGTTCTCGTAGAAAGCGGAATAGGAATCGATCCCGGGGTGGAAGCCCTTGCGCAGGATCAGATGGGCGCGCTCCAGCGCCGGTCCGAGGGCCGGGTGGAAGCCCGCCCCGACGCTGCCCTGGACGCAATGGTCCGGCCACAAAATCTGCTCGCCATAAGGCATTTGCGTGGTCGAGAAGGGCGCCGCGCCATGGCTGCTGGCGAAGGAGGCATGGCCTTTGGGGTGCCAGTCCTGGGTCACCACGACCAATTCGAAGCCCGAGGCGAGCCCGGCGATCCCGGGCATGATCTCGTCGCCGCCGGCGACCGCGAGGGCGCCTCCCGGGCAGAAATCGACCTGGGGGTCGACGATGATCAGGGCATCGCCCGGTCGCGCTTCGAAGCCGTCCACCTCGCCCTCCTCAGACCTTCACCGGAACGTCGGCAATCCCCTCGTCGCCGAACACGGCGCGATAGGCGGCGACCTCCGCGGCCGGCCCGGTCGCCTTGGCGAAATTGTCGCTGAGCTTCACCGCCGGATCGCCGTTCACCGCCGCCACCTTGCAGACCAAAGAGAGCGGCTTCATCCGCTCCGCCCCCGCCGGGTGGCAGCCGATGAAGTCGTTGGTGAAATTGGTCCCCCAGCCGAAGCCGGCCTGGACCCGGCCGGCGAAATGGCGGTGGATCGAGGGAATGTCGGTGCCGTTCGGCTCCGCTCCGGGCAGGGCCACGTCGAGCCCGTCGGCGAAAATGATCAGCTTCTTTTCCGCCACGGCCTCGGGAGTCACGCCGATCCGGTCCCAGAAAGCGAGCAGCTCCTCCCCCGCCGCAACCGGCTCCTTCGAATCCGGCCGCGCCCCGGTCCAGTAGCTCACCCATTGCGGCGCGCCCTTCAGGAACTGGGTGGTGCCGTAGGTGTCGGGGAGGAAGACGAGCAGATTGCCGCGATACTGGTTCTGCCATTGCTGGAGCACCTTGTATTGCGACTGGCGAAGAGCCTCGTCGTCGCCGGGCGAGCGCTGGCGGGCGAGGGCGGCGAAGACCATCGGCAGCTCGTGGGCGTTGGTGCCCTTGGCCTCGAGGCCGTGCTTCATCGCCAGGAAGACGTTGGAGGTTCCGGTGAAGCCGTCGCCGAGCAGGTCGCAGGCGGTGAGGATGCAATGCTCCTGCCACAGGAAGCCGTGGCGGCGGCGGGTCCCGAAATCGGAGAGGTTGAGGCCTTCGAGCTCGCGCAGCCGCTCGAGCTTGGCGTAGAGCTTCACCTTCGCGCGGGCGTAGAGGATATCGAGCCCGCCCCTAGACATCGCCTTCAGCAGGGCGCGGGAGCGGAGCTCGTTGACGATGGCGAGGGCGTATATCTCCCAGAGCGTCGTCTCCCACCAATGGCCGTCGAAGACGAGCTCGATCTGGCCGTCCTCGGTCCGCGACAGCTGGTAGTCGGGCAGCTTGAAGGCGCGCAAAGTGTCGAGATAGCCCGGCTTGAAGATCCCGGTCTGGCCGTAGAAGCTCTGGCCGCGCAGGTAGACGATCTCGGTCGGCGTGAAGCGCAGGGTCCGCGCATGATCGAGCTGCTCGCGCACCGCGCCGAGATCGATCTCGTCGCCCAGCCTGACCGACTTCGTCCGGTTGGTCAGCCGCCAGGTCACCCGCTCGTTGGGATAATGCTCCCAGATGAACTGCTGCATCAGCAGCTTGTAGAAATCGGTGTCGAGCAGCGACCGGACGATCGGATCGAACGGGAAGCTGTGGTTCCAGGCGCGGGTGGCGAAATCCATCGAGCGCAACCTAGAGCGTCGGGCGTCAAGTTTGAACCGTCATCCCGGACTTGATCCGGGGTCCATGAACGTCGAAGTCCGCGGATATTCTATCCGTTCGGCGTTCATGGATTCGGCAAAGGGTGAGACCGACCTCACCAGGTGCCGACCGCCTCGCGGACGTGCTTCATCGTCGCCTCGGCCCGCTCGGCGGCCGCCTCCCCCGAGCGGCGGAGGAAAGCGACGAGCCCGGCTTCGTCGCCGCGGATCTCGGCGAAGCGGCTCTGGATCGGCTCGAGGCCGGCGATCACCGCCTCGGCGACTCCGGTCTTGAGAGTCCCGTAACCCTGCCCGTCGAAGCGCTTCAGCGCCTCCTCCCAGCTGCCGCCGGCGAAGGCATGGTAGATGGTGAGAAGGTTCCTCACCCCGGGCGACAGATCGGCGGCGTCGACCGCGGTCCGGCTGTCGGTCTTGGCCGATTTGAGCTTCTTGAGGATCGCCGCGGGCGGATCGAGAAGGCCGATCGCATGGCCGGGCCTGTCCGCGCTTTTCGACATCTTCGCCTCGGGATCGTCGAGGCCCATGATCCGGGCGCCGACCTTCTGCATCATCAGCTCGGGCCGGGTGAACTGATAGCCGAACAGATGCCCGAAACGCTGGGCGATATCCTGGGTGATCTCGACATGCTGGCGCTGGTCTTCGCCGACGGGGACGAGGTCGGCATGGTAGAGGAGGATGTCGGCGGCCTGCAGGATCGGATAGGAATAGAGGCCGACCCCGACGCTGTCGGTGCCTTCCGATTTGGACTTGAACTGGGTCATCCGGTTCATCCAGCCCATCGGAGTGACGCAATTGAGGATCCAGGCGAGCTCGGCATGCTGCCGCACCTGCGACTGGATGAAGACCAGCGACTTCTCCGGATCGATCCCGCAGGCGAGGTAGAGGGCGGCGACGTCCAGGCAGTTGGACCTGAGGCGCGCGGCTTCGATCGCCTCCGGGATGGTCAAAGCGTGGAGATCGACGATGCAGAAGATGTTGTCGTGCTTGTCCTGCTCGCGCACCCACAGCGAGACGGCGCCGATATAATTGCCGAGATGAAGCCCGCCGGTCGGCTGGATCCCGGAAAAGACCGTCTTTTTCGCTTTCGTCTCGGCCAAGTCGAACGCTCCTCGCTGAAGCCGCGCCGTAACCGGGCGGGCGGGGCGAGCGCAAGCCGCGGATGATTGACGGCGCGGCCGACGGGTCTAGCGTGCGCTGCCATGACCAAACCGCGCCTGTTCGATTATTTCCGCTCCTCGGCGAGCTACCGGGTGCGGATCGCGCTCAATCTCAAGGGGGTCGACTATGAAAGCGTTCCTCTGAACCTTCTCGAGGGCGGACAGAAGGGCGCCGACTATCGCCGGATCAATCCGCAGGGTCTCGTGCCGACGCTTGAGATCGACGGCCGCGCTTTCGTCCAGAGCCTCGCCATCATCGACTATCTCGAGGCCACCCGTCCCGAGCCGCCGCTCCTCCCGGCCGATCCTGCCGACGCCGCCCATGTCCGGGCGCTGGCGCTGGCCGTCGCCTGCGACATCCATCCGCTCAACAATCTGCGAATCCTCAAATATCTGTCCGGGCCGCTCGGTCAGCCGCAGGAAGCGCGCGACTCCTGGTATCGCCACTGGGTGAGCGAGGGGCTCGCCGCGCTGGAGGCGATGGCGGCGGCGCGGGCCGGCCGCTTCCTGTTCGGCGACTCGCCGACCGTGGCCGACCTCTGCCTGGTCCCGCAATTGTTCAACGCGCGCCGCTTCGAGGTGCCGCTGGACGATTATCCGACCCTGGTTCGAGCCGATTCCGAGGCCCATAGCCTCGACGCCTTCGCCGCGGCGCATCCGGACCGGGTGGCGCCCTAGAAGGGGATCGGGTCGAGCAGGTCGATCTTCGGCCAGCCGCCGCCGGCCGACGGGGCGCTCACCTTGAACTTGTATCCTGCCGCGGCTTTCGCCGCGAAGAGGGTGCCGAGCGCGTGTCTGGAATCATCCCAATCGTCGCGGTCCTTCTCCCATTCCTTGCGGCGCTGCGCGTCGATCGCAGCGACATCGTAAGTGAGATGGATCGTGTAATTGTCCTCCTTCGGGCGGGATTCGATCAGCATCTCCAGGGTCGGCCGGTCCGGGTTTATGTAGGTGCCGTCGGCCGAGGCGACATAATGGTCGGCGGTGACGTCGCGGAAGAAGTCCTTGTCGATATTGCGGTCCGAGCCGTGGTGCGGAAGCTTGAAGATGTCGAGGTGGAGCTTGCCGCCGGCGTCGAGCTGGCCCTCCTGCTTCAGCCCCTGCCGCAGATAGTCCCCGCGCGCATCGCCGGTGAGGAGGATCTTCTTTCCCTTGAAGGTCACCACCGCGGCGATGCTCGAAAGGTTCGGAACCGAACCGTCCGTGTAGGCCGCCAGCGCTGCGTCGGGCTTGAGCTCCTTGGCGAATTCCTTTTGAAGCGCGGTGAGCTGGTCGGGGAGTGGCGCGACGATGTGCAGGGTCAGCTCCGGCCCGAGCTTGTAGGGGACGCTGGGGCCCTCGCCCGGGCGGACCAGATTGCCGTCGAAACCCGTGTTCGTCGGCACTGCGAGCGCTTCCAGATTGTCGCGCAGCGCCTTGCCCTTGGCGACGCTCTGCAGGACCTTCAGGGCGTCGCGGCGTTCCTCCGTATCCTCGATTCCGGCGGCCTTGAGGTCGACCTCGTCGATCGAGGAGGCCCCGGCCGATGCGGTCACCGAAGCGGTGACGGCATTGATGTCCTTGGCGTTGGAGATGCGTTCGAAGCTGTTGTGCCAGGCCTCGCGCACCGGATAGGGCCAGGGCCGACCGGCCTGCTTTTCCGCCTTCCAGGCGCTGGTGAAGGCGACCAGCCCGACGACATGGTCGTCGTCGATATGGCTCACCATCATCAAATTGATCCGGAAAGCCGGGCCGCGGGCCGCGGCGAGCGCGCCCAGGCGCGGCTCGAGCGACTTTTCCCAGACCTTGCCGGGGCCGCCGTCGATCAGGACGAGGCCGGGCTTGGCGTCGTCGCCATAATGGAGCAGCAGGCAGTCGCCGTAGCGGGCGGGCAGCGCCTCCAGGGTGAAATAGGCCATGTCTTGCTCCCCTCGGTCAGAACGATTGTAACGCGCGCAATATGTCGAGCAGGCCATGGCCCTGGAAGGCGCGCTCGCGCCCAAGGTCGGTGGCGCTCTCGCACAATATCCGCTTGATCCGGCGAGGCTCGCGGTTGAGCTCGGGATAGCGCGCCATCAGCATCGCCGCCGCCGCGCTGACGTGCGGCGCCGCTTGGCTGGTGCCGTCGAGCGGGCCCTTTTCGCCGTCGGGCAAAGTGCTCTCGATGCGCTCGCCAGGAGCGACGAGGTCGGGCTTCATGCGTCCGTCCGCGGTCGGGCCCCGGCTCGAGAAATAGGAGATGCCGTAAGCGTGCGGCTCATATTTGTGGGTCGAGCCGACGGTGATGACCCCGTCGGCATTGCCGGGATCGGTGATGCTGACCTGCGCATAGCCGCGGAACACCGGGCCGGCGGTCTGATATTCGTGATAGCCCTCGTTGCCGGCAGCCGCGACGACGGTGATCCCGGCGCCGATCAGCCGCTCGGCCTCCATGCAGACCGGAGTCCGGCCGCAGGCGAAGCTGCCGACCTTGTGCGGGATGGCAAGGCTGAGATTGACTCCGTGGACGACGATATACTGGTTGTGGCTGTTCAGGTAGCGGACCAGCTGAAGGGCGCCGAGCACGGCGAATTCGGTCTCGTCCAGGCCTTGGCCGATGATCCGGAAATCCATCAGCTGGATGTCCGGGCACAGGCCCCGGACATAGGGCTTGCCGTCCTCGTCGTCCCAGTCGGCGCCGATGATCCCGGCGACGTGGGTGCCGTGGCCATCGCTCGGAATGCTCGGCTCGGCCAGCCTGAGCAGCGGCTCGATCGACGACCAGTCGAGGATTTCGGTCTGATAGGATTGATAGGCCTTGGCGAGATAGGCTTCGGCCTCCCCCGGCTTGAGCTTCGACCCCTTGATACAATCCTTGAGGATCGGATTGGCGGCGGGCTCGTCCTCATAAGCGGAGTTCAGCAGCGAACGAAGGATGCCGAGCTCGTAGGATCGGATCACCCGGCTCGGGGTCTGTCCGGGCTTCGGATCCCGGCGCCTGAAGGCGGGGTGGTCGCGGTGGATCCCGGAATCGAGGACTCCCCAGGTGATCGTCTGGCAGCGGACGTCGAACAGCCGATAGGCGGCGTCGGCCTTGACCGTCTCTCGCGAGACGAGGCTCGCCTGCATCACGCCGCGGTTGCTGGTGACCCGGCCGATGAGAGGAGCCGGACGGGCCTGGCCGGCGAGACGTTTTAGCAGGTCGACGATGATTGCGACGATCCGTCCGCGCAGCGGCAAGAGCTGCTCGGGCTCGGTGATCTCCTTCAGCTCGGGATCCTGGCTGACCTCGATCGCCGCGATCAGCGTCAGGATCCGCGCGATCTCGAACAGCTGGCCCCTTAGCGGTTTCTCCGCATAGGGCCTGCTCCCGGTCGCCGCATCGTAGACCTGGCCGAAGGCCGCGTCGGGGTCGAAGGGAAGGTCGCCCTCCTCCTTCTCGAAGCGCTCGCGCGACTTCACCGTCCATTCCGTGCGCGGCAGAACGACGAAGAGCAGCTCCTCGAAAGTGAGGCAGGCCGCGACATAGGTTTGGAGCGGCGCGAGATTCGCCCTGGCGAGCTCGTCGCGGACCGCCTCCTCGCTTTTCAGAGCCTTCTCGATCCGCGCCTTCAGTTGCGCCTTGATCTCGCGCATCACGGCGACTGCGGAGCGGGAGGCGAGCGGCGAGATGAGGAGGTCGTGACGCTTGGCCGGCGACTTGGCGAAAAGCTCCCAGACATCGGGGAGGATCGGAGTCTCCTGGATGAAGCGCTGACGGTCGCCCCGCCCGAACAGGATGAGCGCGACGACGTCCTTGTCGAGTCCGTGAACCTCGGCCACGCCTGCCTCCCCGCTGCCTGCCGCGTCATCTAGCACGAAAAACGGAAGGGCAAGCGGGCAGCGCCACGAAAAATTGCATCCGATCCTGCGCGACCGCTATCCGTATTGGAGGACGGCCGGTCACGCGGTAGAGGAAAGCTCCCCAGCTGGAGGCAATTCGATGGGACGCATAGACGCGATCGGGAAGGATATGGCGGAGCTGGCCCCGCTCGCCTCGCTCGACATCCCGCCGATGAAGGACCGCGTGTCGGCGGAGGAATGGAAGATCCGGGTCGATCTCGCCGCCGCCTACCGGCTGGTCGCTCATTACGGCTGGGACGACCTCATCTTCACCCATTTGTCGGCCCGGGTGCCGGGTCCGGAGCATCATTTTCTGCTCAACCCGTACCAGCTGATGTTCGAGGAGGTGACCGCCTCGAGCCTGGTCAAGGTCGGCATGGACGGCAATCCGGTCGGCGAGACCCCGTTCATGACCAACGCCGCCGGCTTCACCATCCATTCGGCGATCCACATGGCGCGCGAGGACGCCCAGGCGGTCATCCACCTCCACACGCCGCACGGCCAGGCCGTCTCCGCGCATAATGAGGGCCTGCTCCCGCTCACCCAGACGGCGATGCTGATCCGCGACGAAATCGCCTATCACGATTATGAGGGGGTCGCCGTCGACCTGGACGAGCGCGAGCGGATCGTCGCCGATCTCGGCGCCAAGGGCGCCATGCTGCTGCGTAACCACGGCACCTTGACGGTCGGCGACACCATCGGCGAGGCCTTCATCAAGATGTACTTCCTCGAGCGCGCCTGCGAGGCCCAGATCCTCGCTTTGTCGGCCGGCGAGGGCAACCTCAACAATCCGCCGCAAGGCTCGCCGGAAGTCACCGCCCAGCAGGGCAAGGTCGGTTTGAAGCTCGCCGCCGGAGCGCTGGCCTGGCCGGCCTTGCTGCGCAAGGCGTACCGGCTCGATCCGGGGTTCGCGACGTAGAGATCCTCCCCATGCGGAGCATGGGGAGGGGGACCAGGCGAAGCCTGGTGGAGGGGTGGCTGGCACGAGCGTGAGCGATAGTCGCGCGAACCCGCTGCGTCCGCGCCTTCTACCCCTCCACCACCCTTCGGGTGGTCCCCCTCCCCGTCTGACGACGGGGAGGATATCCCAGCTCTAGAACCGGAACCGCCCGGTCAGGCCGAAGGTGCGCGGCTCGGCGAGGAAGGCGGAGATGATCTGCCGCCCACCCGGGAATTGCGGGTCGGAGAAAGCGGCGGTGCGAGCGCCTTCCTGGAAAGGCGAGTTGAACGCGACCTGGGTGTAGCCGACGTTGAAGATGTTCTGGGCCCAGGCCTCGATCGCCCAGCGTTCGCCGCGGCCGCGAAGGCCGATGCGGGCGTTGAAGATGGCGAAGCTGTCCTGCTCCTTCTGCGGGAACAGGTCCGAGCCGGTGTTGAAATCGTCCATGAGCCGGCCGTCGATATAGAAGAGCCCGCTCAGCCCCGAATTGCCGATGCGCGGGGTCCAGGCCAGCGAGCTGGTGACGACGATCTGCGGAGCGTTGGACAGATTGTCCCCGGGCAGCTTACGGAGCGCCGGATCGAGCGGCGCTCCACTATCGTTGCCGACCAGCTGATCGCGGTATTTGGTGTTGGCATAGGTGAGCCCCAAGGTGACATTGAGGTCGCGGCGGACCCGGGCCGAGCCCTCGAGCTCGAGACCTTCGGAGCGGACTCCGTAGCCGACCTCGTCGACCGGGCAGGCGCCGGTCGCCGCGGCGGGGTTGGCGGTCGGGTTGGCGGCCGGCGGAGCGACGAAATTGGGAGCGCCGGGTAGGGTGCTCTGGTCGCGATCGCCGCCGGCGAGATCCACTCCGCAGCCGTTCACCGTCTGCACGAGGAAGACGCTGCCGTTGAACGTGTTGAGCTGGAAGTTCTTGAAATCCTGGCGGAACAGCACGGCGTTGAGCGTGATCGGCCCGCGCGAGAATTTGGCGCCGATCTCATAAGCGGTGTTGATCTCCGGATCGAACTGGAGGTTGCCGACCAGCGCCTGGGCGCCACCCGGAGTCGAGGCGAAGGGCAGCACCGGATTCTTCAGCGCCGAACGGTCGAGGTTGAAGCCGCCCGCTTTGTAGCCGCGCGACCAGCTCCCATAGACCATCAGGTCGCGGCTCCACTTGTAGGAGAGGATGCCGGTGCCGGTGAACTCGTCCTCGCTGCGCTCGTCGTCGATCGACACGCCGTTCAGCTCGGCGGTCGAATTGCCCTGGCAGGCGAGGCCGATGAGGCCCGCGGCCAGCGGCGCCAGGCCCGCATTGGCGAGGAACGGCAGCAGCGAATTCTGCTGCGCTACACAGGCCGTGTTGTCATTGCCGAAGGTGGCGTCGAATTCCTTCTTCTCGTGAGTGTAGCGAACACCGAGGGTCAGAGCGAGCCTGTCGGTGATGTGGAAGATGTTATGCGTGAACAGCGCCCAGTTGGTGCTGTCCTGATGATAGCGGTCGATCGTGCTGCCGCGGTCGTTGACAGTTTCCAGCCGGTCGAAGGCGGCGAGGATGGTTCCGCCGGCGGCGCCGAAGGGCGACGGGATGCCAGGCGCCAGCGCTCCGCTGATGACGGCTCGGCCGGTCGGGCTGATGCAGCCCGGGGTGGTCGGGCTGTAGAAACCGGCGAGGCCGGTACCCGAGAGCAGGCGGCAGGTGGCGAAGCGGCCGTACTGGGTGCCGAACCTCAGATTGTCGGTGACCGTCAGATCCTCTTGGGCGAAATAGCCGCCGATCAGCCAGTCCAGCTTGTCGCCGAACGCCTGGCCCTGCAGGCGAAGCTCCTGGCTGAAGGTCTTGAAGCGCCGCTCGACGCCATTGTTGTCCGGCGAGCGGTAGAGGATGTCGACCGGGCTGTAGTCGATGTCGCCCGGCTGGCCGGAGCGGTAGTTGCGATAGGCGGTGATCGAGGTCAGCGACGCGTTGGCGCCGATGTCGTAATTGACCTCGCCGGAAATGCCCCAATCGCGCGTGTCGCCTTCGTAGCTTCGGCCGGGCGTGACGTAGATGTCGCGGCTGAACGGATCGCTGAAGGCGACGAGCGGCGTGCCGAGGTCGCGCAGCACGTTGATGATGTTGTTGCCCTGGTCGTTGGTCCGCGCCGGAGAGGCGCCCGGCTGGAGCAAAGGGTTGGCCGGCTCGTTGAGATTGCCGATCGCCGGGTTGAACTGGCGGTTGAGATAGACGGCGCCGCAGCAGGATTCCTCGCGGCTCGTGAAATCGCCGATCAGCCGCACCGAGAGCGCAGAGCTCGGCTCGAACAGCAATTGGCCGCGAACGAACAGGCGGTTGCGGTCGTTGACGTCGGTGTCGTTGTTGATGTCGTGGTAGAAGCCGTCGCGGCGCGAATAGACCCCGTCGAGCCGGAATCCCAACGTATCGCCGATCGGGCCGGTGACCCCGGCGTCGACCCGGACATAATCGAAATTGCCGTAGGTCAGCGAGCCGAAGCCTTCGAACTCGTTCATGTTCGGCTTCTTGCTGATCACATGGATCAGGCCGGCCGAGGCGTTGCGGCCGAACAATGTGCCCTGCGGACCGCGAAGCACCTCGATGCGCTCGATCTCGCCCAGCTCGTTCAATCCGACGCCGCTGCGCGAGCGGTAGACTCCGTCGACGAAGACCGCGACCGAGCTTTCGAGGCCGGGATTGTCGCCGACCGTGCCGATGCCGCGGATCCGGGCGGAGCCGTTCGCCTCGGTTCCGGTCGAGGAGACGAGCAGCGACGGGGCGAGCTGGTTCAATTGCCGGATGTCGGAGGCGCCGCTGTTCTGGAGCGACTGGGCGGAGACCGCCGAGACGGCGAGCGGAACGTCCTGGAGGATCTGGCTACGGCCCTGGGCGGTGATGACGATGTCGCCTTCGTCGCCCGTCGCGGCCGTGTCGGTCGGGGCGACGTCGGTGGTCGCATCGACCTCGCCCGCTTCCTCGACCGGGCTGGGCTCGGCGGTCGGGCTGGTCTGATCCTGAGCATAAGCAGGCGTCGCGGCGAGCGCACACAGGCCGGCCGAAACGAGCCAGAAGGACTTCGACATATTCCCCTCTCCCTTTTTGGGTTTGGGGCCAGAGCTACTGAAAAGGGCCTTCGCCTGCCAGCCGGAATCCGCACTTTTCTGCGGGTTTCCGGCCCTTATGGCAATCGCGCAACAATACAGTTTCGAAACGAAACTTGCAATAATCGGGTGCCGCTACGGAAACCTGCCGTTTCCGTAAAGGGAAAGGGCGGGGCCCGGTCGGTCCGCGCCCCTTCGTCATTCCCGCGAAAGCGGGAGTCCAGTCCGGAGTCAGGGATGGAATCCCGCTTTCGCGGGAATGACGACGGGATGGGCGGCAGTCTTACTTGGGCGCCAGCACCATCAGCATCTGGCGGCCTTCCATTCGGGGATGCTGCTCGACCTTGGCGGTCTCGGCCACGTCGGCCTGGACCCGCTGGAGGAGCCTCATACCGAGCTCGCCATGGGCGAGCTCCCGGCCGCGGAACCTGAGGGTGATCTTCACCTTGTCGCCTTCGCCGATGAAGGAAAAAACCTTCTTCATCTTGGTGTCGTAATCGTGGTCGTCGATGTTGGGACGCATCTTGATCTCTTTGATCTCCTGCGTCTTCTGCGACTTGCGGGCGAGATTGGCCTTTTTCTGGGCCTCGTATTTGAACTTGCCGACGTCGAGGAACTTGCACACCGGCGGATCGGCGTTGGGCGAGACTTCGACCAGGTCGAGGCCGACTTCGGCGGCCTGCTCGATCGCTTCGGCGGTCAGGAGCACCCCGATATTCTCGCCATTCTCATCGATCACGCGCACCTTGGGCACGGAGATGAATTCGTTGAAGCGGGGGCCGTTCAGGGGCGGCGCCTGCGGGCGCCGGATCATGGGCGGACGTATAACAATGTCTCCTGAGGTTGAAGTTCAGCCCATCACCTAGTGGTTCCGGGTCGCGAATGAAAGACGCAGGGACGGAGCGCGAACGCTTTTGTTGGCGCGCTGTTGCGGGGTTGCACGTCGTCCCAGCGGAGGCTGGGACCCCAGCGGGTGAAAAGCGCCGCGTCCTTCACTCCCTGGGGCCCCAGCCTCCGCTGGGGCGACGTGCTACCTCAGATCCGGCGGCAGCGCTTCGGCCGTAAGCCTCGCCACCAATTCGTCGAGCCCCAGAACCTCCTGCCGGGCGCCCTCGCCGAGCGGCCTCAGCGCCACCGTCCCCTCCTCCGCCTCGCGCTTGCCGACGACGAGCAGATTGGGGACCTTGGCGAGGCTGTGCTCGCGCACCTTGTAGTTGATCTTCTCGTTCCTGAGATCGGTCTCGACCCTGAGACCGGCCGCCGCGAGCCTGGCGACCACCTCGTGCGCATAATCGTCGGCGTCGGAGACGATCGTCGCGACCACCGCCTGCACCGGCGCCAGCCAGAGCGGGAAGCGGCCGGCATGATGCTCGATCAGGATCCCGATGAAGCGCTCGAACGTGCCGAGGATGGCGCGGTGGAGCATGACCGGCCGGTGCCGCTGCCCGTCCTCGCCGACATAGGTCGCGTCGAGCCGTTCGGGCAGCACCGTGTCGGACTGCATCGTGCCCACCTGCCAGGTCCGGCCGATCGCGTCCCGGAGGTGGAATTCGAGCTTCGGCGCGTAGAAGGCGCCTTCGCCGGGCAGCTCCTCCCAGCCATATTCCGCGGTGTCGCGCCCGGCCGCCGCGACCGCGTCGCGCAGCTCCTGCTCGGCGCGGTCCCACATTTCGTCGGAGCCGAAGCGCTGCTCGGGCCGCAAAGCCAGCTTGATGGCGTAATCGGCGAAGCCGAGGTCGCGATAGATTCCGTCGAGCAGGTCGCAGAAGATTCGGACCTCCTCGACCACCTGCTCGGCGGCGCAGAAGATGTGGGCGTCGTCTTGGGTGAACTGGCGCACCCGCATGATGCCGTGGAGCGCGCCGTGCGGCTCGTTCCTGTGGCAGCAGCCGAACTCGGCGAGCCGAAGGGGGAGGTCGCGGTAGGATTTGATGCCCTGCTTGAAGATCTGGACGTGGGCCGGGCAATTCATCGGCTTCAGGGCCATCAAATCGCCCTCGCCGGTGAAGACGGGCTGGCCCTCGACCGTGTTCGGGACCTCGTCGGGCACGACGAACATGTTCTCGCGATACTTGCCCCAATGGCCGGAGGCTTCCCACAGCCGCGCATCCATCAGCTGCGGCGTTTTCACCTCCTCATAGCCGGCCGAGTCGAGCTTGCGGCGCATATAGGCTTCGAGCTGGCGCCAGAGCATCAGCCCCTTGGGGTGCCAGAAGACGCTCCCCTGGGCCTCGGCCTGGAGGTGGAACAGATCCATGTCCTGGCCGATCCGGCGATGGTCGCGCTTGGCCGCTTCCTCGAGCCGGGTGAGGTGGGTCTCGAGCTGCTTCCGGTTGAGCCAGCCGGTGCCGTAGATCCGCGACAGCATCGCGTTCTTCTGGTCGCCGCGCCAATAAGCGCCGGAGACCCGGGTCAGCTTGAACGCCTGCGGATCGACCTTGCCCGTCGAGGCGAGGTGCGGGCCGCGGCACAGGTCGATCCAGCCGCCCGAGCGGTACATGGTGATCGTCTCGTCGGCGGGCAGCTCCATCACCCACTCGGCCTTGAAGCTCTCGCCCTGCTCGAGGAACAGGCGGCGCACGTCCTCGCGGGTCCAGACCTCGCGGACCAGCGGCTCGTCGCGGGCGATGATCGCTCGCATCTCCTCCTCGATCGCGGGCAGATCCTCCTCGGTGAAGGGCCCGCGCTCCGGCGTCGGAGCGAAATCGTAATAGAAGCCGTCGTCCGTCGCCGGGCCGAAGGTGATCTGGGTGCCGGGGAAGAGGTTCTGGACCGCCTCGGCGAGGATGTGGGCGTAATCGTGGCGGACCAGCTCGAGCGCGTCGGCCTCGTCGCGGGCGGTGATCAGCGCCAGCTCCGAATCGCCCTCGAGCGGGCGGCCCAGGTCGCGCACCTCGCCGTTGACCCGCGCCGCCAGCGCGGCCTTGGCGAGCCCCGGCCCGATCGCCGCGGCGACGTCGGCCGGAGTCGTCCCCGGAGCGACCTCGCGCACCGAGCCGTCGGGAAGCCTGATCTTGAAATGCTCTGTCATGACAGGCGAGCCTGTAGCGGCAGGCTCGCGCCATCTCCAGCCCCCCACATCAACTCGCAGCCGAAACGATTCCGTGCTATCCTGGCCCCGCTCCGGATTGGGAGCTTTGGTCGAAAGGGGGATCAAATGAGAAAGTTCGTTACCGCGACCGTCTCGGCCGCCCTTTGTCTCGCCTCCGCCATGCCGGCGGCGGCTCAAGACTATCGTGCGGAAGGCTTTGACGGTCCGCGCGGAGTCAACGCCACCTTCAACCTGCGCATCCCGCTGGGCCGGGTTCCGGCGGCGAGGGCGAAGCCGACCTACGGATTGACCTTCGGAATGGGCAAGACGGTCGGCGCCGGGCTCGACGGACGCCCGGTCACCCGCCAGCTCACCCTCGGCGACATCCGCTTCAACCAGCAGGGCAAGCTCAACAAGGCGCAGCTGGCGAGCTTCGACCTCGCCCATCTCGACGCCGACAGGCGGCTCAACATGACGGGCGGCGACCCCACGGTGTGGATCGTCGTCGGAGCGGTCGCCGCCGGAGTCGCGGTGTGCCTGCTCGCCGACTGCTTCGGAGGCGACGACGACGACGCCAACTGACGGGTAAGGGCCGGCGGGGCGCCGGCCCTTCCTTCGTTTGTGACGGGCACGCGGTCCCGCTAGGAGCCCGCGCATGGACGAACTCGACTATCGGACCCGCGGCCGGCACCGCCTCGCCTTCCGCCACCGGCCCGGCCGCGGGCCCACGCTCCTCTTCCTGCCCGGCTATATGTCGGACATGGAGGGCGGCAAGGCGAGCGCGCTCGACTCCTGGGCACAGGCGCAGGGCCGGGCCATGCTGCGCTTCGATTATGCCGGCTGCGGACTCAGCGGCGGCGAGTTCGAGGCGCAGACGCTGACCGGCTGGCGCGACGACGCCCTGGCCATGATCGACGGCGTCGACGGGCCGCTCATCCTCATCGGCTCGTCGATGGGCGGCTGGCTGATGCTGCTCTGCGCGCTCGCCCGGCCGGAGCGGGTGAGCGCCCTGGTCGGGATCGCCGCCGCGCCCGACTTCACCGACTGGGGCTTCGACGATGCCGAGAAGTCGGCGATCCGCGAGACCGGCCGGCTCGAGGAGCCGTCCCCTTATGGCGAGGCGCCCTACGTCACCACCCGCGCCTTCTGGGAGAGCGGCGAGTCGCTCAGGCTGCTCGGCGGCGAGATCGCGATCGGCTGCCCGGTGCGCCTGCTCCACGGTCTCGACGATTCCGACGTGCCCTGGCGGGTCTCGCTTCGGCTGATGGAGCGGCTCGCGTCCCCCGACGTCCGAACGATCCTGGTCAAGGGCGGCGAGCACCGCCTTTCCCGCCCCGGCGACCTCGCCCTTCTGATCGACACGGTGGCAAGGCTGGCGGATGACCAGGACGATTGACAGGCCGTCGCCCCAGCGAAGGCTGGGGCCCCAGGGGGTGAAGAGCGCCGAGCCTGCCACCCGCCGGGACCCCGGCCTTCGCTGGGGTAACGGGATATCGTTCACCCACCGTGCAGCCGCCGGTGCTAAGGCATCGCCATGATTGCTCTCCTGCTCGCCGCCGCCGCCCAGGCCGCCGGCCCGGTCGACACGCCCGCCAACCGCTACCGCGACTGCCTCGCCCTCGCCCGGACCGCGCCGGCGCGCGCCGCCGGCCAGGCTCAGGCCTGGCTGAGCTCGGGCGGCGGACTGCTGGCGGCGCAATGCCTCGGCCTCGCTTTGTCGGCGCAGGAGAAATGGGCCGAAGCGGCGGCCGCTTTCGAAGCGGCGGCGAAGGAGGCTCAAGACCGCCAGGACAATCGCCGCGGCGACCTCTGGGTCGAGGCCGGCAACGCCCGGCTCGCCGCCGGCGAGGCGGCCGCGGCGCGCAAGGCGTTCGACTCGGCGCTCGCGACCGGGCTGCTCGCCCCCCAGCTCGAAGGCGAGGTCCAGCTCGATCTCGGCCGGGCCGCGGTGGCGCTCAACGATCCTGCGGGCGCCCGGGGCCATATCGACAAGGGGCTCGCCCTCGTCCCCAAGGACGCTTTCGGCTGGTATCTGTCGGCCGCGCTCGCCCGCCGGCAGAAGGATTTGGCGCTGGCGAGGGAGCATATCGCCAAGGCGGTCTCGCTCGCCCCCGACGATGCCTCGATCCTGCTCGAGGCCGGCAACATCGCCGGGCTCTCCGGCGAAAAGGACGCCGCCCTCGGCCTCTACGCCCGGGCCGCGAAAGCGGCGCCGGGCTCGGAAGCCGCCAAGGCCGCTTTGGCCGCGATCGCGGCGAACGAGGCGAAATAACCTCGCTCCAGGAAAATCGGGACAGTTACGAATTTTCCTGCCCGCGCCGTTCTCTGCACGCGATGCACGAAATTCGTAACTGTCCCGATTTTCTAGCGCCGCTTCGACACCAGCCCCGCCGCCTTGATCCCCGCCTCGGCGCAGGCCGAATCGTCGGCAGGGTCCTCCCCGGACGCGCCGGCCGCTCCGATCAGAATCTTGCCGTCGGCGGAGAAGACGGGGACTCCGCCGGCCACCGTCACCACCCCCGGCGCCCGAGCGAAGCCCGGAGTGCCCTTCGCGGCTTCTTCCATCGCCGCCGTCGCGAACCCCCAGGCCGCCACCGCCTTCGCTTTCTCGATCGAGAATGACATCATGCCCGAGCGGTTGCCGTCCATGCGCAGCGCCGCGACAAGGTGGCCGCCGGAATCGACGATTGCGATGGCGTGACTCTGCTTTTTCGCCGCCGCGTGGGCCCGGCAGCCGTCGACGATCGCCTCGGCCAGAGCGGCGGTCAGGCCGGCGGGAGGCTGGGCCGGCGCCGGTGCTGCGGCGGCCAAAGCGGCCATGCCGAGGATGCTCGATCGCCAGCTCATCTTGCCCTCCGTCTAGTCGAGGTAGAAATCCACCGTCGTCACCACCCGTACCTTCTGGAAAGGCGAATCGCCGGCCGACGAGCCGCCCTCGCCGTCGACGTCGCCGTCGCGCGCTCCGATCGAGAAATAGCCCTGGGTGGCGGAGCGTATGCCGCCGACTCCGGTGCCGCTGTCGCGGGCGAATTGCTGGGCGCTGTCGCGGGCGTTGCGGGTCGCCTCGGCGATCATCTCGGGCTTGATCTTGTTGAGCCGGGTGAAGCTGTAGACCATGTTGCTGCCGTCCTCGAGCAGCACTCCGCTTCGGATCAGGTCGGCCTGCCGGGCGAAGGCGGAGCGCGCGCGCATCACGTCGTTGGTCCTGAGCTGGATCCGCTGGCGGACGGTGACGCTGTTCTGGCCCCTATTGTTGTCGTAAAACTGGTTCACCGAAGCGCCGGTGTCGCTGAGGTCCTTGTCGGTGAAGCCGTGCCGCTTGAAGAAGGCGCGCACCGCCCGGCTCTTCTCGTCGACCGCCGATTGCACCGGGCCGAGCTCGGTCCCCTGCTCGGAATAAGCGATCGTCCAGCTGGCGAGGTCGGCGGTCACGTTCCGCTCCGCCAGCCCGCGCACCGTCACCGCCCGATCCGCCATCCGCGCCCGCCTCAGCCCGTCGCCGAGCAGATAGCCGCCGATCACGATGGCGAGGGCCAGGATGACGGCCCCGACCAGAAGCAATTTGTTGCGATCGTCGATCCAGCGCCCGGCCATATCACCCTCCTCAGCAGGACCATGACCCTGCAACGGTGCCGATGAACCGTGCATTTATAGCGATGAGCCGAGCCAGGCAAGCGAATTGATGCCGCGCTTCTCGCGCCTCTCCGCGGACCGCAGGTCCAATTCTTTTTGGAGAGAAGGCACGAAGGTACAAGGATGGAAATTGGCGCTTCGCGCCGCGAGCCTTCTTGTACCTTCGTGCCTACCCTTCAAAAACCAGCTCGCACCAAGGCTGAGGACCCGCACTCGAACCGCGGCCCTCATTCCACCGGCGCGAGGATCTCCGTCCTTTGCTCGGTCAGCCAGGCCGCGAGCCCGTCTCGGTCGACCTTCGGGAACTTGACGGCGGCGAAGGCCAGGAAGGCGTCGCGGTAGCGCAGCCAGGCGCGCTGCGCGTCCCGTATGCCTTCGCGCGTGACCGGCCCGGGCGACTCGGTCGGCATCGTATCGCGCATCAGCTGCCGGTAAGCGGCATTCAACTTCGAGTCCGCCGCTTTGTAGGCGGCCGCGCCGCCGGGCGGCCTGTGGCCGCCGGACAGGCTCGTCAGCAAAGCTGAAAATTCGTCGCGCTCCGCTTCCTCCGCCTCCACCACCATCGCTCCGCGCGCCGTCCCGGACAGGTCCACCTCTCCCAGGCCATGGGCTTCGACATAGGCCTCATGCGCCTGGCGCAGGCGGGCGAAGGCCTGCTTCTCCGCCGCCGTCCAGCCGACGATCCGCTGCGCCAGCTCCGATTCGCGCCTGGCGCCGGCGATGCCGGCGAAATGGCTGGCGCAATAGCCCATGGCGAGGCCGCTGGTGATGTCGTCGCAGAAATGGAAATCCTGGCCGCTCCAGCCCTTCGCCTTGGCCTCGGCGAGATGGCTCACCCGGCCGTGCGACTCCATCGGCGCGCCGTCGAGCCCGCAGGCGAGATGGGTGGCGACTTCGAGGTCGCGTTTCGCGCCTCGGCCGTTGGCGTAGATCGTCATCAGCATCGTCCGGCCGGAAAAGACCCCGGCATCCTCGCGCTCCGCCTCCAGGAAGGCGCATTGCCGGGCCCGAACCGGATCGGCGGGCCGGCCGATGCCGTAATAGAGCGCCTCGGAATCGCAGCCCTTCAGAGCGGCGGCCTGGGCCGGATCGGGCCGGTCCGACGCCGGCGGCTCGCGGTCGCGGAGCTTTCGGCACAAGGCCTTGGAGGTCTCGAACCCGGCCGAGTTCGTCCATTCGTCGCTGGCGTCGCCCCAGTCCCAGGGCGGCTCAGCCGCGGCGGCGATGGCGAGGGCGACGGCGAGGAGCGGGAACGGCCTCATCCGATCAGCCTAGGTCAGCGAGCCTGCGCCGCCAAGAGCTTCACGGCCCCCGCGCCGCGCTGTAGAGGCGGGCCATGAAGTATCTCCACACGATGATCCGCGTTTCCGACCCCGAAGCGACCCTCCGCTTCTTCGAGCTTCTCGGCCTCAGGGAGCTAAATCGCTTCGACAACGAGGCCGGCCGCTTCACCCTCATCTTCCTTGCCGCGCCCGGCGACGAGGACGCCCAGGTCGAGCTCACCCACAATTGGGACGAGCAAGGCTATGGCGAAGGCCGCAATTTCGGCCACCTCGCCTACCGGGTCGACGATATATACGAGAGCTGCCGAAAGCTGATGGAAGGCGGAGTCGCGATCAACCGCCCGCCGCGCGACGGCCGGATGGCCTTCGTCCGAAGCCCCGACAACATCTCGATCGAATTGCTCCAGGCCGGCGACGCCCTTCCGCCCGCCGAGCCCTGGGCGTCGATGCCCAATAGCGGCCATTGGTAGGCGCGATGGCCGGCCTGCTGCTCAACATCGACGTGCCCGATCTGGAGCGGGGGATCGCCTTCTACACCGCCGCGCTCGGCCTCGAGGTCGGCCGCCGCTTCGATGCCGGCTTCGTCGAGCTGGTCGGCCGCGACGTGCCGATCTACCTGCTTCGCAAGGATCCGGGCACGCCGATCGGCCCGGCCGGCGGCGACGAGAGACGCTACGAGCGGCACTGGAGCCCGATCCATGCCGATTTCGTTGTCGAGGACATGGCTTCGGCGATCGCCCGCGCCGTAGCCGCCGGCGCCATGCAGGAGGGGGCGACGTGCGAGGCGCCCTATGGCAGGCTCGCGATGTTTGCGGACCCCTTCGGCCACGGCTTCTGCCTGATCGAGTTGAATGAGGTGGGCTATGACGCGATCGCGACTTGAGATCGTTCCCGTCCCGGTCCTCAGCGACAATTACGTCTGGCTGGTCCACGAGCCCGTTTCGGGCGAGACGGTCGCGGTCGATCCGTCGGTCGCCGATCCGGTGCTGGCCGCCGCCGCGGCGCGCGGCTGGCGGATCGGCCAGATCTGGAACACCCACTGGCACCCCGATCATACCGGCGGCAACGATGCGATCCGCGACTCGACCGGCTGCTCGATCACTGGCCCGGCCGAAGCGGAGCGCGTATCGAGAATGGACCGGATCGTCGCCGGCGGCGATCGGGCTCGGATCGGAGCGATCGAGGCGGAATTGATCGACATTCCGGCCCACACGGCGGGCCATGTCGCCTTCCATCTGCCGGCCGCCGCAACCGTCTTCACCGGCGATACCCTGTTCGCGATGGGCTGCGGCAAATTGTTCGAGGGCGACGCGGCGATGATGTACGAGAACATGCGGCGGCTCGCCGCTCTGCCGCCCGAGACCCAAGTCTATTGCGGCCACGAATATACGCTCGCCAACGGCCGGTTCGCACTCACCGTCGAGCCGGACAATGAAGCGCTCGTCCGTCGGGTCGAGGCGGTCGAGGCGGCGCGCGAACGCGGCGAGGTCACCCTGCCGACGACGATCGCCCTCGAGCTCGCGACCAACCCGTTCATGCGCGCTTCATCGGCCGCGGAGCTTGCTGAACGGCGCCGGGCCAAGGATAATTTCCGGAGCTGAGGGACCGCCCGGCGCGCCGGGCGTTCTAATCCCCAGGAGGCCAGGGATGAAACATCTGCTACTTATCGCTTCGGCTTGCCTGGCGGCGAGCTGCACCACCGACACCGATGAGCGAGTCGACATGCGGGCCGACGACGAGGCCTCGCTCGCCTTTCAGCTGCGCGGCTACGAGCCGGACGGCCCGCCGGTCCAATGCGTCAGCACGCGCGAGCTCAAGGGCAATCGCTCGGCCGGCGAGACCGCGATCGTCTTCTCCGGGATCGGCGGCCGCAAATGGGTCAACCGCCCGGCCGCAGGCTGCCCCGATCTCGGTTCGAGCCGGGCGCTTCGCACCCGGACCACCGGCACCCGCCTGTGCCGCGGCGACATCGCCACCGTCTTCGATCCGGTCGCCCGGATCGAATATGGCGGCTGCGGCCTCGGCGCCTTCGAGCCGTACCGGAGAGTGCGCAGCTAGTCCGTCGCCCCAGCGGAGGCTGGGACCCCGGGGGGTGAAGACCGCGGCGCCGGATGTTGCTGGGG